>JBCCGI010000030.1:0-89315 GCA_039029355.1 Planctomycetota bacterium
CGTCGAAGTCTTCTACAACAGGAGGCGGCGACACTCTCACTGCGGCAACCTCAGCCCAGCGGACTTCGAAACCCAAGCCCCTGCCGCACCGGCGGCGTGAACCGCCTCATCCGAGGTGTCCACCAAACCCGGGCAAGGTCAGATCGACGAGGACTGGGAAGGCGTCCTGGTCGAGTCTCTCCCGACCTTCGCTGAGGCCGAAGAGCCGGCCGACTTTCGGCTCGCGTTGGCCGCGCTCGTGGCGCGGGTGGGGGACGGCCACGCCAACCTGCTGTCCAGGGAGCGCGCAACCCCGCCGTTCGGCGACAGCCTGCTTCCGGTGAGCGTCCGCTTTCTGGGCGCGCAGGCCGTCGTCGCCGGGTACACCCATGCCGAGCTGGGACCGGCGAGCGGCCTCGCGCCGGGCGACGTGATCGTCGAGCTCGACGGTGAGCCCGTCGAGGCACTGCTCGCAGCCTGGTCGCCGTACTACGGCGCGTCGAACGACGCCGCGCGACATTGGCTGCTCTCCTTCAGCCTGACGCTTGGTTCGCCCGGCCCGTGCAGCGTTCACGTCGAGCGGGAGGGCGAGTACCTGGAGCTCACCCCCGAACGCGCGTCCGCGAGCGAGCTGCAGGGCAACCCGCTCGCCTGGAGCCACGACCGCCCGGGCGACGCGTTCCGGCTGCTCTCCGACGAGGTGGCCTACCTCAAGCTCTCGGGCTTCGAGGCGGGCAAGGCCGAGGACTACGTGCGCGCAGCGGAGGGCACGCGCGGCTGGGTGATCGACATCCGCGGCTATCCCGCTGAGTTCGCGGTCTTCGCGCTCGGCGGACACCTGGTGGGGGAGCCCACGCCGTTCGCGCGCTTCACCCATGGAGACCTGTCGAACCCCGGCGCGTTCCTGTGGACCGAGCCCCTGTCCCTACCGCCGCGGGAGCCGCGCTACGCGGGGCGCGTGGCGATCCTCGTCGACGAGGCTTCGATCAGCCAGTCCGAGTACACCGCGATGGCCTTCCGCGCCGCGCCGGACGCGCTGGTCGTCGGGAGCACCACCGCCGGCGCGGACGGCAACGTGTCGATGATCCCGCTGCCCGGAGGGCTGCTGGCGATGATGAGCGGCATCGGCGTGTTCTACCCCGACAGGACGCCGACTCAACGGATCGGCATCGTCCCCGACATCGAGGTTGTTCCGACCGCCGCCGGCCTGCGCGAGGGTCGCGACGAGGTCCTGGAACGGGCTCTGCGCGAGCTGCTCGGCGACGACTCGTCCGACGACGAGATTCGTCGGCTCGTGCGGGAGTGATCCCGCGGTGACGCCCGCAGCCCTGTGCTCCTGTCGGGCGCACACCGGCGGCCGAGGGACCGCGATCCGGGCTACTGGCCGCCGACCTCGTTCGGCGGTTCGACGCCCGCGCCGATCTCTCGGCCCTCGGGCTCCGCGTCCCACTCGCCCCGGCCGAGCACGAACTGGACGAAGCGCTCCGACAGCGCGGCGTCGGCCTTCATGGCCTCCTCGACCGCATCGCTCGTCTCGAGGAAAGCCGGCAGCGTGTCCTGAATCGTCGCGATCGCGCGCGGGTTCAGGTTGTGGTTGAAGAAGAGGACGTAGTCCCGGTACTCGGTGAGCAGTGGAACGACCTGGGCCTCGGTCCGCTGGAGCTCGACCAACAGGGCCTCGAAGCGCTTCTGGTTCTCGCGCAGCATCGCTTCGCTCTTGCCCCGCAGCGTCGGGCTCGAGAAGGCGGTCAGCTCGTCCGACCAGCTGGTGAAGAGCATCGCCGCCTGGCTGGCGACCGTCTCGACTTGCTCGTGCAGGTCGAGGGCCGCGACCTCGCAGTCCTCGAGCTCCTCGATCAGGTCGTCGTACACCACCTCCAGCTCCTCGGGCGGATCCTCGAGCTGCGTGAGACGGCGGAAGAGCGCGAAGGCCTCGCTGAACTCGATCTGGGCTTCGACCTGCGAGTCCTGCACGTCCTGGACCAGATGGACCAGCTCCAGCTTCCGCTCCTCGCCGTCGCCCGCCTGGAAGGTCGAGCTGGAGGTGGACTGGCAGCCGCAGGTCAGCGCGGCAACGAGGAAGGTCACGAGGAGCGGGCGCACTTGTTGCATGGCTGGATCGAGGTCGCGGAAGGCGGAAGCTCGGACGATCGCTGCGTTTTCGGCGCGCGGAGGACCAGCCTTGATCCAAACCCGGAAAACGAGGCCGGGCTGCCGTCACCGCGCCGGCGGCCTGCGAGGCCGGAATCCGCCAACAAGCGTGCGAGCGGCGGCGTAGGATCGAGAACGACTTCGGACCCTCGGCGAGGAGGCGACTCATGCGTGGACTTTGCTGGACCTTGGGTATGACGGTCTGCCTGTGGGGAACCGCAGCGGGCCAAGAGGAGGAGGAGGAGGAGCCGCGGGACGCTCCCCTGATGCTCGCCATGCACGGGAGGCACCCGCGCTCGGGGGACGTCGACAGGGTGGCGCTCGTCCGGGAGATCCTGGCGGCGCAGCCGGACGCGATCGAGCGGGCCACCGGCGAGAGGGTCGGTCCCCTCGGCGCGGCGATCAACGCCCACGATGCCCCGATCGCGGAGCTCCTGCTGGAGTTCGGGGCCGACCCGAACGCGCGCTACGGACAGGAGACGGTCTTGCACCAGGCCGGGAAGCTGGGCCGGATCGAGATCGTCGAGCTGCTCCTCGATGCGGGAGCCGAGGTGCGCCAGCGGGACTTCGTTTCCGCGACACGGAGCGGCCAGACGCGGGTCATGGAGCTGCTGCTCGAACACGGTGCGCGCGCCGACGCCCCCGCCGGCAGTGCGTCGATGGGGGCGTGGCCCATGCAGGCGGCCGCCGAGTCCAGCCAACTGGCTTCGCTCGGCTTCCTCCTGGGGTGCGGGGCGCGCGTGTCGCTACCCGAGGCGCGCTACCAGCCGCTGCACCTCGCGGCGCGCGGCGGCCACGCGGAGGTGGTCAGGCTCCTCCTCGACCACGGCGCGCCGGTCGATCCCGAGGACGTCTACGGACGGCGGCCCGCGGAGCTCGCCATCCTCCGGGGGCATGAGGAGGTGCTCCGCCTGCTCGTCGCCCGCGGCGCCAACCGCACGCCGTTCGTGCACGCGGCGCTCGGCGAGCTCTGGACCCTCGCGCCGACCGAGGGCCTGGCGGAGGCGCGCCTCCAGGGTGAAACCCTGCTGCACGCGGCGGCCCGCTTCGGGCGGCTACAGGCGGCTCGGACGCTGGTGGAGGCCGGGGTGGACCCGGCGACCGCGGACGCGCAGGGGGTCACGCCGCTCCTCATCGCGGCGCGTCGCGGAGACCTGCCGCTCGCGCGCTTCTTGCTCGAAGCCGGCGCGCCCGTCAACGCCGCGAGCTCCCACGGCACGACGCCGCTGCACGGGGCGGCGGCGGCCCGGTCGATTCTCGCCGGACCTGCGGCGACCAACCCGCAGGCCGCGGACGAGTTCCTGCCCCTGGTCGAGCTGTTCCTGGAGCACGGCGCCGACGTGGAGGCCGCGCAGAGCCCGAGCCTCTACGTGGGCTCGAACTGGCGCCCGCTCCACCTCGCGATCGCCGCGGAGCGCGTCGACCTCGCGGTCGCCCTCCTCCGCGCGGGCGCGGAGTCCGACTGGACGGGCGAAAACGAGCCGCTGCTGCGGAGCGCACGAAGCCAGGAGCTGCTGGCCAAGGCCGTGGCGCTCGCACAGGAGCCGGCGGATCCGCCCCCGGTCCAGGCGCGCTAGCCCAGCTCGCCGCCCCTGGCGCAGCGGCGCACCAGGAATCCCGTCGCCGCGCGCGCACGTCTTTGGCGTGCGGCGCCGAGATCGAGGGGCCTCCAACTCGGCCGAGTCCAGGACTCCGCCACGGCGGATGTTGGCCCGCTGCGACCGTGGGTCCATGGCCGGCTCCTTTGCCGCTTCGGCGTCGGCCGTTCTTAGGTCTGGTCGTCGCCAGAGGTGCTCGTCGAGCCAGCGACCAAACGGTTCGCAGGCTTCCGATAGGTCAGCCTGCGCCAGACCCACTCGAGGGGCCCCTGGTCGTACCGCCCCAACCACCAGACGCAGGCGTACCTCTGGGGAATGAGGATGGCCGCGGCGGCGATGGGAAGCAGAGCCGTCGACGGCGAGCGGGCCGCCAAGCCGAGCGCGCCGCCCGAGAAGACCGCCAGCTGGATCAGGGACTGGCTGACGTAGACCGACAACGCCATGCGGCCCAGCGGAACGAACCACAAGAGCAGGCCTCGGGTCGTGGGCTTCCTCCAGCACAAGACGGCCAGGGCCAGATAGGAGAGGGCGAGCGGGGTGGTGCCCACCGCGTACAGCGCCGTCTGCGTCAGGCCCTCGGTGGAGAGCAGCGGCGGATAGCCCTCGGCCTTGTTCACGGCGTAGAGGAAGCTGGTGGGGAGGCCTACGACGGCGCCGAGGACCGCGGTGACGTGGAGCGAGCGGCGGAGGGAGCTCAGGCGCGGCAGGAGGAACGTGCCGATCCAGGCGCCGATCAGAAAGAGCGCCAGCACGTGGGCCGGACGCCCGCCCAGGAGGTAGGACCCGGGGCGAGCCACGGCAAAGCCGGTGTTCCAGGCGTAGTAGTCTGCCCAGCCTCCTTCTGCGAAGAGCTCTAGGCTGGACCGGTCGCCTCCGCCGAGGGCCTCTCGGGCGCTCTGTCCCGCTCCCGCGAAGGGCACCCGCGGGTCGACCTGCCCTTCGGTGGCGTAGACGAGCAGGTGCGTCGCGAACGGAACGCAGAGCAGGACGACGATCCACGCCGCCCGCGTCGTGCCCCTCCCGCGCGCCAGGAAGGGAAGCAGCAGCCCCATCACTCCGTAGAGCGTGAGGATGTCCCCACACCACACCACGAACATGTGGAGCAAGCCGATCCCGATGAGGACGCTCATCCGCCTGCGGAAGAAGCGGTCGAACTCGGAGCGCGAAGACCCGCGCGCGAGGGCCCGCTGGCACTGGAGCGCGAACCCGATGCCCAAGAGGATGGAGAAGACCGAGTAGAACTTCCCCTCAACGAGCCAGTTGATCCCGAAGAGCACCGCCTCGCCGAGCTCGCGCCCCGCGATAGCGCGACGCTCCTCCTCGTTCATCAGGTCGACGCCGAAGAAGGCCATGAGGTTGGCCAGCAGAATGCCGACGAGGGCCATGCCGCGGATCGCGTCGAGGACTCCCAAGCGCTCCCCGGCCTGAACGGGGCCGGGTGACGTGTCGGTCGCGGTCG
Source organism: Planctomycetota bacterium (assembly GCA_039029355.1). GTDB lineage: Bacteria > Planctomycetota > UBA1135 > UBA1135 > JBCCGI01. Next base: position 5,188 of record JBCCGI010000030.1, read on the forward strand.
AGTCGTGCGTGGTCGCTGTGTGTCCTGCTCGTGTCAACTGGTGCTTGCTAGGGGAGCGCGCTGTGCGCCCTGGCTATCGATCGGCCCCCGTCTCTCGTCCTCTCAGAACGAATCGTCGAGCAGCGTCACCGGCACGCCGGCGCCCAGCGTAACGCCGCCTGAGGGGCTGATGCCCACCACCTGGCAGTAGAGCGAGCGGCTCTCGACGCCCGGCCCGAGCTCGGCGACGGTCGTGGAGAGCGACACGCTCCCGTCGCCGCCGATCGCGCCCATCGAGAGCGGCGCGATCGTGAACGCGCCGAGGATGGCGCCCTTGTACGGCTCCACCAAGACCGCCGCCGGCGTCGAGGAGTAGGCCAGAAACAGGAGATCGCCGGACGGACCTTCGCCGGTCAAGGTCAACACTTCGCCCTCGCGCAGAGGGCTGTCGCAAGAGAGCGAGTAGCCGGTCCCCGGATAGGTCTGGACGACGCCCGCGGGGGCCACGATGTCCGCACCGGGCATCCCGCTCGGCCCGCAGCCCCCGCCGCCGCCCTGACCGCCCGGACCGCCCTGGGGCACGGCCTCCAGGAGGCGCACCGCGGACTCGTTGCCGAGGACCTCGAGGCCGATCCCGCCGTCCCCTCCGGGGCCGCAGGGGAAGGCGCCGCTCTCTCCCCAATGGCCCTGGATGGAGCCGCGCTGTGCGTAGAGCGAGGCCTCCTCGACCCGAGCGCCGGAGCTCGGGTCCGGCGAGGTCCCGCTCAAGCTCGGCCCCCCCAGCTTCGAGTCCAGGGCGTACACGGTCGAGCGCACCACGAGCAGCCCGTCCTTCTCGGCCACCTCCGCGGCGGTCCGCGTGAGGACCACCGCGCTGGAATCGAACACCTCGACCGTCCTCACAAACTCGCAGTCGTCGATCCAGACGACCCCAAGGCAGTCACGGACCTCGAGAGCTACCTCCTGGACCCCGAACTCCATGCCCTGGACGCGTACCCACTGGTCCGCGGCGAGGTTGAGGATCCGGAGCTTGCCGAGCACGATAAGCGGAGCACCGGGTTCTGCGACGATCTCCAGCGACTTGCCGTCGATCGTGACGTCCTCTTGGTGGGCGAAGGAAGCGTACGGCAGGTGGACCAGGATCGTGTCGCCGGACGAAGCCGCGTCCACGGCCTGCTGGATCGTGTTGTAGCCCGGCCCAAGGCCGTCTTCCATGACGACCAGCACGTCGGAACGGTGCGGCGCGACGAGCAGGCTCAAGGCGCCGAGGACGAGCAAGAGTACGCGATGGAATCGAACGGTCATTGGAGACCCCTTCTCGGTCGGATCCTGCGCGGGTGGGGGGCCGGTGGGCACCTATCCTAGCCTTGCGCGCCGGGCGCGGTGGGAACGCGCCCTGATAAGGAAGGCGTGCACGGAGTGCCTCGTGCTGGAGGAGGACACGAGTGCGGACGAACAGTCCGTGCTGCTCTTCGGCCGCGCGGAGCTCACGCGGGCTGACGGGACACACCTCGAAGCCGGCCAGCGCCAACCCCTGTTCCACGTCGAGCACGCGGTCAGCGGGACGGAAGCCCAACCGCTGAACCGCTGGCGCATCGTGCACCTGACGCCCGAGCCGGACGAGGCACCGGCCTGCGCGCATCGCTGGCGCGCCGGCACCGGCGCCGAGTCGCTCGGAACGGGACCTACCCGGCCAAGCGGATGGCCCGGCCCGTCGGAGACGCGCTCGCTCTAGAGCGAAGCGTCGAGCCCCACCGCCGACGACGTACCACCCAGGAAGGTAGCGCCGCCGAGCGCGAAGTGGACCGCCTGAAGGTGCAGGTGCACCGCCATCACACCCGGGCCGAGCTCCGGCATCAGCGCCGCCGTAGCGAGCGCGCCGGAAGCACCGATCTCCCCCTGGAAGAGCACCTGGAACGGGAACCCAAGGGCCAGCTCGCCCGCGAGCACGGGCACGAACAGCGGTGGCGCGATCGTGTGCGCGAACCCGACAAAGACGAGGTCGCCGGGCTCGCCGCCGAAGTCGAGCGCAAGCGACTCGCCCTCACGCACCGCGGCGGAGACGGCGAGCGAGCGCGCCTCGCCGGGCAGCTCGAGCACCGTGCCGGTCTCGACATGGATCGGCTCGCCGTTCGGGTCGCCGCAGGGGGGATCGCTGGTGCCGCCGCCGCCGGGCTGGCCGGCGGCGAGCGTGCAGCCGCGCAGGGTCAGCGCGGGGCTTAGGGTGGTGAGCTGGATCCCGTCGCCTCCCGCGGCGGTGCACTGCTCGGGGTTCTCGGTCGTCCCTCCGTCGCCGCCGGCGAAGAGGGTGCCGGCGGCGAAGAGCGTGCCGCCGGACACGATGAGGCCGGCTCCGCCCGCGCCCGCGCCGGAGAAGGGGAGCGGCGTCGTCCCGTCGCCGCCGCGGAACTCCGAATCGTAGACCGTGAGGTTCGAGTCGGAGACCTCGCCCGCGGCGCAGGGGAAGCCGCAGATGCTGGCCTGGAACGTGCAGCGGTTGAAGAGCACGGCCTGGCTGTTGCGGACGCTCAGCGGGACCGCCTGCCAGCTCTCGAACGTGTCCGTGTGGACGTCCTCGAGCACGACCGTCCCCAGGTTGTCCTCGATCAACAGGACCGGCTCGGGGAAGGAGAGCACGTCGGGGAAGAGCGTCATCCCGCGCACGACGACGTGCTGACCCGGGCCGAGCCCGCGGACCTGGACGGCGTGCTCGACGACCGAGAACTCGGGCAGCACCGCGACCTCCGCCCCGTCCTCGGCGACGATCGTCAGCGACTTGCCGTCGACCGTAAACCCCGGATAGGTGCCGCTGCGCACCAGGATCGTGTCGCCTTCGGAGGCCGCGAACACCGCCCCTTTGATGCCCGGAAAGGTGCCCGCGGCACCCTCCTCGTCGACGACGAGCACGTCCCCCCAAAGCGGAAACGCAAGCGACAACACGGTCAGGGGAAGGAGGGCGGCGACACGGTGGGACATGGGGCTCCTCGGAGGGGTTTGGGCCGGTGCGAGCGACGCCTCCCCAGGGTACCCGTGGTCGCCAGAAGCTGCCGCGAAGCGGGACCAGAACTCGGCCCGAAGCGCATCGGCCGAAGGCTCCCGATGTCGCTAGGGCCCTGTTCGCCTGCCCTCGCGCACTCGGGACTGACTCTGTCGCGCAGGCGTGTGTCCGACCGGCGGAGTCAGTCCACGTCGGCAGCGCAGCTCGCTGCCCGACAGGGCAGGCGCGGCCGGCGGCGAGATCGGGCTCACGCCGGGATGAGGGCGTCCGCCCGATCGGGTGCAGACTCCGCTGCGGCGGCCCCAGCAAGCCTCAAAGCGTGCCGATCGTAATGTCGAGCGCGTTGGCCAGCTGGATGTTCACCAGCGCATCCACGCTTCCGCCCTGCGTACACAGGGTGGTTCCAAGGTGCGCGCAGTCGTCCACGATCGGGAGGGCGAACGGCACGCCGGGCGGCCCCGTGACCACGATGGGGGGCGCGAGGCCGCAGAGAACCGTGCCCAGCCCCGTAGCGATGTCGGAAGGCGCGACCCCGATCGCGACAAAGTCCAGGACCGCGCCCGGCATGAACGTCGTGTGATCGAGGACGGGATCCCAAGTCGAGCCGAGGGCCGGCCCCGACGTGACTCCGGCCAGGAACGCGTGGGGGTTGGGCGGCGTTCCCAGGCGCACCGTCTCGGTGGACGGCGCGTCGGTGGGGCAGCCGCCGAGGGACAACCTCAAGGCGACCGGGCGGTGGTCGGACATGGTCGCGTCGTACTCCGACCACCCGCCGGGCAGGTAGTCGTCGATGAGCAGCACCTGGACGTCGTCCGCGCCGGCGACGCCCTCAAACAGCTCGTTGGTCATCAAGAGGTGGTCGAGATGCGACGGCCAGGTTGGATAGGACCAGTCGGAGCTGCTTCCCCAAGCGATGTCCCAGTCCGCGAACCCGTAGTTGCCGGGGTCGTCCAGGAAGCTCTGGAAGACGTTGTGAGCCGCGCCGTCGGTCAAGCTGTCGTTGAGGTCGCCGAGGACGATCACCCGCTCGTCTGGAAAGGTGTCGTCGATGAACTCCTTCAGCAGGTTGCTCGCGGTGTAGCGCCTCGTCTCCTCGTCCCCCGGATCGGATAGGTCGAGGATCCCGTCGCCGCAGCACTTGAAGTGGTTGTTGATCACGACCAGGCTCGCGCCGTTGAACGTCAGCTCCATCACGACCGGCGATCTGGGGAAGGCGCTCCAGTAGGGCTCGGTCTTGTAGATCTCGTAGATGTCGACGATCTCCACGGTCTCCGAGTTGTAGACGTAGGCGAGGCCCGCGAACCAGTCCGACTCGTAGAAGGCCGTGTACCCCGGGATGCCGTCGATCATCTGCTGGAACAGCGTCAGGTCGGTGATCTCCTGCAGGGCCAGGAGGTCGACGTCGAGAGCCTCGATGGCCTCGCCCACGGCGGCGACCGTGGTCCCACCGCTCTTGGGGAACCACTCGATGTTCCAGGTGAGCACCTCGAAGGCGTCCTCGGTCCCGAAGGACAGATCCTGAAGGCTCTGCGCGGATGGAGCGGAGCTCAGCAGCGCGGGGAGCGCGATCGAAGCCAGAGCCGCGGCTCGCAGCCTCGCGGCTCGCGAGAGGGACGGTCGAGATGCGGGGGGCATGTGTATGGGCGCGGGCGACGGATTATCAGGGATCAAGATCAGGCCCGGAGGAGGCGTGCTCGTGCAGGTTAGCCCAGGCGGCCATGCGCACGCTACAGCCGCGCGTGGGCCAAGCGGCCTGCACGGCGGGCCTTACAGCCCCACCAGGACCGAAAGCGCCTCGGTCAACCCGATGCCTGCGCCGCTCGCTCCGCCGAAGCTTGGATCGACGATCGCGCCCTGGGTGTAGAGCTTGAGCCCGGCCAGGCTCGCGTCGTCCGGAAGTGCGAGCGACACGGTGACCGGAGAGCCCTGCCAAGGCGGACCGGGGAAGGCGAACAGCGCGACGACCGGCGATAGGTTGAGCAGGACCTCGCCGTCCGCGAGCGGGCCGCCCATGCCGAGGCCGGGAAAGACCTTGCCGCAGGGGAAGGCCGAGTCGGGTTTGGTTGCCACGCCCAACAGCGTGGCCGCGCCCGGCGATTGCGTTCCGAGCGGGTTGTGCAGCTCGAAGTTCGCGGTGCCGCCCACAACAGGCGCACCTCCCTGGATCGCCAAGCTGCCGGCGGGATTGACCCCGCAGCCGTAGGTCGTCACCGGCTCGTAGCGAAGCACCTTGAGCAAGCCCGTGACCTGCGTGACGTAGAGATCGCCGCTGATCGGGTGGCGCTCGATCGACGAGAGCTGGCCGAACCCCGTGCCGAAGGGACGGATCGCGATCGGGTTGTAGTTCTCGTCCAGCTCCAGCGTCTTGATGAAGGCCGTGCCGTAGTCGCCGAAGAACACGCGACCGTGGTAGTAGTCCGGGTAATTGCCCGTGGTGTAGACGGTGCCGCCGATCGCGCTGCGGCCGCTGAAGCCGGGGAGCGGGTTGCCCTGCTCGTCGACGTACGTACCGGCGGGCTCGTAGGTGGTCGCCGCGAACTGATGCCAAGCCACGATCGGATCGGTCAGGTTGCCGTGCAGCGGTGTAGCGCAGGTCGGAAAGGCCGCAGAGCTCGGCTGAAAAGCCTGATAGGCGGGCTCGGGGACCAGCGCCTCGTAGCAGGGCCAGCCGAAGTTCTCGGCGCCTTGGCAGATGTCGAACTCCTCCCAGGTCTCCCACCCCACATCGCCGATCCCCAAGACGTTCGGCTGCCCGAGCGCCACGTCGCTCGCACCGGTGCCCGGAAACACGAGCATCCGAAACGGGTTGCGCAGACCGAGCGCCCAGACGCGCGACGGATTGGACCCCAGGTCGCCGTCGTAGAACGGGTTCGAGCGGTAGCCTTCACCGGTGTCGGGGTTGATGCGCAGCACCTTGCCGGCCAGCGAACGCAGGTCCTGGGAGCGGAACGCGCCGCTGTCTTGCTCCGCCGGCGTCGGCCCCCGGAGCCCGGTCAGCGGGTGCACCCAATTGTCGAAGCCGGGCGCGTCCTTGCCGCCGGTGTCCGCGAAGTTGTAGTTCGCGCCGTCGCCCGCTGCGACCAGCAACGACCCGTCGTCCGCGAAGTGCAACGAGCCGTTGCTGTGGCCGAGATGCAGGCTCGCGATGCAATCGGGCACGGAGCCGTCGGGACGCTGGTTCCCGAGCAGTACCTGCCGCGAGGTCAGGTCGGCCACAACGTCGCTGCCATCGAAGGTCGCGCGGTACCTCGTCAGCCGCGAGAACGGATACTCATCCAAGCCATAGGCGAGGTCCTGCCCGGGCACCGGCGAGACGGTGTACAGCAGGTACACCCAGGACGTGCGTCCACCGTCCGGGAGGAAGCCCGGATGCAGCGCGATCCCAAGCAAACCGCGCTCGAGGTTGTAGTGCACCTCGTCCTCCAGGTTGATGAACGGCCGCGTCTGCTGCTCTTCGCCATCGTGGATCCTCACAAAGCCACGCTGCTCGAGCACAAACAGCAACCCCCGGTCCGAGATCGCGAGCCCCACGGGCGTGTCGTACACACCGCTCAGCGGAACGGCCTGAAAGCCGGGGGGCAGGTTCTGGGCGGTCGGCCTCCCCAGCAAGACGCATAGAGCAAACGCTGTAGAGGTCAATCGCTTGTGCATCGCTGCATCCTCATAGCAAGCGCGCCCAATGGCCAGTGACAATTGGCATCCGCAAGATGCGCGGCGCGCGGTTCCCCGGCTCAACCCGCCCGTTCTAGCTTGGTGGCTGGAGCGGCCGGGCTCCTCCAGAACGCCATCACGAGTTCCGAGAGGCGGTTCACGAACATGAAATGGACCGTTACTCGCTCAGGGCGCTCCACAGGAATGCCCAGCGGTCCGGCTGCTCGGCGATCCGGCGATCGAGCCCGATCGGGCCCCGATAGCTGCCGCCCGATTCCACCCGCAGCAGGATGGGCGCCGGAGCGACCTGCGCAGCCTGTAGAGCGGTGACAAACCTATAGCCGTGAGCTGGGGGAACCCGCTCGTCTTCAAGCCTACGCTCACCAGGGTGGCGGGGTAGGGGACGCCCGGCCCTGCGTGATGGAGAGGGGAGTAGCTGTGCAGGACCTCGAAGTCTGACGGGTCCGCCGCAGTGCCGAACTCACCAACCCAGTCGGTGCCGGCCTCGATTTTCTCGAGACGCAACATGTCTAGAAGGCCGGAATCGATCAGGGCCAGAGCGAAGAACTCGGGCCTCCAAGGTACCGCGGATCGCAGCGTGTCGAAGGTACCGTGCACCGGCACTCGCGGCGCCGTGCCGGCCACGTAGTAGTCCCCGATCGGCTCGACGTCGTACACCGTCGAGCCGATCGCCCCGGTCCCGCCGGACAACGTCTAGTCCTGCAGCAAGGCGACGGCCGGTCTCAGCACTCGGAGTCGTCCTGCGGAGCCGTCCCCCTACTCCGCGGCCGCCCTCGTTCCGTCGCTCCAAGGCGGAACAATCCTCCCATCCGGACTTCGCCGTGCGTCCGGTTCAACACGGCGACCAAGCGCTCCGCGGCCCTGACTAGGTCTTCGGATATCCCCTGGGTGGACTCGCCAGAGACCGTCCGGTCGATGACCTCCTTGCCTCGCCACAGCCGCCCGGCGCGGTCGAGTCCCCGCGCTCGGAATCGGCAGGCGCCGGCATCGGTTGCACCGTCGATGCTCTCGAACGCGAGGCCGCACGCCTCTACGAACGCACGAGTCGCGTCGACGAGGCGGCCCGTGTTGCGGCTCTCCGCGGCGGCCTCGGTCAGGAGGACCTCGACCTGCAGGCCGTCGTAAACCACAGCCCCATTCGCTGGGATCAAGACGTCGTCCTCGTCGAGGGAGGAGGCGTTCTCCGCGACCGAGGCGTCCGCGTCGTACTGCTCGAACGACTGCAGGTAGTCGGCGAGTGACGTTCCGTTCTCGCAGCAATCGTCTTGCTCACGCAGCTCGAGCGTGGCGAACGTCTCCTTGTCGCCCGTCATGAAGCGGACCTCCTGGGCCTTGCACACGCACTTCGTCAGGCCCTTCTTGCAGAACTCCCAGTAGCAGATCTCGGAAGGACCCGCCGGCACTCCGTAGCCGCTCTCCTCCAGCCACTTCGCGATGACGGCGAAGCCGTCGTCCGCCGCCATCGCCTCCGCGAGTATGGGCTCGATCTCTTTCGCTAGCTCCAGGAAGTCCGGGGGAGCGGGAGCCGCTTTGTCGTAGGTCTTGGGATGATGAAACAGCGCGATCGAGAACTTCATGGGTGACTTTCTGGGGCGAAGGGGATGAGCCCCGGGTTAGCGCTCGAGCTCGAGCGTGTCTCGCAGTGCGTCGGGCGTGTCCTCGGTGCGGACCAGGCGGAAGCCCTGGGCGCGCCTTCCGGCCTCGTCAACGAACCACTGAACCCCGCGGGTCGGGTGGGCCCGCTCCAACCAGCTGACGGGGAGCAGATGCTGCTTCTCGCGCCAACGGCTGTAGGAGAGGTAGCAGCCCAGCTCCACAAGGCCGTCGGGCTCGGTATGGGGCAGATCAGTCACCCACTCGCCCGCACATAGGCTCTCGTCCATCAGCGGCGGGAAGTCCGGATGGGTTCGTTGATACAGCAACTCCGCCTCTACCAGCTCGCGTGCAGTCGGTAGCCGCGCTCCCGCCCACTGCGCGTACTCAAGCGCCTCCTGCCAGGGGACCACCTTCGGCGAGTCCGGCGAGGCCTCGGAGCCGTCGGAGCCCTGCCCCGTCGCGCGTAGGTATTCGGCGTAGTCCGCCACGGTGACCAGCGGGCCGATCCGGTAGCCGGGGACCGAGCGGGTGGCGATCTTGTGGGACTCTAGAGGGTGGTAGACCGGGACCGAGTGGCCGGGGACCACGAGGCTCCTGTCGTACCACTCGGGGGCCAAAGTGGAGAGCGGGATGAACCGCGGCGGCCCGGTCCGGCTGCTCACGAAGACCTCGACCTCGTGGCGCACCGTGAGCCCGTCTGGCTCCCAGAGAACGAGGCGATAGAGACCCGGCCCCGGCCGCGGGTTCGGCTCGATGGGGCGGAACGCCGTCATCCCCGTCAGCCCCAGCGGAGGATCCTCCAAGTCGCTGAGCTCCGCGCAGGTCGTCCGGCGGTACAGCCTTGGCTCCAGGCCCGGGGGAAGGCCGAACTCCAGGCTCCCTCGGGCGATGCTCTCGTGCTCGGGAACGAGCCCCGGGTAGGCCTCTCGGAGCGCCAAGAACTCGCTTCGCCAAGACTCGAAAGCGTCGAAGGGAGCTCGCTTCCGAGCGGCGCTGCGGCTCTCTTGCAGGAAGGCGCTGGCGGCCTCGAGGTAGAGCTGCCGGACCTCGCCATCCAACTCGTCGGTGAGCTCGCCGTGCAGCCAACCGACGAGGGGTTTGGCGTCCAGGGTCTCGCCGCGCGCTCTGAGCTGCCCCAGTCGCATGGCCTGCTCGCGGAAGGCACCAAGCGCCTGGACCGGAGCCGCGCGAGCTGCCCCAAGGTCCGCCCTAAACCGCCGCAAGGACCAGCCGTGCAGTCCAATCGCGACGACGGCGAGAAGCACCACGCAGGCCGCGGCCCAGGACGCTCGCGGATGGTCGCGCACGACGTCCCTGAGCCTGAGGAGCGGCGCACGCGGACGGACGGTGACCGAGCGTTCCGCCAGGAAGCTCCGCAGGTCGGCTACGACCTCCGCCATGCTCCCGTAACGAGCCTCGGGTTCGATGGAGAGGCACTTGAGCAGGATCGCTTCGAGATCCCGGTCGACTCCAGGCCCCGGGACCAGGCCGGACACGGAGCTCACCCTCGGGAGAGGCGTCCGCCCATCGTGGGGCTCCGGATAAGGATGGCGAAGGGTGAGCAGCTCGTGAGCAACGATGCCGAAGGCGAACTGGTCGCTGCGTGGGTCGTTTCCCGCTTCGCCGGCCCGGATCTGCTCCGGTGCAAGGTAGTTGCGCGTCCCGATGAGCTCGGATTTCCGGGGCTCCCCGTCTCCGATCCGCGCCGCGATGCCGAGGTCCACGAGGCAGGGGAGAGGCTCTTCGCCCGACCGAAAGACGACGTTGGCGGGCTTGACGTCCCTGTGCACGATCCTGCGCCCGTGGAGATAGTCGAGGCCTTCGGCGATGCGCACAAGGCACTCCAGGCGAGCCTCGCGCGAGTCGAGCCATTGGGCCACGTCCGCCGGGGAGGCTTCCGCCTTGTCCCGCGCCGAAGGCGGAGCCTCCGGACGTCGCATGGCGGCGAGCACGTGCGCGAGGTCCGGGCCTCCGAGGTAGCGGGTTACGAGCCGCTTTCCCTCGGCCTCGACCGTGTGGACGTCGACAACACACTCGTGCTCCAGGGCGCCCAGCCGCTTGGCTTCGTCGGTTTCCTCGGGGTCGACCTGCTTGACGACGACCCGGCGCTCCAGCTCGGGGTCCCAGGCGGACCAGACCTGCGGACAGGGGCGACCGTCGAGCGCTGCCTCGACCTCGTAGCGGCCCAGGAACCGCGGCCACCGCTCACCAGGCGACGCGTCAAGCTCGGCTCGCATCCGGGCGCCGAGCGTCGTCAAGCGCTCGTGGATGCGGATCTCGGCGGTCAAGGTATCCGCGTCGTCGCCGGCGCGTGCGCGCAGCTCGTCGGTGTCCACTCGGCGGCCTCCGGCCCGGGCGCGAATGTACTCATCGAGTAGGACCCCGACGGGGTCGTCGGCGTCGAGCTCATCTTCGAAGAAGGGCTCCATGGTCAACCTCCGTAGGGCCGCTTCGGAGGACTCTCGACGGTCACGGATCTCGGCTGCGGGTCGCGGGGAGCGCAGACCGCTGATCTGCTCTCCCCGAGGGCGCGAGGGGGCGAGCCGCTCGTACCAGGTTGTGACAGGGAAGGCGTGGGAATACAGATGGGGGTCGCAGGCAGGATCATGAATGGCCCTTCGCGGCGAGGAGCTCGGCTGGCTCCTGGGGTCCGTGGGAGAACTTCCTCGGGATTCGGGACGAGGGTCCCGTCGGTCGAACGACCGGCGTGAAGGTCTCGCCGTAGGGGGGGACGGCGGACGAGGGAAGGGGTTCGGAGAACACAGAGCATGGTCAGTTCCCGTGCATCAAGGTCGCCAACCGATCCATGGACTTGCGACGCAGGCGTCCCACGTAGGACTCGGACTTCTCCAGCTCCTGTGCGATTTCTTTGTCCGTGCGTTCGTCGAAGTAGTAGCTCTCGACGATCCGGCGCTCCATCGGATCCAGCAACGCAAGAGCAGAGAGCAGGTCGGCCCGCTCTTCGTACTCCTCGAACATCTCGGCGGGAGCGGACCTCTGCGCGCTACCGGGTTCATGGGCCAAGGCATCGAGCGGCGCCTCCCGCGCGACGTCGCGCTTCTTCGCCCTCGACCTTCGCCACTGGTCTCGAATGACGTTGAGGATGACGCCTCGCAGCCAAGCGCGGGCGCTGCCGGGCGTCTCGAGGTCGTCGGGGTGCTTGCGCTGGAGCAGGGCGACGAAGATCTCCTGGACGACATCGTCGGCGCCCGCACGCGCCTGCAGGTCGCCGCCCCAGCGGTGCTTGACGAAGCGCGCGACGTACGGCATGACGTACTCGAAGAACTTCTCGCGGGCCCCGGGAGTCCCTTTCCGGGCGCCGATTAGAAGCCGCTCGGTGTACCGGAGCTCAGGGTCCTGCGGAGGCGGGTCGTCCGCAACGGCGCGGAGGTCGGCCGGCAAGAGGTGGATCACATCCGCGAGCTCGGGCACCTCCTTCGAAGCGAAGTGGCCCTTCCACTCCGCCCGGACGCTCTCAACGGCGTCGGACATCTGGGAGAAGACGCGGCCCGGGGAGTCGTCCTCCCGCCTCAGGAGGCGGAACGGGGCCCGCGCCGACAGCCGAATCGCGTCGCGCCGGCTCTCGAGGACGACGGGCTCCCAATCGTTGTCGATCGAGATCAGGAACCAGCGCTCGCGTCCCTGAACAATGGCCTGGCCGCCCTCGGCGTCGATCGCCCGGAGCCTATAGCTTGCTGCGCTAGAGCTCATCCAATCACCTTGAAAGTCACGCCCGGCAACTCGTCGACCAAACCCAGCAGCCTGAGAAACGCCTCGACCTTGTCGAAGGTCTTGGCGCGGCGATCCGTGGGCCCGGCCTTGTCGTAAAGCCGTACGTCGGCCATGAGCTTGTCGAAGTAGGTCCGCTGCAGAAGCAACTCCGTCACGTCGTCGCGAGAGACAACGCCATGAACGTGGATTTGCATCGGGGTGTCCCGGTTTTCGAGAACTTCTCGCGCGGCGCCCTCATCGAGGATCTTCGCACCACGCAGCGCGCCTTCGTTGTAGACGACGGCTAGTGCATTGAGGTTCTCCCGCGTGCCGAACCTCTCGAGAGCCTCTTCGTCCGTGAGGACTCGCTGGCCGTCGCGATCGAAAACAACCCGCAGTGGGTCGCCGGCGAAGACCGTCGCGAAGTCGATCTCTCGAACCGGCCCTAGACGCACGCAACAGGCCCCATAGTCAGGACCACTCCCTCCGACGTTCAGCGCGGTGTAGTGCGTATCGGACTGGAACTGCAGCAGCCTCTCAATCTCCAGACGCGGCCCGTACCACTCGTCGAGCGCTTCGCGCAGCTGACGGTCAAACTCACTCCTGACGCACCCCCCGGGCTTGCTTGCAAGCTTCTCATAGACATTGAGCCACCTCCCCGTCTCAAGGAAATCTACACAGCGGGCAAGCGACATGTTGATCGCGGCTCGCCCCCCAACGAGGATGTCCTCAAAGGTGCGCAGGAGAGTCGCGCCTCCGTTCTTGCCTAAGACCTCCTCGACCTTGGCGTGGGCCTTGTGCTGAGCCGGCCACTGGCTCTTTGCCAGCTGGAAAGGAATGGGAGGCGAGGAGCTCATGGGTTGTAGATTCGAGCCGATCAGCCGCCTTTGCGTTTCCATAGCAGGTGGGGAGAGGGGCCCCGGACCAAGGCTAAGGGGGAAAGTCGGCGCAAGAGGGTGAGTGAGCGTGGGGCGAGAAGGGGGGCATACTCGGAACGGCAAGGCATGTCGACGGCGTCAGGAATTCGCCATAAAGTCCTCATCCCATCGCTTCGGAGCACGCGCAGGGGATGCCTCGATCCTGAGTGGCCCTTGGTGCTCAACCTTGGGCGCCGCCGCCAGCCTAGCTTAGTCCCGGATTCGGGGCTCGCCACCCAGATGTCGTTCTCCGGTCTCCGGGTCGGGCAACGGCGCCGAGAAGACGTTCAGGGCAAGCGACGACATCCGGAGAGCTAGTTCAGGTTTTTTGCACTCGAACTGGCGCGGTTCGCGCCGGCTTGCGTTCTCGAGGTCGCGGCCACGAAGGCACGGCTCCGAGCATCGGAGACGAGATTCGGACCTAGGCCGGACCGCAGACACCAGAACCTGCCGACGCCGAGGCCGTCGCCTTCGAAATGACCATACGAACGAGCCAACACTATCTGCTCGACGCACAGGACGTGCGGGCGTTTCTGATCGACGTCGGTGAGGTCGATCGAGCCAAGTTGGTCGTCTTCTACCGCGAGAATGCCGCCGGCCTGTGCACGCTCGCGCAGTCGATCGCAAGCGAGGGACTACGAGACTGCCCGGTCTGCGCGATCAGCGACGAAGTCGGGGCCCAGGGATCCCCCGACTACGGCGCCCTCGGACTGGCCTCGCTCAAGGAGCACCACGAGGAAATCGAAGCCCTCCACCTCCACGAGCGAGGGGTGTACCGGATCGGCCAGAAGAACCGTGGCGAGATCGACAAGGCCCTCTACCTCCAGCTGCCAAGAGGCCCGGCCCACATGGTCTTCAGCCCACAGGGCTCGGACGAGCGGCTTCTGGAGACCCCCTACTTCGGGGCGCTTAGCCAGGTGCAGCAGGAGACCCAGGCGTCGGATGTGCTCATAGTCGGCACTTTCGAGGACCGGCTTCCGGCGCGGATTGCAGCCTACTGGGCGCTAACGAACGCAAGGCGAGCAGTTCGATCCGTCGCGGTGCTCACGACTCCGCCCGACGAGCTGCCCCCCGACGAGCAGGTCTGCCACTCTCGGCTCGACTTCTATGTTCGCGATCACCGCGTCGCGTGGCACCCCTACATGAACCTGCCTCACTTCCGCGCCTTGGGGGGGAAGCGCTTTCAGGAGCTCCAGGGTCGGTCGGTCAAGGCTCTCGAGCCCCTGGTGGCGAAGCACAAGCCTCAGGTCTTGCTCGACATCGGGTGCGGAGACGGGTCTGTCGTCAAGGAGCTGTTCCAGTCGGTCCCGTGTCTCGACAAGGCCTATGGAGTCGACCCGGCCCTTCGAGCGCGAACCGCCGAGGCCGGAGTCTGGTTGGAACAAGCGACCCTCGATGACGTCTCGTCCACCTGGCTTGAAGAGCGCGGCCTCGACATGGACCGCACCGTCGCGATGTTCGTCGGCAACACGCTGCCGCATATCGGAGCATCCAAGTTCTCCTCCTGGCTTCGCGACCTGAAGAAGAGACCTGCTCACATCCTGATCGACTTCAACGTGATCTGGCCCGATCTCCTTCAGCTGGGTGAGGGCGAGGTCTACGGCTGGGATCGAGGCGAGAAGCAGGTCGGTTCGCTCACCCTTCGCATGAAGCGTGTCACCGTCGCCGTCGCCGGCCACCTGCGCCGAAGAGTCCACTTTCAGTATCTGCGCAAGCGGGACGCGAAGCAGCTAGCGCCCGGGGAAGACCCGGAGGAACCGGTCGCCGAGCACGGCTTCGTGATCGACCAGTACGCCGACACGAAGCAGCACTTCTTCGACGTCCTCAACCGCGCGGGCTACCAGGTCGAGGCAGTACCTGGGACCTACACTTCGGGCTGGGGCACCCACGAGCTCTATCTCTGCGTCCGCACCGACAAGCCCGCTCAGATTCGCTGGCCCGAGCCCGAGGCGGGCATCGGCCGCAGCCTGAACCAGCTCTGGTACCAAGAGCTGCAGGCCCTCTGGGATGAGTGCGAGCTCGACAAGAAGAAGCTGCCGGTGCTCGACTCGAGCTGGTATCCGGTTGCAGTGCTTCCGTTCGACAGCGGACGGATGTGGGGTCGCTACCTGCCCACGGGAACACCGATCAGCAAGGAAGTGTCCGACGTCTGGCTGCGCATGGCGAACCGCGAGGATGACTCGCTGCCCAAGCTCGGCACGGTAAAGCCGATCGAGGACCCCGTGTATGCCGAGGAGTTCCACGACGCGCTTCTGGCCCCCGTGCCGCTGTCCGTGATCCGCTCCCTGAAGGAGCGCCCGGCAGTCCTTGAGCACAACGAGCTCGACGAGCACTTCGCGGCCCAGGAGCTGAAGCACCTCGGGTCGCAGAAGGACACGGCCTACTACACGATCCCGATCTACCTGCACGGACTGCCGTCGCTCCTCCTGATCGTCCCGGTCAAGACGAACGTTGATGCACCCGAGCTGATCATGTCCATCCTGTTGAACGGGCGGGCCTTCGTGGCCGCGAAGCTGGAGGATGCACTGACCCGGGACCGCTGGTTCCGGTTCCTCCAGAAGGCAATCGCGGAGACCGCGAGAACGGTCGAGACCAGGGAGGAGGCGTTGGCGGTGATTCGGCGGATGACCGATCGTGTCGAGTATCGCGCGGAGAACGACCCGAGGGTCTGGAAGAGCTGGCTCGAGACGCTCCCTGGATCGCAGGGCGTGCACGGCAGGAAGTGGGCGGCCTTCAAGCGCCGCCACGCCGAGGCGTACCGGCAGGCGGTGAGTGAGCCCTACTACCAGATCAGCACGTGGCTGCACGAGCTCAGCTTCTTCAAGGACCTCGGGCACGAGCACCTGACGACACTCCACCAGGCCGAGCTGGAGCCGCTGAAGGGGCGTTGGCGGGGGATGGAGACCGCTCACCACCGCTTTGCACAGTCATGCCTTGATCGCATGAGCGAGGGCGAAGACGCGCCCGAGGACGACCGGGAAGACGCACCGACTCACAACGCCTACCTGCAAGGCAACAAGGCCTTTCAGCTCTTCAAGGCCCTGTTCTGCCGTGCGGAGGCGAACCGTCCGGGCGCTCGCTATCGGATCTCACCGATCTCGGTCTACGCCGCCGCCGGCGTGTACTTCAGCAAGGAGTTCGACAGCATTCGCTTCGACGGCAAGAGGCTCGACGAGGCGATGGTCTACCGGCCGGAGATGGCCAAGCCAAAGCTCCTCTGCGATGACCCATGGGCGCTGTACCACGATCTCTGGGTCACGATCTCCCTCTCGGAGAACTTCGAGACGTTGGACGTGGAGCCGGTGGACAGCGGGTGCTTCAAGGTCACGGTCCGCTTCGAGAAGCGACCGAGCGTCGGACTCGCTGGGCGCAGCCTCGGACACTGGATCGAGCACCTCGAGCACCTGTTGCCGGAGCCCGTCGAGCGGGAGGGCGTCCCCGCCGCCGGGTATGTGCTGACCTTCCGAGCTGACGAGAGCCAGCAGGTCGTGCTCCGCCACGAGTGGATCCTCCAGGACGACAAGGACACCTCCAAGAACGAGTAGACGAGAGCCACGATCATGGCAACAAGTATCAAGTGCAAGCGCTGCGGCGCCTCGTGGGCCGGACACAGCGAGCGCCAGGCCCGCCTCAACCGCACGCAGAACCCCTGCGGATGTCCAGAGGAGCCGGAGAAGAGGGACGCTCGCCGCGACTTCACGGCGCGCAGCCTGGAGCTGAGGTGGATCGGCTCAGGGCCAGCCGAGGACGAGGTTCGTACCTGGTTCGAGTCCCTTCCGGGGGAGATCAGGGTGGAGCCACGTCGCGTCGACCAGTACATCTGCCCCGGCACGTGGACGCAGGTCGGACTCAAGGTCCGGCAAGGCCGCCTCGAGGTGAAAGCGATCGACGGCCCGACGCAGGAGTTCGACTTGCCGGGGCAAGGCGAGGGAGGCATCGCCGAGCGCTGGACGAAATGGTCCGTCGAGAGCGCCGAGGCAGGCCGCTGGGCAGAGGACCTCCGCATGGAGCCCGACATCCTCGTCAGCGTCTCGAAGGTGCGCGCCATCCGCTTCTACGGCTGGAACGGCCTAGCCCTTGGGCCGGTCGAGAAGCGGCGGCACGAGGGCGGGGTGAGCGTCGAGCTCGCCGATCTGGACCACGCCGATGGTCGGTTCTGGACGGTCTGCATTGAGTCGTTCGGCGCCGCCGGCCCCGCCATGGAGGAGCGGCTGCCGCTGCTGATCGGCTACTTCCTCACGGAGAACGTCCCCAGCGCGTTCCGGCGCGACGCATGCAAGTCGTACCCCGAGTGGATCGAGGAGTCGCGCTCCTAGGTGGAGTCTGGTGAACCGCGAGACCATCGAAGCCGAGCCGAAGCTCCTCTATGGCTTCATCCAGGACCTGGTCAGGCGGCACCTCTCCGGCGGCATCACGGTCGTCCTGCAGGAGTTCGAGCGGCGCCTGCGCGAGGCGCTCGGAACCGTGGGGCTCGCGGTCTACCACCACGGCGAACAGCATGCGGAACTGCTGCTGGCCACCGGAGCGGCCCGCACCTGGCCAGAGAGGCTGGCGCATGGGCCAGGCGCGACCTGGCAGACGACTCCGAAGCGCACCCTTGTGGCCGGAAAGGTGGTCGCGATCGCAGCCCGCGTGCATGAAGCCCATTGGAGCGCCGTGGGAACGGTGGTTCCGGAGGGCGGCCCGCACTCGTCGTGGTTCCTCCTTGGAGAGAGCGCGCCAAGGGCCCTGGTGGATCTGGCGATCAGCACGCTGCACACGGTCTGTCGTGCCGAGCTGAGCGCCCGCGACCGGCGGTCCTCGGTCGCCGCCGCGAGCGAGGTCCAGGAGTGCCTGCTCGGCCAACCGCTCCCCGCCCTGGAGGGCTTCCAGCTCGCGGTACGGTGCAACCCGGCGGACGAGATCGGAGGCGACTTCTACGATCTCCGGCCGCTGGAGGATGGCTCTCTGTCGGTCACCATCGGAGACTCGACCGGCCATGGGCTGGCCTCGGCGCTCATGGCGAGGGACATCGTCGCCGGCGTCCGTGTCGGGCGCCGGGCCGGGCTAGGGCACCGAGCGTTGATCGAGAACCTGAATGACACGGTCGCGGAGAGCTCTCCGGTCGGGCGGTTCGTCTCAGCGGTACTCGGCGAGCTGACCCCCGACGGCTGGTTCCGGTACGCCAACGCGGGCCACGAGCCTCCGATCCATGCCTCGTCGAGCGGCGTCCAGCTCTGCCGCGGCGGCGAAGCGGTACTGGGTCTCGTCGAGGGCAGCAGGTACCCGAGCCGAGAGCTCCAGCTCGCACCCGGGGACATCCTGGTCCTGTACTCCGACGGGATCACGGAACGGCGGAGCCCCCAGGGCGCGCTGTTCGGAGTCGAGGGCCTGACGGCGGTGCTGAGAGAGAAGGCCGGAGCGGCGGCACAGGCGGTGCTCGACGAGATCTACCGGCACGCGCTGGTGTTCGGAGACGAGCAGCCCTTCTGCGACGACGCGACCGTGCTTGTGGTTCGTCGCCTCCCCGGGTAGGTGTTCGGGCCCCGTGACCCGACCGCGCCGACGTCGTGCTCGCTGGGAAGCGCGGCTATGGGATCCGGGTGCAAGAGCTTCGAGGGCATGCGCTAGAGCGGCTGATCCGTCGTCCGCGCGCGTACGTCGATGGGGTAGGTGCACCTCTTGCGGACCTTCGCGCTCGGAGCTTAGAGACCTCGCTCTCAACGCCCCTCGACCACGGTACCCGTCACCAGATCGAAGTACGTGCCGGACTCGAGCAGCAGGCCGGCATCCCCCAGCTCCTGGCCCTCGCGCGCGTCGTAGACCACCACGCCGCCGCCCCCGCCCAGGACCTCGCCCACGGAGCCTCGGACCAACAGGGCGGAGTTCGCGTCCACGCCGAGGCCGAGGAGCTGTGAATGGTCGTCCACGAGCTGCCGCAGCTGGCCGTGGCGTCCGCGCTCGATGAAGTGCGCGTCGATGACGACGCCCTGCAGGAGGCCTAGGCCCTGGGTGTAACCTTCGAAGGCGACCTCGGAGTTCGATCGCGGATTGCCGCGGACCAGGAAGTCGCCGACGACCTGGCAGCCGGCGGAGCTGCCGCCGACGACGCCGCCGCGCTCGAGGACGCGGGCGATCGCCTCGGCGGCGCGCGTCTCGCCGAAGCGGTCCATGAACCGGAAGGTGCGGCCGCCGTCGATCCAGACCGCGTTGGCGGCGTCGATCGCGGCCAGGAGTCGACCGTCGTGGTTCGCCGTCGTGCGGCTGGCCGCGTGAGCGATGCGTACGTTCGCGCAACCGCGCTCGGTGAGCTTGCGCGCGCTGTACGACCGTGGCGCCGCGTCGTCGTCCATCTCGTCCGAGCTCGGAATGCACACGAAGCGCGCGTCCGTACCGCCGGCCAGCTCGATGTAGCGCTCCCACGTTCCGTCCGACACACCGCCGCCGCCCTGCACGAGCAGCGTGCCGTTCCCGATCACGGGCGCGCCCGGCGTGCGCGGCGGGTAGACCGGGCGCTCGGCACCCCGGGCCCGGCGGATCCACGCCACCAGGTCGAGGCGGGGGTCGAGCGGGTCGCCCAGCTCGCGGTCGCCGTCACCGGGGTAGACCTGCTCGTCGACGAGTGCTCCGCCTTCGCGATAGATCGCGAAGCCCACGCTGTCGGGGCCGAGGCAGTCGACGTAGCGCTCCGCGAACAGAGCCACCGCGGCGCCGTCCGCCAGCGCCAATGCGATTCGCCCCGGGCTCTTCTTGGCGGCCGTGTGGTGCGGCCCCGTATTGCCCACGTCGGACACGCCGAACACGAGCTCGATACGCGGAGCGAGGCAGAGCCGATCCGTGTCCACGCCGGGAACGCCGGTGAGAGCTCGGGCCATCGCCCCGCGCGCACCGACGGCCGCGCCGCGTTCGAGCGCGTTGACCAGCACCGAACGCAAGAGCGGCTCGCCCAGCAGCTTCTCCGGCAGCGCGTCGATCCAGATGCCGTCGGCCACCAGCAGATCGGCCAGCGAGTCCGCGTCGGCCAGGTCGTTCGCGCGGCGCACCCGCAGCCAGGCCTGACCGCGCGCGCCGGTCGCGACCCAGTCGACTGCGTCCTTCCCGGCCTTGGCGTCCGACAGCACCACGATACGCGCCGAGCCGCCGCCCGCCAGGTCGACGAAGGCCGTGCGCGCGGCGCTTGAGAGTTCGCCCTCGCCCGCGAGCAGCATGCGGCCGCGGATCAGCTCGAGCTCATCGCGCTCCGGCTCAGACGCGGCCGCCGTAGCGGAGCGCGGCTCGAGCGCTGCCGGATCGAGCGCTCTCCCCGCGACAGCAAGAGCGACGACAGGCGACGAGACGAGCGCCAAGACCAGCGCGAGAGAAGGTGCGTTCATGGTCCTCGGGGGGGACGGTGGAAGATGGAACCGGGCGTTGTGTCCCGGACGCCTGAATCGCCTGTCGATTGACCCGAGATCCTACTCGACGGATACCCGAGTGGACCGGTCGGCTCGGCCTGCTCGTCGTCGCGCGCCCGGAAGGCAGTCGTGCTTCTCGTGCGGCGCCGGCCGCCGTGCCTGCCCTTCTATAACCCCGAGCGCGCTCACCCGGGGGGGGCATCCGGTTGGGGCGCGACGGCGCCCGTCGCATCGTGCACAACTACGGCCACGGCGGAGCCGGCTTTTCCACCGCCTACGGCTGCGCGCTGGCCGTCGAGAGGGCGCTCTCGCCCGACGACTGAGCGGCGGGGGGCCGGCGCTCCGCTCAATCGCTCTCCGCTTGCGCCCGTCTCTCGACGAAGCTCATCCGGATCAGCAGGCCGGGGATGAGCGCCCCGAGCAGACAGTACATCGCCACCGGAGGGACCCGCCCGCCCACCTGCACCGCGTCCCAGAGGCCCGCGAAGTGGATGGTCATCGTCGCCAAAAGAGAGGCGAGGCCAAGGGTGAGAATCAGCACCTGGTAGCCGACCAGCGCCCGCACCTTCGCCCTCGCTCGCCAGAGCCCAAGGCCGACCGCGTTGGCCGCGACGAACAGCGCCAACACCACGGCCGCGCGCCCCGCGTCGCGTGCAAGCAGCACGGAAGCGCCGACCGCCATCCAGCAGGAGCCGCCAAGCTGGCTGCCGAACCACGCGCCTGCATCCCACTTCATTCCGCGCTCCGTCTGATTCCGCATGGGGCCTCGTTTCAGCGTCGAGCATACCGTGGCACCGCGACGCGATCGTACCAAGAGACACTTGCGGGCGCGGGGGTGGGAGCGGACACACGCCCGCCCTACGATTGCCACCATGCCCTCCTTGGTGCTCTGTCTGAAGCTCGCGGGCTTGGGTCAGCTCGTCCTCGCCCTCGCCAGCCTGGCCATCCCACGCGTGCTCGGCTGGCGCGAGGAGACGCGGCGGCTGTCGCCGTTGACCCGGGAGGTCTTCTGGACCTATGCGGTCTACATCTGGGTCACCAACGTTGCCTTGGGCCTGACGTCGCTGCTCCTGGCCGAGGAGCTGGCGTCCAGAGCGCCGCTCGCGCGTGCTGTGACCGCCTACGCGCTCGTGTACTGGGGCGTGCGACTCGCGCTTCAGCTGCTCTCCTTCGGTAAGCACGCGCCGCCGGGAAGACGGTTCAAGGTCGCCGAAGCGCTGCTGGTGCAGCTCTTCGTTTTCCTCAGCGCGGTGTACGCGTGGGCCACCTTCACCTGATGGGGGAGGCGTATCTCCCGACATCGAACGGGGTCCCGTTCGCCACGGGCGGGTTGCTCGCGGTGCTGGTCGTCGCGGGCTTCCTGCTGCAGCGCGCCCGCTCCTCGTCCGCCTGGCTGCTCTTCCTCGTCGGGGTCGTGGGAACGGAGCGGCTCACGACCGACCAGCCGGACGGCTTTCGCATGCTCGCTCTTTGCGGCGCCATGCTCTACGGGATGAAGGCCGTGGTCGGTGCGGCGTCGTGCCAGGCGGGGTCGCCTCCGCTCGACGTCCGGCGCTGGTTCGTGTTCAGCGTCCTGTGGCCCGGCATGCGACCAAGCGCGTTCGCGACGCTGGGTGGGGCGGGACGCCCCGGGGTCGGCGCGCTGCTCGGTCGCGGTCTGCGCAACGCGGGCCTGGGCGCGGGGCTACTCGTAGCCGCGCGCTGGACCGACAGCCGCGTGGGGGCACTGCTCCTCGGGCTCCCGGGGCTCTCGCTGCTGGTCCACTTCGGCCTCTTCCACGCCCTCGCCGCGCTATGGCGCGCCCTTGGGGCCGAGGTCTCCGCGCCCTTCCGAGACCCGCCGCGCTCCCGCACGCTGGCCGAGTTTTGGAGCCGACGCTGGAACCTGGCCTTCTCGGAGATGACGAGCCTTGCCGTGCACCGCCCCCTGCGCGCCCACCTCGACGCGCCGCGCGCCACGGTGGTGGCGTTCCTCTACTCGGGCCTGCTGCACGAGCTCGCCATCAGCCTGCCCGTGCGCGCCGGCTGGGGCGGACCGAGCGCCTACTTCGCGCTGCACGGACTGGCCCTGCTGGCGGAGCGACGGCTGGCCTGGAAGGGAACGCGCTCCCGCGTCTGGACGATCGCGTGGGTGTTGCTGCCCACACCGCTGCTCTTCCACGGTCCGTTCCTGCGGGGGGTGGTCGAGCCGCTCCTCCGCTAGTTCCCAGCGACGCACGAATCCCGCGCCTCGCGACGGCTTGCGACGGCTTGCGACACGGTTGCGAGCACGGGATACTCCGCCAGCAGCGATCCACGATGAAGACCCTCTTCCTGCCCACCATCGCCGCGTTCGGCTGCGCCCACAGCGACCCTGTGGCGGAGTCCCACGAGCGCTCGCCAGCGCCTCCCCCGAACATCCTGCTGATCTACACCGATGACGTCGGCTACGGAGACGTCGGGTGCTACGAGGGGTCGCGGACTCCGACACCGAACATCGATCGCCTCGCGGCCGAGGGGATTCGGTTCACCGACGCGCACTGCTCCGCCGCGACGTGCACCCCGTCGCGCTTCGCGCTGCTCACCGGCCAGTACGCCTTCCGACAGAAGGGGACCGGGATCGCGTCGGGGGACGCAGGCCTGATCATCGAGACCGACACCGTGACGCTTGCCGGCCTCCTAGGCCAGGCCGGATACACGACGGGGGTCGTGGGCAAGTGGCACCTGGGGTTGGGAGAGGGGAAGAACGATTGGAACGCAGAGGTCTCTCCGAACCCGTCCGACCTCGGCTTCGACTATCACTTCCTGATGCCGGCCACCGGCGACCGCGTGCCGTGCGTCTACTTCGAAGAGGGGCGCGTCGTCGGCCTCGATCCAGAAGATCCCATCGAGGTCAGCTACAGGGGCCGGATCGGATCCGAACCGAGCGGTAAAGAGGCGCGCGACACGCTCAAGCAGGACTGGTCGCATGGGCACAACAGCACGATCGTCAACGGGGTCTCGCGCATCGGTTGGATGACGGGGGGGCATGCTGCTCGCTGGGTGGACGAGGACATGGCCGACGTCTTCACGGACAAGGCGGTGGCGTTCCTCGAGCGTGCGAGTGCGCCGGCCGAGAGCTCCAAGCCGTGGTTCCTCTTCTATTCGACGCACGACATCCACGTCCCGCGGCTTCCCCATCCGCGCTTCCAGGGGGCGAGTGGACAAGGGCCGCGCGGCGACGCCATGGTCCAGACCGACGCGTGTGTCGGCCGGCTCCTGAACTTCCTCGACGAGCATGGCCTGGCGGAAGACACGCTCGTGATCTTCGGCTCGGACAACGGTCCGGTGCTCGACGACGGCTACCACGACGACGCGAACGAGAAGCTCGGCGACCACGATCCCAACGGGCCGTGGCGCGCGGGGAAGTACTCCCTGTTCGAAGGCGGCACGCGCACGCCCTTCCTCGTGCGTTGGCCGGCGCGTGTCGAGCGCGGGCGGGTCTCGGGGGCACTCTTCGGGCAGGTCGATCTGGCTCGCTCACTGGCCGCGCTCGCGGGGGCCGACGTTCCGACCGGCGCGTGCCCGGACTCGCGCGACGAGCTCGATACGCTTCTCGGCCAGGACCAGGTTGGACGCCCGCACCTCGTGCACGAGGCCAAGGCACTCTCGCTGCGCAGGGGGAGGTGGAAGTACGTCCCGTCCGGCAAGACGCGGGATCAGCTCGGGCCCTGGGAGAGCGTCCAGATCCCGGCGTCGGGCGCGCTGTACGACATCGACCAAGATCCGAGCGAGCGAGTGAATCTTGCGGCGACGCACCCCCAGGAGCTGAGTGAGCTCGTGGAACTGCTCGAACGCATTCGCCGCGAGCCGGATCGTCGTGAGGCGGACGAGGAGCAATCCCGATAGGGTCACGCGGGCGCGTGCCGGCGAGCGACCTCGGTGCCGCCTTTCACGCTGGTAGTGCTCGACCAACTCCGAGACCGGAGTGTCGTGGCGGGGCCGCACAGACAAGGACCTTCCGGTCCACCACGGACAGTGGCCATCTACGACGGGGAAGATCCGAAGAGCCCGTCCGTCCGTCATGGCATCCCACGGAGAGTCCACCCGCCAGAAGTCGTTGACGGCTTCCGCGGGTATCCAAGCTCTTCGATGGGCCTGAGCCCTCCGCATCCGTGGCTTTCGCCCCACGGCCGCGGTTGCCCGTCAGCGCGAACGCCACACACTTCGCCTCCCACTAAGCCTCGGCCTTGGACAGATTCTCGGTCGAGCTCTATCCGCATATCGCCCCGGATCCAGTCCGGCTTTTGTGCGCTCCGGTATACGATGCCGTAGCACTAGCAGCCCTGTTGGGTTCCTCTCGCAAACCAGGATCCAACAAGCGCTGACCGGCCCCGTATCCCCGCATACATCGCTTGGCTTCGTGCTGTCTCGGAAGGGGGAAGGCAACGCGGGCCAACCCGTTCGTACTTGCCAAGAACGTTCCACCCCGACAGCCCCGATCCGCAGCCGCGCCCGCCTTGGCCGCAGATGACCCAGCAGTTCCCCAAGCGCAGTGACTCGGGAGAGCTCCCGAGCTCCATTCTCGACGCGCTCCGTGATCTAGTCGCCGACGAGCCCGGCGATTTGCTCGGACGGATGGCCCCGGCCACCGTGCAACCCGGCCAGCGCATCGGCGACTTCGAGGTCGTCCGTCGACTCGGCGCCGGTGGTATGGGCGAAGTCTGGGAGGCCCTCGACTGTACGCTCGACCGCTCCGTCGCGTTGAAGGTGCTCTCGCCGAGCATCGTCGCATCTCCCCGTACCCTCGAGCGCTTTCGGCGTGAGGCCAAGGCCGGCGCCCGACTCTCCCATCCGAACATCGTCGCGGTCTACAGCTTCGGCGAGCACCAGGGCATGCACTACATCGCCCAGGAGCTCGTGCGCGGAGGGAGGACGCTTGCCGACGTTATCGAGCAGCGCCGACGGCTGCCGGAATGCCCCGCCGGCTACGAGGACGCGATCGTCGAGCTCTTCGCGTCCGTGGCCGAGGCCCTGCACTTCGCCCACCGGGCCGGGGTCATCCATCGAGACATCAAGCCCAGCAATCTGCTGATCACCGAGGATGGCCAGGCCAAGGTGGCCGACTTCGGGCTGGCGAAGCTCGAGTGGGACGTCGCCCTTTCGCGGACCGGAGACTTTTCGGGCACGCCTCTATACATGAGCCCCGAGCAAGCCGCTGCGGGACAAATGGGGCTGGACCACCGAACCGACATCTTCTCGACCGGGGCCTCGCTGTTCGAAGCGCTGACCTTCCGGCTTCCGTTCGACGGAGCCAGCCAGAAGGAGGCCTTGCGCAAGATCATCGTCGGTGCTCCGCCGGACGCGATGGCGGCGAACCCGCGCGTCACCGTCGAGCTCCGCGACACCTGCCTCCGAGCCCTTGAGAAGGACCCATATCAGCGCTACCCGTCGATGGGGGACTTCGCAGCTGCTCTGAGAGCGTGCACGACGCTGGACGAGGAGAGCGCTTGTGCCCGCTTGTTCAGGAGTCCCCGCGAGCAGACGCTGGCGCCTTTGCCGGCAGAAGGCCGAGCGAGTGTCCAGGCTCCAAGCCGCGTGTTCGCCAGCTTTCGAGCCAAGGACCACGCTCTCGTCGAGCCGCTCGTCGCTGCTTGGCGATCCGACGCCCTCACGGAGTTGCACAACAGCCACGAGGGCTGCGACGTCGTGGTGTTCTTCCTCGGCCCCCACGGTCTCGACGCGAGTCAACGCAGCGAGCTCGGCCTCATCCTTGAGCGAGCCGCGGCCACGGACATTGCGGTGGTCCCCGTGCTCCTGCCGGGCTTCGAAGGAGACCCTCCACTCAGCCTGCTCAAGTTCTCGACCTGGATCGACCTGCGCGCGAGCATCGACGACGCGCGCCAGCGCGAGGTTCTAGCCCTCGCAGCCCGTCGTGACGCCCTTGGCCCAGACCTCGAGGGAGTCGCGCGGGCGACGCGCTCGGAGGTCTGTCCCTTCCGAGGCCTGCTCGCTTTCCGCGAGGAGGACTCCGCTCTCTTCTTCGGTCGCGAGGCCGAGGTCGGCGCGCTCGTCGAGAGGGTCGCCAGCCACCCGTTCGTCGGCGTCGTCAGCGCGTCGGGAGCGGGCAAGTCATCCCTGATCCAAGCCGGCCTGATCCCCAAGCTCCGGATCCGCGAGGGAGAGCGCTGGGAGGTCCTGATCCTCACGCCGAAGACCGAGCCCGTCGCCGAGCTCGCGCGGGCTTTCGTCTCGCTGCTTGCCCCGAACACCGATGCCGACGATCGGCTAACCCGCACGATACGACGCGCGCGAGAGCTGCGAGAGGGCCAAGTCGGGGTGCCCGCCATGGTGCAGGCCGTCCTAGAGGAATGCCCGGGCAACACCCGTCTCCTGATCTGCATCGATCAAGGCGAGGAGCTCTTCACGACGTGCCACTCGCCGGAGGAACGCGAGCGGTTCCTCGAGCTCCTGTTCCAAGGGCTCGAGCGTTGCGACGCGCTGAGGGTCGTCCTGGCTCTGCGTGGGGACTTCTACGGCCGAGCGCTCGCGTTCAAGCGTCTCGCGCACCGCCTTCAGGACGCCACGATCAATCTGCCGCCGATGGCGGAAGCGGAACTCCGCCGGACGATCGAGGGGCCGGCGAAAGGGGCCGGGCTTACGCTGGCACCGGGCCTCGTCGAGACCGTTGTAGGGGACCTTCGCAACGAGCCGGGGAGCCTCCCCCTGCTCGAGTTCTACCTACGCGAGTTGTGGGATCGCCGAGAGGCAAGCGTGCTCGCGGAGCGGCGATCGGGCTCGGCCGCGGACCCCGGGCCGGACGGTGAGCCCGACGACCCGAGTGCTGCCGGACGTCGCGGCGTGCTCGGCTCGGTCAGTCGCGCTGCCGAGACGTTCTATCGAGCTCGGTCGCAGGAGGATCGCGAGCGCTTGCGGCGCATCTTCCTGCGGCTCGTGCACCCGGGGGAAGGAGCGGCGGATACCCGCCGGCGGGCACGGCTGTCCGAGCTCAGCGGCGGCCTCGACTTGGTCGAGGCGCTCGTGCAGCAGGAGCGTCTTCTGGTCGCAGATGTCGAGGGTGGCGAGGTGACCGTAGAGGTCTCCCACGAGACCCTGATTCGCGATTGGAGTCGGCTGCGACGTTGGCTGGAGGGTAGCCGCGAGTTCCTCTCGTGGCGCACGCGGCTGCACTACGACCTACAACGTTTCGGTAGCTCCAAGGAGCTGCTGACGGGGGGGCGCCTGGCTGAGGCACTGCGCTGGCGGCAGGAGCAGGGCGAAGATCTGCTCAACGAGGAGCGCGTCTTCATCGATCGCAGTCAGGCCCGCGCGCGACGAAGACGCGTGGCTCTCGCCTCCATCGTGCTGGGGGTGATCTTCTCGTTGGGCTTCGCCCTGGTCTACGTACAGCAGGCCAGTCGTCGCCAGCAGGAGGCGACGGATCCGCTGTTGCTCGACGACCTGATCAAGCGGTACCGCTTGGGACTGACGCGCGGGAGCACGCAGGAGGCCGCGCTCCAGCGAATCGATGCGTGGCTGACGGAGGCGCGTGCGCTGCGCGGTCGCTTCGAAGGATCTCTGCGTCGGCTAGGGGACCTCGACGCGGAGACGCACCGACGGGTGCAGCTAGGGGTGATGCTCGACCGCTCCGAGGAGTTCGACGCCGCGATCCGAGCCACGGAGCGCCTGTCCGTGGAGGTCACGGATCGCTTCTGGCTCTGGGAGGAGTGTCGTCGCTCCTTGGCGGGCCTCGAGGGCGTCGAGAGCTCGGGCCTGCCTCCTCAGGACGGCCTGCTGCCGCTCGGTCGAGACCGGGACTCGGGCCTGTGGGAGTTCTTCGTCCCCGGGACCGGAGACGCTCCGATCTGGGAGGGAACTTGGGAAGCCGGCCAGGTCCAGACCTCCGGCAGGATGGCCGTGGTGCTGGTCTTGGTCCCAGGGGGAACGTTCACGATGGGGTCGCCGCAAGGCGAAGCGGGCCGAACCGCGGACGAAGAGCAGCGCTCGGTGTCCCTGCCTGCCTTCTTCATCGGGAAGTACGAGGTCACGGCGTTCCAGTTCAGCACCCTCGACGATGGTCACGGGGAGAAGGCCGCCACCTCCGGCTGGGACGAGGCAACCGAGTGGGCTCAGAGGCGGGGCCTGCGCCTTCCCAGCGAGGCGGAGTGGGAGTACGCCTGCCGGGCTGGTACGACGACGCGATACTGGTCGGGCGACTCGGAGGCGGATCTTGCGCGCGCCGCCTGGTACCTCGGGAACTCCGGGCGCCTGCTGCGCCCGGTCGGCCTGAAACCCGCGAGTCCGTTCGGGTTGCACGACATACACGGCCACGTGTGGGAGTGGTGCGAGGACCGCTGGCGCGTTCCCGACGAGAGCACACGGAGCGACGCTACCCCCGAGGAGGACGACGACGCCGAGCACCGTGTCATCCGTGGCGGCTCGTTCAGCAGCACGGTGGATCGCGCGCGGTCGGCGTGCCGCCTCCACCTGCCCCCGTCGGACCGCCTCAACTTCGTCGGCTTTCGTTCCGCCCGGTCCGTCACGGATTGACCCCCTTTCCTCCAAGCTGCGCGGCGCTTCGTGAGCTGCGCGTACAGCGGCCGCTTGCGCGCACCTGCGTCTGCTAGTCTTACCGGCCGCCCCCCCCGGCCCGGCGCTGGCGGGGAGCGACCGTTGATCCGACACTTGCCGCGCTGTGCGGGCCGTTGGCCCAAAGCCTGACCGGAGGAGGAACGCCGTGCCTCGAGTCTTGACCGTGCTCGCCACCGCTCTCATTACGCCGCTCCACATCCACGGGGCGGCGGGCCCAACCCAGGACTCCGGAATGGAATGGCAGCAGCCCCCCGCGGATGTGATGGAGGTCCTACACGCACCCTGGCAGCCTTCGGCGTGGACCGCGCCGACCGGAGAGCACCTGCTGATCGCCGACCCGGTGGTCTATCCGCCGCTCGCCGAGATGGCGGGCCCGATGCACGTCCTCGCCGGGATCCGCGTCGATCCCGCCACCAACAACATCCACGGGCGGCACGGGGCGACTTCGCCCAGGCTCGTGACGGTCGAGGGCGGTGCGGAGACGCCGCTGGCTCTTCCCGCGGATGCCGAGGTCTACTCGGTGAGCTGGACCGTGGACGGCCGGCGGTTCGCGCTGACCACCCGTCACGCGGACCGGATGGGTCTCTGGGTCGGCTCGATCCAGGGGGACCTGAAGGAGGTCGAGGGGGTTGCGATCAACCCGCTGCTTGGCCCCGGCGTGACCTGGATGCCGGATCAGGAGCACCTCCTCGTCCGCCGTGTTGCCCGACCCGGCCCCGCGCCGGAGCCGCCCGCCATTCCCGCGGGCCCCGAGATCCTCGCGGGGGAGGGGGCGCAGGCTCGGTCCACGTACGAGTCGCGCAACCTGCTTGAGACCGCCCACGACGACGCCCTCTTCACCTACTACACCACCTGCGAGCTGGTCGTCGTCGATCCCGCCGCCGGCAGCCTGAGGACGCTCGGCGAGCCCGCGGTGTACGGGACCGCCGAGTTCTCCCCCGACGGCCGGTACCTGCTCGTCGAGCGGCTGGTAGGGCCTTGGTCCCACGCGGTTCCGTGGTGGCGCTTCGCCAGGGAGGTCGAGGTCTGGGACGGCGATGCCGAGCTCGTGGCCGCGCTGGCCTCTCTTCCGCTCGCCGACGAGGTCCCTATCCACGGTGTGCCGCTCGGGCCGCGCGGCATTTCGTGGCGCGCCACGGCCCCGCACACGCTGTTCTGGGTCGAGGCGCTGGACGGCGGCAACCCGCTGGCCGAAGTATCCCACCGCGACCGACTCATGCGCCACGAAGCGCCCTTCACCGGAGAGCCGAAAGAGGTCTTCCGAGCGGAGCACCGCCTCGTCCGTTGGAACGGGTGGAGCGCGTCGGACAACACGCTCGTGCTCACCGAGCGCGAGCGCATGCGCCGCTGGAGATACACCTGGCTGCTGGACGTGGATACGGGCGCCTCGCGCCTCTGGTTCGACCTCAACGAGAGCGACCGCTACGGCGACCCGGGGTCCCCGAGAACGCGTCAGCTGGCGAACGGTGCGCGGGTGCTGCATCAGAAGGGAGACGCGGTCTACTTCACCGGCAGCGGCGGTACCAGGGTGGGAGACCGACCCTTCCTCGACCTCCGCAGCATGGAGACCGGCGAAGCCGAGCGCCTCTTCCGCTGCAGGCCCGACCGCTACGAGAGCTTCGTCGCGGCCGTCGGCGACGGGGAGAGCTTCGTGCTGCGTTCGGAGTCCGCGGTCGACGTCCCCAACTACTACGTCGCCACGCTGGGCGACACCGTGGAGGCCGCCGAGGGGGAAGCCTCCCGCGAGCTCACCACCAAGCCCATCACCCGTTTCGAGGACCCGACTCCTCAGCTGCGCCAGATCGAGAAGCGCCTCGTTCGCTACGAGCGGGAGGACGGCGTGCCCCTGAGCTTCGAGCTTCAGCTCCCCCCGGGCTACGAGGAGGGCACGCGCCTGCCGACCGTGCTCTACGCCTATCCCCAGGAGTACTCCGATCCCTCCACCGCGGGCCAGGTCCGGGGCTCGACCCAGCGCTTCAGCCGCATGGCCGGCGCCTCGCACCTCTTCTTCCTGCTCGCGGGGTACGCGGTGCTCAACAACACCGCCATGCCCATGATCGGGGACCCCGAGACGACCTACGACACCTTCGTGCCGCAGCTCGTGGCGGACGCCGAGGCGGCGGTCGCCAAGGCCGTCGACATCGGCGTGGCGGACCCGGAGCGCATCGGCATCATCGGCCACAGCCACGGGGGGCTCATGGTGGCCAACCTCTTGGCACACAGCGATCTGTTCCGGGCCGGAATCGCGCGCAGCGGATCGCACAACAAGACCATGCAGCCGTTCGGATTCCAGTCCGAACGACGTTCGCTGTTCGAGGCCCGCGACGCCTACATCCAGCTCTCGCCGACCTTCTTCGCCGACCGGGTCGACGAGCCCGTGCTGGTGATCCACGGCAAGGAGGACTCCAATCCCGGCACGCTCACGATCCAGTCCGAGGTCTTCTTCGAGGCCGTGCGCGGATCCGGTGGGATCGCGCGCCTTGTCCTGTTGCCCTTCGAGGACCACGGCTACCGGGCCATCGAGAGCGTCGAGCATGTGCTCTGGGAGCAGATCACGTGGTTCGACAGGTACGTGAAGAACGCCGCACCTCGGACGCGGCCGGCGGAGGCGGGGTTGAGCGAGGGCCGCTAGGCGGGGGACCGCGAGCTGCTTCGAGATCCCAACAGCCCACGCTGCCGTCAGAATCACGAAGGAGGCTCCGCTAGGCACGGGGCCTCCAATCGCTGACCCCTCTTCGCCCGATGACAAAGCCAACCCTGCTCGGCGCCGCGTGCGCGGCCGCCAACGCGATCGTGAACGCCCAGCAACAGGCGACCATCGATCAGCTCTGGGGCCACGTCTTCATGATCGAGTGCCGCGATCTCCTGGAGACCAGGCGCGGCAAGGAGCTGGCCTCCGGCGAGGGCCAGGACGTCGACTTGAGCCTTGAGTTCGTCGGGGTCTCACCGCTGTTCGCCCACGGCTCCGGCATCGGCGCGTGGCTCGTTCCGGCCGAGGAGGAGTGGACCCTCTTCCGGCGACTTGCGCAGCGGGAGGCGACCTGCCGCATGCTCGATTGGAGCTGCGCCGCGGAGCTCTGCCGCCCGGGTAGGGTCGACCTCGCATCGTCGGCCGCTAGCTTTGTCGGCGTCCCTGAGGGGACCTACGACCTCTTCGTGCGCTGGACCGCCAACCAGTCGAGCAGCCATCTCCGGCACGCGGTGGTCCAGGCGCTGGCGGGGGCACCCCCGGCAAGCTCGACGCTCGGTGACGTCCCCGAGGACCGGCAGGGCGAACCCCTCGACTCGTACACGATCCAGCGCGAGGCTCGATCTATCCGGTAGGCAAGACCGCGCCAAGCCGGCGCTCGGCAGGCTGCATCCCCGGTACTCGTGAGCGGCTTGGGCGCTCGGCCCCCGTGGAGGGCAACGAAGAGAGGCTGCCGGCCACTGGCGCGAGCGTCGCGACCGATGCGACGCTCGGCTGGGCGGATGAGGTTCTCGGCCGCCACAGGCCTTGCGCCGCCCGCCTGCGCGGCGCAAGGTGGGCGGCGCCGATGAACATCCTGATCGTAGAGTCCAAGGCGAAGTGCAAGACCCTCCTCAAGCACCTGGGGAAGGACGAGTGGCGCGTGCTGCCCACCGGCGGCCACGTGGAGCGCCTGGCGGAGGATCGCGCGGTCCATCCGCCCAAGGAGGTCCGCAAGGCCTATTGGTCTCACCGCGCCGAGGAGCTTCCCGCTCCGCCGTGGTTTTGGACCGAGCGCGGCGAGGCCGCGGTGCAGGCCATCAAGGAGGAGGCGCAGCGCCATGACTCGGTCGCCTTCTATCTGGCCGCCGACCCCGACCGGGAGGGCGAGCGCATCGCCTGGCACCTGGAGCGCCTCCTGGCCGAGCTCGGCCCACGGTATCGGGTCACGTTCCAGGAGATCACCAAGCCGGCCGTGCTCGCTGCCGTAGAGGCGCCGCGTGAGGTGAACCGCGCGCTGGTCGACGCGGCGCTCATCCGGACCTTCATCGACCGCGCCGTGGGCTGGCGGGCGAGCCGCATCGCGCGGCGTTATACGACGACGTCGAAGAACTCGATGGGGCGCGTGCAGACGCCCACCCTGGGGTTCGTCGTCGAGCGTGAGCTCGAGCGTGAGGCGCACGTCCCGGTGCGCTACTTCGAGGTGCAGGCGACGACCTCGCTGGGGGACTGGCGCGTTCGCTTCCACGAGAAGTCCGACCCCGCCGCGTGGCTGGACGAGAAGAACCGCTTCTCCGCCCACCGCACCGCGGACGCGGAGCTGGCCGAGGCGGCCCACGCCGCGCTGGTCGCCGCGGGAAGCCTGCGGGTGAGCGAGGTGACCCGGCGCGAGAAGTCCCAGCCGCCGCGCCCGCCCTTCAGCACCGACGCGCTGCTCCAGGCGGCGGGCAGCCGCTGGGGCTGGTCGCCGAAGAAGACGGCCGTGCTCGCGGGGCAGCTCTATGAGGCGGGGCACCTGACCTACATCCGAACCGACTCGACGCGCCTGGCGACCGAAGCGGTGGAGGCGGGATACGCCGTGATCGCGGAGGCCTGGGGCGCCGAGCAGCAGCGCCCGGTGGCCTCGGCCGATGCGGCCGCCGGGGTGCAGGACGCGCACGAGGCCATCCGGCCGACCGTGCTCGCGCTCGCCACGATCGCCGACGCGGAGCCCGACGTGCAGAAGCTCTACGGCCTCGTCCGCGCACGGACGCTGGCCGCGCTCATGCTGCCGTCCAAGCGGGTGACGCTCTCGATGAAGGCCCGCTGCGACGGGCTCGATCGATCGCTGGATGGATCGCTGGGCTGGTACGCGGAGCTCGGCTGGCGGCGCGCCTTCGAGGCCGCCGGGCTGGATGAACCGGGCGACACGAAGCCGGTCACGGTGGAGGAGGGTACGACCTCCGACCTACTGCCGGGGGACGCCGAGCACCCCAACCCGCTCCTGCGGGAGGACGAGACCAAGCCGCCGGCGCGCTACCGGGCGCACACCCTGGTCAAGGCGATGAAGGAGGCGGGCATCGGGCGCCCGTCGACCTACGCCAAGACCGTCGAGCGCCTGGAGGAGCGCAAGTACGTCGCGATCGAGGACGGCGCGCTGGTCCCATCGGAGAGCGGGCGCAACATCTGGCTCGAGGCGGCGCCGCTCTTCAGCCTGCCCGACCGACGCGAGGTGTTCCAGACGGAGTACACCGCCGCGATGGAGGCGCTCCTGGACGACGTGGCCGAGGGACGGCAAGCGGCGAGCGCCGTTTGGGAGCTCATGCTCGAGGAGTTCAAGAGCGCGCACGGGGCCGCCCAGGAGGCCAGCCGGGCGGGGCCGCTCGTGCCGCGCACGCGCCTCAAGCTGAGCGACTACCTCCAGGCCGCGCCGGAGCTCGCGCAGGAGATCGGCGACCTCGACGCGCTCACCGAGGAGAGGGGCAAGGAGCTGCTCGCGGACCTGCGGACGCGCGACATCGAGCTGCTCCCGAGCGAGAAGCAGCAGGGCTATCTGGAGCGCCTGTTGGAGGCCACCGAGCTCACTCTCGAAGCGGCGGTCGAGTCGGCGGACCTCGTGCTCGCGAAGGACGGCGCCCCGACCCGCGATGAGGTCAGTGCGCTCATCGATCACCTCGCGGCGCTCAAGGCCGAACGGCGTACCCCGAGCCCCAAGCAGCTGCGTTGGATCGTCGACCTGGCCAAGAAGGCCGGCCTGGAAGAGGCCGCTGCCTGCGCCCTGGTCGACGCCGCTGCCTACGCCGAGCTCACCAGCACGACGGCGAGCGCGCTGATCGACGCTCTGTTGGCGCGCAAGAAGGCCGCGGCCAAGACCGAATCGACTCCGGCGAGCGGCGACCTGTAGGGCCTCCGTCGCGCACGTCGGTAGGGGAGGTGCGCCCCTGACGGTCGCGACGGGCGCCGAGCCTCGACGACTGTTGCGCCCTGGCCAGAGCTGTGCGACGTTCTGGACGTCCCGGATCAGCATCCTCAGCCACCACGTTTCGCGGAGATCCCTATGCGACCCGTGCCGCCGCTCTCGTCGGTTTCGCTGTCCCTCGCCCTGCTCGCCGCACCTGCCCTCGCCCAGCAGCCGATCCTGGCGGAGGTCCACCGCATGCTGCCGGCCGAGGCGGAGTTCTCGAACGGCGTCGCGATCGGCGACGTGGATGGCGACAGCGACCCCGATCTGCTGCTGGACAGCTACCGCCTGCTGCTGGGCCGGGGCAACGGTGTCTTCGAGAATTCGGACGGGCTCCCGCCGTCGACCCAGGGCTTTGACGGCGTGGTGCTGGCGGACCTCGACGGCGACGGCGACCTCGACGCCTTCCTGGGCGGCACCACGAACACGCTGCTTCTGAACGACGGCTCCGGCGCCTTCACCGCTGCACCGGAGAAGCTGCCGGCGGACTCGGGCAGCCGCGTCGCGGCCGCCGGGGACGTGGACGGCGACGGGGACGTGGACCTGGTGCTCGGCTACTCGTCGTTCACCAGCGCGAGCCTCTACCTGAACGACGGCACCGCGGGCTTCACGAAGACGCCCGGCGGCTTCCTCGGATCGGTGTTCGTATCCGACGTGACCCTGCTCGACATCGAGGGCGACGGCGATCCGGATGTGCTGTTCGGGTTCTCCAGCGGCGGACAGCGGCTGTACCGCAACGACGCGGGCTTCTTCACCGACGTCACCGTCACACAGCTGCCGAACGTCGGGGTGGACGTCAACGAGTTCGGCAGCGCCGACCTCGACGCCGACGGCGACCTGGACGTGGTCGTGGCCAACTCGCTGTTCAACCGCTACTACGAGAACGACGGCGACGGTACCTTCGCGGACGTGCCGGAGAAGCTGGTCGGGGCGCCCTCGTCCGCCACCTCGGTGTCGCTGGGCGACGTGGACGGCGACGGCGGTGTGGACGCGATGCTGGGGTCGGTGCTCGAGAACGCGCTGCTCTTGAACGACGGGACCGGCGTGCTGTCGCTTGCACCGGAGTCCTATCTGCCGCGCACCGAGGACACGACCTACGGCGTGCGGCTCTTCGACGCGGACGACGACGGCGACCTGGACAACTGGGTGATCAACTCGGCCCAGGACCGGCTGCAGCTCAACGACGGCAGCGGGGTCTTCGCCCAGGACGAGCCGAACCTGCCGGCCTACGAGGACTACACGCGCTTCGTGCTTCTGGTCGACGTCAACGGCGACGGCGCCGACGACGCGGTGGTGGGGAACGCGGGGGAGGACCGCATGTACCTCGGCGACGGCGTGGGCTTCTTCACCGGCGCCACCGACAACCTGCCGGTGCCGGAGAACCCGGCGGCGGGCACCGCGCGCATCGCCGCCGGCGACGTGGACGGCGACGGCGACCAGGACCTCTTCATGTCACGCGAGACGAACGACAAGGCGCTCTACCTCAACGACGGCGCGGGGGTGTTCGCCGATGCCACCGATCAGGTGCCCCAGTTCGCGCTCGAGTCCGCCCGCGAGACGGCCCTGGTCGACCTGGACGGGGACGGCGACCTGGACGCCTACGTGGTGAACAGCGCGACCAAGCTCAACCGCCTGCACCTGAACGACGGCGGCGGCGTGTTCACCGACGCTCCCGCGCAACATCCGGACCACAAGGACTCGAGCTGGGCGGTCAACGCGCTCGATGTCGACGGCGACGGCGACCTCGACCTCTTGGTCGGCAACACGTACGGCCAGAACCGCCTGTACGTGAACGACGGCGCCGCGTCCTTCGCCGACGCCCAGGCACAGATCCCGGTGATCCAGGACAACACCCACTCGGTCGCCTCGGCGGACGTGGACGGCGACGGGGACAGCGACGTGCTGCTCGGCAACGGATTCCAGCAGAACGCCCTGTGGCTCAACGACGGGAGCGGGACCTTCATCGACGGCACCGCCGGAGCGCTCCCCGCGGACGGGGCCGCGACGCTGCAGGTGGTGCTCGGCGACATCGACGGCGACGGGCACGTAGACGCGCTCCTGGCGAACGCCGCCTTGGGAGAGGAGGCCAACTCCCTGTACCTCGGCGACGGCGCCGGCGGCTTCGTCGACGCCTCGGACCGCATGCCGCAGACCGCCGAGGCGACCTACAGCTTCGCCCTGGGCGACATCGACGGCGACGACGACCTGGACGTCCTGGTCGGCAACGACGGGCTCTTCCAGCCGCAGCAGAATCGACTCTACACCAACCTGACGCGGCACGTGGCCTGGAGCGGGCTGCCGCGGGTCGGGCAGGCGTACGACGTCGACGTGTACGGCGTCCCGACGGAGCCGTGGTTCCTCGCCTGGGGGCTTGGGACCCTGAGCTTCCCGCTACCGCCCTTCGGCACGCTGCGCCTGAACCCCGGCACGACGCTGGTCGTCGACGCCTCGGGCACCTTCCCGACGAGCGGCGTGGCGTCGAAGACCTTCCCCGGGACCGACGACCCGTCGTTCGTGGGCCAGTCGCTCTACTGGCAGGCGCTGGTGGGGAACCCGCTGCGCTTCACCAACCTCGAGGTGATGACCTTCACGGACCTGTAGGCGGGGGCAGGGGTCGCTCAAGCTCTCGGGCACGGCGCGAACGACGGCCGGTCTGGCAAGGGCAAGCGCGGCGCGCTGCCGCGGGCCGCCTGGGCCCCGGCAGCCAGAGTTCGGGTGGAGGGTCGTTTTCCTCTCAGCCTCGTCGGCAGCGCGCTGCCGCGCGCGTCGCCGCGTCAGAGCGCCGCCACGAGCCGTCGCGTACGCGTCGATGGCCTTCCCGAAGCCGCTCGGTCCTGAGACAGGACACTAGCGACAACTCGCAAAGGTCGTCAGTTGGAGCAGCTCCGTCGTGGCGCCCAGGGTGCTCGCACCGGCGTCGAGCAGGTAGCCCTGGAGGTAGGCCTGCGCGCCGGCCACCGCCGGTGCCGGGGCTGCGTAGAACGCCTCGCCTCCGGAGTCGGTGACGTGCGGAATCACGGTTAGGGGCTCGATGTAGAGCGAGCAACCGGGCAGCCCGACCCCATCCAGGGGCCTGGGGACGATTGCGCCCGTCCCCACGCCGAGCAGCGTCGGCGTCCAGGGCGCGCCGCTGATCACGACGCCGTAGCTCTCGCCGACCGTGGGGAAGCCGCTGCCGTAGATCGAGCCCGGGACGCCCGACGCGCCGGCGCAGGCCTGGCCAACGGTCTCGAACGGCGTCTGGACGCAGGCCGGAAACTGGCCCTCGCCAAACACGTCCTCGACCTCGTCTCCGTAGAGCTCATCCGCCAGACTGCTCATCCAGAACGCCGACGTCTCGCCCCCCAGCTTGGGCGACGAGCACACGTCCCAGGCAAAGGAGAACTTTCCATAGACGCGGTCACCCTCCGCACCCGGCGGCAGCGGAACCGTCGACTCGAAGTAGGCCCAGACCTGGCCTGGGGGAGCTGGGTGGAGCTTCTCGACCGAGCAGTTGTCGGCGCACTCCACCTGCTGCATCTCGACCTTGACGCCGCCGATGACCAGCGGCCCGCCGGTCTTGGGATCGGTGGCAGAAAGAAGTGGTGGGCTCGCGCCCTCGGGGTAGCGGACCGCAGCGCTCAGCGCCGCAGGTCCCGAACTGGTAG
This sequence comes from Planctomycetota bacterium, assembly GCA_039029355.1. Lineage (GTDB taxonomy): Bacteria > Planctomycetota > UBA1135 > UBA1135 > JBCCGI01. The sequence goes on from JBCCGI010000030.1 coordinate 43,519, forward strand.
AACTGGAATAACACGCCCACGTGGTCTCACAGACCTCGCCCCCTTCGGCGGGTCAGTAGTAGTTCTCGTCGACTAGGACGTAGACGGTGACCGCCGCGGGCTCGGCGGGGCCAGGCGCCGGAGCGGCAACCATGGCCGGAACGGTGGAGAGTGCAAGGGCAAGACTCGTCTCCATTGCATTTCCTCATCAATGGGTTTTTAAGGCAGAAAGCCCAACACAGGCTTTCGGGCTCGTGCCCAAGGGCAGGTCGCTCGGCTCCGGCGTGCGAGCGCACGGTGCCGAGCCGCGGAACACGCGTTCCGCACAGGGGCTCCATGGTACTCGCCCGCAACGCGGTTTTCGCGCCGAAGGCGAGCTGTTGCGAAGCGGCCGGCGATCAACGAAAACGGGACTCGGCTATGGGAAACGAACACGAGGCGCGCGCTTCGTTTTGCGGCCTGCCCACGATTCGCCGGAGCAACCCATACCGAGTTAGCAGCTCCGTGGCGCGCCGGCCATGTCATCGCCTTCGGCGCGGGCCACCTACCGGGGAAGGTGCCGTGTCGGCGCGACGCTCCAACGGGTCAACCGCTAGCAACCCCATGCGCCGCTGGCTCCCCGAGTCCGATTCCATTCCGAGCCCGGAGGGCGCGTAGGCCCTCGAAGGGAATATCGACTCTCCGCTCGCGTTCTGGGATGGCGCGGGAACCCAGGCCGTGGACGTCGATTCCGCCACCGCCGCGCCCCCCGCACCGGACCCCACCTACGGTCGAGAGATACCCCCATGAGCTTGCTTGCCGCCCCTGTCCTTCTGACCGCCCTGCTGAGCCCCTCGCGCCCGGACCCGCTCGCGAGTCCGGCGGGGGAACCGCTCGACGACGAGGCAGCGAGCATCGCCCGCATCGAGGCGGCGATCGTGCCGTCCTTCTTCATCGAGGGGCGACCCCCGCGCGAAGCGAGCCTCGAACAGCGGATGCGTGAGCTGGGCGTGCCGGGCGTCAGCGTCGCGGTGATCCGGGCAGGCGAGCTCGCCTGGACCAAGGCCTGGGGCTATGCCGACCTCGAGCGCGAGCGCCCGGCGACGACTCGCACGCGCTTCCAAGCCGCCTCGATCTCGAAGCCGTTGGCGGCGATGGCGGCCCTGCGCAAGGTCGACGAGGGCGTGCTGGAGCTGGATGAGGACGTCAACGAGGTGCTGTCCAGCTGGCAGGTGCCGGCCCATGACTTCGGCCCGGAACCGGTGACGCTCCGGCGGTTGTTGAACCACAGCGCCGGCCTCAACGTCGGCCCCGTCGGGGGCTACGACCAGGGGGAGGAGCTTCCCACCGTCGTGGAGATGCTGGCGGGCGCGGCCAGGATCGACGCGGTGGAGGTCGTGGCCCGGCCGGGCTCCGCGTTCCGCTATTCGGGCGGCGGCTACACGGTCCTCCAACAGCTCCTCGTCGACCAGGACGACCGGCGGTCGTTCGCCGATCTCCTCCGCGAGACCGTGCTGGCTCCGCTGGGGATGGAGGACAGCCTCTACGCCCAACCGCTTCCGGAAGAGCTGCGCGAGCTCGCGGCCACGGGCTACTACGACGCGGGACGGCCGGTCGAGGGCGGTGCGCGCATCTACCCGGCGCTCGCGGCCGCCGGCCTCTGGACCACCCCGACCGACCTCGCTCGCTATGCGATCTCGATCCATCGAGCGCGCGCCGGCAGCGAGCACGCGGTCCTGTCCGCCGCGACGATCGCGGAGATGCTGACCCCCGGGCTCAACGAATGGGGCCTCGGCCCGGAGGTCCGAGCCGGGGGCAACCGGTTCCAGCACGGCGGCTCGAACGACGGCTTCCGCTGCCAGCTCACGCTCCTGCTCGAAGAGGGCGACGGCCTGGTGATCATGACCAACTCCGACCAGGGGAGTCCGCTGGCCCGGGAGATCCTGCTGACGGTCGCGCAGGAGTACGGCTGGCCCGGCTTCGCCCCGGTGCGCAAGCGGGTGGTCTCCCTGGAGCCCGAGGTCTATCGCCAACTGGAAGGCGTCTACACGATCGAAGGCTGGGGATCGGCAAGCGTCGTCTTCCGCGACGGAAGGCTGTGGGCCGAGCGCAGCTGGGACGACACGGTGGAGATCCTGCCCGAGTCCGCGACGGACTTCTTCGCGCTGGACGACGCTCAGCCCGTGGAGTTCGTGCTCGAAGAAGGGGAGGCCGTAGCGGCCTGGTTCTCGGACTGGCGCTTCGAGCGGACGGGGGATCTCCCCCCGCAGGCCAACCCCGCCGCGTACCTCGGCCTCTCGCCGGTCGGCCTCGTCCCCGAGGTCTTCGCCCCGGGCGTGATCTCGCTCGAGGACCGCTACGAGTACGGCTGCGCGATCTCGCAGGACGGCCGCCAGGTCTTCTTCGGCGTCGCCGGCGGCGACCGAGCCGAGATTCGCTACGTCGAATACGCCGAGGGCCAATGGTCTGCAGACCGGCCCCTGCTCCCCGACGCCGCCTTCAGCTTCAACGATCCCTTCCTGTCCAGCCGCGAGGATCGCCTCTACTTCATCAGCGACGCCGCGCTCACCGGAACGGCGCGCAAGAGCGATCACGACATCTGGTACGTCGCACGAACGGCGGAGGGCTGGTCGACTCCCATTCACGGCGGCGCGGTCCTCAACACACCGTTCGAGGAGTACTTCGTGTCCTTGACCGACGAAGGGACCCTCTACTTCTCTTCGAACCGCCCCTCGGAGGAAGGCTCCCGCAGCCCCGGTGGGTTCGACCTCTACGCCTCACCCGCCGACGCCGGCGCCTTCGGACCGGCACGCAAGCTACCCGCCGCCCTGAACACCAAGAACTACGAGGCCGATGTCTTCGTCGCCCCCGACGAGTCCTACGTCGTCTTCTGCTCGACCCGTCCGGACGGTCTGGGTCGCGGCGATCTCTACATCAGCTTCCGGGAGGCGGGCGAAGGCTGGTCGACGGCGCGCAGGCTGGGACGAGAGATCAACACGGAGGGACACGAGCTGTGCCCCTTCGTCTCCAGAGATGGAGAGTACTTCTTCTACACCAGCAACGAGGATCTCTACTGGGTCGACGCGGACATCCTGGAGGGCTATCGGTAGCCGCGAGCGAGGCTGCGGCGTCGCCGAATTCTCGCTTTCGGTCTGTGCCCGGGAAGGCGGAAACCGATCTAGAACGTCGCCGTCGATCTCGGCGCGGGCGAAGGTCAGGGGTCGGGGCTGGAGAGGTCGGTCGCGGGCGGTCGCGCGCTACGTGGTCAGTCGAAAGCGATCGACTGGGCCGCGGTTGTGCCGCGGCCGTACGATGCACCACATGAACGGAAACGTCCTCGAGTGGTGTCTGGACGACCGCACGTCCGACGGCGGGCCGGTGGTCCCCGGCTCCGGTGAGCTGCACGAGGGCAACACCTCGAACCTCCACGCGGTACGCGGTGGGAGCGTCTTGCTCGCCGCCACGAGAGCCCACTGGGCAGCCCGCTTCTCGCGGGCGTCGAATCTCGTCGACCGCGGCACGGGCCTTCTGGCCGCCCACTGGCTCAACGCTATCTCCGACTGACCATGACCAAGCTTCAACGTGTCCGGCCACGTCGGTGCGGGCCCCTCGTGCTGCTGTTCGCCGGGGCCTGCTCTGCCCCTTCCGGAAGCTGCGGCGACCTGGAGTATCCAACGACGCGGAAGGGCGAACAGGTCGACGTCTATCACGGCGTGGAGGTCCGCGATCCCTACCGCTGGCTCGAAGACCTCGAGTCCGACGAGGTGCGGAGCTGGGTCGAGGCCCAGAGCTCCACCACCCTTCCGTTCCTGGCGTCGCGCCCCCAGCGCGACCGGATCGCGGAGCGGCTGGCCGAGCTCTGGAACTATGAGCGCTTCAGCATCCCCGAAGTGCGCGGGGATCGGGTCTTCTTCCGGCACAACCACGGACTCGACGGCCAGGACTCGCTCTACGTGGTCGACGAACCGGAAGGGGAGGCGCGCCTGCTCCTAGACCCGAACGAGCTCGGCGAAGACGCCGAGGAGGACACCCTCGAGGCCTACGCGCCCAGCGTGACCGGTCGCTACGTCGCCTACGCTCTGTCCAAGGGGGGCTCCGACTGGCGCGCCTGGTCGGTGCTCGATGTCGAGACCGGCGAGGTGGTGGGGGAACCCGTGCGGAAGACGGCGGACCGCACGGTCGGCTGGACCTTCGACGACTCGGGCTTCTACTACAATCGGTCCGAGCCGGCCCGGGAAAGCGCTGAATCGTCCGATCTCGCGCCGGTGTCCGGCGTGCACTTCCACCGCCTGGGCGCCCCCCAGCAGGAGGACGAGCTGATCCTGCAGGAGGAGGAGCATGGCTTGGTCGGCCGGACGACCGGTGACGGTCGCTTCCTGTTCGTCTACGCCTGGAACGAGGAGATCCTGTGGGAGCTGCACGTGATGGATCTGATGGCCGCCCCGGGCGAGCGGAAGCTGAGCCCGCTGGTCGAGGGGTTCGACGCGGCGTACGCCTGCCTGGGGAACCGCGGCGACATCTTCTTCGTCCAGACCAACCTCGACGCCTCCAACTGGAGCATCGTCGCCGTGGACCACCGCCGGCCCGAGCGCGAGAACTGGCGCGTGGTCGTGCCCGAGCGCGACGAGTCGATCCTCACCGCGGGCCTGGTCGGCGATCGCTTGATCGTGACCTACCTGAAGGACGTCGTAACCGAGGCGCGCGTGTTTGGCCTGGACGGCGCGCCCCAGGGGGCGGTCGAGCTCGAACTCGGGGCCGTGGAGGGCTTCGGCGGGAGCGTCGGCAGCGAGACGTACTACTCCCTGACCGGCTTCACCGAGCCGGGCAGGATCGCCAGCTACGACGTCGAAACCGGCCGCAGCACGACGTTCTTCGAGCCTAGTGTGGCGTTCGATCCGGATGCGTTCGTCTCCCGACAGGTCTTCTATCGAAGCAAGGACGGGACCCGCGTGCCGATGTTCCTCTCCCACCGCAGGGGTCTGGAGCGGGACGGATCCAACCCGGTCCTCCTCTCGGGCTACGGCGCGTACGGGATCTCGTCCACACCGTACTTCAGCGTGGTCAACGTGGCCTGGCTGGAAATGGGCGGCGTGCTCGCGATCCCCAACGTGCGCGGCGGTGGGGAGTACGGTGACGCATGGCGCTGGGGCGGCGCGGGGCGGAACAAGCAGAACGCCATCGACGATATGGTCGCGGCGGCGGAGTGGCTCTGCGGGGAGGGCTACACCTCGCCCGCGCGGCTCGCCCTACAAGGCGGCTCCGCGGGAGGGCTCTTGGTCGCGGCCTGCGCGACCCAACGGCCTGAGCTCTTCGCGGCGGTCGTCGCGGTCGTTCCGCTGACGGACATGTTGCGCTACGACCGAGGCTCGGACATCGGCTCCACCGAGTTCGGCTATCCGGATGACGAGGAGGACTTTCGGGCTTTGCATGCCTACTCGCCCCTGCACCAAGTGCGACCGGGAACCGCCTATCCGTCAGTGCTACTGATCGCGTCCGAGGGCGACGATCGGGTCCTCCCTTGGCACGCCTTCAAGCTTGCTGCGGCCATGCAGGCGGCGCAGTCCGGCGACGCGCCAATCCTGCTCCGCGTTCGGCGAAACGCCGGACACGCCGGCCCGCGCGAGACCAAGGAGCGCATCCGCGCGGTCGCCGAGACCCAGGCGTTCCTCTTCGATGCCTTGGACTTCCAGCCCGGTTGGGAGTGAGATACGACCGTCGGTAAAGGGTACTAGTCGCTGTCCCTGTCCCCCGAAGTATCCCATCGCTACGCCGCGCGCCTGTAGTGCTTGAGAGGGCCGGCTAAGCGCTCGTGCGCGTGAACGTCGCCACGAGTTGATCGCGGGAGAGCCGGAGAGCGGCGCCGGGACGGTCGTGCACGATGAGCGCCTAGGCTCGGTGGGGGAGGTGCTTGGTCGGCCGACTCACGTGGCGGATCCGCGGGCAACTCCTGCGACACGGCGAGTTGCCTTTCGGCCGAGTACTCGGGCCCTACGGGGAGAGGCCTCGCCTCCAAGAACAGGAGCGCCGGCAAAAAGAAGTCCGGGATTCGTGAAGCTCCCGGTCCGGGTACTACGCAGCCTGGGTGACACGTCACCTCAGGCCCGAACCCAAGGAGGTTCCATGGGACCCGTTCGCCTCGGTTGGACCAGCTCGCTCGTCGCCCTCGCCCTCTTCGCCTCCTCCTGCACCGGCCCGAGCGTAGCGCCCCTCGTAGCAACGCCCGCCCTCGACGAGGCTCCCTACCACTCTTTCGAGGTCCGCGTGCTCGACGCTCGCGATCCCGCGGAGCTGCGCTCGGGGTTCTGCACGGAGGTGCTGGAGGTTCGCGACGCGGTCATGTCTTTCGCCAGCTCCTTCGATCCGGCCGTCGGCGACCTCGAGCTCGAGCTCTACCGAACCCTGGTCGAGCTCTACGGGGCCTCCCAGGTCGAGCAGGTGAAGTCGACCAGGTACTACAAGTGGGTGAACTGCCCGGAGGAGCTGCCGCCGTTCAAGTTCGTGTGCTGCGGGGGCACCGCGTTCCAGGTGCATTTCGCGGATGGGCGCACGGTGCGGGTCGAGGGGCAGCAGGGAAGCGAGGCGGTCGAGGGGCGCTAGCCCCATCGCCGTCCCGCGGGGGCTCGGCGGCATCGACTAGGGCGATCTGTGAGGAGCTCGCTCCTTGGCGGCCTGGATCCGGGCGACGTGTGCGGTGCTTTGGATCCTGGGGCGGAGTCGCGGCACGGACTGGCGCGACTCTCCGGGGCTTAGCGCGGGGGGAAACCGGCGCGCAAGCCGTGGGCTGCCCTGTCGTGCCCGTCGGCCACTCGCAGAGTAGCGAGACGACTGGAGCTACAGTACGGTCGGCCCATCGTCCACGCGCTGGAGGATGCCTTGGTCTGGCCGCGCAATCACTGTAGGTGTCGGGATCACCAGAGGGTCGGAACGTGAACCACAGCCGAACGCTCGCCGTACTTGCACTCGCCGTCGTGACGGTCGCAGCGCCTGCCGCCGCGGCCCAGCAGCAACGCTTCGAGGAGCTGCACCGGATGGTCCCCGCGACCGCTGACGACACGCGAGCCGTCGCGCTCTCCGACCTGGACGGAGACGGAGATCTCGACGCCTTCCTCGCTAACCACGCCGAACCCAACCGCCTCTACCTGAACGACGGCAGCGGGCATTACTCCGACGGAAGCGAGAGGATTCCCTCCGACGCCGATCCCTCCCTGGGCGTCGCGCTGGCCGACCTCGACGGGGACGGCGATGTCGACGTGCTGATCGCCAACGGCGAGAGCGGCCAGGATCGGTTCTACCGCAACGACGGCGCCTCCGGCTTTAGCGACCAGACCCAGGCGCTCCCGGCCGACGCCGACGACACGCGGGCGGTCGCGCTGCTCGACGCGGACGCCGACGGGGACCTCGACGCGATGTTCGCCAACTCGGGCGCGCAGAACCGCTACTATCGAAACACCGGAGCGGGTGGGTTCACGGACGCGACGTCCCTGATCCCGGCCGGGGTGTTCGACTCCCGGGCGCTCGCGACCGGCGACCTGGACCTCGACGGGGACGCCGACGTCGTCATCGCCAACTCGAGCGGCCAGCCCAATCTCCTGTTCGAGAACGACGGTACCGGCTCCTACGTGCTGGCGGCGGGCTTTCCCGCCACGGCGACCGACTCCCAAGCGGTCGTGCTCTGCGACTTTGACGCGGACCTGGATCCGGACCTGGCCTTCGGCAACGACGGGGACGACGAGCTGCTGCGCAACGACCCCCCTGGGACCTTCACGGTTGTGGCGGGTGCGCTCGGACCGAACGTTGTCGACACGCTTGGGATGGCGGTGGGGGACCTCGACGGCGATGGACTCGAAGACCTGGCGCTGACGAGCAAGCACTCCGATCTGTTCTTCCTCAGCACCGGGAGCGATCTGGTCATCGCTGGGACCCTCGAAACGACCTTCAGCAAGACCGCGGCCCTCGCCCTCGGCGACGTGGACGGAGACCAGGACCTGGACGCCTTCGTCGCCAAGCCGAACGAACCGTTGGGCGAGAACGAGCTCTGCCTCAACGACGGCTCGGCGGGCTTCGTGAACGTGACCCGCCACGAGCTCTATGCCTACTGGAGCGGGTCGGGCTTCGCCGAGGCGGGCGACCTCGACGGCGACCAGGACCTGGACCTGATCGTGGGAAGCTGGTACTCGGCGCAGACCTTCGCGTACCTCAACGACGGCTCGGGAAAGTACGAGGAGGGCGACATGCTCTATCCTCCGTCGGCCGACATGTCCTGCAGCGAGCTCGCCGACGTCGACGGCGATGGAGACCTGGACGCGGTGATCGGGTCGTTCGGCACCGACTCCCTCTGGTTCAACGACGGCCTGGCGACGTTCGACCAGACCTCAGATCTGCCCGGGGCAGGAACGTGGGGCCTGGAGGCCGGGGACCTCGACGGCGACGGAGACGTCGACCTGTTCCGGGCCGACAACGGATGGAACGGTGTGGATCTGAACGACTCGACGGGCATCTTCGTCGAGGCGGTCGGGGCGCTCCCCCTCATCGCGAGCCATAGTCGCGACCTCGCGCTTGGCGACGTCGACGGCGACGGCGACCTCGACGCCTTCGTCCCGAACCCATACAACCAGGATGTCCTGTACGTCAACGACGGCACGGCCACCTTCTCCGACGCCTCGGCCTCCCTGCCCGTCGACGCCGAGGACAGTCAAGTGGTGCGCCTGGCGGACGTGGACGGCGACGGGGACATCGACGCGCTGATCGGCACCGGCCAGGCTCAGAATCGCCTCTACCGGAACGACGGAGCCGGAAGCTTCACCGACTCCACCACCGACCTTCCGCTCGACACGGACTACACGTACTCGATGGACGTCGGCGACGTGGACGGAGACGGGGACGTCGACGTCGTGTTCGGCAACTTCGGCAGCGTTCACGGGAGCCCCGATAGCAAGAACCGTCTCCTTCGCAACGACGGCGGCGGAGTGTTCTCGGACGCGAGTGCGTCGCTCCCCGGGTACCTGGAGCAGGCCGGGGAGGTGGTGCTGTTCGACGCGGACGGCGACGCCGACCTCGACCTGTACGTCGCGAACCGGGGCGTGCACCGCCTCTTTCACAACGTCGGCCGCCAGCTCTCCTGGCGCACCTATCCCCGGGTGGACAACGACATCACGATGGACCTAGACGGACCGGCCGGGGCGGCCTGGTTCCTAGCGGCGGGTCCGCATCCCGCGCACCTCCCGCTCCCGCCGTTCGGGATCATGCTGGTCGATCCGTCGACGCTGGTGTTCCTCACGGCCGGAACGCTCGACGGAACGGGCCAGTCCTCGGCCACGGCGTTCGTTCCGAACCAGCCGGGTCTGATCGGGGACTCGATCTTCTGGCAGGCGTTCGTAGGGACTCCGTCGCTCTTCTCTAGCCTCGAGGTTGCGGTACTCACCGACCTGTAGCCGGCGACCGAGGACCAACCGCTGACAGCCCAGCCTCAGGACCGCGGCCCGGGTCGTCGCCCGGGCCGCGATCGTCAGCAGCTCACTCCGGGCACTGCTCGCCGATGAGCACCTCGACGCCTTCGGTCAACCCGATGCCGAGCGGGCCGACGTCGAAGAGTGCGCCTTGGGCGTAGTGCCTGAGCCCGACGAGCACCGGGGCGTTCGGGAGCGAGATCGAGAAGGCCGCTTCGACGCCGTCGTAGACCGGACCGGCGGCGATGACGGGGCCCGTTCCGTTGCCGAGGTCGATCAGGACTTCGCCCAGCGCGCCGGGAGAGCCCATGCCGAGGCCCGGAACGACCGTGCCGCACGGGAACACGGCGTTCGTGCTCGTGTGGAGCGCGAGGAACGAAGGCGAGCCGGACGGGTGCGCGCCGGTCGGGTCCTTCACCTTGACGGTGAGGGTCTGGCCGATCGTCGGGGTGCCCTCGACGACGAGGCTGCCGACGGGGTTCACGCCGCAGCCGAAGGTCGTGACCGTCGACGGGGCGACGGAGACGAACGCCTCGATGGTGCCGCCCACGAAGAACACGTTGGCGTTCGAGATCGCGTCTCCCCGTCCGTCGCCGTCGAGGTCGCCGGGATGGACCTGGATGCCGAAGGTGGACTCCACGTCCGCGACCTTCCGCTGCTCCCACGCCGAGCCGTCGCCCGCCGTGTTCTCGTACCAGAGGACCTCGACGAGGCTGGACGTCAGTACGTCCATGTCGCCGTCCGAGTCCATGTCGAAGGCGGCGAAGTCGTTGGCGGACGTGGAGTCGGACACGTCGACCTCGCTCCACGACGAACCGTCTCCGTTGTCGTTGCTCAGGTAGAAGAGGCGCGTGGCGGTGACGTCGCTCGCCAGGATGTCCAGGGTCCCGTCACCGTTCATGTCCGCCACGTCAACCTCCCGCGCTAGATCGATGACCGCGAGCAGGTTGAAGGTCCACGAGGTGCCGCCGCCGTTGTTCTCGAACCAGCCGACGTTCGGGCCGCTGGTGGCGAGGTCGGTGTCGCCGTCGCCGTCGAAGTCGCCGGGTTGGAACGACGTGGCGCCGAACGGCGGGTTGGGGATCGGGTGCTTCGTCCAGGTCGCACCGCTGCCGGTGTTCTCGTACCAGGACAGCGCGCCGCTGCCGAACAGGCTCCCCGCCAGATACAGCAGGTCGGTGTCGCCATCGCCGTCCGCATCGAAGGGGGTGAGGTTCGGGCTCGCGGCGTCGGGGAGGTCGTCCTCGATGATGGTCGAGCCCCAGAGGCCGCCCGATCCGGTGTTGTTGAGCCACGCGACCTTGTCGTCGAACAACAGGTGCTGCGTGTAGAAGATGTCGACGTCGCCGTCGCCGTCGACGTCCGCTGGCGCGACGTCCTTCAACGTATCGAAGAGCTGGATCGTGATGGCCGACCAGGCCGTGCCATCGCCCTGGGTGTTGTCCCAGTAGTAGAGGGAGCTCAGCCCCGTGTTCAGGAAATAGGTGATCGCGTCGAGCTGGCCGTCTCCGTTGATGTCGACGGGATCCTCCGTCACCGAGGTCGTGAACCCGGAGACGGAGTTGATGACATTGCCGCAGTCGTAGCCTTGTGCGTTCGCGACCGATGGCGCGGCGGCCAGTCCCAGCGCGGCGAGCGGGGCGAGGGGGAAAGCGAGCACGTTCCGAAGACGACGGTCCATGAGACGCTCCTTGGTCAAGGGATGAAGGGCGCGGGAGACCACACGCGGGAAGGGGAGGTGTGGCTGCCGAAAACCTATCTGCGCTCCCAGCGCGGCTTTGGGCGTTCGATCTTCACGCTACACGAGGGCGGCGTTGCCGGCAACCCAGGGTCACGACCGGATCGTGTCGCCATGCGGGCGTCCTTGCCCTGTGGTCCAATTCCTGTCCGCTGACCGTCATCGCTGGGGGATCAGAACGCCGAGCTGCGCGCCTCGACACTCTGGCCCATAACTGTCGCCGCGCACCGAACGGTCGAGTGGGCGGCGCGGCAGCTCGTCGAAGCCCTCCCCGAAACGACGCCCATCCCGCGGCTCCCGATCCACGCCGGCGACGGCTCGCACGACTGGGAGTTCAGGCGCACGCTGAAGATCGTGGGCGTCGAGCCGTGCCGCATCGCACCGAAGTCGCCCCGGCAGAACCGCTACGCCGAACGCGTCATCGGGACACTCCGACGAGAGCGCACCGATCACGTTATCGCGTCCGGTGAGCGTCACCTGCGACGGGTCTTGGCCGAGTACGTTCCGTACTACAACGAGGCTCGGCCGCACCACTCGTTGGAAGGGAACTCGCCAGAGCCTGGCTGCGTCGAGCCGGGTGGGGGAGGTCGTCGCGACGCCGACGCTCGGGCGGGGTCCTTGGGCACGACCACCGGGCTGCATGGGTGTGAACCACCCCTGGTGCGCGACGATCGAGTATCCGGACAGGACGAGCACGGCTGGCCTGCTCATCCCATCTACGGTCTCGGTGGTCGTGCTTCTCGATCAGGCCTTTGGATCGGGTGCGGGCAATCCGGCGTCGGACATCGTATCGCCCGTCACAGCAACCGAGCACGCCACGCCCGGCCGTCGGGCTCCCGTCCGGTCGTCTCGTACAGCTCGACGAGCAAGCGAACGCAGACCTGACTGTCGGGCGCGGCGAGGCCGAGCATCGCCTCGAGGGTCGGAAACGCCTCGAGCAGCGCCTCCTCGGCTGCCGCGTGCTCGCCCCAGCGGAGCAAGCTGCGACCGAACCCAACGAGCGTCAGGGCCAGGCGCGGGTCCGAGGGCCCGCCAAGGCGGTGGGCGGCAATGACGTCCTCGAACATCGCCCGGGCCTGGTCCCGGTGGCCGAGTCCGTCGTGGGCCTTGGCCAGTCCGATCTTGAAGGCGGTTGCCTGGGGATCTCCGGGGCCGTGGATCAGCTGAGCCAAGTCGAAGGCGTGCTGGAAGCGCTCGAGCGCCAGGTCGAAGCGCCGCTCCCGCATCCGCACGCGCCCGAGGGTCTCGTTCGCGATCATCTCCACCGCGGGGTGATCTTCGACCAGCTCGAGTGTCTCGAGCAGGATCTGGCGTGCCTCCTCGTCGCGCCGGATGCCCAGGAGGTGATCGGCGTAGTAGCAGCGGGCCTGGAGCGCGTCGGGATGGGTCCTCGTGAGCGAGGCCGCCAGCCCCGCGTTGGCCTCGGCCCAGACGTCCGCGGCCTCCGGGCTCCCCCGGAAGTCCAGGATGCCGGCCAGGAACACCGTCACCACGAAGGTCGAGACGTTGTCGGGTCCCAGCGCCGCGCGGGCGCCGAGCCGAGCCGCGCGGTAGAGCTCCTCCGCTTCGTCGAGCCGCCCCTGCAGGTAGCGCAGGAAACCGAGCTGCGCTCGGACCTCGAGGGCCACCTCGTGCTGGGGCGCCAGGGCGGCGTCGGCGCGTTCGAGGGTCGCTGTCAGGATCGTCTCGGCGCGGGCCGTGTCGCCCTGCCGCATGGCGGCGACTCCCAGGAGCACAGACGAGCGGAGCACGTCGGCGTGATCCTCGGAGTACCGTTCGCTGCGCAGGCGTTGCGCGTGCTCCAGGAGCTCGATGCCCTCCCGCTCCTTGCTGCGGCGGATCAGGAGCTCCGCCAGCGCGTCCAGGGCCGCGAGCGCCTCCTCGTGGTCCGAGCCCAGCTCCTCTTCGAACAGCTCCAAGGCCTGGCGCCGGTGTCGCTCCGCCAATGGGTAGACGCCGAAGCGCTCGCACATGACCCCCAGCGTGTGTCGAATCCGCGCCTCCGAGATGGGGGCGTAGCCCTCCTCCGCGCCACGGGACACCTCCTCTAGCACCTGACGCATCGTCACGTCGGGAGGCCGCGACTCGCCCCGGCCGAAGTGCTTCTGCATGAAGTCCGAGATGTCCCGGGCGATCTGCGCCTGCTCCACCGCGACGTTGCGTTGGCGGCGCATCTCGACCAGGGCGACCGTGCTGACCACGGCGGCCACCACCAGGCCCACGAGCGCGACCAGTCCGCCGGCCGCAACGGTGCGGTGCCGGCGGAACAGCGCGCGCAGGTGGTCCGTCGCGCGGGGGGCCCGAGCCGCCACCGGGCGGCCGGCGATCAAGTGGCGCAGGTCGCGGCCCAGCTCGCCGACCGCTTGGTACCGGCGGCGCGGGTCCTTGTGCAGCGCGGTCGCGAGCACCGCCTCGACGTCCTTGGGCATGCGGACGCCGTGGGCGCGCAGGGGGGTAGGGGGCGTCTCGCGGATGGTGCGGATCGCCTCGTGGATCGGCTTGCCGTCGAGTTCGTAGGGCAGCGCGCCGGTCAACAGCTCGTAGGCCACGACCCCCAGGGCGTAGACGTCGCTGCGGGTGTCGATGCCCGCGGCCTCTCCCGCGGCCTGCTCCGGGCTCATGTAGGGCAGCGTTCCCACGAGCTCGCCCGCCTCCGTCCGCAGGCTCGTGGCGCGGTGCTCGGCGGTGGGGCGGGCCACGCCGAAGTCGAGCACCTTCGGTTGCCCTCCGTCGTCCACGAGGATGTTGGCGGGCTTCAGGTCGCGGTGGATGACGCCGCGGCGATGGGCGTGCTCGATGGCGTCACAGACCGCGCTGACGAGCTCTAGACGCTCGGTCCAGGGCAGCCCGCACTCCTCGGCGTAGCGCGTCAGCGGCTGTCCGCGAACGAACTCCATGGCGAGGAAGGGCTGCGGACCTTCGCCCGTGTCCAGGGTGCCCGCCTCATACACGCGGGCGATGCCCGGATGGTCGAGCGTATCGAGGATCGCCGCCTCGTACTCGAACCGGCGCATCGCCGCCGGCGACGCCAGGCCCGGGCGCAGGACCTTGACGGCGACGAGCTCGTCGTCCGCATCCTGGGCCAGGAATACCATCCCCATGCCGCCCTGACCGACGCGGCGGAGGATCCGGTAGCGACCGATCCGCTCGGGATCAGCGGGATACACCGGCGGCTCGACCGACACCGGGTGCCGCAGAAAGCTCGTGTCGGCGTCCGAGTCGAGCAGGCGCCTGATCAGTTGCGCGAGAACCTCGTCGCCCGCGCAGCTCTGTTGCACAAAGGCCGCGCGCTCCTGCGCCGGCAGCCGGACGGCCTCCTGGAAGATCCGCTCGGCGCGCTGGAAGTCGTCCGCCCTCAACCTTCGCGATCCTCGGTCGTGAGGTCGTCGCGCAGCCACGCCCGCGCGAAGCGCCAGTCGCCCTCGACGGTGGAGACCGAGACGCCCAGCGCCCGGGCGCACTCCGCCACGCTGAGCCCGCCGAAGAAGCGCAGCTCGACGACCCGGTACTTGCGCCGGTCCAGGCTCTCGAGTCGGGAGAGCGCAGCGTCGAGCTGCAGGAAATCGAGCTCGTCGCGGGAAGTCAGGGCGACCTCGTCGACCAAGCTCAGGGGCCGGTCGCCCCCGCCGCGCGTCGCCGCCGCGTGTCGCCGGGCGTGGTCGACCAGGACCTGGCGCATGGCGCGCGCCGCTGCGGAGAGGAACCGCACGCGCTCCTCCCATACACCGTTGCTCTGGTTGCGGAGCTTGACGTAGGCCTCGTGGACCAGCGCCGTGGGTTGCAGCGTGTGCCCGCGTCGCTGTCGCCCCATGTAGCGCTGGGCGATCCCGCGCAGCACGTCGTACAAGCCTTGGCTCACGTCGGCACCGCTCACCTCTTCCAAGCTAAGGCCTCGCCGCGCGGCCGGGACCCGAAAAAAAGGGCGCGCGAGCGCCAAGGTTCACGCGGCGATTCTGCGTCTATCACACCGCAACACACTCCCCGGTCCAACACCGTTGCGGCGGCGGTGCGTTCGTATCGCCGGAACTCGTTCCACACGCCACGGTGAAGAAAACGAGCTCCCTCAACACCAGCCACTGGAGAACAGTCATGAACGGACTTCGCGCCCTCCTCCTCCCCCTGGCCCTGACCGCCCTGCCCTCACTGAGCTTCGCCGGCGACCTCCTGCTCTATGAGGATTGGTGGCTCGGACCGGCGTCCGAGATGGACGGCGGCATCGTTCAGGGCGGCGGAGACCTCGCCTACAACGACGTCTCCGGCGTGCCCCTGGACCCTGGTACGGACTTCTACATCGCGGACTATGGCGGCGCCCACAAGGGGACGCTGCATCGGCACAGCTTTCTCTCCCACTCCGTCGCCATTACGGAGGAACCGGCCCTCGCCTTCGGAGGCGTGGGAGCCTACGTCGAGGTCCGCGAGCCGACCAAGGTGCGGTTGGACTGGGCCTTCCAGGGCCACGTGAGCTTCGGCGAGGATGTCAGCATCACCCGCGTCGTCTCGTACACCGGGGCCGAGGAGCCGGTGTTTCCGCTGCCGGGCGACGTCCTGGGCACCAACGGGACCGCGGTGGAAACGCTCTACCCCGGCAACATCTACCGCATCGAGCTCCACACGAGCGTCCAGAACCTGACCCCTGGCGTGGCCGAGGAGTCCCTCGCCATGCTCACGGTCCTGCTCTGAGCCGACACCGTTCCCCTGTCCCGGGGCGGGCCCGGTCTCGACGCCGACCGGTCCCGCCCATTCGGGCGTTGGCGCACGGGCCTTGGATCGCTCCATGAGGACACGGATCTCCTCGAGCGGTAGTCGATGGTCCGGAGGGGGAAGTGGACGGCCGTCATGCGGGCCAGATGCCGCTGGGCAAGTCGCGGCCTGGCCACTGGTGGCGACGCGGCCGTACGATGCGACGCCGCTGCGCCGAACGGCTGGCCGGGATCCTGAAGCACTCCCGCAGGGCGGCGTAGCCCTTGAGCACTCCAGGAGCCCGACGAGCGGGTTTCTCGACAGAACGGGTTAGAGCTTTCGATCGCTTCGGATGCCCGAGCTGGCGACACAGCTGGCGCCCATCTGTCGGGGCAGCCCCGCGAAGGTCCCTACGGACCGACCGAGACCCGCACCCCTTCGGTGAGCGCCACCGGAACCGCGGCGCCCGGCGTGAAGTCGAAGAGCACGCCCTGGACGTAGACGGAGACTCCCAGCAGGCTGCAGCTGGCCGGCGTCGAGACGTTGATCGGGGCCGGCATGCCCGGAGCCCAGAACCCGCCCCCAACGATGCCGATCGGGTCGGGCGCCGCGACGCTCAGCAGCAGCTCTCCCGGCGCGCCCCCGCCCGCCATGCCGAGGCCCGGAATCAGCGTCCCGCAGGGCGGCACGCCCGGTGCGGGGTTCAAGGCCAGCCCGAGGAACGGGATAGAGCCGGACGGCTGGGTGCCCAGCGGGTTGTCGATCTTGAACGTCGTCGTTGCGCCGATCGCGGGCAGCCCGTCGACGATGAGGCTCCCGGCCGGGTTGACTCCGCAGCCCAGCGGCACCTCGACGGGCGCAAACGGCGACAGATCGAGGCCGTCGACGGTGAGCGCTCCGCTCTCCAGCGGATCGAGCCACTGCCCCAGGTCGCCGAAGGTCCAAAAGAGGTCGAAGCGACCGAAGGACGCGATCTCCGAGCCGCAACTGCCCGTCGCGCAGCAGCCGGGGCCAAGCACCCGCTTTTCATCGTCGAGCAGCGGCGCACCGCCGCCTCCCAGGACCGTGCCGAGGTTCCACTCCGCCGACCAGAAGCTCCCCGCCGCCACGGCGCCGTCGTCGTCGAGCGCGAGCGTCGACGACCCCGCGACCGGCACGACCGCAGCGCTCGGCACGCCGCTGGTCCCGCTGCGGTTCCAGCCGGCCAAGAACGGGTGAGAGCCCGCGGGGAACGCCGCGTTCAGCCGGTAGAGGCTCGCGTCGACCTCGGTCGAGGATGCCAGCAGCGTCGCTCCGGTCAACACGAGCGACCCACCGCAGGCACCGGCCGCGTCAAAGGCGAACGCGGCGTTCGTCAGCGAGCCGCAGTGCTTGGGCGCCAGCACGTAGGGCACGCCGTCCTCCGCGGTGTTGTTGAGGAGGATGCCCGTACATATCGTTCCTCCGGCGATGATGCGCGTCAGCGCACGCTCGACGTCGTGGTAGGGGGCCCCGACGGGATCGTTGAGGTCCACCGGGCAGGCTCCGTCCGAGGCTCCCTGGGCGGCGGTTGCGGCCGGGCAGAGCAGGGGCAAGGCGGCGAGAAGGCGAACGGCAGTCATCGACATACTCCTGATGATCGATCTGACGATGGATCCGAGGATGGGCCGATTCTATCCCGGGCCGGCATCGCGTCATGCTAGTGATGCGCAAGTACCGATTTCCGCGTTGGTTGCAACGCGGCTGTATGAGGGGACACTGCGAGCGTGGTTCGCACGGCAGCTTGTCGATGCCTTCCCCGGTTCGATGCCTAGCCCGCGGTTCCTGCTCCACGACGGCGACGGCTCGTACGGCTGGGAGTCAGGCGCACCCTGAAGAACCTGGGCATCGAACCGTTGCCGACGGCTCCGAAGTCACCGTGGCAGAATCGCTACACCGAGCTTGTCATCGGAACATTCCGGCGAGAGTGCACCGATCACGTCCTCGCGTTCGGTGCACGTCACTGCGACGCATCCTGGCGGAGTACGTCGCGTAATACAACGAGGTGCGGCCACACCAGTCGCCCACGGGCAACGCCCTGCAGCCGCGGAAGATCGAGGCTGCGGGCGAGGTCGTCGCACCGCCGGTGCTCGGTGGGCTGCATCGCCGCTCCTGGGGGCCATGACCGGCGCCCCGGGATCGCGGTATCATGGTGCGCCGTGGTGAACTCCGAGGCCCAGGCGTGAATAGCGAGGCGACTCCCGAGGAGCATGAGCTCGTCGAGCGGCTCAGTCGCGGGGACGACGGTGCGATCGAACCGCTCCTAACGCGGCACCTTCCCGGGCTGCGCGCGTTCGTCCGGGCGCGCGCTGGAGCGCTCGTCCGCGGTCGGGAGGACGACGCGGACATCGTGCAGTCGGTCTGCCGGGAGGTGCTGACGCACCGGGAGCGCTTCACGGTTCCGGCCGAGCAAGGCTTCAAGCGCTGGCTGTACCTCTCCGCGCTGCGCAAGATCCAGCGCCGGCGCGAGCATTGGCTTGCGCAGAAGCGCGATATCGGGCGCGAAGTCGCGGCGGAGGGCTCGCGTAGCGATGCCGACCTGCTGGCCGGCTACGCGACCCTGTGCACGCCCAGCCGCGAGCTGATGGCGCGCGAGGCGATCGAGCGGATCGAACAGGCCGTCGACGCACTGCCGGACGACTACCGGGAGGCGCTCACGCTGTCGCGCATCGTCGGGCTCACGCGTGCGGAGATCGCCGACGTGATGGGCAAGAGCGAAGGCAGTGTGCGGATGCTGCTGTCGCGCGCGCAGGCGCGGCTTGTGGAACTGCTCGCCTGATCGCGGCCGGGCTCCGGACCTTCAGGGCGTCGGATCCAGCGCCCGCGCGGGGCGCACACCGATCGTCGAGCTCACCGCATCTCCGTGCCAGGTGTCGCGCGCGCCGGAGCGCAAGAACGCCTCGCTGTCCATGCAACCTCCGCCGCGGCTCACGCGATCGGAGGGGATCAACATGGTCCGCAGGCCGTCGCCGGCACGGGGCGGATTCGGATACGGGGAGTAGTCATCGGCGCACCACTCGCTGACGTTCCCGAGCACGTCGTAGAGGCCGTTGGGGTTCGGAAGAAAGCTCCCGACCGGCGCGTGGAGTGCGTATCCGTCGTCGAGCCACTCCATCACGGGCGCCTCCACCGCACGCTGGCCCGAGTCGCGCAGGGTCAGATCAGCAGCGTTGACGTGCACCGCGATCGACCCGACCTCCGCGCCGGTGTACCACGGCGTTCCCGTCCCCGCGCGCGCCGCGGCTTCCCACTGCGCCTCGGTGGGGAGCAACAGCCCGAGCCGACGCATCGTCTCGGTACTCTCGGACCACGAGACGGTCTCGACCGGATGCAGGAGGGTCGTGTCCGCGCCCAACCCGGTCGCGTGGTCGTGGCGCCCGGGGCGCAGATCCGCGGGGTTGTCTCCGCGGGCGCGCAACCACTGGCTCTGGGTGAGCTCGTACTTCGAGAGGAAGTAGGGCTCTAGCGCGACGGCATGTACAGGGGCCTCGAACTTGGCGGCGTGCGGGTCGTAGTGGGTTCCGTCGGGCTCCGAGGTCTGCGCGCCGCACACCGCTTCGCCACCGGGGATCAGGATGAGCACGACCCCCATTTCCTCGGCGGGCAGCAGCTCTCCGGTCGCAGCGTCGCGCCGGGGAGCCTCGCCCGACTGCAGGTGGGCGAATTCCCACAGTCCGCTGCGCGCGTTGCGGCCGAGGGGCAGGAGCCCGAACTGGGGTTGCAGCGACAGGCCGGCGTACGCCGGGCACGTATCTGGATTCTGGATCGAGGCGATCGCCTCGTCCCAGCGCGCGCGCGCCTCCTCGCCGTCAAGCGTCGCGAGCACGAGTCGGTCCAGCTCCGCACGCCGTGCGCGCACGTCCGCCAGGAGCCCAGCCTCCGGGCCGAGTTGGTCGATGCGCGCGACGAGGTGGCTGAGGGTGTCGTGCTCCCAGCGCTCCTCCTGGGTCGCGAACCTCCACGTCATGCGTACGAAGGGCTGGGCCTCCAGCGGCTCGAGCAACGACTCGATCAGCCCGACTGAATCGCTCCAACGCTCGATGTTGTCGCCGAGCTTCGCGGAGGTGTCGCCCGCGTCGCGGCGCTCGACGAATTCGTCGAGCTCCTTGCGACGGTCGGCGAGCATCTCCCGGTACCACTCACGCTCGGCGTACCCATCTTGCCGCCGCTCGTCCGCCGCCCGGTCGTCCTCGTTGTACGGGATGGCGCGTTCACGGAGTCCGGCCAAGGTGGGCCGGTGTTCCCGTTCCCCGCGAGAGATCAGGGTCTCGGCCTCCGCGATCCATGCGTCGAGCTCCGCTCCGACGCCGCGCGTTCGTGGCCAGAGCGCGCTCGCGCGGGCCTCCAACTCGTCCAGGATCCCGAGGTCGGACAGCCGAAGAACCTCCGCCGTCCGTTGGCGCGCGACCTCGGCTTGGTGCTGCTCGCGGCGGCGCGCGAGGTCCAGCTCCTCGTTCTTCGCCTCGACCTCGGCGCGTCGCACCGACTCCCTCCACCCGAGGCCCACCGAGCCGGTCACTGCGACCAGCACCGCGGTGGTGGCGGCGGCGGCCGTCGCTCGGTTGCGCGCCACCCACTTGCGCAGCTCGACAACCGCCCCGGTTCGGTGCGCGGCGACGACGCGACCCTCGAGGTAGGCGCGGAGATCGTGCCCCAGCGCCGCGACGCTCGGATAGCGTCCGTCCGGGTCGTGCGCCATCGCCCGCTCGCAGATCGCCTCGAGCTCCGCCGGCACGTCGTCGGCCAAGGACGACGGCGGCGCCGGCGGTCCCTTCGCGAGCGCGGACAAGAGCCCGAGAGCCTGACCCGCCTCCGCGCCCTGGATGGAAGCGGCATAGGGCTTTTGTCCCGCGAGGAGCTCGTAGAGCATCGCGCCGAGCGAGTACACGTCGGCGCGCTCGTCGACCGGCGCGCCTGACGCCTGCTCGGGCGCGAGGTACGACGGGGTTCCGACCACCGCGCCGGCGATGGTCAGGAGCGAGGAGTCCCCCTCTCGGCGACCGCGCTCGGTCTCCAACGTCGGCGCTCCAGCTGGCTCCTGGTCGTCGCGCAGCACCTTCGCGAGGCCCCAGTCCATGACGTAGGTCTCACCGAAGGGGCCGACCATGACGTTGGCCGGCTTGAGGTCGCGGTGCAGCACGCCGCGACTGTGCGCGAAGCTGACGGCATCGCAGACACGCTGAAGCGCCGACAGGATGCGCTCCCGCGTCCAGTCCGCATCTCCGTCGCGCGAAAGCGCATAGATCTCGCCCAGGTCGCGACCGCGGATCAGCGGCATCGAGAAGTACACGCGACCGTTCGAGTCGAGGCCTAGCTCGTGCACGGGGACGATGCCGGGGTGCTCGAGCTGGGCCGAGATCCGCGCTTCGTCGAGGAAGCGCGCCAGGCCGCGCGAGCCCTCCGCGCCGGCCGTGTCGAGCAGCGTCTTGATCGCGAGCGTGCGGCGCAGCTTCCGGTCGTACGCGGCGCGCACCTCTCCCATGCCTCCACGACCGACGACGCCACGGTCGTCGTAGCGCTCGCCCGACTCGGGCCCCCGCACGCTCTCGATCAGCTCCTCGGCCCGCGCGGAGTCGCCCGCCTCCTGCCGCAGAAACGCATCCGCGGGCGCGACCAGATCCCGCCAACGCGCGTACAGCGCTCGCAGCTCGTCGGCGATCTCGGGGTGACGTGTGCAGAAGGTCTCGAGGTCGGGCGACGTGCCGTCCTCAACCAGGGCTAGGAACTCGGCGAACACCTCGCCCGCGGGCGAGAGGTCGGATCGGTCGTCGTGGGTTTCGTCGGTCATGAGGTGAGTGGGGCCGAGTCTAGCGAGCGCCGCCCGCGTTCCTCATCCGGGCCTGGACGCGAGCGTCACGCCGGACGGGGATTTCCTGCCGAGTCGAGGAAATTGGCGACTTCGCGAGTGACCCCTGCGGACGCTCCCGGATGGGGCGCGGAGCGACGGTCGCACGACGCGACCGATACGGCTCCATTCTCTCAAGCCACGGATAGGCACCCCCATGCACAGGCAGGTTCTCCCGTTTCTCTTCCTCTCGGCCGCCCTCGCACCGGCCGCCGCACAGGCTCCGGCAGGCCCGTTTTTCGGCGAGAGCGCGGGCGCTAGGCTCGGCTCCGCCGTCGAGCGCGTCGGAGACGTAGACAACGACGGCACGCCCGACTTCGCGACCGGCGCGCCCTTCTCCGACGAGACGATCGACATCGGGTTCCCGGTCTTCGTCGAAGACGCCGGCTCCGTCTCGATCTACTCCGGCGACGACGGCCAGCTGATCTGGAGGGCGCAAGGGCCGCTCGCCGGCGAAACCGAGTTCGGGGCGGCGATCGCCAACGCAGGCGACGTGGACTGGGACGGCCGCGACGACGTGCTCGTCGGCCTGCCGTCGGCCAACGGCCTGGCCCCCGGCTCCGGATCCGTCCAGCTCCTCTCCGGCCTCGACGGGTCGGTGATCCAGACGTACTTCGGCAGCCAGACCGACGAGCGCTTCGGCGCCTCGATCTGCGCCGGGCAGATGGACCTGAACATCTTCGACTTCGAGGTCGCGATCGGCGCCCCGGATCACGACGCGGACGGTTCGGTCGGCGGCCTCCTTCAGGAGGGCCGCGTCGAGGTGTTCGACCTCTTCACCGGCACGTCGAGGGCCGAGATCGTCGGCGTCCCGCTGACCAAGCCCGACGCCTCCTTCCTCTTCGACACGTGGATCCGGCGTCGATACGGCGCTCAACTGGCTTACGTCGGTGACGCGAACGGCACCGGCTACGGCGCGCTCGTGGTCTCCGCGCCGTTCACGGACCACATCGACACGACCGTGTCGGGCACCGAGACCCACACCTTCGCCGGATCGGTGGAGCTGATCGAGCCCTTGAGCCCGGAGGCGACGGTGTTCAGCACGCTGGTGTGGACCGGCAACGCCGGCGACCAGCTCGGCTCGACCCTCGCAGGACTCGCGGACGACATGAACGGCGATGGCGGGATCGACTTCGCGTTCTACACGCCGGGCTCGAACACCCTGGAGGTCTGGGCTGCGCCCGCGACGAAGCTGATGCAGACGCAGACCGTTTGCATCGACGCCATGGTAGGCCTCGCGAGTATCGGAGACGCCAACATGGACGGCACGCCGGATCTCGCGGCCGGGGTCCCGGAGCTGGGCTCAAACAAGGGGCACGTTTGCCTGATCTCCGGAAGCGACGGCGTGATGTTCAAGAAGCTCTACGGGTCCGTTGCCGGGAGCCGCTACGGGACGGCCGTTGCGGGCCGCGACATGGACGGTGACGGCGCCTCGGAGATCTGGATCGGCGCGCCGTTCGACGACTCCGCGTTCCCGAGCGCCGGCGCCGTCGACGTCCGGAGTGAGTTCGCCTGCGCGACGCCGGCGTCCTGGACGAACTACGGCGTAGGCACGGCCGGGACGTTCGGCGTTCCGACGCTGACCTCGATCAACAACCCGGTCCTCGGGGCCGCCATCGGCGTCACCCTCGGCAGCGTAACCACCGGCCAGACGAAGGCGGTCCTGCTGCTCGGCGTCCAGAAACTCGAGCTCACGATCCTCGGAGGCACCGTGCTCGTCCAACCGTTCCAGATCTCGAACCTGACCCTGCCGGAGGCCGGAGGCACCGTCGGCTTCGTTCTTCCCTACGACCCGTCGTTCTGCGGCGTCGACGTCTATCTCCAGGCTCTGCAGCTGAACCCCGACGCGCCCGAGGGCTGGGCCTTCTCGCCCGGGCTTCAACTGACGCTCGGCTCCTGACGCATCCGGGTCGTGGCTGCGCCGGCGTGCCGTACCAGACGGCACGTAGGCCGTCGGCCGACCCCATGACATAGGCGCCCCTTCGCGACAGTGAGTCGCGGGGGGGCGTTTCCCTCGAGTCAACTGGGCGGACCCTGCTCTGTCCAGAACCTCGGGCGTGGCGCAGGGCTGCGCTGGTGGGGCTTGGGAATGCCTCGACCGTAGCGAGGTGCATGGCGAGGGCGAAGAAGCCCAACCCAGGTCAGGGGTCAATCGCCGTCCGGCACACCCGTGTGGACGTGACGGCGGCTCGAGATCTCCTCGTCGTGCCGAGGGCGACGGTCGCGCGTCGGCTCGTCGAAGCCCTTGCATCACCGGTACCCGCGAGCGACGTAGAGACCGGGTTCCGGCGTGGAGCTTGACGGGTGCGATGGGGGAGTTGCGCTCAGCGTCGTGCGCCGGTTCGGCGTACGGGCGCTAACGCCGGTTCCGATGCGACGATGGCGGCGCGGATCGCGTTTCAGGACAACACGCAGGGGGGCTCACCCGCCCGAAGGGCGTGGGCGTCCGAGGCTACGACGTCGCCCGCAGGTCCGGGCCAGGCCTCGACTCTCGGCCGCCAGCCCGATCCCGGCGCACAAGGCCCGTCGAAGAGCGTCGTCTCGAATCACCCGCCCCGCGATCGTCGCTCAAGGGAGGAGCGCAAGCGGCACCGCGTTGCTCACCGCCCGCACCTCCAACGTCGCGAGGTCGATCACCCCAAATGCGTGGTGCGCCAGCGTCCCCGCGAGCGTGGCGCTCGTGCCCGGCGGCACGACGAGCGCCGCCGTCCCGTCGCCCATCGAATCCAGGGGCCCCTGGGTGTTCACGAGCGCCCCCTGGTTCGGCTTGTTGAGCGTCAGCAGGAAGTAGGGGTCCGGGTTCAGCGGCAGCACGAGCCCGCCGCCGACCGGCGTGCCGGGCGTCGTACCCGAGACGGTGCCGGCGATCCAGTAGAGGTGCGGCCCGGTCTGGTGCCCCGCCTCGATGCGGAAGCTCTGCGTTCCCCCCTGCGACACGGAGATCTGGTCGGCGTCGCTCAGGAGCCCGTGCGCGTACCCCGGCACGACGACCATGGCCACCTGGTCGAGGAGGTCCCCGTCGCCGTTGAGGTCCACGGAGTGGTCCGGCTCGTCGGCAAGCACGGCGATCAGCGTCTCGTTGGCGCCCGCGGGGTTCTTCGAGCTGCCAAAGGAGGTCAGGTCGCCCATCGCGTAGACCGCGACCCCCAGGCTCCCGGAGGCACCGGTCGCCGAATCGTACGCCACCGGGACCCGGTCGTTCACGTCGCCGTCGCCGTTCAGATCGCCCACCGCCCACTCGTAATTGAGGAAGCAGACGTCGGAAGCCCCGCCGTAGACCGCGCCCGTCGGGCCGACCGAGGCCCCGGTCGCGAGGTCGTAGACGCGCAGGGCCGTGTCCGACTTGTCCCCGTCGCCCGTGAGGTCCAGGCCCACGTCGCTCTCGAAGACCGCATGGATGAGGCGGTGCCCGTGCCACCACGGCTGCAGCGTGGCGATTCCGAGGTTGAGGACGCCGCTCGTTCCGACGTGCTGGACGTGGAGCACGTTGTCCAGGAGGTCTCCGTCGCCGTTCAGGTCGGTGAAGCCCTGGTCTACCTCGTTCACGAGGAACGCGATGCGGCTCCCGTCGGCCACCGGGTACGACGTCCACGAATACGGCCCCGGCATCGCGTCGAGCCCCGAGCCCTCCAGCAAGCCGGTGGAGACCCGGTAGAGGAACAGCACTTGATCGAACGCGTCGGCGTCGCCGTTCAGGTCGGTGCCCGCTTGCGCGGACTCGTCCGCGCAGAACCACACGCGATCCCCGACCACGCCCCACTCGCCTGGGCGCATCGCGAGCGGCACGTACACGACCGAGGCAGGCGCGAGCGGGTCGGCGTAGGCCAGCACGTAGTCGAAGTCATCCCCGTCGCCGTTCAGGTCGACGCCGCCCTGGTTGTACTCGTAGACCGAGAAGACGAGCTTCCCCTCGGAGGCGTGCACGTCGCCGATGGACTGCCCGAAGTTCGTTACGGCGCCCGTCGCCACCTCGATCGTGTGCAGGACACTGTCGCCGAGGTCTCCGTCGCCATTGAGGTCCGTGCCTTGCTCGTACTCCAGTCCCCGGAACGCGACGCGCCCCGCGACCACCCCCGTCTCCTCAACGCGCGAGGCCATCCCGGTGTCGAGCAGTGCACCCGTGGCGGGGTCGTAGACGTGCAGGATGTTGTCGTTCAGGTCGCCGTCCCCGTTCAGGTCGACGGTGGAGCCGTCGATCTCGCGCGCCTCCAGGAAGAGCAGCCCGTCGGACCAGCGCGCGATGACGCCTCCGATGTCGAGCGCCGTCAGCGTCCCCGCGGCGAGGTCGTAGACCAGGAAGACGAACTCCAACGCGTCGCCGTCGCCGTTCAGGTCCCCCGACATCGCCTCGTCGCCGACGATCGCGACGTGCCCGTCGCCGGCGTAGTACAGCGGGCAGCCGACCCCGACGTTCGTCGTCGCGCCGGCCGCGGCGTCGTAGACGTGCAGGATCGTGTCGGTGGTATCGCCGTCGCCGTTCAGGTCGGTGTCGCCCTGGCCGGCCTCGGACACCGCGAAGACGGCGTAGCCGCCTTCGACCTGCGGCAGCGTGAAGTCGCGCGTCGCGAACCCGGGGTTTGCGAGCGAGGCGGGCGCCTGGCCGAGCACGGCGGTGGCGAGGAGCGCGGCAGCGAGGAGCGGCGTCGAGCGATGCATGGTGGAACTCTCCTTGGGATCGGTGCCACCCTGTTGTAGCACGGTCCAGGCCGGGCCGCGCGCGCCCGCACGGACCACCGGCCTTCGCCGCTCTCGCGACTGTGGTGCGCTGGCACCGCCAGGGCTTCTGCTCCTACCAAAAGCGCGAGTCGCGCCCCAAGCCGGACCGACCGTCCATGGGCAGGGACGTCATCCACTTGATCCGGAGGGCGGCACCCGTCAGGTCATTCACCGCGAAGCACCCCAACCACGACGGTCCCAACGAGCGGCGGCTTATGGGTCCCCAACCTCAACTCTCTTGTCGGCAGGTCTACGGGTCTTGCGTCCGGAGGTTGTGCGCCACTGCGGCAACCTAAACCCCAAGAGAGCCCACGATGAAGAAAGAGCTGATGTCTCTGCCCCTCCTATCCCTCCTATCCCTGAGCCCCGCATCCTTCGCGGATTCGATCGAACAGGCCGACCTCAGTCCTTGCAACACACTGATCGACTTCGATTCCCTGCCGCTGGGCCAGCAGGCGAATCCGCTCGCGCTCCCCGGCGTAACGATCGGTAGCTCCGGTTTCCTGAGCGTGAACGACATCGCACCGGCCGGCGCGGCCAATCCCGAGTTGGTCCAAGGCCAGGTGCTGACGACGGTACTGGGCCCCGGCTTCTCTGGATCCCATGCGCCGATCACGCTCGTGTTCACCACGCCCGTCGCCGAGGTGGGGCTCGCTTGGTGGGACCCCAACACACCGGGCAACAAGCTGATGGCCTACGACGCGACGGGGGCGCTGCTCGAAGAGGTCGAGGCCGCCACCTTCCCGACGGGCGGATGCTGCGCGGACTTCGTGGGCATTCGGCGCCCTACCAACGACATAGCGTCGGTCGTCGTCCAGAACGCGAGTCAAGGGGAGTGGTATGCCATCGACACCTTGAGCTTTGGCGGCCAGGTTTCCTCCGAGGTCGTGCGCCTTGGAGTTCCTCCGAACCCTGATGCCCTGCGCCCGGGTGTGACCTCGGGCCCCGCAATAGGCAAGGTCTGGGATCCCAGGATCGACCACACGACGTTCCTGCCCGGCGCCACTCTTGATTTCATGGGGATCACCGCCAACTCGCTCAACGTCGACCTTCCTCCAATCGGAACGCTGCTCTGCGATCCAGCGCAGATCGTGTCGATCGAGACGGCGGCAGCCGGGACCCCCTTTGGCGTGCCCATCCCCAACGACTGCGCTCTTGTCGGCGCCGTCGCCTGCACGCAAGGGGTTTCCCTCGATACGTTTGGCAGTCTCAACCTCACCAACGCGCTCGACATCACGATCGGAGCGCACTAGGAGCGTGCGCCGTAGATGGGGAGCGAGGTGTTGTCGGGGTGCAGGGGTTGTAGTCGGCAGACTACAGGGCCCGAGTCGACAGGGGCGTGGCCATGGCGAGCGGGTGGGACGCCCACCTCCTGAGGCAGCCCCCGGATCCGCGCCACGAGTGACTTGAATCTCGGGGGGCTCGGCGCCGCCGGGTATATGGGCGCCTTCGAGTACCGACGGCTCAGCGCCGTTGGCTAACCTGGGACGGTTCGAATGGCGAAGAAGCTCATTCTCGGCGTGGTGCTGGCAGCGGTGGTCGTCGCGCTAGCCCTGGCGTGGCGAGGCCGCTCGTACGGACGCGCCGCCAAGCCGACCGTACCGGTCGCTTCACAGGCGGCCGCCGCCGATCTCGCGGAGCCGGGTGCCCGCGAGGAGCCGACTGCGGGCGGCGGGGCGGTCCGCGAGCTGGTTGCGGCGCCTGAGCGCGCGGCCGGAAGCGACGAAGGCGCCGCGCCGGTGTCCCCCACGCCCGCCTTGCGCGTTCGGGTCGTCGACGGCTCGGGCGCGGCGGCCGCGGGCGTTCCCGTGGGCCTTGACGTACGCGAAGACGACCACGGCTGGAACCGCGACCCGGAAGTGCTGGTCACCGGTGAGGACGGGCTCGCGGTCTTCAACGACCTCGCGACCCAGGCGCCGCGCGCGGCCGAAGCCGGCAGCCGTCTCTTCGCGTCGCTGCCCTTCCCGCTCGCCGAGGTGGTCGAGGTGGAAGTGGACGCGGGCGCCCTCCCGGTAGAGCCGGTCGTTCTCGTCAAACCGCCGACGGGGCGGCTGATTCTCTTGGTCGAGGACGAGAGAGGGAAGCCGCTCACCGACCTCTGGACACGGGTCTTCCCCGTCTCCGACGGGCGGGTCGAGGGCTCGGCCGAACGGCGCGGACGCGCCCATGACGTGTACACGCGGGACGGGCGGGTCGTGCATCCGCACGTTGGGATCGGCCTCCTGGTCGAAGCCCAAGCGCAGCTCGGCGGCGCGCGCGAGAACGTCGAACTCCGACGCGACGGCCCGACGGCGCCCGGCGAGGAGGTCGTGATCGTGCTTCGCTCGACCGAATTGCGCCCTACGCTCGCCGGCCGCCTGCTCGACCCCGAGGGTCGGCCGGTCGCCGAGCGGAACCTCCAGGGGCGCATCGCCGTCGACGACGAGGACGGGGGGACCAACGACACCCCGATCCGGGGCGAGACCGACGCGGGTGGGCGCTTCCGCATCGCGGTGCGGTATGTCCCCGAGGGCGCGTCCCCTCGCCTCGAGCTCGTGCCCGAGCCCCGCGAGGGGGAGGCGCCGCTGCTCGCGCGGGCCGCCTTCGAGCTCCCGCTCGGGCCTGGCGACAACGACCTGGGCGATCTCCACTGCACGGCGGCCCCGCTGCTCTTCCGCGGCCGCGTGACGAACCCAGACGGCGAGCCTATCTACTGGGCGCTTGTCCGCCCGTACCGCAAGCACTACGACGACGCTGAGCGCTTCCGCTGGTTCGAGCTGCCGGGACTCGACGCGTACAGCGACCGCGACGGAAACTTCGTCGCCTACGGTGAGCTCGACGCCGGCGAGTACGCGGTGCGGGCGCGCAAGGACGGGTTCGTGCCGAGCGACTACCTCCCGCTCACACCCGGTGCGGCGTTCGAGCTCGTGCTCGATCGGGTGGGCGCGGTCGAGGGCGCGCTCGTGCTCGACGAGAGTGTCCCGTCGAGCTGGATCACGGTCCGCTCGCGCAACGACATGCGACGCGGCGTACCGCCGTCGGCGTCGGGTACCTTCCGCCTCGAGGGGCTCTTTCCCGGGGAGCACGTGGTCGACGTCCTCCTCAAGGGCGACGCAACGCCGCTGCTCGAGGTCGAAGGCGTCCTCGTTCGAGGCGGCGAGACGGTCCGCGACCCGCGGCTGGACGGCGTGGACCTCACCGACGCGATCCGCCGCTTCCGGCTCACCCTCGTCGACCCCGACGGACGCCCAGTGCCCTCCGGGAACGTCGAGCTGCGCCCAGCCGGCGCGCCCGACGTGCCGGCGCGCTGGTTCGCGATCGAGGACGGCGCCGCGGCGTTCTTGTCACGCGAAGCCGCGCTCGACGTCGAGGTGCACGCCTTCGGCTTCCGCACGGCGCGACAAGAGGACGTCCGCGGCGACCGCGAGATCCGGCTCGAGCGCGGCTTTCCCGTGCGCGTACGTCTCCGGGACGGCGTCGAGATCCCCGAGGCTCCGGTTCACCTGCGCCTCGTCCTCGCTCACGCGGACGCATACGGGGAGATGTTCGACGCCCGAGTGACGTTCGCGGACGAGGACCATGCGTACCAGTGGTGGGCGCTCGATCTGCCGCGGTGGCCGGTGTTCAGCGCAGCGCGCGAGGTCGCCGTGTCACTCCCAGACACCGGGCGATACCGCGTCTTCTTCGACCTGGTCGTCCGCGGCGGCGAAAACGAGGTGCGCTCCTTTCGCCTTCACCCAAACCGCGAGGACCACGAGGTTGTGATCGCGGGCACCCTCGAGGAGCAGGTCTTCGTCCTCGGCCCCGAACCCGAGGACTACGCGAGCCAGCTTGAGGCCGCGAGGTGAGCGCCGCTTGGCCGTCGACCGCGTAGGCGATCGACGCATGCCCGAGTCGAGTGGTGCGTTCTGTTGGCTCCTGTCGGATCCCGGAAGTGACCTGAACCGGGTCCTGTCTTCGGTGCGATCACCATCGCTTTACGGGTGATGAGAGCAGTGACGTGACCGTTCCCGTCCTGCCGATGCACCAGAGATGACGGACTCTCGCTTGATGCCGTGGTCCTTGAGCGTCTTGGCGATCGTGCCCCGCGACACCACGTCGAGCGTGTGGGCCGGAGGCGGTGGAAGTAGAGTGCCTGGACCGGATGATCGTCTTCGGCGAGAGCCGCCTGCGGCGAGACCTGAGCCAGCTCGTCGAGCCCTACCACTCCGAGCGGAACCACCAGGGGCTCGGGAACGCGCTGATCGACGGGAAGGCCCACCGCGGCGACGGCCAGGTCGTCTGCGACGAACGGCTCGGCGGGCTGCTCGAGCTATCGCCGTGCCGCCTGAGCAGAGCCGGAGCTTCGCTCGCTGGGTGATCGCGGTGGGGGACATGCGCCCTCGTGGAAGACCTCGGCCGGGCAATGGCCGCAATCTCGGCCGCAACCCTGGCCCTTGCGGCCACTCGGCGTTCGGCGCAGTTCTCAGCCCCTACGCCCTAGCCCCGGCCGTAGTGCACGAGCCGCCGCTGCCTCCCGGCCGGCTCGGGGAGCGTGTACTCGATAGCCTCCAGACGCTTGAGCGCCCCCTTGAGCTGGGGCGGCGCCTCGGTCTCGCCGCCGAGCCAGCACAGGAGCCGGCCCCCGCGCGAGAGCAGCGGCTTGGCGAGCACCGCCAGCTCGGCCGGCGGCGCGACCGCGCGCGCCGTGATCAGGTCGAAGTCGCGCTCGAAGCCGTGGGCCGGCGCCTCCCGGGCGTCCATCTGCAGCGTCTCGACCCGCTCGCTCCACAGCTCCGAGGCCCTCAGCGCCCGCTCGATCGCCTTCAGCTTCTTCAACGTCCGGTCCATCAGGACGACCCGCACCCGCGGGTACACGCACAGCACGGCAACGCCCGGGAAGCCGTTGCCGGTCCCGAGGTCGAGCGCGCGCTTGGGCGGCGCGGCGCGGCTACCGCAGCCGAATGCGAGCGAGTCGAGGGCGTGGAAGAGCACCGCCTCCTCCCGGTCGCGCACGGCGGTCAGGTTGACGTTTCGGTTCTCCTCGAGCATCGCGTCGAGGTACGCCAGGAGCCGCGTCGCGGCGTCGAGCGTCACGTCGGCGCCGAGGTCCGCGGCGAGGTTGCGGAGTGTTGCGGGATCGGTCACAGGCGGAAACCTCAATGCGTCGAGCAGCGCACGAGAAGAGAATTCCAACGGATTCGGGCGAGACTCACCGAAGGGCCGGGCGGCTGCGACTCCCCCAGCGGCGCTCGCCGCCGCTCGGGTCGAGCTGGCCTCCTCGCCCCTGCACCCCCGCGCTCGCCCCTGGTGTTCGGGCGCGTCGACGACGTGGACTACGCTTGAGCGGGGGGGGCAGCCTGTACAGCTACACCTTCGACCTGGCCCAGGCCGGCCTGGGCCCGGGGCTGCACACGGTCCACGTCTCGGCCATGGGCATGCACGCCGGAGGGATCTTCTGGAGCACGACTCCCCTCGGTCAGCGTCCACGACGACCCCGCCTCGGACGCAGACAAGGGTCCCTGCGCCTGCGATCCGAGCCTGACGGTGGTGGAGTGCGAGCTGTTCCAGGCGAGCTGCCAGCCCCAGCTCGGCTTCAAGAGGGAGCCTATCGGCTGGCAGGCGTACTGTCCCATCGTCACCGCGAGTTCCCTTCGGCGGAGCAGGCGGAGCCTTCGGGCTGCGCGAGGCCTGACGCCGACGAGCGCGCAGGCACCGGTCGGCGCAACGTACGCACGCGTGCAGATCCGGCCACGCGCTCCGCGCGCGTGAGATCGGAGTCCGCGCCCCCGCGTGCTCCGGGTCCGTGGTACCACCAGACGACGTCTGGTCCCTTCCCCGGCTCCCCACTCGAACCACCGCATGCGCACCGCCCTCGTCGCCAAGTCCGTCGCCCTGTCCTTCGTCGCCCTGGGGTCCGCTCACGCCCAGGGTGGCGCGATCGACGGCGACCCGATCGTCCTGACCCTAGACGCCCTTCCGCCGGGGGCGCCCGTGACCGTGATCGACGGCTCGTTCCTCGGGGTCGACGGATCCCCGGCGCTCGGCGCGTCGGGCCAGGCCGACCAACCCGGCCCGGCGGACTGTGGCGCCGCGACGACCGACTTCCTGCTGTCCGGCGCCCCGGCCGAGGGCGACGTGCCGACGGCGGCCGCCTTCTCGATCGACGGCACGCGCCTGTACGTGGCGCACCGCGGCTCGCGCGACCTGACCGTGTTCGACGCGGTGACGCGTGACTGGCTCAACACGATCCCGCTGTCCGGATCGCCGAACGACGTCGCGGTGACCGCCGACGGGCTCTACGCCGTCACCGCCAACATCTGGGACGACACCGTCTCGATCGTCGACCTCGCCACCGAGACCGAGACCGTGGTCGTCCCGGTCGGCGATCAGCCGTCGATCGTGCGGACCTCGCCGACCGGCGCGACTGCCGTCGTCGGCAACGCGGTCGACCAGGACCTGTCGATCCTCGACGTCGCCGCCGGCTCCGAGACCTTCCGCGTCGGCGACCTCGGGCTCGTCAGCCGCACGACGATCTCGTTTGAGCCCGGCCAGGTGACGACGATCTTCAGCGACCTGGCGTTCCTGACGCCGACCGTCGTCGTGCAGGCGGACTTCTGGAACGACCAGATCGAGCTGATCGACGTGACGACGGGCGCGGTGACGACGCTGCCGTGCGACGCGGACCCGCGCGGCGTCGCGGCGTCGGCCGCGGCCGGGGTTGCGGTGGTCACGCACACGGGCTCCACGCGGCGGATCAGTGTGGTGGACGGGACCACGATGTCGATCTCCAAGACGATCCCGACCGGCATCGACCTGAACGGTCAGGTCGCGATGCGCCCCGACGGCGGGCGCGTCGCCTGCGCGGTCTCGAACGCGGTGGTCATCGTCGACCTCACGGCCGACAGCGTCTCGAGCACGATCGACACCGCCTCGCTCAGCGTCCTGCGCGACACCGGCGACGGCGTCCACGCGCTGTGCATCGGCTTCCAGGGCTCGCTCGTGTCCTACGCGACGGAGAGCGAGGTCAAGGAGCTCGGCAACGTCGGCACGCCGTACGGCGGCGCGCACTCACCGGCCGGCCCGCGCGCGGTGATGCTCCTGAACCACCAGGCCGAGGACCTGCTGTTCGTCAACACGAACGGCGCCGCCGGCTTCCAGGAGGGCCGCGTGTCGTCCGGCCCGCTGCCCGAGGCGGATAAGTCGCGCCGCGCCGCGATCTCGGCCGACGGGACGCGCGCCGTCACGACCGACAACCTGTCGGACACGGCGACGGTCTTCGATCTGACGACCGGGCTGCCGCTAGGCACCGTCGAGGTCGGCGACCGCCCGTCGGGCGTCGCGATCACGCCGGACGGCGCGCTCGCGGTCGTCGCGAACCTCGACTCGTCCTTCGTCAGCGTGATCGACCTGGCGACGCTCTCCGTCACGAACGTCCCGACATCGACCCGCAACAGCGAGGTGGCGATCTCGCCCGACGGCGCGTTCGCGTACGTGTCGGTCGTCAGCTCCGACGGCGTGTGGCGCATCGACCTCGGGAGCCTGACGGCGTCCGGCTTCGTGTCGACCGGCCAGATGGGCACGGTCTTCTTCCTGTACCAGCAGAACAGCGGCATCGCGCTGTCGAACGACGGCGCCACGCTCGTCACCTGCAACAGCGGCGACGACTCGCTGTCGGTGATCGACACCACCACGATGAGCCTGCTCGCGTCGGTGCTGGTCGGCGACAACCCCGTGCAGGCGGCCTTCTCCGCCGACGACTCGACGATCTACGTGACGAACAAGAACGCCGGCACGGTGTCGCTCGTCAGCAACGCCGGGGTCGCGTCGGTCCAGACGTCGACGATCGCGGTCGGCACCCAGCCCTACGAGGTCGTGGTCTCCGCCGACGGAGCGCGCCTGTTCGTCGGCTGCACCGGCACCGACACGGTCGACGTCGTCGAGCTCGGTCTCGGCGCCGTGATCACGTCGATCCCGGTGCCTGACAACCCGCAGGGCATGCGTCTGTCGGAGAGCGGCGGCTGCCTGCGCGTCGCCTCGGGCACGTGGTCCGTCGCGCTCGGCCCGCAGGGCAAGATCCAGCTCAACGCGGACGGCGCGCTGTCGACGATCGACACGACGAGCCTCGCGATCACCGACCAGGTCCTGACCGGCGAGCCGGGCGGCGGGCTGGCGCTCGACGACTGCGACTCGATCGGCGTCATCCCCGCACCGTTCGTCGGCGACGGCATCGTGCGCGCGCGCTTCGGCCCGCTGGCGTCGACGTCGCCGTACGGCTGCGGGCTGAACCCCGCGGGCAGCCTGACCGTCGTCAGCGGCGCTCCGATCCCCGGCGGCGAGCTCGTGCTCGGCGTCGCGAACCCGCTCGGAACGCAGCCCGCGGGCTCGCTGCCGTTCGTAGCGCTGGCGACGAGCCCCGACCCCGCGTTCCCGTGCGGCACGCCGATCCCGGGCTTCGGCATGGCGTCGCCGGGCGCGTCGGGCGAGCTGCTGCTAAGCCTGACCCCGGCACCGTTCGCGACCGTGCCCGGCCCCGCGTGGGGCGGCGTCGGCACGTCCGCGCCGGTGTCGATCCCGCTGCCGCCGCAGTGTGCGCTGCTCGGCGATACGGTCTACGCGCAGGGCATCCTGCTCGACGTGACGTTCGCGCTCGGAGGACCGCTCGCCTTCACCGAGGGTCGCGAGCTCTCGATCGGACGCTAGGAGCCACGGTCGGTGATGCGAAAGGGGACGCACGTCGATGACCCAGACGTTTCAGCTCGATCCAATCTCCCGAAGGAGGGGCGGTTCGACTCGTTCCAGGTGGATCGTGGACGGCGAGGACACCGGGGTCGTCGTCTGGGGCATCGCCTTCGAGGCGGCCCTCGCGATGGACCGCGGCCTGCTCGTCTTCACCTCCTACGACTGTCCGTTCGAGGAGCTGCTCGAGATCTACCTGTTTGACCGGCGCTGGCGCGTGCTCGACCATCTGACGCTCGGCATGCCCTACGCGTCGGCGGCGCTGGAGGACCTCCGGCGCGTCGATGGCAGCGAAGCGCGCTTCCGCTTCTTCGGGGACGACGCGTGGCGTGTGGTGATCGGGAAGCCGCGGTGGAGGCTGCACCCCTGGGCGGCGACGATGGGCCACTTCCTGGGGGCCATCGCGCGGCCGCCCACGCCCTCGTGAACCGCACGATGCTGCGGGTCGAGGGGGAGTACGAGGCCGAGAGCGGACGGACATTGCGCGAGCGCGGGTAGGTGGGACGCTCGCCGGAGCGCGGGCACGGAATCCGGGTGGCCCTCCGCCTTCCACGTCCACATCCCCAACGACCGCGATGAAGCCCAGTCGACCGCTGCTCCTCGCGCTGATCTCCAGCGCGCTCCTCGCGCCCACAGCCGCCACCCAGGCTCCGCTGTTCGGCGAGCTGCACCCGAAGCTGCCGGCGTCTCCCTTTCCGTTGAGCTTCACGTCCGCGGTCGCCGTGGCCGACGTCGATCTGGATGCGGACGTCGATGTCGTGTTCGCGACCCAGGAGTGCCCCCACCGGCTGCTGCTCAACGACGGGACCGGGGTCTTCTTCGAGGGAGCCATCGTCACGGCCGGTTCCTCCGCCGCGTCAGACCTTGCCTTCGGCGACCTGGACGGCGACGGCGACCCCGACCTGGCGATGGCCAACAGCGCCGACTTCTCGTTCTACAAGCCCTTCCCGGATCTGATCTACCTCAACGAGCCGACAGGCGCCTTCCCACCGCCGAGCGTGGTGCCGGGCGACGACGGGTGGGCGTCGTTCGCGGTCGACCTGGTGGACGTCGACGCGGACGGAGACCTCGACCTCCTGCGGCGGACGTTCCTCCACCTCAACGACGGCGCGGCGGGCTTCACGGACGTGAGCGCGACCCACCTGCCCGTGATCTCCGGGGGCGTCTATGCACTCGCCCACGGCGACGTCGACGGCGACGGAGACCCTGACGTCGTGCTCGGCCTCGCGGACGTCACGCCGAACCGGCTGCTGCTCAACGACGGCGTGGGGGTCTTCTCGGACGCGCCGCTGGGCTCGCTGCCGGCGCTCGCGGACTCGACCTTCGGGCTCGCGTTCGCCGACGTCGACGGCGACGGCGACCTCGACCTGGCCGCCGCGAACTCGCCTGCCAACCGCCTACACCTGGGCGACGGCTCCGGAGGCTTCGTCGACGTGAGCGCGTCGCACCTCCCGGCGAACGACGCCCCCTCCCTCGACCTGGCGTTGGCCGACGTGGACCGCGACGGCGACCTCGACCTGGCGGTTGCGAACTGGCTCGAGCAGCCGCGCCTGTACCGGAACGGCGGCGATGGCGTCTTCGCGGACGGCACGACGCTGCACCTGCCCGACGCGTCGCTGCCGTCGTACCAGGTGGCGCTCGCCGACCTGGACGAGGACGGCGACCCGGACCTGCTCTTCGCCAACTATCTGGGCTTCCCGAACACCCTCTGGACCAACCTCAGCCGCCAGCTCGCCTGGCGCGAGACGCCGACGATCGGCCAGCCGCTCGAGCTCGACCTCTACGGCACGCCCCGCGGTCCCTGGTTTCTGGGCTGGTCGCTCGGGCAGGCGCGGATCTCCCTGCCGCCGTTCGGCACGCTGCTGATCGATCCGCTGACGTCGACCAGCGCGGGGACGGGCACGCTCGGCGCGGACGGCCGCGCGACGGTGGGATTCGCGGTGCCGAGCAACCCGGCGCTCGTCGGCTTTACCCTCCACTGGCAGGCGCTGCTCGGCGATCCCTTGCTGCTCTCGAACCGCGAGCGGACGACGTTCGAGGGACGGTAGAGGCCGGTGCGCTCCACGCCGCCGACAGCGACGTTTCAAGTACTACAAGCTCGCAACTGAGCCGACAGCGCAGGCCTGAGGACTAGACCCGGTGGGGGAGGTTCGCCCATTCGGCCGGTGTCGGCCGACGAACGTGGCCGGATCCTTGGGCAACAAATTGCGACTGGAAAGCGTCTCCGATCCGGCCCCTAGCCCCTTCCGTAGTGCACGAGCCGCCGCTGCCTCCCGGCCGGCTCGGGGAG
The DNA here is from genome assembly GCA_039029355.1 of Planctomycetota bacterium. Taxonomy (GTDB): domain Bacteria; phylum Planctomycetota; class UBA1135; order UBA1135; genus JBCCGI01. Next base: position 80,907 of record JBCCGI010000030.1, read on the forward strand.
CGTGTACCCGATGGCCTCCAGGCGCTTGAGCGCCCCCTTGAGCGGGGACGGCGCCTCGGTCTCGCCGCCGAGCCAGCACAGGAGCCGGCCCCCGCGCGAGAGCAGCGGCTTGGCGAGCACCGCCAGCTCGGCCGGCGGCGCAACCGCGCGCGCCGTGATCCAGGGCGAACTCGCGCTCGTAGCCGTGGGCCGGCGCCTCCCGGGCGTCCATCTGCAGCGTCTCGACCCGCTCGCTCCACAGCTCCGAGGCCCTCAGCGCCCGCTCGATCGCCTTTAGCTTCTTCAACGTCCGGTCCATCAGGACGACCCGCACCCGCGGGTACACGCACAGCACGGCAACGCCCGGGAAGCCGTTGCCGGTCCCGAGGTCGAGCGCGCGCTTGGGAGCTTCCTGGCACGAAGCTTCCTCGCACCAAGTCGGCGGTAGCGCCCGTGACGTCGGTCGGGACTCCGGGTGCGGCACCCCATATCCGGCGGCCAGCCGCACACCCTTTATCGAATCCACACGCCCGGTCCCTTGAAAGCCTGCTTGGCGGCGGATCCACTCCCTACCAACCCCCCGTAAAGCTGATGACAAAAACCAAAGAACTCCTCCTTGTCGCCGCCACGGTCTGTGGCGCCACCCAAGCCCAAGAGCAGGGCACGCCAACGGACGCGCAGATCGACGAGGCGATCGAGCGATACTTCGAGAAGGAAGACGCGGACAAGAAGGGCACGGACGAGGAAGGCGGGGTCCGCGCGAGCTACGGGCCGAAGGGCTTCCGGCTGGAGAGCCGCGACGGCAACTTTCAGACGAATCTGCAGTGGCGCGCCCAGCTGCGCGCGACGAGCCCGTTCCGCGGTGACCCGCGTCAACTGGACGACTTCGACACGGACGAGATCACGGCCGAAGGTCGACGCTTGCGGATGAAGATCGGCGGCCACGGCTACAAGCCCTGGCTCAAGTACTACTTCGAGGTCGACCTCCAGCCGACGCGTGAGTCGGATGATTCGAGCTCGAGCGCGGGCGCGCGCGTCATCGATTGGCGCATCGACGTCGCCAAGAACGAGGCGTTCGGCATCCGCGCCGGTCAGTGGAAGATCGACTACAACCGTGAGCGGGTCGACTCGTCGGGTCGCCAGCAGTTCGTCGAGCGCTCGATCATCAACCGCGTCTTCACGGTCGACCGCCAGATGGGCCTCGGCTTCCGGGGCCGCCTCTTTGAAGGCACCGGCGCGGACCTCCGCTACTACGCGGGCGCCTTCACCGGCGAGGGCCGCGGCGTCTCCAATGACGACAGCGACCTGATGTACATCGGTCGCCTCCAGTGGAACTTCCTGGGTCGCGACCTGGCGCTTCGTCAGACCGACGTCGAGCGCACCGAGAAGCCGACCGGCAGCCTCGCCGTTGGTGGTGCGACCCACACGGGTAGGGCCACCCGCTGGTCCTCGAGCGGCGGCGGCAACCTGGACGGCTTCACGTCCGTCGGCAGCGCTGCGGACGGCCAGTACCGAGTCCAGCAAGCGGTCGCGGAGTTCGCGTTCAAGTACCAGGGCTTCTCGACGCAGAACGAGTACCACTGGAAGAACATCCAGGACACGACGCTCGACTCGGGGCCCGGCAACGACAGCGACCTCTCCGGCTACTACACGCAGGTCGGCTACTTCTTCAACGAGATCTGCAGCTCGGTCCCCGAAGAGCTCGAGCTCGCCGCCCGCTATGCGTGGCTCGAGGAGCCGAACGAGACCAACCTCGCGCTGGACAACGAGCGTCAGGAGTTCACGATCGCCGCCAACTGGTTCTTCCGCGGCCACAACAACAAGCTGACGCTCGACTACTCGTACCTGACGGTCGACGACGCAGCGTTGGGCCAGGACGACAGCGACCACCGCGTCCGCCTTCAGTGGGACGTCTCCTTCTGAGGGAGCTGGCCAGCTCCACCCGGCCGCGGCGTCCTCACACGTCTTGCGCTGTGAGTGCCGTGGAAAACGGCGGTGCTGCCAACGCGGACATTCTGGGTTCGAGGCAACGACTTCTCGTCAAACTCGGGCCATGAGAGCCGTCGCCGAGTAGCCGAGCCAACCGGTCGACCCTGCCGGGCTGCCGGGGACGAACCCCGGTCCCTCCTGAAACCCCCGTGCGGGCCCCCAGAGCCCGCTTCCGGGCCTGTTTCGCAGGGCACGCGGAGCAACGCTTCGCGGCAATCGGCTCGCTCGGCATGATCCTCCGATGGGATCGCTGCTCGTGCTCGTCCGCTTGCTTCATCGTCGACCGTCGACGCTTGATGATGGAGAGCCTCGCCCTTCGCCATCAGCTCGGCGTCCTCAAGAGGAGCGTGAAGCGACCGCGGATCGAAGACAGCGACAGGATGCTCTGGATCCTGCTCCGTCGGGCGTTCAGGGAATGGCGCGACGCAGTCGTGTTCGTGAAGCCCGACACCGCAGTGCGTTGGCACCGTCAGGCGAAGGGTACGAGAACTCAGCCGAACTCCAAGTCGTTGCCGCGGCTGGCGTTGTGACATCGCGAGAATGGGCCTCATGATCGAGACCTTCCCGCTCCAGCTTCTCCTTCTGACGTTCTCTGGCTGGGTTCACCAGGAACAGCAGCAGGTCGTCGAGTATCTGGTCGAGGAGAACCGCGTACCGGACACCATCCTGCGGCACCATCGACTGATCGCAGCCAAGTGGACGTACCCGACGAAGCGCCTGGGCCGTCGTGGCCTCATGGCGGGGATCCGCGAGCTAATTGTCCGCTTCGCCACCGAGAACTCGAGCTGGTGCTACTGCCGGATCCAGGGCGCTCTCAAGAACGTCGGGCACACCGTCGCCAAGAGCACGATCGCGAAGACGCTCAAGGAGCACGGCATCAAGCCCGCGCCGGACGCCGTTCCAGGCCCCGAACGCGAACGCCTACGCAGAGCGCTTCGTGCGCTCGATCAAGGAGGAGTGCCTCGACCGGATGCTCCTGCCCGGCGAGGGGCACCTGCGCCGCGCCCTAGAGCAGTTCATCGAGCACTACCACGCGGAGCGCAACCATCAAGGGCTCAGCAACGAGCTGATCGAATCCCGTGCGCCGTCCGGCAGCGGCGAGGTCGTCTGTCAAGAGCGGCTGGGCGGGCTACTCGACTTCTATCACCGAGCTGCCTGAGCCAGGACCGAGAGCGCGGGCCCAAGGACGGTGGGGCAGGTGCGCCCTCGTGGATGACCTCGGCCGCGTAGTGGCCACGATCCTGGCAGCAACGCCAGATCTCGCCTCGACTTGGCGTTCGATCGAGTTCTCGGACCTTTCGGCCGAGAGCTCCAGAGAGCGCAAATCACCGTTTTCGGGCCGTGAGAGCGTGTCTCGAGTTCGAAACTCGGTCCAACTCGACCCCGAGTCGGACTCGAACTGCAACCGCCTTGGGGGTCCGAGTGGGACTCGAGCTCGTGTCCGAGGCCGAACGGCTTCCAAACTGGTCGGCAAGTGGCCTAAGCTAGTGATCGCCATGACACCGCTCCGCGCACGAGTGCTCAACGGCCGCTTGGTCATCGATGAGCCTACCAGCCTCCCCGAGGGGACCGTGCTCGACCTCGTGATCGACGACGAGGCCGACGACCTCGGCCCCGAGGATCGAGAGGCCCTGGACCAGGCCGTCCAGGACGCCACCTCCGGTAGGCTCGTATCCGCGGAAGATGTGCTGAGGCGGCTACGCCAGTCCGGCTGACGTGGGCATCCAGCTCACCGCGACCGCTCAAGCCCACGTCGGCTCGGTCGACACGTGGTGGCGCGACATCGGCCAGCAGCGCCTGGACTGTTCGCCGAGGAGCTCGCGGCGACGCTCGATCTGCTCGCCTCGATGCCCATGATCGGCCGCAGGTACAGGCGAGTCCGCGGGCTTGAGGTACGCCGGGTACTGCTTCGGGCTACGCGCTTCCACGTCTACTACACCGTGGCCGAGGCCGACCTGCTCGTTCTGGCAGTCTGGAACGCTGCCCGCGGGTATGGGCCATCGCTCCACGATCTGCGTACGTAGCTGACAGCGACGGGAGCCCGTAGGGTCCAGAGACTCGGCCAGAGTCCCGCAGGTACTTGGGGAAGGGTGACGGTGTCCCTGCAGGCAGAGACGCTACGGCTCGAGGGCCGTTCCCTGTGGCTCGACGGGAGCCTGGAGTACATCGGAGCCACCCGCCGCAAGGACGGACTGCTCCTGCACGAACATCGCCTGGCCGTTCGCGGTGCTGTCAACGCCGACATTCCGCACTCTGGGCGACGAGCTCTCGTCAGATGCGCTCGGCGCGGGCAGTCGCGCGGGCCCGCGGCGGCGGGGATCGCGAGATCGCGGACAATGGCGCGATGGCCCGTCTTCCGAAGAGCTACGACCACCGGCTCCGCGACCTCGTCCGACGGACTGGCGACATCTCGCTCGCCACGAGTGTCGGTGCTCCCCGAAGCACGGCCGCCGGGTGGCTCCGGGGGTCGAGTCGTCCGACGGTCACGGTAGACGTCTCTTCGATGACCGAGGAGGCGCTCCAGGATGAAGTCCTGCGGCTCAGGCGGCAGGTCGGGAGGCTGCCGGCGATCGCGAGGATCCTGTTCGCCTGCTTTCGCGCGCTCGGAATGGACCTCACGCGGAGGCGCGTTCCCGACGGGCCGAGCAAGGCGGCGTTGCTACGCGCGGTCGAGCGGGGAAGGGACGTCCTGCCGCCAAGGAAGGCGCTGACCATGATCGGCCTGTCCGCGTCGCGCCTCCATGCCTGGAAACGGGCTGAACGAGGGTGCGACCTGGACGACCACCCGTCGTGTCCCAAGACGTCCCCGCACCGGGTGACGCCCGGCGAGGTCGCAGCCATCAAGGAGATGGTCACCTCTCCCGACTACCGGCACGTTCCGACCGGGACCCTGGCCGTGCTGGCCCAGCGCATTGGGCGCATCTTCGCGTTGGCGACGACGTGGCGGCGGCTGGTGCGGGAGCGTGGCTGGCGGCGTCCTCGAACTCGCGTGCACCCCGCGAGGCCGAAGGTCGGCATCCGTGCCGCGCGGCCCGACGAGACCTGGCACATCGACACGACGATCATCCGGCTCGTCGACGGCTCCAAGGCGTACCTCCATGCCGTCATCGACAACTTCTCCCGGCGCATCCTGTCCTGGCGCATCGGGGGCAGCTTCGACACAAGCAACACGGTGGCCGTGCTCACGGAGGCGTGCCGATCATCCTCCTCGGCCGATGGCGATCCGCCGACCGTCCTCGCCGATGGGGAGTCGAGAACGTCAACGGAAGCGTCGACGAGCTGGTTGAGTCGGGGCTGCTCCGCCGGGTGCTCGCCATGACCGAGCTGTGCTTCTCCATGATCGAGGCATGGTGGGCGACGGCGTCCCAGCCAGTCCGAGCAAGCCGGGGGGCCGGTCGCCCGAGCTCTTGTCGCCGGCACGAGGAGGCGGTTCCCTGGCCCCGCCCTTCGAGCGCGCCACGCTGGCGCTGACGAGAACTCGTCCGGCAAAGTGCTGAATGTCCGCGCTGGTAGCACGGCAGGCTGCGCGCGAATAGGGCTGGCAAGCTCCGGCACCGCAGTCGGCTCGCGTCAACTGCTCACTGCCATGGGCGCACCGGACGCGTACTCTACATGGACGAAGCCATCGACTACACGGCGTGGCCCGGACCGCCAGTTCCGGCTTAAGGATCCCCACGGCCGAGTTCCTGGATAGGACGGGTTCGAGCTACTCGGATGCGATGCTGGCGACCCGGATTGCGTTTTCGAGAGGGACAGCGAGATCCGTTTACGACATCACAGGCCTCTCATCCCATCGACGCGCCCGCATCAAGTATGCTAGTCGCTGTCCCAGCGCGGCTCGAAATCGAGTGCCTCGCAGAGGAAGGCCAAGGTGTCGGCGACCTCGCGAATATAGTCCTCGATACGAGTCGGACCCGTGTGGCCTGCGTTGGCTTCAACGCGCAGCAGCACAGGCCCAGGGCCCGTCTGTGCGGCCTGCAAGGCGGCGGCGAACTTGTAGCTGTGGCAGGGAACGGCCATGTCGTCGCCCTCGGACGTCAGGATTAGCGTAGGGGGATAGACGGTTCCAGGACGAACATTGTGCAGTGGTGAGTAGGCGTGCAGGGCCCGGAAGTCGTCGGAGTCACTCACGGAGCCGAAGGCTCCGACCACGCCTGATCCGATCGTGAACTCCTCGAAACGCAGCATGTCGGCCAGGGCCACATTCACGACGACCGCTCCAAAGAGGTCCGGGCGTTGGGTTAAGCAGGCTGCAGCCAGAAGGCCTCCTGCAGAGGATCCTTCGAAGGCAAGCTTCTTGCGCGATGTGTAGCCCCCCTCGCAAAGCCACTCTGCAGCTGCGAGCATGTCGTCGATAGTGTTCTGCTTGTTTCGCTTGGAGCCAGCTTTGCGCCAGTCGTCGCCGTACTCCCCGCCTCCGCGAACGTTGGCTACCGCCAGTACCCCCCCCATTTCCATCCAAGTCACCCAGGGCACGTAGAAGCGTGGCGTAGCTGAGATGCCGAAAGCGCCATAACCCGTGAGATACGTTGGATTCGAGCCATCGAGCTTCAGTCCCTTTCGGTACGAGAGAAACATCGGGACACGCGTTCCGTCCTTGCTCTCGTAGAACACCTGCCGGGTCTCGTAGCCGTCCGATTTGAAGGCCACGTTCGGCTCGAAAAACGTCAAAGTACGGCCGGTTTGGACGTTGTAGCTCTCGACTCTATCTGGCTCCGTGAAGCTCGCCAGAGCGTAGTACGTCTCTTCGCCCGCACCTCCCCTGAAGCCTGAGACCATTCCTGGGTTCAGCTCTACGCGGCCCTTTGGCATTCCATCCAGACCGAACACGTGGACCTCGCTAACGACATCCTTGAGGTAGGTCACTGTGAGCTTGTCAGCGACCACCCCCGCGCTGACAATCGCTCGTTCGCCCTCCGGTACGACCACGCGCCACCGATCCCGCCCGCGGCGATGCCGGTCAACGGCCACGATCTTCCAGTTGGGGGCATCTAAGTTGGTTTGAACGAAGAACGTGTCGCCATCGTTCCCCACCCAGCGGTGGACAGCATCAAAACCATCGATTAGCGGCATCGATACGCTGTCGGCGGAGCCTTGCTGAAGATCGAGATAGGTCAGCTCCGTTTGGTAGGTGCTGTTGGCCGTTCGCGTCAAAAGAAGGAAGCGCCCGTCAGCGCTCACGCGAAGACGAAGGTACACGAGCTCCGCATCCTCGGGCCGTGTGAGGATTAGCTCGTCCGCCGACTGAGGCGTGCCGAGGCGGTGAAACCAAACCTCGGGAGCAAGCAGCCTTCCGGTAGAGGCCGAGCCCTCGTGTGGTACATCGAACTGCGGATAGTAGAAACCGGCCCCGTCGTGTGCCCATTCGATGGGCTCGTACCTGCTGTGGACGATGTCGTCCATCGTTGTACCCGTCTCGACGTCCAGGACCCTCCACGTGTAGCGTGTGGTGCCGTCCGGCGAGAGAGAGTAGGCAACGTAGTGTCCGTCGTTGCTAGGGACGTAGTAGCGGAAGAAGAGTTCTGCTTCTTGGGTAGGCCTGTTGGGGTCGAGCAGCAGACGCCGCTCCGCCTCCGGATCATCGAGAACGTACAGAGCGTCCTGCCCGCCGAGCCCTTCGTTGTGCCGAAAGAAGATGCGGCCGCCACGCGCCTCCGGGAGCCTACAGCGCTCGTAGTTCCACAGTTCGGTCAGCCGGCGCTCGATCCGTTCATGCTCGGAAATCGACTCGATGTACGGGAGGGTCACCGCATTCTGCGCCTCAACCCAGCGCCGTACCTCGTCCGACTCCATCTCCTCTAGCCAACGGTAAGGGTCGCGGACCTCTACGCCGTGGTAGATGTCAACTTGGTCTACGGTCCGCGTATCGGGATAGGCGGGCGCCTCGATTCCCTGGGGCATCCCAGCGCAAGCCATGGGGAGGAGAAGCAGGAGGATGAACGCACGAGGGTAAGGCGCCGTGAGTCCTTGAGAAGAGTAAAACTGCGTCATGGTCTTTCGATATCGAGTCGCCGGGCGGGACGAAGGCCCGCGTCCCCAGCGATGTAGCCCGGGGTGGCGGGGTAGCGGTAGGCCGAGCGTGCCTCTAGGCCCGTGAAGGCGAAGCTTCCCCCGCGCAACGTGTGCATATTCGAGGCGTTGTCGGATAGTAGCTGCCCGTCCCCAGGAGCGAGTTTCCCCCTGTAATCGTCGAAGAAGTCGAGACACCACTCCCAGACATTCCCGCTCATGTGGTGCAAGCCAAAGGGATTCGGTTCTACTCCGACGCTTGGTCGAGCACGGCCCGCGGGAGGCCGGACCGGGAGTGTCAGGTTCGCTGTGTAAGTCGCATCTGACGCGGCACTTCAGTTGAGAGGGATGCGCCCCTCGAAGTGGATGGAAAAGTGCTGGAGCGCGAGGCTCCACGACTGCATCGGCTTGGTCCAGCGTCGCTGGCGGTTC
>JBCCGI010000031.1:0-89000 GCA_039029355.1 Planctomycetota bacterium
CTGCTCGCCAGGTCACGACTTCGCTCTCTCGCCGTCCTCGACGACCCGTCCAGGTCGCCTCCGGGCGCCTCGGTCGCAAAGCCGCAACCTGGCGGCATCTACGACCCCTGGCGCTGACCTCCATGAATAGGACGGGCTAGTAGCCCAGGGCCTCCAGGATGCGGACGACGTCCGGCTCCTCGCGCTCGAGGCGTTCACGCTCGCGCTGCAGCATCTGCGCCAGGTCCCCGAAGTGCACGTCGGCCTCCGCGAAGCGGACCAGCTCGGCCCGCAGGCGGTCGAGCGGCGCCGTGGCCGGGGCGGCCTCGATCAGGTTGCGGGTCTCGCCGGGGTCGGAGGCCAGGTCGTAGAGCTCCTCGCTCAGCACCAGCGGCTCGCGCTCGGCCCCGCCGCCGGGCTGCAGGTGCGTGTAGCGGCGGATCAGCTTCCACTCGCCCACCCGCACCGCCTTGGTCTGCACGGTCTGGGACAGGTCCTGGCGCTCGATCTTCTCCGCGAAGACCGGGTGCGGAGTGCCGCTGCCGCGGCCGTCGAGCAGCCGGCTGCGGTCGACCCCGCGCGGCGAGCGCGGGTCCGCGCCGGCCGGGGCCGGCATCTCGCCCAGGCCGCACAGGCGCAGCAGCGTGGGCGCGACGTCGACCAGCGAGACGTCCTCGTCGACCACCCCCGGCGTCACGCCGGGGCCGCGCACCAGGAGCGGCACGCGGCAGGTCGCCTCGTAGGCGAAAAAGCCGTGCTCGAACCAGTAGCGGTGCTCGCCCAGGCTCTCGCCGTGGTCGGCGGTCACGACGACGATCGTGTTCTCCAGCTGGCCGGCGGCCTCCATGCGGTCCAGCAGCCGCCCGATCTCGGCGTCGGCGTAGCGGATCTCGGCGTCGTAGAGCGCGCGGACGCGCGCCGCGTCGGCACGGCCGTCCGCGAGCACGGCCTCGGCGGGCACGTTGTAGTCGGCGACGTTGCGGCGGTGGATGGGATGCGCGGGCAGCTCGCCCTCGCGCGGAATCGGGTCGGGCTCGGCCGCGGTGAAGACGCGGTGCTCTTCGGGCGGGTCGTAGGCCCCGTGCGGGTCCATGTAGTGGAGGTAGCAGAACCAGGGCGCATCGGGGTCGATGCCCGCGAGGTGCGGCCCGGGACCGTCCTTCGGCCCCGGCTGCTCCAGCCCGAGCGCGACCAGCGCGGCGTCGGTCATCGAAGCCGCGCGGCGCTGCGGCGCGTGGTGGGGCGGCACGCCCACGACGTCGGGCAGGTCCTCGGTCCACTGCCGGAAGCCGCGCGCCAGGCCCGAGCGCCGGTCGGTCAGCACGTAGTTGCCGACGATCCCGACCGTGCGGTAGCCGGCCTTGGTGAAGACCTCGCCGAGCACGGGCACGTCGGGCTCCAAGCGCTTCGCCAGGTCGCGTACGCCGTGGTCGTGGGGGTAGAGGCCGCTGAGCAGCGACGCCACCGCCGGCGTGGTCTTCGCGCGCGGCGACTCGGCGTGCGTGAAGCGCGCCGCCCCCTGGGCGAAGTCGGCCAGGCGCGGGCTGGTCTCGCGCCCGTAGCCGTAGGCCGACAGGTGGTCGGCGCGCAGCGTGTCGACGACGATCAGGAGCACGTTGGGGCGCTGCGGCGGGCGGGCGCAGGCCAGCGGCAGCAGGGCGGCCGCCAGGAGCGCCGCGTGGACAGCCTTCGGGCACCGCCCTACGATCCTCGCTGAGATGCTCATGGGAACGCAGAGTATGCCAGTCCGAAAGAGGCCCGGGGAGCGCCGCGGGCGGGCATCCCTCGCGCCGGTCCTGGGGCTACTCCTCGCGCCGTTGGTTGGCGGTTGCGGGGGAGGAGGCGCCGACGACGGCCGGATCGAGCTCGGGCGTCCGCCGGTGGTGTTCATCCTGCTGGACGCGCTGCACGCCGAGCACCTGTCGCACCTCGGCAACGGGCGCGAGACCACGCCGCACCTCGACGCGCTGGCGGCCGAAGGCGTGTCGTTCCCGACCGCCTTCGCGCCGGCGCCGTACACGCTGGCGACGGTGTCGAGCATCCTCACCGGCCGCCTGCCGGACGTGCACGGCCTGGTGGACAAGGGCGCGACGCTGCTCCCCGAGGAGGTGACGCTAGCCGAGCTGCTCCAGCGCGGCGGCTACCGCACCTTCGCCGCGGTCGGCAACCTCAACGGCAGCTCGATCTTCGGCTGCGAGCAGGGCTTCGAACACTACACCGAGGTCTTCCGTCCCGGGGACGGGCGCTCGGTCGACGTGGAGTTCGAGGGCGACCAGTACCACTACGCGAAGGCGGTCGACTACCCGCCGATCGTCGCGCGCTGGCTCGCCGACGGGGCCGCCGAGGGCGACCGACCCCCGTTCCTCTACCTGCACATCCTCGAGCCGCACGAGCCCTACTCGCCGCCCGAGGCCTTCCGCGCGCGCTTCGTCGACCCGGGCTACGACGGGCCGTACCGGGCCGGCGACTCGGCCGCGCTGATCCAGGGGCGCCGTGGCAACCTGCCGTTCGAGGACGAGGACAAGGAGGCGGTCGAGGCGCTGTACGACGCGAACCTGGCCCACTCCGACGCCGTCGTCGGCGAGATCCTCGGCATGCTCGACGAGGCCGGCATCCTGGACGAGGCGCTGATCGTGGTCACCTCCGACCACGGCGAGGCCTTCTGGCAGCACGGGGAGCAGGGCCACAACACGACGCTCTACGACGAGATGCTGCGCGTCCCGCTGATCGTCCGCTTTCCCGCCGGCGCCAAGGGCGTCCCGGCCGGCGCGCGGCCCGCGGCGCTGGTGTCGCCGATGGATCTCCTGCCCTCGTTCTCGGAGTGGCTCGACCTGCCGCTGCCGGCGTCGGACCTCGACGGCACGAGCCTCTCGGCCGCGCTGCGCGACGCGGCCGATCCCGACCGCGCGCTGATCCTGCGCTCGCACCACGACCCGCCGTGGTTCGGGCTGCGGACGGCGGGGACCAAGACCATCGTCGTCCCCGGCGCCGGCGGCACGCCGGGCCGCATCGAGCACTACCGCCTGGACGCCGACCCGGCCGAGGCCCGGAACGCGCGCGCCGAGCACGGTGCCGACGCCCAGTCGGACTACGACGCGCTGCAGCGCTTCGCCGCCGACACGGCGCACAAGCGCGTGTCGCGCGGCTTCCCGATCAGCGAGGCCGAGAAGGCGATGCTCGAGCGGCTGGGCTACACCGACGGCGACTAGGCACGTACGCGCGTGGCGACCTGGGTCCGACCTCTGTCACCACGCCACCCGCGAGAGCTCTTTCCACGGCGGCCGGCCACGGCTCCTGAGCCTGGTGTAGCCTGACTTGGTGGCCCGCTCCACCGAGAACCCTCCGGCCGATCCACCGGACCCGACCGAGCAAGCGCAGGAGATCACCCGCCTCCTGCGCGCCGCTGCGGACGGCGACCCCGCCGCGGGGGACGCGGTGGCCGACGCCGTCTACCACCAGCTGCGTGGGCTTGCGGGGCCGCGGTCGGCGGGGGAGGAGGCGTCTCCTGCAGCCGACGGCGGTCGTGAACGAGGCGTGGCTCAAGCTCGCCGGGCACCTCGACCGGTTCGCCGATCGGCGCCACTTCCTGCGCGTCGCCGGGCGCGCGATGCGGCAGGTGCTGGCGAGTCACGCCGAGGCGGCCCGTGCCGCCAAGCGCGACGCGCCCGCCGGCGCTAGGAGCATCAGGGCCAGCGCGGACGCGCGCTCCTTCCCGACGACCCGGGCGACCTAGGGGGGCGCTAGTCGCGGCTGTGCGACGCTTCGGTGGCGCCGGGCGCTTCGAGCAGCTCGAGGTTGCGCAGCTCCAGCAGCAGCGCGCGCGTCACGCGCCCGGAGGTGCGCAGCACGCGGCGCTTGGCGGGGAGCATGCGCCCGTCGGCCTCGCGGTACTCGTCGGTGATGGCCTCGCTAGCCAGGAGCTGGCCGGACTCGGTGTCGACCTCGGTCGCGAAGGTCTGGAGCGGCAGCACGCGGCCGTCCTCGCCCTCCTCGTGGGCCAGCACCGCGGAGGAGCGGCGGATGCCGTCCTCGGTCCGCTCGACGAGCTGGACGCGGTGGTCGTGGAGGTAGTAGCGCGTCTGGCCCGGGTCGTTGGCGACGACCAGGCGCCCCAGCGGGCTGCCGTCGCGCGGAGCCAGCGCGAGCGCGTGGGCGCCGGTCGTGGTCGCGAGGTCCCGGGCGAGCCGGGTTTCGATCACCTGGCGCAGGTGGGCGCCGACCCAGGCCTCGTCGGCCTTGGAGAGCCCGGGCAGGCTGCACTCGACCCACTCGCCTCCGTTGAGCTCAAACTCGCCGCGCACCGGCTCGCCGCCGAGGTGCACCAGCACGACGCCGGCGAGGCCGCCGACGTCGGCGGGCAGCTGGCGCTCGTGCAGGAGGGCGTCGCTCAGGCGCTGCCACGCGTCGACGCTGCCGCCCTTCGGGAGCGGGGCGGTCCGCACGCTGGAGACGGTGAGCATCGCGTAGCGATGGCGTCCGGTGAAGGGCTCGCCCTCGTGCTCGCCCGGCTCGTCGATGACGTGCTTGGCGCGCAGCGAGAGGAGTCCGGCCGCCGGCCGCGCGATGCGCAGCGTGCCGTCGGCCGCGGTCTCGCGCTCGATCGGATCTCCGCCACCGGGGCGCGGGTGGCGCACCGTGGCTCCCGCGGCGGGCTCGCCGTTGAGCAGCACCGTCACGATCAGCTCGGCGCCGTCCTCGGCGAGCACGAGCTCGAGCGGCTGGCCCGTGCGCTGGCCGGCGGCGGCGACGTTCAGCGCGGCCTTCGAGTCGTAGTCGAGCTTGACCGAGGTGTCCATCCCGGGCCGCTGGAACAGGCCCATGTCGTGCGAGCCGTAGAGCAGCTCCGTCCCCGCCGGCAGCTGTCCCGCCAGGCCCCACGGCATCGTGGTGAGCTCCACCTGCGCGCCGTCGGCGGTGTGCAGCGCGAGGCCCTCGATGTAGCGCACGAGGCTGGCCTCGCTGTCCTGGTACACGCCGTCGCCGAAGAGGATCTCGACCCTCTGCGGCTGATCCGGGTGGATGTGGATCCAGATGAAGTGCGCGTGCGCGACCGAGGAAACGAGGACGGCCGCAACGAGCGTGAGCAGGCGCGAGGCGCCGCGCGCGAGGGAGAGGTCGGGGAGCTTCATTGGACTTTGGTCCACGTTAAATAATGTCGCCCCGGGCCCTGCAAAAAACCCGGGGCGACGGCGAGGATCCAGCTTCAGAAGGGCTCTGGTTAGAGTCCATTCAGGAGCAGGACGTCGGACGGCGTGCCACCCAGGACGGTGCCTGAGTTCCCGAGGTAGATGTCGGGGTCGCCGTCTTGATCCGCATCTCCGAAGCTCACGTCCGAGCAGACGAAGCCCTGGCCGGTGAGGTCGAAGTTGGAGTCGGTGAGGAAGTCTCCGAGGGCGCCACCCTGCGCGCCGCCCTGGTTGAGCAGCAGCACGGCGTCGCCGGCGGGGAAGCCGGTCTTCTCGTCGAACAGCTGGTGGATCGCGATGAGCACGTCCGGGTCGCCGTCGCCCTCGACGTCCGCCACGTCCAGGCCCAGGCGGATCTTGGTCGCCGGGCCGAGATCGAGCGGCACGAAGATCGCGCCGTCGCCGAAGCCCACCGAGCCGGTCGGGCCGACGCCGAAGTTGATCAGCAGGTCGATGGCCGTGGGCGTCGTGAGCGTGCTGTTCGCCACGAAGAGGTCGAGCAGGCCGTCGCCGTTGACGTCCGCAAACTCGGCCTCGAGGCTGTTGTCCAGGAAGACGGGGACGCTGATCGGAGTGATGTCGGTGTAGGTCCCGGTGCCGTCGTTCTCGAAGAGCTGGTTCTGGACGCCGCCCAGCAGCGAGTCCGCCCGCGCGACGAAGAGGTCGAGGTCGCCGTCGTTGTCCGCGTCGCCGAGCGTGACGCTTCCGCCCGACCCGTGGGGGTCGGTGGCGAAGAAGGCGGACAAGGGCCCGGGCGAGGCGAAGGTCGCCTGGGTGTTGAAGAAGACCCCGACCCCGTCCGGCACCTCGCCGAGGTGGAACTGGTCCTGGGTGTTCGCGATGACCACGTCGGGGTCGCCGTCGCCGTCGACGTCGCCGAACTCCGCGTCCGCCGTGAGGCCAGCGCCCGCGGGGAAGGCCGTCGTGGTGAAGAAGCCCGACCCGTCGTTCAGGACGAGCTGGTTCGGCGCCGGCGCGGCGGGGACCATCCCGCCGGTCAGCAGCAGGTCGATGTCGCCGTCGCTGTCGACGTCGGCGCCCTCGACGTGCGAGAGCGGGACCAGCGCCTCGGCCGGCAGCCGCAGTGCGGCTTCGTCGGTGAACGACGCGGCCCCGCCGTTCACCAGCAGGGTCGGAACCGAGCCGGTGCCGCCGTTGGCGACGAACACGTCGTTGCGGCCGTCCAGGTCGATGTCCATCCAGTCCACGTCGCCCGCGGCATGGAGCTCGGTGGCGGCCGGGAGCGCGGTGGGCGCGAACGGAGCCTGGGCGCCGCCGGGAGCCAGGCGGATGACGTCCGAGCCGAAGAACGTCGGCGCCGGAAGGAACGAGAGGACCGAGCCCTGCGCGAAGACCTCGACGCCCGGCGGGTAGGCCGGGGCGATCGGCACCGGGACGATGAACCGACCGTCGGCTCCGATGGTGCCCGACGCGATCGTGAAGGGGAACCCGACCAGCAGGACCGGGAAGCCCGGGCCGAGCGGGATCGGGGTCGAGGTCAGCCCGAAGGCCAGGAAGCCCTGCGCGCCGACCTGCTGGCTGCGCAGCGTCAGGTTGACCGTGCCGCCGATGAGGGCCGCGTCGGCGGCCAGGTGCGCCTGGGCAGCCGGGGTATCGCCGTCCGCGGATGCGGCGCCGCCCAGGAGGGCGAGCACCGCGGCTCGAAGGGGCAAGGACGAGGTCGTCTTGTGCATGTCGTCTGTCTCGCGAAGGGCTTGGGGCCGAGCGTCAACGCTCAGCCGACGACCTGAGGGTGCGCCCCGCGAGCCGAATTGTCCAGGCTTTTGCGGCGATTGAGACGCAATCTCAGTTAGAGTTTTTCTCGACCTCGACCGCGGGACCGCTGCCTGCACCAGCTCATGACCCTCTCTCTCTCCACTCTGGTCGCTGCCGCCGGCCGCACGACCCCCCGCGTCGAGAGCCCGACCGACCGGCTGCACGGGGCCGTCCCCGCTGCGGGGCCGCCGTCGACGTCATCCGGGCCGCGCCGGAGACACCGCGTGTTCCCCCGTCCGTAGCACTTCGCGGGCGGGTGTTCGTTGCTTGACATTAGGGGTGGGGGGCTCGTGGCCCTCCACCCCGACTTCGTCTACCGGCGTCGCAGATGCGCGTCGGAGGCGAAGAAGCGCTCGCGCGCCCGGGCGTACAGCAGCTCTTCCTCGCGCGGCGGCGCGTCCTCGAAGGTCGCGCCGAAGGCCTCGCCCAGCACCTCTAGCAGCGTCTCGGCCAGCTCCTCGGGGGCGATGTCGCCGAGCGTGGCGATCGCGCCTTCGAGCGGCGTGCTGCCGAGCTTGATCGAGCCGTGGTGCAGCACGCGGCCTCCCGTGCGGCGCTGGGCCGAGCCGACGCCCTTGCGCCCGTTCCAGACCAGGTCGACCGCGGTCGAGCCGTGGAAGCACATCGGGCTGGCGGCGTCGTCGGAGGTGAGCGCGTCGGCTCCGCGCTCGCGGGCCTCGGCCCCGTGGCGCCGGAGCGCGGCGGCGACGGCCCGGTGGACGCGCTCGTACGAGCCCGCGATCGGGCCGCGGTAGAGCGGATGCGCGGCGTCCGCCGCGATCGAGAAGGTCAGCTCGCGCAGGTGGTGAATCGCGCCGCCGCCGGTCATCCGGCGGACGAGCGTCGGCAGCGCGTGCCCCGCACCGCGCAGCGCCGCGGTGACCTCGTCGTAGCGCTGGAAGTAGCCCAGGCTCAGGGCGTCCGGCGACCAGGTGTAGAGCCGCAGCACCGGCCGCGCATCGTCCGGGCGCCCCTCGCCGCGGAGGAGCGCCTCATCCAACGCCATGTTGAACCCGGGCGGCGCGTCCCAGGTCCGAAGCAGGCGCCAGGTCTCGCCTGGCACCTAGGAGTGCGCGCCCTCGGACAGGAACGACTCGTACGCCGCCGCGTCCATCAGGTCGGAGTCGAGCGTCTTCGACTTGAGCGTCAGCTTGACCATCCAGCCCGCGTCGAAGGGATCCTTGGAGAGGATCTCGAGGTGCTCCTCGATGGCCGGGTTGACCTCGGCCACGGTGCCGGCGACCGGCGTGTTGAGATCGGCGACGGCCTTTACCGACTCGATCTCGCCGAAGGTCTCGTTCGCCTCGAGCACGCGGCCGACCTCGGGCAGGTCGCAGTAGACGAGGTCGCCCTCGTTGCCGCTGCAGAGCTCGTTGACGGCGAAGTCGGTGATTCCGATGAGCGCGGTCTCGCCGGACTGCTTCACCCACTCGTGGGACTTGGTGTAGAGGCGGTCGTCGGGGCGCATGAGGGGGGACTCCTGGCTACTTGCGGGTTCGGGAGTAGAAGGGGAGGTCCTGCACGACGCAGGGCTGCCGCTTGCCTTTGATGTCCAGTTCCAGGGCCTGGCCGGCCTGGTCCAATCCGAGCCGCACGTAGGCGGTCCCGATGTTCGTCTTGACGGTGGGGGACTTCGCGCCCGAGACCACCTCGCCGATGATCTCGTCGCCGTGCGCGAGCAGGTGGCCCTGGCGCGGCACGCGCGGTCCCTCGGTCGTGATGCCGACCAGGCGCCGCTCTTGGTTGGCCGCGTGGCCCTCGAGCGCCGTGCGCCCGACGAAGTCGCCCTTCTCGTCGTCGAGCTTGACCGCGAAGGCCAGGCCCGCCTCAAGGGGGTGGTGGCTGAGGTCGATCTCGTGCCCGTAGAGCGACATGCCGGCCTCCAGGCGCAGCGTGTCGCGCGCCCCGAGGCCGATCGGCTTCAGCCCGTGGGGCTCGCCCGCCTCCATCAACGTGTTCCACACCCGCGGGGCCTCCGCGGTCGGAATGTAGACCTCGAAGCCCGGCTCGCCGGTGTAGCCGGTGCGGCTGATGCGCGTGTTTTCGAGGCCGCACACCGTGCCGAAGTCGAAGCGGTAGTACTTGATCGCGCTCAGGTCGCAGCCCTCGACCAGCGGCTGGAGCACGTCGACCGAGCGCTCGCCCTGCAGCGCCAGCATGCCGGTGTCGGCGGTGACGTCGCGGACCTCGGCGTCGAGGCCGTCGCCGTGCTTCTTGATCCAGGCCAGGTCGACGTCGGTGTTCGAGGCGTTCACCACCAGGTAGACGCCGACCTCGTCGCGGTAGATCAGGAGGTCGTCGATCGGGTAGCCGTCCTCGTTCAGCAGGAGGCCGTACCGAATCGCGCCGACCGGGATGCGCGCGCAGTGGTTGGTCGCGACGCGGTCGACCAGCGCCACGGCATCCTTCCCCTGGACCTCGAAGCGGCCCATGTGCCCGAGGTCGAAGAGCCCGGCCTTGGTGCGCACGGTCTCGACCTCGTCGAGGATGGAGCCGTACTGCACCGGCATGCTCCACCCTCCGAACTCGACCATGCGGGCGCCGAGGGCCACGTGGGTGTCGTGCAGCGAGGTCGTCTTCATGGGGGCGGCCGGGGCCTCTTCTGGGGGGCGCTGGGGGGATATGAGAAAGGGGGCGCACGGGCCGAGCCGGCCGGAGCGCCCCCTGTTCGTGTTCGTTCAGGGATGCCGAACGCGGGTCCTTGGTGCCTGAGAGATTCGCCGGCTCACCGGCTTGCCCCTTCGGCGTCCCGGGCGGGCCCGGGAACTCTCCCACACGTCCGTGGAGGGCGGGCACTCTAGATTAAAGGATGAGCCCTCGCCAGGGCCCGCCGGCACCGGCCCCGGGGGCGGGGTAGGTTTCGTGGGCGGCCTCCCGTCGCCCTCTCCCGAGCACCATGATCCGCCCCTTCGCCGCCCTATCTCTCGCCGTCATGCTCGCCTCCGCCGCCCCGGCGGCGGCCTTCCAGTCCACCTCAGACCCCTTCGCCCCCGGACAGCGCTGGAGCGTTGGCCCGGGGTCCGGGGGGACCTGGATCCCGCGCGATGTGGTCTTTGCCGCCGGCGGAGAGCTCGTCTGGGCCGCGCCCGCGGTGGGCAACCCGCGGCTGGCGCTCTACGCCGCCGGCGCGACCCAGGGAGGCGAGGCTCCGCTCTTCGAGGGCCCGCCCCTTCCCGGCGCCATCGGGATCGTGCCCGTGGCCGCCGGCGCCGGTCCGTCGGACCTCTTCGCGGCGCCCCAGTTTGCGGACCCCGACCTGTCCAACCGGCGCACCGAAGTGGTGCGCTACGACGCGCTGGCCGCCGGCGCGGGGGCTCCCTTCGAGCCGTCCTGGACGCGGGTTCTGCCGGTGCAGGGCAACGGCCCCTCGCTGCTCGCGGCCGACGCGTCGGGCGGGCTGGTGGCCGCGATCCACGACCCGAGCGGTGAGGCGTACGTCGAGTGGCTCAGCCCCGCGACCGGCCTGGTGCTGGCCGACGCGCGCGGAGCGGGGGGCTCGCTCGGAGCGCTCGCGATGGCCGAGGCCGGCTCGCGCGTCGCGCTGACGGCGGGGGTCGACCTGTGGGTCTTCGACTCCGCGGGCCAGACCGTCCACCACGAGACCCTGCCGGCGGCGACCGGCTGCCTGGCGCTGTCGGGTGCCGGCGACGTGCTGGTCGTCGGCGGCTTCGACGGCGCGCGCGTGCTGGTCGACGACGGCGCCGGCTTCGCCGAGGCTTTCCTGGTGCCCGCGGGGCCGAAAGAGATGGCCGCCACCGCGGCGCTTTCAGCGGACGGCTCGACCGTCTGCGTCGGCTTCTGGGACTTCATCAGCGGCACCGCCGTGCGGGTGGAGTCGCGCGACGTCGCGGGCGGGGCGTTGCTGCACGGCCTCGCCTGGAGCGGTCCCGGCGGCCTGCAGAACTTCCCCCAGGAGATCTCCCTGACGGCGGACGGCGGGCGCATCGCGGTCGGGCTGTGGGGCCAGGGCGGCGCGGAGCCGGAGGTCGTGCTGCTCGACCGGGCCGCGCCCCAGCCGATCCAGGCGTGGAGCCTCTCGGGCAGCGTGCTGGCGCTCGACCTCGACCCGTCGGGGACCCGCATCGCCACAGCGGTGAAGGACTCCCACGCCAACCAGTTCGCCACCACCGGCACCGTGCGCGTCCACGACACCGGCGAGCGCGACGTGCAGGTGGTGGGGCCGGCGCAGATCGGAGGGACGTTGGAGGTCGCCTTCCTCCAGCCCGGGATGTCCCAGGCGATCTTCGCCCTCGGCACGCCCTCGCCGGGTCCGCGCTTGATTCCTGGGGTCCAGGGAGCGCTGCTCCTCAACCCGGGGCTGCCGCTGCTCTTCGCCCCCGCGCCCGCGACGGCGGAGGGACGCGCGGATCTGGTGGCCCCGCTGGCGCCGGATCCGGTCCTCGTCGGCTCTCCCATCGGTCTGCAGGCGGTGGGGCTGGGGGCCGAGGTGGTGTTCTCTCACCAGAGCGTGAAGCCGCAGATTCTCTGAGCTCGGGGTCGTCCGGGGCCCTCGATGCGGCCGCGGAGCGACGTTCGGGAATCAAGTGCCGGGCGGGTCTCGCCGATAGGGCACCCAGCGGAGTCCCCATCCGCCCCTCCCCGTGCCCATTGGGTGCCGACGGGGAGTGCCCCTAAACCGACCCCACACGGCACGCAGCATGGTCCCCGGGAAGAAGTTCCTACTCTGCCTCGGCTCTCTCGTCCTCTCGCTTCTCGCCGCCTGCAGCGGCTCCAGCTCGGGAGGGAGCGGCAACTCTCTGCTTTCGGTCACCCAGGATCTCACCCTGGACCCGAACGGCTTCGTCACCGTCGTCGCCTTCCAGAAGAACCTGCCGCCCACGCTGGGCCCCGGGAACTTCTCCGCGGACGGCGGACAGATCGCGCTCACCGTCGTCGTGGTCGACGCCGAGGCACGCGTGACCTGGGATGAGCGCGTCACGCCGAGCCATCAGGTGATGGCGCTCGGCATCAAGGGCGTGTCCGAGGTCTTCGGTCCGGTCGGCTCAACCGACGCGGATCCGCCGACCTTCGCGGTCACCTCGGCGATCCAGACCCCCGGTCTTGGGGGCGACACGATCTCCGCCCAGTTCAGCGGCGCGAACGTGCTCGAGAGCCTCGTCGAGGACCTCGCGAGCTGGGAGCTGGTCGTCAACGAAGCCACGTTGGACCTGACCGGCTCGACCTTCGACTTCAACCCGACCACCCAGGTCCTGTCGGTCACCCTCGGCGCGGGCGCGAACCTGCACGCGGCGTTTGAGCTCATCCCCGTCGGGGTGACGAGCGTGGCGGACGTCGCCCTCGGCACGACGCCGGTCGCGGGCGCCGCCACCGGCGACACGACGCCGCCCACGTTCACGTCGGCGGTGCAGCAGCTCAGCGAGAGCGAGTTCGGCTACGTGGTCGACTTCACGTTCTCCGACGCGATGGACCCGGTCTTCGCGACGCAGCTCTCGAACTTCGACGCCGGCTTCCCGGTGTTCGCTTCGGCGGTCGAGCAGATCTCCGACACCGTGCTCCGCGTCACCTTCACCGACCCGATGGTGCCGGGCGTCGACGAGGTCGACCTCGTGGGCGAGCTGATGGACGCTCACGGCAACGCGCTCACGCCGGTCGGGGCCCCGGTCCCGGTCAGCCAGGGCACGACGGTCGCGAACGCCTATGCGGTCACGCCCGAGCTCGACACGGTGGAGAGCCTCGGCGGCGACACGCTGTCGCTCGGCTTCACCCAGGCGCTCGACCCGGACACGGCCGAGGAGTCCTCGCGCTGGAACGTCGAGTCGCCGACCGGCGTGGCGCTGGATCTCTCCGGCGCGACGTTCTCCTACGACCTCGCCTCGAAGAGCCTGACGATCACGCTCGCCGAGGACGTCCTGACCGGCGACACCTTCGAGGTGGGCCCGGCCGGGGGAAGCGCCCCGATGGACGTCGACGGCGAGGACTTCACCGCCGTCTTCGCGGGCACCGTGACCGGTGACATCGCCGCGCCGGCAGTGGTTAGCGTGACCCAGGACCGCGTGTTTGACCCCGACGGCCTCACGCTGTACGTGCAGCTCTCGGAGGACGTCGACTCGGTCGATGCCGAGACCGCGGGCAACTGGACCCTGACGGGCGGCGCCAGCGTCGACTCGGCTTCGCTGCTCCCGAGCCTCGACACCGTTCGCCTCGTGCTCGACGATCTGGCGGTGCCCGGCGAGGATACGCTGAGCGTGGCCGCGCTGGAGGACTTCGCCGGCAACGCGCTCGCCGCCGCGCTCACGGGCATCACGATCAGCTCGACCGACACGGTCCAGCCGACGCCCGGAGGCCTCACCGCAGTCGCGGTCGAGGGCGCCGACAACGACGAGGTGCAGATCACCTTCGACGACGAGATGCTCGAGTCCGAGGTCGAGGACGTCCTGAACTGGACGGTCGAGATGCCGTTCGGCAACTCGCTCGACACGACCAACGCCTCGATCGACTACGACCCGGACACCCGCATCGCGATCCTGGTGTTCGACGGCGGCGACGAGATCGACCTCAAGGTGCGCGACGACTTCAGCCTGAGCCTGTCGGGGATGCGCGACATCGCCGGCAACGAGGTGTCGATCGCGCCGGTCTCGACCAAGGTTCTGGGCGAGAACAACTTCCCGTCGCTCGAGTCGGTGTGGGTCGACCCGATCAACCCGACCCGGCTCCACGTGCAGTTCAGCGAGCCGTGCGACGAGCTGGCCGACATCGCCGGGCTCACCGCGTACACCGTGCGTGACGACGCCGGCCTCGCGGTCGGCAACCCGGCGAGCGTCTCGGTCGACGCCGACCGCCAGGGTGCGACCCTGCTGATGGGCTTCGGCGTGGTGCCGGGCACGCACACGCTCGACGTGAGCGGCGTGACCGACCTGGCCGGCAACGCGCTGTTCCCGGTCTTCGACGCCGCTATCGCGGCCGAGGACGACGTCGAGCCCGCGCTCGACCCCGGCTTCTCGGTCGTCGCGACCGTGTCGGGCGAGGAGAACGACACCGTCACGGTCGAGTTCGACCGCACGATGTCTTCCTGGGGCATCGGCGAGGCCGAGAACTACGGCCTCGACGACGGGGCTCCGATCGACCTGGAGGGTGCGGAGTTCGACTTCGACGGCGACAGCACGGTGGTCATCACCCTGGCCGGCGTCGTCGGAGACCTCATCACGGGCGACCTCTACACCGTCTCGGTGGACGGGCTGCGCTCGGACCAGGGCGTCGAGATGACCGCCGCTTCGGCCGAGGCCGTGCTGGCCTCCGGCGACCTGACCGCGGCGGACCAGACCGCGCTGCGCACGCGCATCGACGCGTCGAGCCCGTCCGACTCGGTGCTGATCGAGTTCGACGAGGCCCTCGACCAGACCGAGGCCGAGACCGTCGGCAACATCCTCAAGGGCGGCGTCGCGCCCGACAGCGCCACGCGCCTCGGCTACCGCACCGTGCGGGCCGTCTGGAGCGGCGGCGTGACCGCGGGCGAGTCGATCGACGTAACGATGACCGACCTCGCCGGCAACGTCGGCGTGACGAGCCAGCTGGCCCAGGCGGCCTCCGCGACCGGGCCGGCGCTCCTGACGGTGGACGGCGTGATCGAGCCGGGCTTCGGCGGAGACCGCGTGCTGTTCGGCTTCAACACGCCGGTGGACGCGGGCTCGGCCGGCGTCATCTCGAACTACGCCATCGACCAGGGCGGCGTCGCCGTGGACCTCTCGGGGGCCGCGCTGCGCTACTCGAGCTCGACCAACACCGTCACCGTGCTGCTGCCGTCCGGCGTCGAGCTGGATCCGTCGCAGAACGTCCACGCGGTGGTCGACAACGTCGCGAACTTCGACGGGGTCGCGATCAGCCCCGCCGGCGATCTCATCGGCACGGTGACGGGCGACCTCGACGCGCCGGACTTCTCCGGCGGCTTCGTCAACTACCGCGCCGACGCGACCGGGATCGAGGTCGACCTCTACTTCACCGAGGACGTCGACCCGACCTTCGCCGAGACGGCGAGCAACTTCGTCCCCTCGGGCGGACAGACGGCGCTGACGGCGGAGCTCCTGCGCGCCGACGTGGTGCGCCTGACCCTGTCGGCGCCGCTCGTCGCGGGCGACACGATCGATACGACGGGCATCGAGGACGCCGCCGGCCTCGCGGCGGGCGCGATCTCGGTCGAGCCGATCCTCTAGCCGGAGCCGGCGCGAGCCGGCCCCGAAGACCCAGCCCCTTGGGCCTCCCTACCCCTGCGGGGGAACGCGCGCCCCGCGGTCGAGCGACCGCGGGGCGTCTCCCTTTCCCGGTCGACCCGCGCTCCTCGTCGGCGAGCGAAGATCCGCGCGGAATGGCTCCAGCTTTGCCCGCGATGGCACCGATCGATGGCCTTGGCACGCACCCGCGGTCCTTTCCCGTGACCGCGTGGAGTCCCCCTTCATGACGACCTCCCTCATTGTCCGCGACGCGCTGCACCTCATTCAGGGCGAGCCCCAGGGCCCCCAGGATCCGGAGGCGCACCTCCGCGAGCGCATCGAAGCCGTCCAGGAGCTTGCGAGCGACCAGGTGTCCGAGTGCATCCGCGTGCTCGCGCCCAGCGCCGGCGAGGACGCCGAGCCCGAGGTGACCGAGTCCGCGCTCCTGCTGACCCTCGCGCATCCGAAGCTCGCCGATGGAGCGGGCATGAACGCAGCGGTCTACGGGCGGCTGCTCGCCGTCCGCTACGAGCGCGAGGGCGACAGTGAGGCGGCCTGCGCCGTCCTGCGGGTCGTCGCTGAATACCTGCCCGGCAACCTGGCCATCGAGCGCGCGCTGGCCTCGCTGATGCGTCGGCAGGGCATGGTGCAGGAACTGGTGGAGCGCTACCTCGCGCGGGCGCAGAAGCTGCTCGACGACGGGGCCAACCAGGAGGCCATCCCGTGGCTGCGGGAGGTGCTCCAGCTCGATCGCTCGCGCAAGGACGTGGCGCGGATGATCCGCGACCTGCGCTACGACGAGGTCGCGTCGCAGAAGTCCAAGCGGCGGCGCGTCCGCACCGGCGTCACCGTGCTCCTGATCTCCACCGGCCTGACCCTCGCCACGCTGCGCGAGTTCAAGGTGCGGCAGGAGTTCGCGGAGCTTCCGCCGGCGCAGAACGGCGACCTGACGTCGCTGCGCGAGCGGCTCGCGTCGCTCGAGACCTTCATCGGCACCAAGCCTGTGTGGCACGGCGCGCTCACGGCGTTGAAGGAGCGCTCCGAGCTGCGCGTCCAGATCGACCGCCTGAACACCGAGGAGATGACGCGACGGGGCCACCAGGCGCAGACCCGCCGCAGGAACGATCAGATGGCCGAGAGCGCTCGCCTCCGGGCGCGGAAGGCCGCCGAGAACGGCGACTTCGAAGAGGCCCTCCGGAACTTTGAGACCGCCCTCGATCTCGCCTCGGAGGCGTGGGCGCACCGCGACCGCACCCTCCGCGACGTCGACGCGATCGTCTCGTACCTGGCCGAGGAAAGAGACTCATGAAGTTCGTCCAGAAGCTGGTCGGCAGGAGTCGTGTCCGCAATGCGCGGCAGGAGCTCGCGCGCGACCCGTCTCCGCTCAAGTACGTCCAGCTGGCGCGCGAGTGTGCGGCGGCCGGGATGGTGCGCGAGGCGCGCCGTGTGTGCGAGGAAGGGCTGGCGGTCTATCCCGGCAGCACCGAGCTCAAGCGCATGTTCCAGCGCGCCCGCCGCATCGAGGGCGAGGAGCGCCTGAGCGAGCTCCGCGCCGAGCTCGCCGAGGCCCCGCGGCCCGCGCTGTGGCGCGAGATGTGCGACGTGCTGCTCGACACCGGGCAGGTCGCCGAGGCCGAGCGCCAGGCGGCCGAGTGGTTGGAGGCCGCCGAGGAAGGCGACCCCGACGCCCGGGCCTACCACGCCCGCACGCTGCTCGAGGTCTTCCTCTCGGACCTGTCGCGACAGTCGGGCATGCGGGCGCTGGACGTGCTCGACGCCTACCAGGAACAGCACCCGCGCGACCCGCGCGGGTGGGAGCTGCGGCTGCGCCTGATGAGCGCCATCGGCGCCTGGCGCGAGGCCCGTCGCTCGGTGGCACAGCTCCTCGGCCTGCGCCCGGGCGACCCCGAGCTGGAGGCGCGCTTCCGCGCCCTCGACTCGGTGGCCGACGGCGCGCCCGAGGTGAGCCAGGCCTTCGTCACGGTCGAGCGGACGGGCGAGCTCGCGAACGAGAAGCGCGCGGACACGGCGGACGCCGGCTCGGTGACCGACGTGCGCCCGCTCCTGCGCCGCCTCGCGGCGGACTCGAACGTGCACGCCGCCTTCTACGTCCGCGGCGGAACCGCTCTGGTGCAGGGCACCAAGGGCGCGACCGCGGAACGCGCCGCCCGCAGCGTGCGGTCGGTGCTGAAGACCAGCCGTAGCGCGGCGCGTCGGCTCGGTCTGGGCCACGTCCACCGCGTCGAGCTCGAAGGCTCGTTCGGAACGCTGGCCGTGGTGCCCGGCGAGATGGACGCCGGTGCGGTCTGGTGCAAGGGCGCCATCGCGGCCGAGACCGAGCGCGGTCTCCTAGGCATCGCGGGACTCAACGCCGCGATGGAGGACGAGGCATGATGAAGCTCGTGCTGGAACAGCTCGCCGCCCACCCGGGCGTGCGGCTCGTCGCGCTGGTCATGGAGGACGGTGTGCCCGTGCACGTGTACGGCAACGGTCCTTCGAGCGACGGCGTCGGCGAAGACGAGGGGGAGCGCACGGCGAGCGTCGACCTCTCGCGGGAATCGAACGCCCTGGCTGCGCTCTCGGCCGGCTGGGTGCACGAGGTGATGGGCGCGATCGGCCCGCTCTCCTGGGAGCAGCCGGCCCGCATGGCCCTTCGCTGCGCGCGAGGCACGCTGGTGCTTCGCCGCGCTCACAACGCTTGGCTGCTGGTCCTTCTGGCCGGCGGCCTCCGAACCGAGGACGTGCTCCTCGCAATGGATGGAACGGCCGCCCGTGTGGAGCGCCTGGTGCGCGGCATGAGCGGATCGAAAGGAATTGGAAGAGCTCCCGAGCCGCCGGCGGTCCTACCTGGAGTGCCCGAAGCGGATCAACAACCGAGCGCGGCGGAGCCGACGCTCTTCAACGCCGACCAGGAATCCCCCGAGGGAAGGTGACATGGTCCAGATCAACTTTGCCCAAAAGACGGTCAACGCAAAGATCGTCTACTACGGCCCGGGTATGTCCGGGAAGACGACCAACCTGGAGGTCGTCCACCAGCGAGCTCCCCAGCAGAACCGCGGCGAGCTGACGAGCATCAGCACGGATGGAGATCGGACGCTGTTCTTCGACTTCATGCCGCTGGATCTCGGGACGGTCGCCGGGATGCGCACCGCGTTCCAGATCTACACGGTCCCCGGACAGGTGTACTACAACTCGACGCGGAAGCTCGTGCTTCAGGGCGTCGACGGCGTGGTCTTCGTCGCGGACTCCTCGGCGTCGATGCTCGAGCAGAACCTCGAGTCGCTGCGCAACCTGGAGGAGAACCTGGCGGAGTACGGGAAGGGCCTGGCCTCGCTCCCGCACATCGTCCAGTACAACAAGCGCGACCTCCCGGACGCGATGCCCGTCGCCGAGTTGGATAAGCATCTCAACGCGCACGGCGCGCAGACCTTCGAGGCGGTCGCCAACTCCGGGCAGGGCGTCTTCCCGACGCTCAAGGCGCTCGCGGCGGCGGTCCTGAAGAACATCATGCAGGAGAGCCAAGGTCGTCCGGGCGCGAAGCCGGGCGAAGGCGCTCCGGCGGCCGCGCCCCAGGCGCAGCCCCAGCAGATGCAGCAGCCCGCGCAGCCGATGCAGCAGCAGGTGCCGCAGCAGCCGCAGCCCGCGCCCGCGGCTCCGATGCCGGCCCAGCAGGGCGGGCACAACCCCTACGGCCAGCAGCAGCAGATCGCCGCGCAGCACGCGCAGCAGCAGCCGGCCGGGGGTGCCCAGCCGATGCAGGTCCAGCAGCAGGTCGCGGCGCAGCCGCAGCAGCAGGTGCAAAGCCCCGCGAGCGTCATGCAGACCCAGGCCGCGCCCAGGCCCGCCAAGGCGCGTCCGGCGCAGCGCGCCAAGCCCACCGGGGCCAAGGCTCAACGCCGCGAGAAGGAGTTGTCCGTACCCGCCCGCAAGAGCGGAGCGATGACCGCCGCATTCGTGTTGGTTGCGGCTGGCGTCGGTGCCGTGATCGCGTGGGCCCTACTCGGCGGTCTCTAGGAGGTCCCCCATGAACCGCGACGAAAAACTGCGTTCCAGTCGGCTGGTCTTCTACCAGAACGACATCGAGCGCCTCGACGGTGAGCTCGACACGTTCCTCGAGCTCTCCAAGGCCCGCTGTGTCATGCTCGTGGACAAGGAGGGTCACCTCGTGACCCGCCGTGGCGAGGCGATGTCGGCCGCGATGGAGTCCATCTCCGCGCTGATCGCCGGCTCGTTCGCAGCCACCAAGGAGATGGCGCGCCTGCTGGGCGAGACCGAGTTCTCGATCCTGTTCCATCAGGGCGAGCGCGACTCGATCCAGCTCCAGCTGATCGGCGAGCGTACGCTGCTGGCCGTCCTGTTTGACGGCCGCACCAACCTCGGCCTCGTGCGCTTCTACGCGCAGGAGAGCGCCGAGCGCATCACGAAGCTGTTCGAGGAGATCTCGGGCGAGGAGCGCGAAGGCGAGGTCACCCTCGACGCGAACTTCGGCTCCAGCGCCGAGGACGCGCTCGACCAGCTGTTCTAGCGCTCCGCCCCCGGCTCATCGGAGGCATCCAGCCCCCGTACGGCGTCCAGGAGATCGAGCACGATCTCCGCGCACCGTGCGGGGGCTTCGTTTTGGGGGCAGTGCCCGATGCCGGGCAGCTCGGAGTACGCGCCGTGGGGGAGCTCGGCCGCAAGGTGGACCAGCTCGGAGCGCGAGATCACCCGATCGAGCTCGCCGCGCACGACGTGCACCGGTGTGGAAACCTGGTCGGTGTGCTCTAGCAACTCGAGCACGCCCCTGCGCTTTCCACGTAGAGTCCACAGCAGGTCGAGCGCGACCGTCTCGAGATCGCGCCACGACCCGGGCCGCACGAAGGCGTCGATGATGGACTCGCGCCACGCCCGCGAGGGGCGAAAGCCCGGGTGCACCATCATCTGGATCACCGTGCGCGTGATCATGCCGGCCGCCGCGCGTCGCGCGCGCGTGGGGAGGCGCGCCATCAGGTCCTCCGACCAGCGGTAGACCGGCGCGCGCAGCAGGCGCACGAACATCGGCGTGCGCGTCGCGGGCGTGGCGGGGGAGAGCAGTGCGGCGCCATCGATGCAGCGCCGCGTCGCGCGGCGGTCGCGGATCATCGCTCCGAGCCCGATCGCACCGCCCAGAGAATTCCCAGCGAGAAGAAGTGCGTCGTCGCGTTCGCGCGCGAGCTCGCGCGCAAACGCGTGCACCACATCGACCGCGCGCAGCGAGTACTCCGGACCGAACGCAGCGGGCATCGGCGAGCGTCCGAAGCCCGGCAGGTCGAGCGCGACCACGCGCGCGCCGCGCGGCTCGAGGATCGTCCTAAGTGACTGCCACGTATGCAGGTTATCTCCGAACCCGTGAAGGCAGAGCAGGGTCCACTCGCCGTCGCCGGTGTCCTCGACGACGACGTCGGTCGCGAGCTCTTGCGCTTCGTTCGGAAGCGACAAACGGACGGTCTTCAGAAGCTCCGCCACGACGTTCGGCGCTCCTTCTCTTGACCGTTTTGTGCGGAAAACGCGGGCAAAGTTTTTGAGTTGGGTGGAAAGCCGAAGCGAGACGCTGCCGATGGAGCCCTTGATGTCGTGGTGGAGCAACCCACCGGTGCTTCATTCTGACTACCGCCAAGGAGTACTCTCTAAATGGCTAAGAGAAAAGCTACGAAGAAGACGGCCACGAAGAAGGCCACCAAACGCAAGGCCACGAAACGCAAGGCCACCAAGCGCAAGGCCACCAAGAAGACGGCCAAGCGCAAGACGGCTAAGAAGGCCACCAAGAAGAAGGCCAAGAAAAAGGCCACCAAGAAGAAGGCCACCAAGCGCAAGGCCACCAAGAAGAAGTCCACGACGCGCCGCAAGAAGGCCTAGGGCCACGGTTCGATCGTGAACAAGAGCCAACTGATCGCGCATGTCGGCGAGTCGCTGCGGACCTCACGGTCTGGCGCCGCCCGCGTCGTAGATGCAGTCTTGGCTGGAATCCAGCAGGGACTCCGCGAGGACCGCTCGGTGACCATCACCGGCTTCGGGACCTTCGAGGTCAAGGAGCGCAAGGCCCGCGTCGGACGCAACCCACACACCGGAGAACCGATTGCGATCGCCCCGGGGCGTCGCGTCGGCTTCCGCGTGGGCAAGGCGCTGCGCCAATCGGTGTAGCCCCGCGTCCGGGTCCGGACGCTTCGGCGCCCCGGACAGCCCTCGGACTTCGAACAAGGCCGGTCCTCCTCGTGAGGGCCGGCCTTTCTGCTTTGGGTCCCCTCGGCGTGGGAGCTAGCGGGCGGCGCGCTCCGAGAGCGCCTGGATCTCGGCCTGCACCGCGTCGTCCTCCAGCTTGGTGAAGGGCGGCGTGACCTCGCCCAGCGGCGTGCCGGCGGACGCCGTGCGCCAGCTGCCCGCGGCGGGGACGCCCGGCCAGCCGCACTCCGCGACGGCGCCCTCGCGGCCCAGCATCTCCCAGAGCCTCTGGGCCCGCCCCGGCAGGAAGGGGGCCATCCAGCGCGCGATCCAACCGATGTACTCGGCCGCGGTGTTGAGCACGCTGGCGGCCCGCTCGGGCTCGGTCTTGCGCAGCGCCCAGGGGGCCAGGCGGTCGATGAACACGTTGGCGACCGCCGCGTTGGCGATCAGCTCCTCCGACGCGCGGCGGAAGCGGTACGCGCGCACCGATGCGCCGGGATCGACGATCGCCCCGCACTCGGTCAGAAGCACGCGGTCGAGCTCCTCGACGTGCTCGCCCGTGAGCGGCGGGATACGGCCGTCCCAGTGCTTGCCGACGAAGCGCAGCACGCGCGTGACGAGGTTGCCGATCGTGTCCGCGAGCGACGAGTTGACGCAGCGCTGGAACTCATCCCAGCGCCACTCCGAGTCGGCGGTCTCCGGCATCGACGAGATCAGGTAGAAGCGCGCGGCCTCGGCGTCGTAGTTCGTGAAGAACTCATCGAGCGGGATGGTCCAGTTGTCGCTCGTGTTGAACTTCCTGCCCTGCAGGTTGTAGAACTCGTTGGCCGGCACCGCGGCCGGCAGCACGTACTCCTGCTTCGCTCCGTGGAGCATCGACGGGAAGATCACGCAGTGGAAGGGGATGTTGTCCTTCCCGATGAAGTGCACCAGCCGCGTCTCCGGGTCGCGCCACAGCTCCTTCCAGAGCTCCGGCGTGCCGCGCTGCTCCGCCCACTCGCGGGTGAAGCTGATGTAGCCGATCGGCGCGTCGAACCAGACGTAGAGGACCTTGCCCTCCTCGTCGCCGGCGACGTCGGCCGGCACCGGCACGCCCCACTTCATGTCGCGCGTGATCGGCCGCGGCTGCAGGTCCTTCAGCTGGCCCTCGACGAACGCCTGCACGTTTGGCTTCCAGTCGCCGTCCCGGAACCACGCGCCGATGTGCTCGTCACGCAGCTTGGGCAGGTCGAGGTACCAGTGGGTCGTCGAGCGCTTCTCCGGCGGCTCGCCGCAGATGCGGCACGACGGCGAGATCAGCTGGAGCGCCTCGAGCCACGTCCCGCAGTTCGGGCACTCGTCGCCGCGCGCCTTGTCGTGGCCGCAGACGTAGCACGTGCCGACGATGAAGCGGTCGGCCAGGAAGCGGTCGCAGCTCAGGCAGTAGAGCTGCTCGTCCGCGCGCTTGATCAGGTAGCCCCCCGCGTCGAGGCGGCGGAACATCTCCTGGGAGAGCTCGGCGTGGTGCGGCGAGATGCTGGTCCCCGACCACACGTCGAACTCGATGCCGAGCCGGTCGAACAGCGACTTCATGTCGTCGCGCCAGCGCGCGACGTAGTCCGAGCACTCTTCGCCCGCCGCCTCGGCGCCGATCGTGATCGAGGTGCCGTGCTCGTCCGCACCACACACGAAGACCACCTCCTCGCCCATCATGCGCAGCGTCCGCACGTAGACGTCGGCCGGCAGGTAGGCGCCGACGACGTGCCCGAAGTGGATCGGGCCGTTCGCGTAGGGCAGCGCGCTCGTGACGAGGTGGCGGGTCATTCGGAGCTCCGTATTTCCGGTGGAAAAGGGGGCGGAGATCCTACGGCACGCGTCGCTCCCCCTGAAGCTCGGGCTCGGCGGGCGGCCCGGTGCCCGGCCCATCCGTCGGTTCGGCCGCCGCGGCGCCCGCCGGCGGCGTCGGGCGCAGCGACGACTTGTCGAGCCGGCAGAGCAACCACAGCCCGCCGACCGAGGCCGCCGGCACCATCAGCACCGGCCCGGCGACCGGGATCGCGAGCAGCACCCCCGACACCACGCCGAAGCCGAGCATCGGGAGCAGGTTGCGCAGCAGGAACCGCAGCCGTTGCCGCAGGCGGATGCCGCGCCGCTCGAAGGGGATGTCCAGCAGCCCGACGGCCGTCGCGAAGCCGGTGACACCTGCGAACAGCACGTAGCCGATGCCGAACGGGATGAAGTAGAGCGGCAGCGCCATCACCAGCAGCACGCCGGTGATCGCCGCGGCCTGCAGGCTGACCCAGGTCGCGCGGCCCTCCAGCGCGACCATCCAGCGCAGCCACGCGCCGTACTCGCGGTCGAGCAGCGACGCGGCGACGAACGCCAGCGGCGCGGCGACCAGACCGAGCCAGAACGGCACGCCGGGCGTGACGGCCGCGCCCAGGATCAGCGCGGCCGAGCCGACGCTCGCCTGCATCGTGCGCCGCCAGGTGCGCTCCTCGGGGATGTCGTTCGGCCGCTGCAGCCGACTGCGCGGGTCGGCGCCGAACCAGCCCTTCTCCAGCCGCCCGTGCACCTCGTCGAGGAACGGGCCGGCCAGCGCCTCGTAGAGCAACGAGAAGGCGTACCACGCCACGAGCGAGCCCAGGAAGAAGTAGGCCAGCCACTTCAGCGGCTGCGCCGTCAGCATCTGGTAGCCCTGGTTGAGCACCCACTCGGCGGCGACGAGCGCGGCGGCGAGCACGCTTTGCAGCCAGTCCCAGCCGCCCAGGCCTTCGAGCCACTCGCGGCTGCCGTCGAGCGCGACCTCGCCCGGCAGCACGCTGTCCAGCAGCCGGTCGAACCAGCCAAACACGGTCCAGAGCGCCACCACCAGCACGGTCGAGGTCACGACCAGCGGCGGCAGCAGCCAGCGCTTCACGCGGCGCGTCGTCAGCAGGATCCAGAGCCCCATCGGCACCGCGAGCAGCCCGTCGACCAGCCCCCGGGCCGGCCCCCGCAGCGGCTGCGCCAGCGACTTCAGCTGCGACGAACCGCCGCAGTGGGGGCAGACCTCCTCCGGCGCGTGGTAGCCGCAGAGCGGGCACGGGGTGGTCCTTACGGGCGTCGGGGCGGGCTTCGGCACTCGGTGTCTCGGGTCGGGGCCGCGCGAAAGACTCTGGCGAGACTGTGTGTCGGAACGGGCCCCGGGAGGGCTACAATGCCCGCTCTACGATCGGTGCGCGAAACGCTTTTCCGCCGATTCCAAAACGCCTCTCCCCAGCCTCGACCGACCTTCCGATGGACGCCTTCCAAGAGCTCGACTACCTCAGCCTCGACGACAGCTATACCGAGGAGGAACGCATGGTGCGCGACACCGTGCGCGGGTGGGTCTCCGAGCGCTTCCTGCCCCTGGTGATGGAGCACTGGGAAGCGGGCACCTTCCCGACCGAGCTCACGCCCGAGCTGGCCGAGCTGGGCGTCTTCGGCTCGAACCTGCCCGAGGAGTACGGCTGCGCCGGCCTCAACAACCGCGCCTACGGCCTGATCTGCCAGGAGCTGGAGCGCGGCGACTCGGGTCTGCGCTCGTTCGTCTCGGTGCAGGGCGCGCTGGTCATGTTCCCGATCTTCGCCTTCGGCAGCGAGGAGCAGAAGCGCCACTGGCTGCCGAAGCTCGCCTCGGGCCAGGCGATCGGCTGCTTCGGGCTGACCGAGCCGGACTTCGGCTCGAACCCCGGCGGCATGATCTCCACCTGCAAGCGCGACGGGACCGACTGGATCCTGAACGGCCGCAAGATGTGGATCACCAACGGCACGATCGCCGACGTCGGCGTCTTCTGGGCCAAGGACGAGGAGGGCCGCGTGCGCGGCTTCCTGGTCGAGAAGGGCATGCCCGGCTACACCGCGCCGGAGCAGAAGCACAAGTGGAGCCTGCGCTGCTCGGTGACCTCCGAGATGGTCTGCGACGACGTGCGCGTGCCGGCCGACAGCGAGCTGCCGAACACCGCCGGCCTCAAGAGCCCGCTGACCTGCCTCACCCAGGCCCGCTACGGCATCGCCTGGGGCGGCGTCGGCGCGGCGCTCGCCTGCTTCGACGAGGCGCTCCAGTACTCCAAGGAGCGCATCGTGTTCGACAAGCCGCTCGCGAGCTTCCAGCTCGTGCAGAAGAAGCTGGCCGACTGCGCCACCGACATCACGCTGGGACAGATGATGAGCCTGCGCCTGGCCGAGCTGAAGGAGCGCGGCGAGCTGCAGCACTTCCACGTCTCGATGGGCAAGCGCAACAACGTCGCGATGGCGCTCAACACCGGCCGCGTCCTGCGCGACGTGCTGGGGGCCAACGGCATCACGCTCGAATACGGCGTGGGCCGGCACATGTGCAACCTCGAGACGGTCTACACCTACGAGGGCACGCACGACATCCACACCCTCGCGATCGCCGAGCGCCTCACCGGCATCCCCGCGTACCGCTAGCATCCCCAGGACCGATGGCTCAGCATCCCTCCGGCAAGCGCTACCTCGTCAGCAACTTCGGCTTCGGCTTCGCGGTCCAGGACACCGGACACCGCTACGAGCAGGGGCTGAACCACAAGGGCGAGGAGATCCCGGATTCCTCGAACCCCAGGAACGCCCGCGTGCTGGAGGTCTTCCCGACCCGCGCCCAGGCCCAGGCCTACGCCGACGAGCTGAACGCCAAGGCCGAGTCGGCCTAGCGCTCCCCGGGAGCACAAGGCTCCCGATTTCGTGCCAAGAACCGCCCGCGGGCGGGGAGAGGGGGTAGAAGGCGGTTAGCCCCTCTTGAGCACGAGCCCTCCGATCACCGTTGAGTCCCTCCTCGCCCACGCGGCGGGCGTCCGCGCCCTCGCGTTCGGGCTCCTGGGGGACGAGCACGCGGCCGACGACGTCGTCCAGGAGACCTGGATCGCGGCGCTCGAACGGTCGCCGTCGAGCGAGCGACTCGGGGGTTGGCTGCGCCGCGTGGCGCGGCACCTGGCCCTGAAGCGTAGGCGTGGGGAGGGGCGGCGCTCGACGCGCGAACGCCTCGCCTCGCGCGCGGCCGAGGAGCCCGGGACCGACCACGCGGTGGCCGAGCGCGAGTCGCTGCGCCGCGTCGTCGACGCGGTGCTCGACCTCGACGAGGTCTACAGCCGCGTCGTGCTCCTGCGCTACTTCCGCGGCCTTGGGCCGGCGGAGATCGCGCGCCTGCTCGGCGTGCCCGTGGCCACCGTGGACAGCCGCCTTCACCGGGCGCGGCGCAAGCTGCGCGAACGCCTCGACGCCGAGAGCGGCGGACGCCGCGAACGGTGGGCTCCTGCGCTGGCGGCCGCGACCGGATGGCGCGGCGGTGGCGCAAAAGGCTCCGCGGCTGCGGAGGAAGGAACGGGAATGCTGTTGAAGATGTCGCTGCTCGCCGCGGGCGGGCTGGTCGCGCCGCTTGGGGCGTCGATCTGGTTGTTTGGCGCCGCCGTGCAGGAAACCGGCGCGTCCGGCGCGGGAGGAGGTGCGGAGCAGGAGCTCGCGCGCACTGCGGGAGAGCTGGACGATCCCGCGCGCCAGGACCCGGCCGAGGAACGCTTCGGCCGCTCGCCCGCGGGCGGCGCCGAGGAGGGCGAAGGCGCGGAGGCCGAGGCCGTCGCCGATCCCGCCGCGCTGCCCCATGACTATCTGCTCGCCGGACACGTGCTCGCGACCGACGGCGTGCCGATCCCCGGCGCGTCGGTGCACGTCGCGCCGCTCGGACATCCGCTCTTCGACGTCGTCACGACCGACGCCGAGGGTCGCTTCCAGCTCGCCTGGCAGGGCGCGTCGGAGCGGATGAGCGTCGTCGTTTGGCCGGACGACCAGCATCGCGGCTTCCACCCGGCTCCGGCGCACGTGCTGGAGCTGAGCGCCGGCGCGAGCTCGGCGAGCTTCACGCTGCGCCCGCGGGGAGCGGGGAGCGGCGTGCGGGCCGACGTGCTCTCCTCGGCGGTGCTGCGGGCGAGCGCCCTGGGCGCCGGCCCCGGCGGGATGGAGCCCGTGAGCGTCCGATCGGACACCCGTCTGCGCATGGTGGGGACGCTCGGCTCGCAGCGCTCCTTGGAGACCCGCCGCTTCACGTGGCCCGTGCCGAACCCTTCGCCGACGCGCATCGCGATCGGAGGGGAGATCGGCGTTGGCGGCGGCGCCGGCGGCGGCGGGCGACGCCTCGCCCCGAGCGGGCGGCGCGTCGCGACGATCGTCTCGGTGGACGAGGTCGAGCCGGTGCGGATCCGCGGCACCGTGCTGACCGCGAGCGGCGAGCCCGCCGCCGGCGCTCCGCTCGTGGTGCGCTTCGTCGCCGACGGGACGCTGGCGCTGGTCGCGTGGACCGACGAGGACGGCGCCTATACGGTGCGCCTCGAGCCGGGCATCCACCGGCTCACCGCGGGCGGCGGCGAGCTGGGCGTGGCCGAGGTCGAGCTCCACCTGACCGAGGAGGAGCGCGGTGGCGAGCGCACCTGGTCGCCGCTGCTCGAACGCGGCATGGAGGTGCGCGGCCGGGTGGTGCTCGCCGACGGCGAGGCGGCCGACGGCTGGCGCGTCGAGCTCGAGCGGCGCGGAGACCTCGGCGTCGAGGTCGTCCGGACGCGGGCCGACGACGGCTCCTTCGCCTTCCCGAACGCCGCCGGCGCCGCGCGGCTGCTCTTCGTTCCGCCGGGGAGCGACCTTCCGGCCTATTGGCTCGACGGCGTGTTC
Source organism: Planctomycetota bacterium (assembly GCA_039029355.1). Lineage (GTDB taxonomy): Bacteria > Planctomycetota > UBA1135 > UBA1135 > JBCCGI01. The sequence continues at coordinate 27,962 of JBCCGI010000031.1, forward strand.
CCGGCCCCCGACGCACAGGAGATCGCGCTCCCCGAGCGCGCCCAGGAGCGCGGCTCGCTGCAGGTGACCGTCTCGGCACCCGACGCGGCCGAGCCCTTCCGCGCCGACCTGTGGTTGCTGCAGCAGGAGAGCGGTCGCGCGACCTGGCTCCCGTGGGACGGTGAGCGGCGCTTCCACCGCTCGGACGAGCTCCCGCTGGGCACCTATCGCGTCGTCGCCGGGACGCTGCGGTGCGGCTACGTCGACCTAGGCCTGGTCGAGGTCACGACCGAGGGCTGCGTCGAGCTGACCGCGACGCTCCCGGCGCCCGGCTCGGCGACGGTCGAGCCCGCGCGCTCGCCGGCGGGCAAGGCGTGGACGCTGCTCCGGCGCGGAGCGGATTCCTGGAGCGAGCTCTCGTACTCCGCCGCGCTCGAGGGCGAGGCCCTGAGCCTCCCGCTGCCGCGCGGCGAGTACCTGCTGGCCGGCGAGGGCGTCGCGGTGCCCTTCGAGGTGCAGACCGGCGTCGAGAGCGCGGTGCGCGCCGAGGCGGAGAGCGCGGCCGACTAGCCTGAAGGTCCTCACAAGATCGTGAGTCGGAAACGTCCGGGTTGCTTTGTGGCCCGAGCTTTGCGAGTGCCGACCCCGCGCGCGGCCCTGAACGGGTCGTCGAGGACGGCGGTGCTCGCAAAGTGCGGCCACAAAGCAACCTGGGCGAGTCTGGCTGCGAGCTTGTGAGGATCTCGGCTAGAGGCCTTCCGCCTCGGCCTCGGGCCGGCGCGGATCGAAGACGGTCTCGGTGACCGTCCGGACCGGGCGCGCGCCGGCGGTGACGTCGGCGTCGCGCGCGGTGGCCTCGGCGCGGAGCTCGGCGATGAGCTCCGCATGCTGCTCGGCGACGTCCCACTTCTCGGAGATGTCGTGCTCGACGTGGTACAGCTCGCCCGACTCCAGGTGCAGCTTCCAGGGGCCGCGCCGGATCGCGGCGAGCTTGCCCTTGCTCGTGTAGTAGAGGAACGCGTCCGTCGGCGAGCGCAGCGCCTCGCCTCGCAGCAGGCCGGCGACGTCGTGCCCGTCGAGGGTCACCGCCGGCAGCTCGGCGCCGACGAGCGCGGCGATGGTCGGCAGGACGTCCAGCGCGGTGACCACCTCGCGGGACACCAGGCCGGCGGGGATCGCGTCCGGCCACGACGCGATCAGCGGCACGCGCTGGCCGCCCTCCCAGTTGGTGCCCTTGCCGCCGCGGAGCGAGCCGGCGGTCCCGCCGTCGCGTTTGAACTGGAGCCAGGGGCCGTTGTCGCTCGTGAAGAGGATCAGCGTGTCCTCGCGCAGGCCGTGGCGCTCGAGCGCCGCGACCAGCGCCCCGACGCCTGCGTCGATCTCCTCGATCACGTCGCCGTAGAGCCCGCGCGGGCTGGTGCCGTCGAATTCCTCGGAGGCGTACAGCGGGATGTGCGGCATCGAGTAGGGCACGTACGCGAAGAACGGCCGGTCCGCGTTGCGCTCGATGAAATCGACCGCCTCGCCCGTGCTGTTCCGCGTGAGGTAGCGCTGGTCGGGCTCCCACTCGATCACCTCGGCGTCGCGCATCAGCGGCAGTCGGAACTCGTAGCCGTTGCCCTCCTTGCGGTGGAACTGGGCCATGTCGTTCGAGTACGGCACGCCGTAGAACTCGTCGAAGCCCTGGTCGGTCGGCAGCAGGCCCGGGCGGTGACCCAGGTGCCACTTGCCGAAGCAGCCGGTGGCGTAGCCTTGAGCGCGCAGGAGGTCGGCGAGCGTGACCTCGTCGGTGTGGAGCCCGTAGTCGTAGGGCGGGAAGATCACGTGCTCGTGCATCCCGACGCGCTTGGGATAGCAGCCGGTCAGGAGCGCGGCGCGCGACGGCGAGCACACCGGCGACGCCACGTAGAACTGCGTCAGCTTCGCGCCGCCGGCCGCGAGGGCGTCGAGGTGCGGCGTGTGGAGCGTGGGGTGCCCCTGGCAGGAGAGATCGCCGTAGCCCTGGTCGTCGGTGACGATCAGCACCACGTTCGGCGCGCGGCGGGGAGCACCGCCGGGGAGCGAGGCGCAGGAGGCGGTGAGGGCGAGGAGCAGGGGGAGGGCGGTGCTGCGCATGCCCGCAGCATAGCGCCTGGCCGCGCCGCGCCTGCGCCTACGCCGCGGCCCGTCTCGGCCCGAAAAGGAATGGGGGCGGGCGGCCCGAATCGGCCCGCCCGCCCCCGTCACGGTTGCGAATCGCGTTGCTCCTTGGAGCGCCTGCCTACTTGAGCTTCTCCCAGTAGTCGGCGGGCATATCGTGGGCGATCTTCAGCGCGCCGTTGGCGCCGCCGTAGATCGGCTCTTCGATGCGCACGACCTTGCCGCCGCCGAGCGTGCGGTGCATCTCGCGCTCGATCGCGGTGTCGAGGCCGCGGATCTGCGAGCCGCCGCCGGCGAGGAGGACGCGGCTCTTGAGCTTGTCCTGGAACTCGGGGTCGAAGGTCGAGATCAGCTTGCCGAGGTTCTCGACGAACGGCGCGACGATGCCCTGGCAGGCAGCGCGCAGCTGCGTGGTGACGTTGAACTCGGTCGGCTTGCCGTTGACGGGCAGGTTGACGATCGCGGGCTCCATCTCGTCGGCGACCGACGCGAAGCGCTCCTTGATGTTCTTCACCATCTGTATGGTGAACTGCGCTTCCGGGTAGGCTTCCAGCAGCAGCTCCGAGAAGCGGTTGTCGACCCAGTCACCGGCGTAGGTGACGGTGAGCTGGTCGGACTCCTCGGGCATGGTGCCGTGCATCCGGCAGAGGTCGGTCGTGCCGGCGCCGATGTCGATGACGAGCACGTCGTCGAGCATGTCGAGGCCGTAGGCCACCGAGAACGGCTCGGAGCAGAGCATCACGGAGTCGACCGACGTGCGGGCGGCGTCGAGGATCGCTTCCTTGTTATTGATCGAGGCCTGGGCCGGGGCGCCGATGACGGCGTAGACCAGCTCGTCCTTGCGGGGCTGCGCGCGGCGGATGATCTCGGCGATCAGGTCCTGGGCGGCGCGGAGGTTCTTCTGATAGGCCTCGGAGCTCTGCTCGCCGGCCTTGATGACGCCGTGCTCGAGCGGGCGGTAGAAGTCGAGCGAGAGGCGCTTCTCGACCGCCTCGTCACCGAAGAGAACGTCTTTCTTGAGCAGCTTGCGGCTGACGACGTCCTTGGGGTAGCCGACGTAGGACGCGACCGTCTCGCGAACGCCGTTGCTGGCGGTCACCGAGGTGCGCGAGGTGCCGAGGTCGATGCCGAGGTAGAGGACGCCGTCGTTGTCGCCCGACGACGAAGCGGGAGCGTCGGCGACCGCGGCCTGCGCCTGGCGGACGGGCTGCTTGGCCTCGGCGGCCGGAGCCTGCTCCTCGGTGACCTCGGGGGCTTTATCCTTCTTGCTCATATCCAACTATTCCCTTGGGAAGGTTCCGGTTTCTTCTGGTCCGTGGGGTGCATCTCCGCACGCCCTCGAGAGACATCCGCTGCTTCACTCCGACGCTTGCCTCCCCTGGAGGGCGAGGTTGGCTTCGAAGATGCTCTTCATCAGCTCGCGCTTCACATCGGCGTTCTCGTCGTCCGAGCCGATGCCCTGCACCGAGCGGTAGATCGACGCGATGCCGGTGTCGACGTTCTTCATGGACGCGACGCGCTTCAGCTCCGACTCGGTCACATCGAGCAGGTCGGAGAGCTTCACCACGCGGCGTTCGAGGTTGTCCACCAGGCGCCGGCTCTCGGCGAGCTCTTGGGCCAGCGTGCCGTCGCGCCAGTCCTCGATCGTCGAGAGGGCGAGCGCGATCATCTCCTTCTCGATGCGGACGGTGGCCTCGGAGGCCTCCTCCTTCGAGAAGAGGTCGTGGATCTTCTCGGTGAACTCGCGGCTGCGCTGCTCGGCGAGCTCGTCCTGTTCCTGGGCGAACTCCTCGCCCCGGCGGCTGACCTCGCGGATCTGGTCCTCGAGCTCCTCGCGCAGGCGGTCGAGCTCGGACTCGACCTCCATCCACTGCACGAAGCGGTCGCCGCCCGACTTCTCGGCCATCGAGAAGCCGGTCTCCGCCTCGTGGATGAGCACCTCGAAGGACATCGGGCCGGCGTGCTGGTTGTGAGCGACGCCGCCTGAGACCGTGAACGAGAGCTCTTCGAGGCCCTTGATCTTCAGCTCGCGCGACTTCTCGACCAGCGCTTGGCCGACCTCGGCGATCTTTTCGGGGCCGACGTGGGGGAAGACGGCGAGCACGACCTTTTCGGTCCAGAAGCCCATCCCCTGCACGCCGCGCTCGAAGGTCACGCGCTTCAGCGTGTGGAACACGCCGGGCATGATCTTCATGCGCGACGGCTCGTCCTCTTCTGAGTCGAATCCGTCGAGCCCCGCCAGCATGCAGCTGATCGGGTAGTTATGGCTCTGCGCTTTGTCGACCTCGAGCTGCATCAGACGCAGCATCTGGTCGACGGACAACTTGCGCATCGAGCCGGCGGTCGCGGCCGTAGCGGTCATTTGGTGGGGAAGCTTGTTGGCAACTGACAAGGCCGCGCGGGTCCGCTCCTCCCAGGGACGTGACCCTCGTGACGCCTCTCAGATTCGGCACGGCTTCGGCCCCGTCTTTAGTGGAGCCGGCCCCAAACCGCGCGGAATGCGCCGGAACGTTTTTCGGCCGCCCACCGCGGCCCTTGGGGAAGCGCGCTGGGCGCTAGTCCTCGGCGGCTTCCTGCAGGCGCGAGAAGGCCTCGCGCAGCTCGCCCAGCACCTTCTCGATGTGGTCTTCCTCGTCGGGGTCGAGGTTGCCGCGGGTCTTGTCCTGGAGCATCTCCAGGTCGGCGAACACGGCGCGCGCACCGGGCAGGTTGATGCTGCGCTCACGCGTCAGCGGGTTCTCGACGACGCCCATGCTGATCAGCGCCTGGTAGCCCATCTTCTGGATCAGCAGGCGGAAGCTGCCGCCGGGGAGCGGCGCCTCGCCGGCGGTGCGCGGGTCTGTTTCGGTCATGACTCGGACCGGGGGCGCCTAGGCGCCCGCCTCCTGGGCCACGAGGTCGCCCTCGCGGCCCGCGTGTGCCTTGGCCGCCGCGACGAAGCCGCGGAAGATCGGGTGCGGCTGCAGCGGCTTGCTCTGGAACTCGGGGTGGAACTGCACGCCGACGAAGAAGGGGTGTCCCGGCAGCTCGACGATCTCGACCAGCCCCAGCTCGGGGTGCACGCCGCTCGCGATCAGGCCGGCCTCTTCGAGGCGCGCACGGTAGTCGTTGTTGTATTCGAAGCGGTGGCGGTGGCGCTCGGAGATGTCGGTCGCCTCGTACAGCCCGTGCGCGCGGCTGCCCGGCGTAATGCGGCAGTCGTAGGCGCCCAGGCGCATGGTGCCGCCCTTGTCGACGATGTCCTCCTGGGACGACATCAGGTGGATGACCGGGTGGGGCGTGTGCGGTGAGTGCTCGATCGAGTGGGCGTCCATCAGGCCGACCACGTTGCGCGCGTACTCGATCACGGCGCACTGCAGGCCGAGGCAGATCCCGAAGAACGGCACGCCGTTCTCGCGCGCCCAGCGGATGGACTCGATCTTGCCTTCCATGCCGCGCTCGCCGAAGCCGCCCGGAACCAGCACGCCGTCGACGCCTTCGAGCAGCTCGACGCCCTTGTCGAGGATGTCCTCGGCCTTGATCTTGCGGAAGCGCACGTCGACGTCGTTCGCGATGCCGGCGTGGGCCAGCGACTCGTAGATCGACTTGTAGGCGTCGTGCAGCTCGATGTACTTGCCGACCACCGCCACCTCGCAGGTCTGGCGGATGGCGCGGATGCGCTCGAGCATGGCGCGCCAGTCGGCGAGGTCGGTCTCGGGCTCGTCGGGCAGCCGCAGGTGCCGCATGACGATGCGGTCGAGCCCGGCGGCGACCAGGTCGGTGGGGACCTGGTAGATCGAGAAGTCGACGTCGCGCTCCTCGATCACCGCCTCGCGGCGCACGTTGCAGAAGAGGCTGATCTTGCGCGCCATCTCCTCGGTCAGCGGCTGCTCGGTGCGGCAGATCAAGGTGTGCGGCTGGATGCCGATCTCGCGCAGCTTGCCCACCGACTGCTGGGTCGGCTTGGTCTTCATCTCACCCGAGGCGCGCAGGTAGGGCAGCAGCGTGATGTGGACGAACAGGCAGTCTTCCGGCGGGCGGTCGAGCGCGAACTGCCGGATCGCTTCGAGGAACGGCAGGCTCTCGATGTCGCCGACGGTGCCACCGATCTCGGTGATCGCGATGTCGACCTCGTCGTCGGGTACGCCCGCCTCGATCGCGGCCTGGATGGCGTCGGTGATGTGTGGGATGACCTGCACCGTGGCGCCGAGGTAGTCGCCACGGCGCTCCTTGCGGATCACGGCGTTGTAGATCTTGCCGGTGGTGAAGTTCGCCGCGCGGGTGAGCTCGGCGTTGGTGAAGCGCTCGTAGTGCCCCAGATCCAAGTCCGTTTCGGCCCCGTCGTCGAGCACGTACACCTCGCCGTGCTGGAAGGGGCTCATCGTGCCGGGGTCGACGTTGATGTACGGGTCGAGCTTCTGCATCGAGACCCGGAAGCCGCGCCGCTCGAGAATGAGTCCGAGAGCGGCAGAGGTCAGCCCCTTGCCGAGGCTGCTCACCACGCCTCCGGTCACGAAGATGTGCTTGGTCATCGGGTCTCTTTGGTGCCTTCCACGAGCTCGGAGCTCGCTCGTTCCCGCGCGACGAACGCGGCGTAGTCGTCTTCGGTGTCGATGCCGTAGGTGGTGCGCGAGGCCGGCGCGACGCGGATGCGCCTCCCCGCCTCCAGCCACCGCAGCTGTTCCAGGCTCTCGGTCGTCTCCAGCGCACCGGCCGGCAACGCACAGAACTCCGCCAGCGCCTGCGGCAGGAACCCGTAGACGCCGATATGCCGCAGCACGCCGCTCAGCCCGGGGGCGCCGGGGCGCGGTGGGCGCGAGGGGTGCTCGAAGGAGGGGATCGCCGAGCGCGAGAAGTACAGCGCGTCGCCGCGCTGGTCGCGCACGACCTTGACCACGCTGGCGTCGAGCGCCTCCTCGCGCGTCGCGGTGGGGGAGCACAGCGTCGCGATCTCGACCGCCGGGTCCGCGAAGGCGCGCACCAGCACCGAGAGGTCCTCGGCCGGCAGCTCCGGCTCGTCGCCCTGGACGTTGACCACCACGTCGTAGTCGCCGCGCCCGTCCGCGTGCAGCGCCTCGTAGGCCTCGTGCACGCGGTCGGTTCCGCTCGGGTGGTCGGGCGAGGTCAAGAGCGCCTCGATCCCCACCTCGCGCGCCGCGGCGCGGATCTCTTCCGAGTCGGTGGCGAGCACCACGCGCTCGACCGCCTCGGCACGCTCGGCGTTGCGCACCGTGTGCTCGAACAGAAAGCGCCCCGTGTCGCGCCGCAGCATCTTGCGCGGCATCCGGGTCGAGCCCAGGCGCGCCGGGACGATCGCCAGGGCCCTGGGCATCCCCTGGCGATCGGGATGCAGCGGTTGCTGCGGCGCCGACATCCCGTTCAGTTGCCCCCGGCGCCCTTCTTCTGGTCGAAGAGCCCGTCGCCGCCTTCGTTGGTGACGGACTGGAAGCCGTGGGTCAGGTTGTAGATGTCGAGGAAGTCCTTCAGCGCGGTCGCGAAGGCCGTGCGCTCGTCGGCGCCCGAGTCGGCGCGCAGCGGCCACCAGCTGCTTTGACCTTCGTGGACCACCTCGATCGCGCGGTTGAAGCCCAGCGCGCCGGAGCCCTCGCGGGGCGCGCTGCCGGGGTTCGCGTAGCCCTCGTAGCCGAGGTCTTCGAGGTGCTCGTAGAGCGCGATCATGACCTCGTCGGTCTGCACCTTGGTCGACGCGTCGGTGCGCTTGGCGCTGTAGAGCTCGACGCGCGAGGTGTTCGACTCGGAGACCAGCGTGAAGGGGGCCGAGCCGTAGCCGATGAGGCTGACCGAGAGGGAGCGGGACTCGCCGGAGCCCCCGGATCCGCCGCCGGTGCTGCTGCAGCCGGCCGCGAGAACGGAGAGCGCGACGAACGCGAGGAGTGCGATTCGTTGGATCATGGACGGTCCTGGGGCGTGGCGGACCGTCAGCTCCGCTCCCGGGACTTGAAGAAGATATCCGGAAGCAAACCGGTGCTCAACCCTCGCCGGCGCTCGGGTTCGGGTCGCTGACCAGCGGCCGCCCGTCGTCCGGGACCCGCGCCGCGGGCGGGATCGGAAGGAACAGCCCGCCGACCAGCACCAGGTTGTCGCGGCTGAAGATCCAGCCCTCCTTGCTGATCAGCCGTCCCTCGACGCGCTCCTTGTGCACCGGGCGCAGGCCCGAGGGATGGAACGGCGCCAGCCCTCCGGCCACGCGCGGGACGCCTTCCTCGTCGAGCTCGTAGCGCGGCAGCGCCAGCCAGATGCGCAGCGGCAACAGGTCGCCGCGGCAGTAGGGCCCGCCCAGGTCGTCCCAGCCGGCCGGCAGCGTGAACGGCATGCCGTCGCGGACGACCCAGCCCTCCTTCCAGGTGGAGGTCGGGTGGACGCCCCAGGTGGGGGGGCGGTTGCGCTGGCGCGAGCGGTCCTCGGGGCCGGTCAGGCGCAGGTTGACCGTGTAGTCGTGCCCGTGGTTCGGGCCGCCGTACCAGTGCAGCGTCAGCCAGCCCACGTTGCCGTCGCCGGGCAGCACCTCGGCGTCCCAGCCGAGGAGCACGAGCTGGTCGGTGCGCTCCAGGTCGAGCCGGCGCCGCAGGTCGACGCTGCGCGGGTGCGAGAGCTCGGCCTGGCGCACCGAGGGCGGGAGGCCCTCGTCGACGTCGAAGAGCGTGGGCGCGCCAGGCGCCTCGGCGCGGCGCCGCAGCACCAGGATCGGCAGCAGCTCCTCGTACGTGCCTTCCTCGTAGTAGGCCGCGGCGACCTCGAAGCGCTCGTTCACGGCCGCGGCGATGGCGGGGTCCTGCTCGATCAGCTGCTGGTGCGACACGAACCAGTCGATGCGCTCCAGCTCGCTCCTGAGGTTGGCGACCGCCGCGACGCGCCCGACCTCGTCCAGCGCGCCCCAGGCGTAGAGGGGGTAGGAGAGCTTGACGTCCTCGACCTGACCGCGCCCGCGGAAGCGCACCGCCCAGTGGTAGCCGGCCGCGACCCGGACCGGCTCGTCGGCGTCGGCCCGGGCGGGCGCCGCGGCCACCTCGGCGTTGACGAAGTCCATCGCGTCCCAGTAGCCGCCGTGCTTGCCGAGGTTGGTGCCGCGCACGATCCCGAAGCTGAGCACCGCGCCGACGACCAGCAGCAGCACCGCGCCGGCGCGGCGCAGGCCCATGGCCTCCTGGCCGCGCAGCCAGCTCCAGCCGCTCCCCGCCAGCAGCGCGATCAGCGGCAGGAGCGGCATCCACAGCCGGAACGACTGGGAGCCCTTCACGCTCATCATCCAGCCGTTCAGCACGACCGTGACCAGCGCCAGCGTCGTGGTCCAGCGCAGCTGCACGAGCGAGCGCAGCACGCCGGCCGCCGCGCAGGCGTAGAGCGGCCAGGTGAGCAGGTGCGTGTGCAGATGGGTCGCGTACCAGTCGCGCGGGTTCTGGCTGCGCAGGTCGATGCGGGCCTTCTGGTTGGCCTCGTTGACGCCCTCGAAGGCCAGGTTGTAGAGCTGCATGCCCCAGTCCTGGAGCGCCACGTTGCCGGTCTTCTTGCCGATCTCGTAGAGGTTGGTCGAGATCGTCCCGGCGCCGTTCTCCAGGAAGTAGCGCCACAGGCTGGAGCCGAAGGCCCCGTACACCGCCAGGTCCATCAGCGCCTGCGCGAAGAGCGCCGCCGCGACGGCGGTGGCGATGCCCAGGTGGTGGGCGCGACCCTGCCAACGGTCGCGCGCCAGGAGTACCAGCGCGAAGCCTCCCAGCACCGCCAGCATCTTGAACGCCATCAGGAGCCCGAGCCCGAGCCACAGGCCCACCAAGAGCCCGCGCCGGAAGCCGCCGCGCTCCACCGCCGCGCCCGCCGCGAGGGCCGCGCAGAGCATTGCGGCGGTGTCGGACAGCGGCTCGACCGTCCAGTGCAGGAAGACCGGGTTCACCGCCAGCACGAAGGCCGCCGCCAGCCCCGCGCGGACGTCGACCGCGCGCGCGCCGGCGCGCGCCACGACGACCAGCGTGATCAGCCCCAGGAGCATCTGCAGCGCGCGCGCCAGGCCGACGGTCACCGCGTCGCCGGCCCAGGAGGAGAGCGCGACGAAGGGCGCGAGCAGACCGGAGAAGGCGAACGAGCGGACCGTCCCGGGGTCCAGGCGCTCGCCACGGACCACGAGCTCCGCGCGCTCGAGGTACTCCACCGAGTCCGCCAGCGGGTATCCTCGCACCTGGGCGAGCGTCGCCAGCTGCAGCACCAGGGCGACCAGGAGCACCGCCGCAAGCACGCGCCGCGCCGCGGGATCGGACAGCGGAGCGTCCGCATTCGGGGGCGGCGGGCCCTGTTTGGAGGGGGAGGGGGTCATCGCGGGACCGACATCCTACCGGCGTCGCCAGGGCGCCCGTCCGCAGCCGCAGCGCCTTTCCGGGGCACCCCGCATAAAGTGTTTGGCAGACCCGCCCACGCAGCATTTCGTAGGTTTTCGCTTGGCCCTGCCGAGGCCCAGCGCGACACTCGAACTCGAGATCGCGCTAAGAGAGGGTCGGAAGAAAGGGGTTCCTCCGGTCCGTAAGCCGCGATGGGCCTCCCTTTGCTTCCGACGCCATGGGCAACTTCGAAAAGCTCGTCGTTCTGACCGTCCTCTTCCTCTCCGCGATCGTGCTCGCGGTGTCGCTTTCCGCGGACGATCAGGAGGGCCCGGGCGGCCCCATGGCCGAAGCCGGGGGCGGTGAGGACCGCGTGGCGCGCTCCCAGGCGGCCTCCCCGCCGGCCGATCCGGGCCGCGACTTCAGCCTCGCCGCCGAGGGGCGGCGGGCGTCGGACCACGACCGCTCCGAGTCGGCGACCCCTATCGAGCCGCTCGAGCGCCCGAGCACCCCGGCGGTCGAGGACGAATCGGCCCCGGCCGAGTCTGCGCCGGCGATCCCCGAGACCGGCACCGCCGGCCGCCAGCGCGTGCTGCGCACGGCCCAGGGGCTCTCGGCCTCGCCGCTCGAAGACTACATGCTGTACGTCGCCGACGCGGGCGACACCTGGTCGGCCCTCGCCGACCGGTTCTACCGCAGCGGCACCTACGTCCCGCTGCTGCGCGCCGCCAACGAGGACCTCGCGCGGCCGATCGAGGGCGAGACGCTGCTGGTTCCGGTCTACGACTTCCGCGTCGCGCGCAGCGACCGCAGCCCGCACGAGCCCGCCCCCGCCCGCGAGCCCCAGCCGGCGCGCCCGGTCCAGCCCGAGCCCGCCGCCCAGCTCGACTCCTACGTGGTGCAGGGCGGCGACACGCTCTCGGACATCTCGCAGAAGGTCTACGGCACCGCTTCGCGCTGGTACGACATCTTCGAGGCCAACCGCGACGTGATGCCCGACGCCGACACGCTCGGCGTGGGCATGACGCTGCGGATCCCGTAGCGGCTCGCCGCGGCCGCGCAGGCGGCTTCCATCTGGCACAATGGCGTCGCTCCTCCCCGCGCAGCGGGGGGCGCGACGTTTCTAGCTAGATAGGGGAGTTATGCAAAAGGCGTTGCTGGTCGTGGGTGCGCTGGCGGTCGCCGGCCTCGCGTTCTTCTATTTCGGCTCGAGTTATCTCCTGGGTCACGAAGAGGATCGCGACCCGCCCGATTTCGCGCAGGAGGCCTTCGAGGACTGGCCGCAGGAGTTCGACGAGCAGGGCCTGGTGAACCACTCGGACTTCGTCCCTGGCGTCGGGATCGCGCTCCGCGGCAAGGTCGGCCAGGCCATCGACGGGGAGAGCTGCCTGCGCGTCGCGGCGGTGCTCGAGAAGGGCGACGATGCACCCGGGCTGACGATTAGCAAGGCACGGCTGTTTTGGCGCGTGAAGCACCTCGGCGAGGCCGAGTACCCCGACGATTGGGAGGAGTCGAAGCCGAGCGCCGAGGTCCTCACCGGTGGGGCCGGCTGGGTCGAGGCGCTGACGCTGCCGCAACAGCCCAAGGTGCGGCTGACCTACGACTGGCCGTTCAAGGGCGACTGGGAGTGGGCCGACCGGGTGCAGTACAGGTTCGAGGTCGAGTACTGGGGGCTCTCCGACGAGCCGCGCACCTGGACCTTGGGCACGCGTGAGGCGGTGCTCGCCTGCGGCAAGCCACCCTGGACCCACGCGATCAGCTGGGGCGGCTGCGAGTGCCGCGGCGAGCCGGACGACCAGCGCCCCGAGTTGACGTGGCCGCCGAACGGCCACGTCATCAGCAGCCCGCCCGGCTCGAAGCTCGTGTCCTTCGCCTGGACGCCGGTCGATTGGGCCGCGTCCGAGGAATGGGAGCACGCCTACCTGCTGGAGGTCTGGTTCGGTGACGAGGGCGACATCGACCTTGCGGATGCCTGCTTCGCCGAACACTACTTCAGCCCGACCACGAGCTGTGTGGACGTCCAACCCTCCAACGACACGTCCCTCTCGGTCGAGGTCCCCGTGCTCCCGGACTATCCCGAGGTGGAGTTCGGCTGGCGCGTGCGCGCCCAGTGCTGCAGCAAGGCCGGACAGCTGCACTTCGGCGAGCCGAGCGAGATCCGCACCTTCACGATCGTCAACGGCGAGTCGCCGGACCCGGGGGGCGAGTGCTGCGAGGACCTGCTCGACTCCGCGCCGGTGCTTCAGGAGACTCCGGACCTGGTGTCCAGCCTCCCGCTCCTCTCCTGGAACGCCCCGCCGGGCATGCCCGCGGACACCGTCTATCAACTCGAGCTCAAGGCGAGCTTCGCCGGCTGGTGCTCCGGCTCGCTTGACGCGCCGGGCGCCGAGACGAATGCGGACAACTGTTGGGTCCGCTCGATCCCTGGAGCGACCCAGTACCAGGCGAGCCAGCTCGAAAGCCTCGGGCTCCCGAACATGCGCTCCTACGAGTGGCGCGTGCGGGCCTGGTGTCCGGGTGCGGTGGACTCCACCTGCCACACCCCGTGGAGCGAAGTCGAGCAGTTCTTCTGGGAGTAGCCTCCGGGACCGCGTCGAGGCGCTAGTTCTTCAGCCCGTAACGATCGAGCTTCTTATAGAGGTGCGAGCGCTGCATGCCGAGCTTCTCGGAGGTGCGCTTCACGTTGCCGTCGTTCTGCTCCAGCTTCAGCCGGAAGAACAGCGCCTCGCTCTGGTTCTTGAAGTCCTCGAAGGTCTCGGCCTGAAACGGGTCCTCGCCGCCGCTTGAGAAGGCGGTGGTGGGGGTCTTGAGCGCCGGCCCGTCGGCCAGCAGCCGCTCGAGCTCGCCGCGCTCCAGCGTGCCCTCGCAGAACACGTGCGCGGCCTCCAGCAGGTTCTTCAGCTGGCGCACGTTGCCGGGGAACGGCAGGCCCTTGAGGTAGGAGAGCGCCTCCTCCTCGAGCACCGGTGCGCGGCGACCCTCGCGCTGCGCGATCTCCTCCAGGAAGTGGGTCGCGAGCAGCTCGACGTCCGACGCCCGCTCGCGCAGCGGCGGGACGCGCAGCGGCACGACGTTCAGGCGGTAGAAGAGGTCCATGCGGAAGGTCTTGTCCTCGACCGCCTGGGCCAGGTCGGCGTTGGTGGCGGCGACCACGCGCAGGTCGACCTCGATGGCCTTCGAGCCGCCGACGCGGGTGACCTCGCGCGTCTCCAAGACGCGCAGCACCTTGGCCTGGGCGGCGAGCGGCATGTCGCCGATCTCGTCGAGGAACAGCGTGCCGCCGTCGGCGGCCTCGAAGTGCCCGACGCGGCGCTCGTGGGCGCCGGTGAAGCTGCCCTTCTCGTGGCCGAAGAGCTCGGACTCGATCAGCTCGGCGGGGATGGCCGCGCAGTTGACCGCGATGAACGGGCCGGCGGCGCGCGGGCCGAGCAGGTGCAGGTTGCGCGCGACCACCTCCTTGCCGGTGCCGTTCTCGCCGGTGACGAGCACCGGGGCGTTCGAGGGCGCGACGCGCTCGATCTGGTCGCGCAGGTCGCGCATCGGCGCGCTCTGGCCGATCAGCTCCCAGCGGCCCGACAGCTGCCGGCGCAGCCCGGTGTTCTCGGCCGCCAGCTGCTTCTGCCGCAGCGCGCTCTTGATGCTGACCAGCACGCGGTTCTGGTCGAGCGGCTTCTCCAGGAAGTCGATCGCCCCGCGCCGCACCGCGTCGACGGCCATCGCGACGTCGGCGTGGCCGGAGATCATGACGACCGGCGGCGCGTCAGGCCGCTCCTGGATCTCGCCCAGGAGCTCCATGCCGTCCATGTCGGGCATCTTGACGTCGCACAGCAGGAGGTCGGGGCGCCGGCCGCCCTCGGCCTCCTTTTCGAGCCGTTGGAGCGCCTGGCGCCCGTTGTTCGAGGTCCAGACCTCGTAGCCCTCGTAGCGCAGGCTCATCTCCAGCGCGACGCGGATGTCGGCGTCGTCGTCGACGACGAGCACGGTCGTGGCGGCCGGAGCGGGCGCGGCTTCTTTGTCGTCTGCCATGGCGGGCCGATCCTAAGTGCCGAAAGTCGGTTTTGCGCGCGCTAGGATCGGCGGGATGGTGGATCTGGCACGGCTGGCGTCGGAGCTGGAGCGCGGCGAGGCGGTGGTCGCCGGCGTGCTCTCGGGCACCTCGGGCGATGGGATCGACGTGGTGCTGGCCCGGCCGCAGCCGGGCGCCGCGCCCGAGATGCTGGCCTTCGAGACCGCGGCCTTCCCGGGCGCGGGCGCGTTGGAGGCGCGTGTGCGGGCCGCGCTCGACGGCGAACCCCTCGACGCGCGCGCGGTCGCGCTGCTCGACCGCGATCTGGGGCGGGCCTTTGGCGCCGCGGCGCTCCGCCTGGGCGTCGAGTACGGGATTCCCCCCAAGTTGGTGGCCAGCCACGGCCAAACCGTGTGGCACCACGACGGCGACGAGGCGAGCGGCGCCGCCACGCTGCAGCTAGGCGACGGCGACGAGGTCGCGCTGGCCGCCCAGGCCCCCGCGGTCAGCGACTTCCGGAGCAAGGACATCGCCGCGGGGGGCGAAGGAGCGCCGCTCTCGGCCCTCGCCGACGGCGAGCTCTTCGCGGCCGAGGCGCGGCCGCTAGCGATCCTCAATATTGGAGGGATGGCCAACCTGACCCTGCTGGGAGCGGCGGGGGAGGCACAGGCCTTCGACACCGGGCCGGCGAACGCGCTGCTCGACGGGCTCGCGCGCCGGCTCCTGGGCCGGCCCCTGGACGAGGGCGGCGCGGCCGCGGCGGAGGGCCGCGTGGACGAGGAGCTGGTGGGGGAGCTCCTCGCTCATCCTTATTTCGGTCGCCCGCTTCCGCGGAGCACCGGCCGCGACACCTTCGGCGAGGCCTGGGTCGAGTCGGTGGCCGCCCGCGGCGCCCGGCTGCGTACCGAGGACCTCCTGCGGAGCGCCGTGGAGCTCGTCGCCCGCAGCGTCGCGGACGGGCTGGAGCTTGCCCAGGGCGAGCCTCCGGAGGCCGCCGGCCGGCTGCTGGTGGCCGGTGGCGGCGTGCATCACGGTCCCCTGATGGCCGCCCTGGCGGCCCGGACCGGCCTGCGCGTGGCGACCACGGCCGAGGCCGGGATCGACCCCGACGCCCGCGAGGCGCTGGTTTTCGCCGTGCTCGGCGCCCGGGCCGTGCTCGGCCACCCCTCGACCCGCCCCGAGGCGACCGGCGCCCGCCCCGGAGTGGTTCTCGGCAAGATCTCCACCTTCCCCTAGAGCCCCGCCGTCACCGGGTGGGAGGAGGGGGATAGGGAGCCCGAGGGCAGCCGACCCCGGGGGTCGTTCTTGATCCCGACCGGACCCTCGCTATCATCCCCCATCCTTCTTTCCGCAAGGGGTTACGAGCGCTCGACCTCGTCGGGCGCCGCCATCCGCCCCCGCCCGTCCCCCCTGATCGAAGAAGCGCACTCGCGCGAAGAAACATGATGTCGATGCACCGGCCCGTCGCCTGCGTCGCGGTTCTGGCCGCGCTCTCCGGTTCGCTTTTCGGTCAGAGCTTGGAGGGCACCTTCAACGAGGGCGTCGACCTGCTCAAGCGCGGCCGGAACGCCGAGGCCCTGGCCAAGTTCCAGCAGTGCCTCGCGATGGATCCGGGCAACGACGCGGCCTACGAGCTCTTCCAACAGACCGAGCACGACGTGTGGCTCGACCTCCTGGTGGAGGGCGGCGACTACGAGCTGGTCGCAAAGCGCCTGATGGGCCTCGCCTCGATGGGCCGCGCCCAGCGTCAGAACGATCCCGATGCGATCAGCGCGCTGATCCAGCAGCTCGGCGGTGACGACGTCGTGCAGCGCGTCGCCGCGGTGCACAGCCTGTCGGCCAACCACGGCGAGTACGCCGTGCCGCAGCTTCTTTACGCCCTCGGCGATCCGGACAACGACGACCGCCGCGTGATCCACATGCAGGCCCTGACCGAGATGGGCGGCGACGTCGTGCTGCCGCTGCTCGCGGGCCTGGACAGCTCCGATCCCTTCCTGCGCCGCAACATCGCGCTGGTGCTCGGCTACATCGGCGACCCGCGCGCCAACGGCTGGATGGCCGCCCTGGCGGCCTCCGACGAGGACGGCGGCGTCCGCGACGCGGCCTCCGAGGCGCTCGCCAAGTGCGGCGGCACGCCCAACGCCGTGGCCCAGCTGCTCGAGCTCGGCAACGCCTGGCACGCGTCCGATTCGTCGGTGCTGATGCCGCATCAGGTGTCGGAAGTCACCTGGCACTGGGACGGCAGCAAGGTCGCCTCGACCGCGGTCCCGACGTTCCTCTACAACGAAGAGCTCGCCAAGAGCGCGTTCTACGCGGCGCTGCGCGCCAACGCCGGCTCGACCGAGTCCCTCGCGGGCATCGCGCGCGCTTCGGCCGCGCAGCACGGCGAGCTGGCCGCCCGCGCCGGCGCCGGTGAGGACGTGGGCGACTGGGCCGAGCGCCTGGCCGCGGACGACCTCGCGATCCAGGTCGCGGGCGCGAACGCGCTCGACCTGGCGCTCCTCTGGGCGCTCGAGACCGGCGACGACGTGGCCGCCAGCGGCCTGTGCCGCGCGCTGGCCTCCGCCGCCACCGCGCCGACCCAGGGCCTGCGCGCCGCGCTCGCCAGCCGCTCCAGCGGCGCTGTCCGCGGCGAGGCCGCCGTGGCGCTCGGGACGATCGCTGCCCACACCTCGACCGCGGCCGACGGCTCGGTCGTCGCCGCGCTGGCCGAGGCGGCCGGGCGCGAGGTGCTGCAGATCGCCGGCATCATCGACGGTCAGGACGCGCGCCGCGGAAACCTCGCCCAGGTCCTCTCCGATCAGGGCCTCTCGGTAGCCGCCTGGGGCTCGGGCGCGCGCGGGCTCGCCTCGCTGCGCCAGGTGCCCGGCCTCGACGTCCTGCTGGTCGCCGAGTCGCTGCCGGACCTCACCTTCGCCCAGGTCGTCGACGAGGTGCGCGCCGATCCGGCGCTGGCCGCGACGCCGATCCTGATCCTCGCCGCCGACGGCGAGGCCGCGATGGAGCTCTGGGGGGAGCGCGCCACCGACGCGATCTCCGGCCCGGCCGATTTGACCAAGGTCGCCGACGCCCTCGCCGGCGGTCTGAACCGCGACCGGGAAGAGGCCAACCGCCTCGCCGCCAGCGCGGCGCACACGCTGCACCAGCTGGCCGGCGCCGGCCACACCGACCTCGGCAACGCGCCGCTGCACCTCGCCTCGACCGTGGCGTCGCGTCCCGATGAGGTCACCGTGCCCGCGATGCACGCGCTCGGCCTCGCCGGAAGCCGCGCCCACGTCGGCGCGCTGCTCGGCGTGCTCGGCGACGACGCCCGCTCGGACGCGGCGCGCGAGGCGGCCGGCATGGCGCTCTCGGGCATCTTCGGCCGCGACACCGGCTTCGACGACGCCGGCGCCCTCGGCACGCTCAACGAGATCGCAAACTCCGACGCGGCCTTCGGCGTGCGCCGCGCCGCCGCGACCGCCCTGGGGCGCCTGAACCTTCCCGCCGAGCAGCGCGCCGGCCTGGTCCAGGCCGTCCGCGCGAACCTCGCCGGAGAGTAGACTTCCCGAACGCGGGCGGCTCGCTAGGATGGGCCGCCCGTTGGACTCCACACCCGTGGACTCCAACCCCGTGGACGCCAGAGTAGCTCAGTGGTAGAGCTCTGCTTTCGTAAAGCAGTGGTCACCGGTTCGAATCCGGTCTCTGGCTCCATCCCCGCTCGAGCCGCAAGGGCTTGCGTGTAGAGCGACCGGGCGTGGCCGCGACCTGAGGGAGCGTCGGTCGCCTTAGACGCCCAGCGCCGCCGCCGGTGCGCTCGCTTCGGCGCGACTCCCGCGGCCTTGGTAGCCTCGCGACGCTCACGCGCGACGCGCGCTCCGATTCGAGCACGACCTTCCAAGTCCTCGCGCTCACCGTTCGGGGAGCTCTGCCCCTGACCTTCGACCTCTCGTTGGTCGACTCACAGGGCGGGCCATGGCGACCTTCGAGCTGTCGGCTCCGCCCTTCGTCCGCAACGCGGTTCCGCCCACGTGCGAGCCGTAGCGTGGCCCTTAGCCGACGGTTGCGCTCGAGGTTGTCGGCCATCGACGACGGCATCCGCCGTTTGCGCTCCGCGCGGCCCCGCTTCGCTTGACGCGGCGCGAAGCGCACCCGTAACGTCGGCTCCATGCCCTGGGAGAAACGGTCCCGGGACCTTCACCGCCCGGAAGGTCCCGGCGACGATCCGCTCGCATCCAACGCGCCCGGCGAGGCCGAGGCGCTCGACATCGCGATCCTGCGTGAGCCGGACCCGCGCGTTCGGTTGAACCGGCTGATCGACGAGGATCCGTTCGGGGTCACCGCGCGCGTCAGTCGGCGGATCCGCGAGCGGGCGCTGTTCGTCAATCCGGTGCAGTCGACGCTCCATACCATGGGGCGGCTCGCGATTGCGGCGGGGCGGCTGGCTTCCGGAACGCGTGGGCCGGACGGCCGCGTCTCCATCGACGGCCCCATCGATGCGTGGGTCGAGGCGGCGATCGACATCACGCTCGACTCGATGGTCGAGGGCCAACGGGAAGAGGAGTCGCGCGGCCGGCCGTACGCCGCGGTGGACGCGCGCTACTACGCCGAGCTGGCTCGCGCGGTGCAGGTCGCGCCCGGCGAGGGGCGGCTGGTGTGCGTGGCCCTCAACGACCTCGGCGAGGCCACGCGACGCACGTTCCACGGCATCGTCGTGCAGGGCATTGCGGTCGACGATTGGGCCGACCGGAACGGGACGCGGCCCAAGCAGGTCCACCGCGTGCTCCAGGAGGTCTCTTGGGAGGTGCTCGGGGCGCTCAAGGAGGCGCGGCGGCGTAAGCGGCGCCCGCGTCGCTGAGCGCCGCGCCGACCGCCTAGTGCGACCGCGGGCGCGCCGTGCGCGTCGCGATCTTGCACAGGTGGCGCTGCAGCTCGAGGCCGTTCTCCAGCTCCTCCTGCGAGATGGCGCCCAGCTTGACCAGCGCTTCGCCCACGCGCAGACCGTCGTGGTGGTGCATGTGCATGGCCTGCTCGAGCTCGTCGTTCGTGATCATCTCGGCGCCCAGGAGCACCTCGCCGATGAACATGTCCTTGGTGACCATCAGGTCCGCGGCGGGGCGCGCCGGGCGCGGGGCGCTGGGCTTGGGCCGGTTCTGGGCCGCGGGGGCGGCGGGGGCCGGGGCCGGCGCCGGTGTCGGCGCGGCGGGAGCCTCTTCGGCCGCCGTCTGCTGCTCCTCCTCGTCCTCGGTGGGGAGCTCGCGCATGCGTTCCTGCAGGCTCAGGGCCTCGAGCAGGCGGTCCGGCGACGTGCAGCCGCGCAGGAGCAGGCTCTCGCCGATCGGCAGGCCCTTGTCGCGGTGGAAGCGCAGGGCGTCGGCGAGCTGCTCGCGCGTGATGTGCCCCAGCTCGACCAGGATGCGGCCGAGCAGTCGATCGCGGTTGACGGGGTTCTCGTCCTCCGCTTCCTCGGCGTCGGCTTCCTGTGCCGGTTCCTCGGGCTTGGGCTCGGCCGCGGACTCCTCGACGCGGAGCTCCAGCTCCTTGCGCTTCGGCGTCTGCGCGGGCTCCTCGGCGGCGGGCGCCTCCGGGTCGGCGGTGTCTTCGGCCTCGGCCTCGGCCGCCTCGCGCCATTCGTTCTCCGCCGACATGGCGGTTTCCGTCGAGCCCTCGGTCCCGCCCTCGGCGGGGCGCAGGCGCAGCTCTAGCGCGGGCTCGTCGCCCTTCGCGGAAGCGGCGTCGGCGCTCGGCGGCGTCTTCGCAGGCTCCTCGGAAGGCTGCTGGGCCTCCGGAGCGGGCGCGGGCTGCGGCGCCGCAGGCGCGTCGAAGGGCAGCACGCAGCGCTCGACCGTGCGCAGCAGGTGCTTCACCACGACGTGGATCGCGGCGCAGTCCAAGCGGTTGCTCGGGCGCGTCAGCGCCTCGAGCGCGCGCGCCGCAGACTGCAGGCAGAGGTCCATGTCCGGCGAGCAGTTGCTGCGGACGAATTCGGAGACCTCATCCAGGGCGGTCAGGCAGCGGCGGTGTGCCTCGCGATCCTGGGGCGAAGACTGCTCGACTTGGCGGGTGAGAGCTGTGAGCTCGGGGTACGACATGCTGAAGCGTAGGGGCGGCCTACTAGCATCGGCGTCCCGGAGCCGTGGCTTGAGGTCACGACGCGAAAGGTTTTCCCGACCAACCAGCCTCGGCGGCTCAGCCTTCGACCGGGCAAACGAAGTCGTCCGGCTTGACGGCCAGGATCGAGGTCGCGGCGCGCGCCAGCACCTTCTCGGCCGTGTTGCCGACCAGCAGACCCGCCAGTCCCCCGCGCGAGACGGTGCCAAGCACGAGCAGATCGGGCATGTCCGCGTCGATCGTGTCGAGGATCGCGCGGACCGGCGCGTCGCAGAGGATGCGCGTTGCCGCCCGGACCTCGCCTCGCTCGGAGAGCGTCGCCCGGATGTGCGCGAGGGCCGCCTCTTCGATCGCGCCGCGACGCGCCTGGTACTCCTCCTCGCCGAGGCGTGCGGAGGACAGCTGGAGCTCGAACGGAACCTGCCAGCTGTGGAGCACCTCGACCTCGCCCGAGGAGAGCGCGGCGATCGACAGCGCGAGCTCGGTCGCGCGGTCTCCGACGGCGCTCAGGTCGGTCGCGGCGAGGATGCGGTGGGGGGCGAAGGCCCCGTCGGGCCGCACGGCCCACACCGGCGCCGGACACGTGCGCAGCAGCCTCCAGGTCACGCTGCCCAAGCGCCGCTTGCCCGCGCTGTTGCGCGTTCCGACCAGCACCAGGCCCGCGCGGCCGGCCAGCACCAGGCGGACCAGGAGCAGCCAGGGCTGCTCCTCACCGACGAGGAGCTCGGTCTCGATGCCGCGTTCGACGGCGTCGCTCCGGAGCTGCTCGAGCGCGCGGCTGCCCTCGTCCGAGAGCACGCCCGTCGGCGCCACCTCGCCGGCGCTCTCGGGCTGCCAGGTGGAGTGGACGAACAGGAGCTCGGCACCGGTCGCCTTCGCGAGCCACATGGCCTGCTCGGCGGCGCGGCGCGTGCCGAGCGTGAGGTCGGAGCCGGACGGGGTCAGGGCGAGGCCCACGGCGAGCTTGCGAAAGCGCTTCATGGGAGCAACGTAGGGCGTGCTCCGCGCTGCCGCAGTCGGCACTAGTGCGTAGGGCCGCGGGGAAGTTCTGCCCCCCCGCGCCGGCTTGCCATGAGCCGGGACAGACGTCCTACGGCGTGCGCGCCCCCTCGGGCCGCTCCGCCGGCGCGTGGGCGCGGTCCAGCGCGTCCTCGAGCTCGTCCAGGTTGAACGGCTTGCGCAGGAAGCCGGCGGCGCGTTCGACCAGGCGGTGGATCTCGGGCTCGGCGTAGCCGCTCATCAGCACCACCGGCACACCTGTCGCGAGCGCGGCGATCGCGTCGAGCGTCGACGCGCCGTCCATGCCGGGCATGGTCAGGTCGAGCAGGACGAGCTCCAGCCGCTGGTCGTCGCGGCGCACGATCTCGAGCGCCTCCTTGCCCGAGCGCGCCTCGACGACGTTGAGGCCGAGGGTGAAGAGCATGTCGCGCGTAACCTCACGCACGGTCTCCTCGTCGTCGACCACCAGGACGCGTCCGCTGCGCTCGACCGCGGCGGGTTCCTCGGCCGGCTGCGCGCGCGCGCCGCGTTCGCCCGCGGCCGGGAGGAGCACGGTCAGCTCGCTGCCCTCGCCGGGGCGGCTCCGGACGCGTAGGTTGCCCGCGTGCGTGCGAACGATGCCGCGCACCGCCGCCAGCCCGAGCCCGCGGCCGCTGAAGCGCGTGGAGAAGAAAGGCTCGAACATGCGCGCGACCACCGGCGCGTCCATTCCGTGGCCGTCGTCGCCGACCACCAGCGCGAGCCAGCGACCGGACCGCGGAGGGTCGAGCCAGCCTTCCTCGGACGAGCCGCTCTCGGTCCGCACGACGCGGGTTCGGATCGTGATGCGCCCGTCGCCGTCGATCGATTCCGAGGCGTTGACCACCAGGTTGAGCACGACCTGCTGCAGCTGACCCGGGTCGGCCTCGATGGGGGGCGGGTCGGGCACGAGGTCGTACTCGATCTGCACCCCGCGCGCGATCGACGTGCGCAGCAGGCTGCCCATCGAACCGATCAGCTCGTTCAGATCGAGCTCCTCGGCGCGCGTCGTGCCACGGCCGGCGTAGGCGAGCAGCTGCTGGGTGAGCTCGGTCGCACGCTGGGTCGCGCTGAGGATGCGCGACAGGCCGACCGCCGGCGGCGAGTCGGGCGGGAGCTGGCGCAGCGAGCGGTCCGCGCTGCCGGCGACGATCATCATCAGGTTGTTGAAGTCGTGCGCCACGCCGCCGGCGAGGAGCCCCAGGCTCTCCAGCCGCTGGGTCTCGGTGATGTGTCGCTCCAGGGTGCGGCGCTCCTCCTCCTGACGGCGACGCGCGGTCAGGTCGCGGAGGATGGCCTGCACGCGGCCGTCGTGCAGCGCCGACGCGCTGGCCTCGACGGGGACGGTGGTGCCGTCGGGGCGCAGTGCGCTGAGCTCCTGGAGCTCCTGGCGGCCGGCGCGTACCGCGGCGACGAAGCCGGGGCCGACGCCGGGCAGGAGCTCGCTGGGTGCGGCGCGCAGCAGCTCTTCGGAGGTGCGCCCGAAGAGCTCGGCGGCCTTCGCGTTGACCTGCAGGAAGGACGCCCCGTCGCTGTCGAGGAGGACGATGGCGTCCGAGGCGTGCTCGAGCAGGAAGCGGTGTCCGCGCTCGCGGCTTAGGAGCGCCTCGGCCTCCACCGCCAGCCGGCGGCGATACACCCAGGCGAGGCCGAGCAAGGCGGCGATGGCCACGCCGGCCGCGATCAGGTGGGCCGGCGTCCCCTGCAGCCCGGGCGCCGCGTCGGCGCCGCTCTCCTCCTGCACCGCCACCAGGGCGGAGATGGGGAGGGCGAGCAGCGGGCAAAGGACGGCGCGGGACATTCCCCCGGGATGGTAGGAGACACCGCCGGCCGCCCCTAGTAGCCGAGGTTCTGGATGCGCTGCTCGGTCTCAGGTCTGGGAAGCGCAGCCGCCGGTTGGCGCGCGGTTCCGGCCGGAGCCTCGCGCAGGAGCTCGGCGAGCAGCGCCTCGCCGCGCGCCGGGTCCGTGGCGGCGAGGTTGCGCTCCTCGCGCGGATCCGACGCAAGATCGTAGAGCTCGACCGCGCCGTCTCCGTCGGCGACGAGGTGCAGGTCGCCGCGGATCCACGACCGGAGCTCGGCGTTCCAGGCGAGCTCCGCGTACGCGACGCGCGCCTCGGAGGCGCCGTGCAGCAGCGGGCGCAGGCTGGCGCCGTCGAGCGACTCGGGCGGCGCGACGCCCAGGAGGTCGAGCAGGGTGGGGAGGAGCCGCTCGTGTCCGACCACGTCCGCGACGACCCGCGGCGCGACGCCCGGCACGCGCAGCAGCAGCGGCACGTGCAGCAGCTCGGAGTAGAGCTTGCCCTCGTGCCCGATGCTGCCGTGCTCGAGGAACTCCTCGCCGTGGTCGGAGGTGATCGCGATGATCGTGTCCGCCAGCACGCCGGCGTGCTCGAGCTCGCGGAGGAAGGCGCCGAGCGCCGCGTCCGCGCGGCGGATGCCGCCGTCGTAGCGGTCGGATAGGAAGAGCGCCTCGGCCGGCGAGACGCCCGCCTCGTTGAAGTGCGGGTTGCCGCAGCGACCCTCGGTCTCGATCGCGGCCGCACCGTCGCTGGAGAACAGCTCGTCCCACGGCGCGCCCGGCGTGTACGGACAGTGCACGTCGTAGGTATGCACGAAGGCGAAGAACGGACGCTGGCCGTGGGCGGCGAGCACGGTGTCGCGCACCTCGTCGAGGGCGGGCGCCAGGTCACCGCGCTCCGCGCGGAACGACAGGAAGCCGCGGTCGAGGCCAAAGTCCTCCGAGAGCCATCCGCCGCCGGTTCGGGCGAGCGTGTACCAGCCCGCGTCGCGCAGCAGCTCCGCGAGCAGCGCCGTGTCGCGTCCCGGCCGCAGGTCCGGCAGGTCGACGCCGTGGGTGGAGGGCAGCAGGCCGCTCAGCAGCGTGACGTGGCTCGGCAGCGTCCACGACGAGGAGGCGTAGGAGCGCTCGAAGCGGACCGCATCGCGCGCGAAGCGGTCGAGCTCGGGGCTGGTGTCGCGGTCGTAGCCGTAGCAGCCCAGCCGGTCGGCCCGCAGGGTGTCGATCGAGATCAGGATCAGGTTGCGCGCCGCGGGCGCATCGGACGGGCCCGGCGCGGGCGAACCGCCGCACCCCGCGAGCGCGAGGCTGGCGAGGACGAGGGCGGCGCGGAAGGGGAGGCTCTGCACGGCCCCCTAACTACCCGGCCCGGCGCCGCGCCGCTACGCCCGATTGCGGCCCGCCGGCTTCCCGCGCGCGATTCGGGTGGTGATCCCGCGCGCCGGTCGCGCTAGAACAGGACCGTGGACGACGCCCCGAGCTTCGACGACCTGGCTGCCCGTGTTCCCGAGCTCCTCGACCTGGAGCGCGAGGCGCGCGAGGTCCAGGACCCGGGCGGCTCGCTCTTCTGCGCCAACAACACCTGGTTCCGCTTCGCGCGCCGCCTGCGCGAGCTGATCGGCGTCTGGCGGCGCTCGGCGGCCGGCGAGAGCGCCGAGGAGGCGGCCTTCCTCGCCCAGGGCCTGGCCTACGAGGCGGCCTTCGCGCGCATCTACCCACAGCTTCCGGCCTGCCGCAGCTGCGGCTGCCAGCTCTTCGAGGCGCACCGACGCGAGGACCTGGCCGCCGCCGACGCCGCGTCCGGCGACGCGGAAGATCTCCATGACAGCCCGCGCGGCAGCGCCTAAGCTCTGCTCGGGCGCCCGTCGCGCCCGGTGAATCGCATGCTTCGCACGCTTCGCTACGTCCTTCGAAAGGTGCTCGGAAGAATGCCGTCCCTGCTTGCCGTTGGCGCCGCCGCGCCCGACTTCGAGGTTCAGGACCACCAGGGCAACGTGGTCAAGCTCTCCGGCCTGCGCGGCCGGCGCATCGTGCTCTGGTTCTATCCCAAGGCCGACACGCCCGGGTGAACGGTCCAAGGCTGCGGGTTCCGTGATCGAGCCCGCGACTTTGAGGAGCGAGACGTGCAGGTCCTCGGCGTGTCCTTCGACACGGTCGAGGAGAACCGCGCCTTTGCGGAGAAGCACAGCTTTCCCTATCCCCTGCTCTGCGACACCGACCGCGCCGTCGGGTTGGCCTACAAGGCCTGCGACAGCAAGGTCGATCCGTACCCGAACCGGATCACCTACCTGATCGGCACCGACGGCACGATCGAGCAGGCCATCGAGACGAAGGATCCCGCGGCCCAGGCGGCCGAGATCCTGGCGGCGCTGCCGTAGGTCTTGCGGAGCCTGCTAGAGCGGCGCGAGCGCGCGCTCCTTATCGGTGTGGTCCATCTGCGCCCGCTGCCGGGCGCGGTGGGGTTCGACGGCGACGACGCACTCCTGCTCGCGCGTGCGGCCACGGACGCGCGCGCGCTGGTCGAGGGCGGAGCCGACGCGTTGGTGGTCGAGAACTTCGGCGACGCGCCGTTCTTCAAGGAGGCGGTGCCGCCGGAGACGATCGCCGGCCTCACGCTCGGCGTGCGCGCCGTGCAGGCGGCCGCGCCGGAGGTGCCGGTCGGCGTGAACGTGCTCCGCAACGACGCCCGCGCCGCGCTCGGCATCTGCGCTGCCACCGGCGCCTCGTTCCTGCGCGTCAACGTCCACGTGGGCGCGGCGGTCACCGACCAGGGCATCGTCGAGGGCCGCGCCGCCGAGACGCTGCGCGAGCGCGCCCGGCTCGCGCCCCGCGCGGTGCTGCTCGCGGACGTGCACGTGAAGCACGCAGCGCCGCTCCGCGAGCGCCCGATCGAGGAGAGCGCCGCCGAGACCTTCGGCCGCGGCCGGGCCGACGCGCTCATCCTCACCGGGGAGGCCACCGGCGCTCCGCCCGCGCCGGCCGAAGTTGTGGCCGTGCACGAGCGCGTTCCTACCGCTCCGCTTTTGATCGGCTCGGGCCTGACGCCCGACAATGCGGCCGAGCTCGCCAGCGTCGCCGCGGGCGCGATCGTCGGTACGGCCCTTAAAGAGGGGGGCGACGTCTTCGCACCGGTCGACCCCGCCCGCGTGCGCCGCATGCGCGAGGCCCTGGACGCCCTGACCCGCTAGCGCGGTTACCGCTCCGTGACGGAGCCTCGGCCGAGCCGCTGGTTAGGTTGAGGGTATGGCGATCGCGATTCAAATCGGGATGAGGTACGCCTTCTTCGCCGGGGCGGCGCTGCTCGCGCTCCTGGTGCTGCTGCCGGGCTAGAGCCCGTCCGAGTCTGCGCGATTCGCGAGGCGGTGAGCATCGAGCTCGGATCAAGGAGCTTCGAGTCCCCCAGGGGCAGATGCCCGTGGGGGCTCTAGAGGCGACGCAGAGCCGGACTCGAGGATCGGTGCCTCGCGAACCGCGAAGGCTCGGAAGGGCGCCTAGCTGCCCGCTGGTTCTTGCGTGGCGGGCGAGGCGGGGATCGGCTCGAACTCGAGGTCTACCGTCTGGTCCTCGAAGCTCTCGAAGGACTGCTCGACGCTCTGGTCGCGCCAGCGCAGCCGCACCTCGCCGCGCGCGGGGCGGTAGGCGGCCGTGTACAGCGTGCCGAAGGCGTTGTCGTAGTCGCGCGAGAAGAGCGGTGGCTCGAGGAAGCGCTCCTCCAGCCGCTCGGGCGACTCGTGCGGGTCGGCGATGCGCGAGCTGAGGAAGCGCTCGCGCTCGGTGGTCGAGGTCATGCGCGCGTGCTGGTGCCACTCGACCAGACCCTGGTGGTTGGTCGCGACCGGCGCGCTGAGCACGACCGCCGGGCGGTCCGGCGAGACCTGCACCGTGGCGAAGCTGCCGCGCGCGTCGACGACCGACACGTTGTACGCCATGTGCGTCGGGACGCGCCGCAGCACGTCGGCGGCCTGGGCGACGGTGGCGCAGGTCTGGAGCACGTAGCGCAGCACGAGCGGGATGCCGAAGCCCGCGCCGACGACGCGGCGCCCGCCGAAGGCGAGCGAGACGGCGAGCCCGTGCTCGTTCATCCCGTCGAGCACGCCCCAGAGCACCTCGCTCATCGCGATCACGCGCACGCCTTGCCACGCGGTGTGGACGAGCGTCGCCTCCCACAGGTCGGGGCGGTAGTCGTAGTTGCGGATGAGCACCGGCTCGGGCCGGCTCCACACCAGCTGCGAGCAGCCCGACAGGTACGGCGCGGGGCAGTAGTGGGCGAGGAAGCGGGCCGCGAGCTCGTCGCCGCCCGCCAGCTCGACCAGCGCCTCGTAGATCGGCACCAGCTCGGGCATGTGGTGGCGCAGCGCGGCTTCGGAGCGCGCGCGGCTCGGGCGCGCGGCCTCGCCCTCGCCGAGGAACCAGCGCCGGTACGGCGGCCAGGCCTCGGTGAAGAGCTGCGACCAAGAGCCACCCGGGCGCTCCTCGCGGAACGTCCGGAAGGGGATCCGATGGGGCTCGACGCTCACAGCATCTTGAAGCCGCCGACCTCGGCCGTCTGCTGCGCCGCGTCGGCGTCACGGTGGCTGAGCGACTCGGAGCGGAACGCCGAGCGCACCGCGTTGATCCAGGTCTTGGCGCGCCGGTTGAGCCGGAAGCGCTCGTCCATCAGGCGTCCGCGCGTCACGAGGATGCCCATGTCGGCGCCCTTGTAGAAGTAGTCGCCCTCCTTCGCGATGCGCAGGAAGAAGGCGCGCGACTCGGTCGACACGGTGCGGCGGTGGGTCTGCACGCGCAGGAAGTGCATGCGCCCTTCGGAGTCGATCTCGTAGATGCCGCTGCGCGGAGCGCCGGTGATCAGCCGCACGTCGTCGTCGGTGAACTTGAGGACGAGCTGGCTCCAGGGGTCGATGTTCTCGGGCGCCGACCAGCGCTTGTTCAGCTCGTCGACGTCGAGGTCGTAGGGGACCCCCATGTACTCGAGCAGGTGGAACAGGAAGAGCGGTGCGTCGGCGTGCGCGAAGGCCGCCAGGTTGGTCATCGAGCTGGCGCCGGTGATGCGCGGGTTGACCTCGCCCAGGTAGAGCTTGCCGTCCTCCTCGTCGAGCAGCAGGTCGAGCTCGAAGTAGCCGCGGTAGCCCATACGGCGCAGCTCCTCGCCGAAGCGGAAGGTCATCGTGCGCGCCTGGTTGCGCACCTTGCGCGCGAAGGCGTCGGCGAACACCTCGTTGCCGCACCAGCCACCCTTGTAGGGCGTCAGCTCGCGGAAGCCGACCAGCTCGGTCATCAGCGGCCCGACGATCGTGCCGTGGCGCGTCACGCAGGCCTCGATCGCGGTCTGGCGGCAGCGGATGCGCTTCATCACCTTGACCTCGGGGGCCTCGGCGATCTCCTCGGCGTGCTTGTTCCAGTCCTTCTCGTTGCTGATGAAGAAGGTCGTGTGTCCCGAGTCGCCGAAGGCGGTCTGGATCACGAGGTCTTTGCCGAGCTTCTTGGAGACCGAGCGCAGCTCCTTCCAGCTCGTCACGCGCGCGAGCACGTTGGGGACGCTCTTCACGCCGGCGCGGTTGCCGATGCGGGTGGTGTTGATCTTGTCGTCGACGGCGGTGCGCAGCTTGGCCGACGGGAAGCACACCTTCAGGCCGAGCTCGTTGCACAGCTTCTCGGTCTCGGCGTCGAACATCAGGAACACCGCCCGCCCGCCGCCGCTGGCGTGGACCAGGTTCTGCACCTCGGGGTGGCGCAGCAGGTAGTTGTTGATGTCCTCGATGCTCTCGAACTGCTCGTGCGGAATCTCCGGCGGGGCGATCAGGTTGGGGTGGTGCCCGTCGAAGCAGTCGATGTAGTTGATGAACTTGAAGTTCGAGACCCACTCATCGATGCCGATGAGGTTGAAGTTGGTCGCGCTGATGAAGAAGACCGGCGCGTCGTTGCGGTGGAAGAAGCGACGGATGTCCGAGATGCCCTTCAGCTTCTTACGCCGCTTCGAACGGACCTCGAGCTTCGGCGTCGCCTTGGGCTTGGCCTTGCTCTTCGGCTTGGCCTTCGCCGGAGCCTTGCTCTTCGACTTCGGCTTCGGTTTGGCCTTGGCCTTGGTCTTGTCCGCCTTCTTGGCTGCGGCGCGCTTCTTCGCGGAACGGGCGGTGGGCATGGAATCAGGCTCCTGGGGTGGCGGTGCCGGCCTCGACGCGATCCTGCTCGCGCCGCTGAAGGGCCTCCTCGGTGAAGACGCGTAGCCCGTGGACCGGGTCGTAGCCGTGGATCTCCTTCACGTCGAGCGCTTTGAGGTACTCGAGGATCTCGCGGCTGATGATCTGGCCGGGCACGAGCACCGGGAAGCCGGGGGGGTAGGGGGTCACGAAGGTCGCCGACACGACCGTACGGCCGGAGTCGAGCTCGCGCGCGACGGCGCCGTCGAGCTTGAGGTGCTCGCACGCGCCCTCGGCGTAGCCGTCGTAGAACGCGGCGCGCATGTCGCCTTCCGGCGTCTCGCCCTCGCGATCGGGGCGGTAGACGTCGTGGAAGCGGCTGAAGTTGGGCAGCGGCGGGAGCTCCTGGGTCAGCGACGTCACGCGCCCTTCGTGCAGGCAGCGGTCGGCGTGGCTGTCGGTCTCCGAGCGCTCCTCGAGCTCCGACGCGAAGCGCGACAGCGTGTCGATGAGGTACGCCACCGTGCCGCGCGTCATGCCGATGTGGATCATGAACAGGACCGTGTTGCGCGACGTCTTGTTGATCTGGATGTCGAAGCGGTCCATCAGCGCCTGCTTGAACGTGTCGCCGTCGACCCCGGCGCGTCCGCAGGCGATGGTGATGCGCGTCGGATCCAGCGCGAACTCGTCGTCGCCCCAGGCCTCCTCCATCCGGTTCCAGCCCGACTCGGGGTCGTAGTAGGCCTCGATCCCCGAGCGCCGGTACTCGGCCGGGATCACGTCGCCGGGGCCGAGCACGTCGAAGTGGCGGCTGAGCAGCGGATCGGTGCGCACGCGCTCGCGCAGCACCATGGCGAGCTCGACGCTCTTCTGCACCAGCTCGTAGCCCTCGAAGACCACCTGCCGGCGACCCAGGTCCAGCGACGCCAGGATCTGGTAGTTCGGCGAGGTCGACGTGTGCGTCATGTACGCCTCGTGGAAGGCGTTCGCAACGAGCCGCTCGTAGTCCTGGTCGTGGATGTGGATCATCGAGCCCTGGCGCAGCGCGGTCAGGGTCTTGTGCGTCGACTGCGTCGCGTAGACGCGGATGCGCGTGAGATCCGGGTCGGGGAGCAGGTCGATGTCGAGCAGCTCTTCGTCGCTGGGGCCGCGCTCGTCGAGCTTGCCGCGCCACGCTTCGTAGCGCTCGCGGTAGGCCGGCGTCCGCAGCTTGGACGCCAGGCGCTGCGCCGCGTCCATCGCCGTCCTGCGGCGCGAGATCGGGCTGAAGGTCGCGAAGGCGAACCAGGCCTCGTCCCACAGGAAGATCATGTCCGGCTTGATCGCCAGCACCTCGCGCATCACGCGCATGGTGTCGTAGGTGACGCCGTCGAAGGTGCAGTTGGTCAGGAGCAGGCACCTGACCCGGTCCAGCTTTCCCTCGGAGCGGAGCGCCAGCAGGTGGCGCTTGATCTCGCGCAGCGGCACGGCCCCGTACATCGAGTACGTCGACACGGGGTAGGGGTCCATGTAGATCGGCAGCGCGCCCGACAGCAGCACCGAGTAGTGGTGCGACTTGTGGCAGTCGTGCGACACCAGGATGATCTCGCCCGGCCGCATCAGCGCCTGCAGCACGATCTTGTTGGCGGTCGAGGTCCCGTTGGTAACGAAGAACGTCCGCTTGGCGCCGAAGGCGCGCGCCGCGCTCTGCATCGCGCTCTTCAGCGAACCGTGCGGCTGCAGCAGCGAGTCGAGCCCGCCGGTCGTCGCCGAGGTCTCGGCCAGGAAGATGTTGTCGCCGTAGAAGGCGCGCATGTCCTGGATCCAGTGCGACTTGGCGATCGACTTGCCGCGCGAGATCGGCATGGCGTGGAACACGCCGGTCGGCTTCTGCGTGTAGCGGCGGAGCGCGCTGAAGAAGGGCGTGTCGAAGCGCTCGTAGATGCCCTTCAGGATCGACAGGTGCAGCTCGCGGTAGTCCTCCTGGCGGTAGAACACGCGCCGGTAGTGGCGCGAGCCCAGCCCGGCGATCTCCTCGACCGGAGCCTCGGTCACCAGGAAGAGGTCCAGCTCGGGGCGCAGCTTGCGCAGCACGCGCCCCAGCGCGACGCTGCGCTCGGACTCCTCCATCTCCTCGAGCGCCGCCTCGTCGAGCCCGGCGATCGTCACGTAGCGCTGCAGGATCTCCAGGTGGTTCGACGCGTGGTACGGGAACCCGTACCGCACCATGCAGGCCTGGATGTTGTAGTTGAAGAGGACCGCGATCAGCGCGTCTTCGAAGCTGGGCACGACGACGACGTCGTAGACGAAGTCATCCTCGGGCCGCCGCATCGCGAGCAGGCCGCGGCGTAGCTCGGCCTCCTCGTCCTCGGAGATCTCGTCGACGACCAGGAGCTCGAAGTAGGGGCGGCGGTCTTCGGCGGCCCCGATCGGCGCTTCGCCGTCCTCGGACTCGTTCGGCTCGGCCGTCGCTGGCTCCAGGGTCCCCGCGCCCGGCTCGCGCCGGCGGTAGCCGTCGCTCACCAGCATCCGCACGATGCGGTCGACGCGGCGCGACAGGAGCTCGTAGTCGCGCCGCTCGAAGGCGGCCAGGAGCTCGCCGAACAGGCGCTTGCCGGGGTAGGCCCAGTAGGCCTCGATCGGGCTGAGGAGCGCGAGGTCTTCGCCGAGCCCGCGCACGTGCCGCTCGGGGTCGCGCTCTTTGCGCAGGTCCTTCGTCAGGCGGCCGACGCGCGTCTTGAGGCGGTTCCACGCGTCCGCGCGCATGTGCGACGCGTTGTAGTGGCGGGAGAGCGAAGTCCGTCCTGCGCCGCGGGCCGCGGGGCCGGAGCTTCCGTTGCCCTCGGCTCCGCCGGGGCCCTCGGCTCCGCCGGTGAACGGCTGCAGGGACTTCTCCTTCTCGCTCACACGACCTCTCCGGGGCCGCCCAGCGCGGGGTCGGAGGTCGGCTCGACCGGCGCCTGCGCCGGCCGTCGCCTCAGGCCCGCGCGCGTGCCGCGCTCGGGGACGACGAGCGGGCCCAGGCGGTGCAGTGCCGAACCGTCCTCTCCGCCGGGGCCATAGAGCTCGAACTTCACCTTGCGGTCGCGGAAGCTCTTCAGCGGTTGGCCCAGGCCGCGCAGCCCGAACTCGCGGCTGCGCCGCACGCGGTCGAGGTCGATCTCGACCGGGATCAGCTCCTCGATGCGACCCGCCTGGTGGATGATGTCGCCGTACGGGCCCACCAGGATCGAGCGCCCGATGCCGCTGTCGCCGGCGCCGTTGACGTCGATGAAGAAGCACTGGTTCATCGCCGCGTTCGCGCGCGCGATCGACAGCTCGATTTCGCGGTCGATCGTCGTGGTCATCGTCGGGTGGAGGATCACCTCCGCGCCCATCGATACCAGCGTGCGCGTCGTCTCGGGGAACCACATGTCGTAGCAGATCGACACGCCGAAGCGCCCGACGTCGGGCACGTCGAAGACCAGGAAGCTGTCGCCCGAGGAGACGCCCTCCTCGTAGGGCAGGAAGGGGAACTGCTTGCGGTAGCGGCCGATCACCTCACCCTCGGGGTTGATCACGCTGGCGGTGTTGAACACCTCGTCGCCGACGCGCTCGAACATCGTGCCGGGCAGCAGCCACACGCTGTGCTTCTTGGCCATGGCCTGGAAGCGCTCCTCGGCCGGGCCGGGCAGCTCGGTGGCGGTCGCGGGCAGCGGGCCGAAGGCCGCCAGCTCGCTGAACATCACCATCTGCACCCACGGGTACAGGGCCATCACGTGGTCGAGCCGCTGCCCCATGCGGGCGATGTTGTCCCCGGCGGCGGGGAGCTCGAGCTGCATTCCGGCGATCGCGAAGGGCTGCATGCGTTTCGTTCGTTCCTCAGGCGGGCGTAGCGACGGTCGATCCGGTGGCGCGCAGGACCTCGTCCTCGAGGATGTCGAGGCCGCGCTCTAGTTCCTCGTCCGTCAGGACGAGCGGCGCGAGGATCCGGATCACGTTCCCGTGGGCCCCGGCGGGGATCACGAGCAGGCCGCGCTCGAAGCAGCCGGCGATGACGTCCTTGACGACGTCGCCGTCGGGCGCGTGCGGGTCGCGGTCGTGCACGAACTCCATCGCGCACATCGCGCCGAGCCCGCGCACGTCGCCGATGCGGTCGCAGCGCTCCTGCAGCGAGCGGAAGCGCTCCACGATGCGTGCGCCGATCTCGTCGGCGCGCGCGTTGAGGTTCTGCTCGCGCATCGTCGCGATCGAGGCCAGCGCCGCGGCGCACGCGACCGGGTTGCCGCCGTACGTGCCGCCGAGCTGTCCGGGCGCCGGTGCGTCCATGTATTCGGCGCGCCCGACGACGGCCGAGATCGGCAGGCCCGAGCCCATCGACTTGGCCCAGGTCGAGAGGTCCGGCGTGACGCCGGCATGCTCGTACGCCGCCCAGCGGCCGGTGCGGCAGAAGCCGGTCTGGACCTCGTCGACGATCAGTAGGATGCCCTTCTCGTCGCATAGCCGCCGGACGGCGCGCAGGTACTCATACGGCGCGGGGATGAAGCCGCCCTCGCCCTGCACGGGCTCGATCAGGATGGCCGCGACGCGCTCGGCGGGGATCGTGTTGACGAAGGCCTCTTCGAGGCGCTGCACGGCGCGCGCCACGAAGCGATCGAAGCTGAGGCCGTCGTTGTAGCGGTAGAAGTTGGGGAAGGGCAGCCGGTAGACCTCCGGCGCGAACGGCCCGGCGCCCTTCTTGTAGCCGACCTTGGAGGTCAGCGTGAGCCCCAGCAGCGTGCGCCCGTGGAAGGCCTCGGTGAAGCACAGCAGCGCCGGGCGGCCGGTCGCGAGGCGCGCGATCTTGATCGCGTTCTCGACCGCCTCGGCGCCCGAGTTGACCAGCATGGCGCGCGTGTCGTCGCCGTGGGGGAAGAGCCGGATCAGCTCCTCGCACAGGGCCACGTACGGCTCGTAGGTCGCGACGTGGAAGCAGGTGTGCAGCAGCTTGCCGGCCTGCTCGCGGATCGCGTCGACGACGGCGGGGGGGCAGTGGCCCGCGTTCAGCGTGCCGATGCCGCCGGCGAAGTCGAGCAGCGTGCGCCCCTCGAAGTCGGTGATGGTCGCGCCGCTCGCGTGGGCGGCGATCGCGTCGTTCATCCGCCCCACGCCGCGGGCCACGGCGCGGGCGCGGCGGTCGAGGAGCTCCTCGTTGTTCGCCATCGGAACCGGAAAAAGGGGGGCAGGAGGACTGGGGGAAGGGGCCCGGGCGGACGGCCCCGGTCCGGGACGCCGGCGCCTCCGGACCACGCTCCCAGTATACTCCGGCGCCCGGGCGCGAAGATAGCGCGCGCGGCCCCCCGATGAAGCTCGCCGGGATCCTGATCTACTTCGCTGCCCTGCTCGCGATCGGCGTCGTCGCCTCGCGCCGGACCCGCGACGCCCGCGAGTACTTTGCCGCCGGCAAGCGCCTCAGCTTCTGGTCGGTCGCCTTCTCGGCGCGCGCCACGGGCGAGTCCTCGTGGCTGCTGCTGGGGCTGACCGGCATGGGCGCGGCGGTGGGGGTGCAGGCCTTCTGGGTGGTCCTCGGCGAGGTGTTGGGCGTCGCCGGCGCCTGGCTGCTCCTGTCCCGCCGCTTCAAGCGGCTGACCGACCGCTACGACTCGATCACCGTCCCCGACTACCTGGAGTCTCGCTTCCGCGACCGGGCCCACCGCCTGCGGCTGGCCTCGGCCGGCGCGCTGGTCGTCTTCGTCACCATCTACGTCAGCGCGCAGATCGACGCGACCGGCAAGGCCTTCGAGGCCTTCCTCGGCTGGAGCTACTTCACCGGCGCGCTGGTCGGCTTC
This sequence comes from Planctomycetota bacterium, assembly GCA_039029355.1. Lineage (GTDB taxonomy): Bacteria > Planctomycetota > UBA1135 > UBA1135 > JBCCGI01. The sequence goes on from JBCCGI010000031.1 coordinate 63,223, forward strand.
ACGGTGGTACTGGCCTACATCCTGTTCGGCGGCTTTGTGGCCGTCGTCTGGTCGGACGTCTTCCAGGGCAGCCTGATGTTCCTGGGGCTGGTCAGCCTGCCGCTGGTGGCGCTGTTCGCCGCCGGCGGGCCGGGCCCGGTGCTCGAGGGGCTGCACGGCGACGACCCCACGCTGCTCTCCCCCTGGGGGCCCGCGGGGCCCGGCGCGGGCGCCGCCTTTGAGATCCTGGGCTTCGCCTGCATCGGCCTGGGCTTTTTGGGCTCGCCGCAGATCTTCGTGCGCTTCCTGGCGCTGCGCGACGAGAGCGAGATCAGGCGCGGTGCCACCGTGGCGATCGTGTGGACGCTGCTCGCGGACGCCGGGGCGGTGTGCATCGGGCTCCTGGGGCGCCATCTCCTGGGCTCGACGGCGAGCGGGCTCGCGGCGCTCGGCCCGGCCGGCGAGAACGTGCTGCCGCTCCTGGTCGAGCACCTGCTCCCGCTCTTCCTCGTCGGCCTCTTCATCGCCGTCGTGCTGGCCGCGATCATGTCGACCGTCGACTCGCTCCTGGTCGTGGCGGCCAGCGCCGTGGTGCGCGATTGGTACCAGAAGGTGCGCCACCCCGAGCTTCCGGACGAGGCGCTGGTCGGCAAGAGCCGCTTGGCGACGCTGGCGCTCGCGCTGGTGGCGCTGACGGTGGCGCTCCTGATCGCGGTGCTGTCCGAGTCGCGCACGATCTTCTGGTTCGTCGTGTTCGGCTGGTCGGGCATCTCGGCCACCTTCTGCCCGACGGTGATCCTGTCGCTGTTCTGGCGCGGGATGACCGCGCGCGGGGCGTTGGCGGCGATGGGCTCGGGCTTCCTCGCGGTGCCGCTGTTCAAGTTCGCGGCGCCGGCGCTGCCGGGCGTCGGGGACGCCTTCGGGAGCCTGACCGAGCTGCCGCCGGCGTTCCTGGTGTCGGGCGTGGTCGGGGTGCTGGTCAGCCTGACCGACGGCGCGGGCCGCGCGCGCATCGCGGCCGAGCTGGCGGCGGACGAGCTTCCGCCCGCCGCGCCCTCGGCCGACAGCTAGTCGAGCTCGAAGCGCAGCTCGTCCAGCGCGACCCGGCCCGCCGAGCTGCCGTGGGAGGGCCCGAAGAGCAGCGTCACCCGCGCCAGACGCGTCAGGTCCACGCCGCGAAAGTCGCCGAGGCGCAGGCGCAGCGTCTCCATCTCGTTGAACCAGCCGACGCCGGCGCCGCAGCCGGTGCGCTGGTAGGGCTCCTCGACGCCGCCGCCGTAGGCGTCGACGCCCAGCGTCTCAGCGCCTCCGCCCGCGTCCTCGAGGCGCACCGAGAAGGCCAGGTCGCCGAGGCTCAAAGCGGTCAGCGGGTGCCGCGTGCCCTGTGCCGCGCGCAGGGCCACGTAGCGGTAGCCGCTCGCGTCGACCGGCGCGCCCGCCAGGTCGAAGCTGAGGAAGCGGTCGTCGGTGAACGACAGCACCGCGCCGCGCGTGTCGTCGAGCGGGCCGCCGAGCGCCATGCCGTTCATCTCCTGCGCCGGGTCGTGCGCGAGCAGCGCGTCGGGGTCGTCGAAGCGATCCTCGGCCAGGCTGACGAGGTCGGTCGTGACCGCCGCGCCCGAGCTGGCGAGCGCGGTCGACGGCGCGCTCTGGAAGTCGTCGATCACCAGCGAGTCCGCCGGTGCCTCGCGGTGGGTGAGGTCGACGACGACGCACGGCCCGGCCGGCGCGCCCACGGGGTGGAAGCTCTCCCACTGGCGCCACAGGAAGTCCTTTGCGGCGAGGCTGCCGCGGGCGTGGTGCTGCGCGAGCGGCAGCAGGTAGCCGCGCGCGAGCGCGTGCACGTCGGCCTGGCTTAGGAGGCACGGCCCGGTCCCCAGGCCCGCCGGCCCGCCGACAAAGCTCGCCGCCGGAGCGCCGTGCAGGTAGAGGGACTGCCGCTGCCCGTCGGCGCGGTCGTGCAGGTGGAACGACCAGGCCGCGCTCGACGCGAAGCACTCGTCGAACGGGCCGCCGTCGGCCGCCGCGGCCCACAGCGCGAAGGCGACGTCGCCGGGATCGGCCGCGGGCACGCTCAGGTCGGTCGGGGCGAGCGCCGCGAGCAGCGCCACGTCCTCGGCCGTGAACGAGCCGGGCGTGGCCGCGCCGATGACGAGATCGCGGTAGGCGAGCACGACGCCTTCGCCGCCGCGCCCGTAGCCCATCCACACCATGCGGCCGGCGTCGACGCTCCCCGCGAGTACGCCGCCGAGGATCGAGCCCAGGTTGGAGAGGAACAGGTCGGCGTTGCTCAGCGTGCTCGCCGCCGCCGTCTGCACGCCCGGCCCGGCGTTGGTCTCGTGGCTCAAGACGACGAAGCCGTGCGACGCGAGGTGCGTGCCGAAGTGCTCGAACCACTGGTAGCTCTGCCCGTTGCCGTGGCTGATGAGCACCAGCGGGAGCTGCTCGAGCGTCGCCGCGGCGGAGGGGTAGAAGAGGTTCTGCCCGGTGAAGGGGCCGCCCAGGCTGTAGAGCGCCTCGCTGACCGCGAGCGGTCCCGGGTCGAGCGGCGAGCGCACGACGAACAAGCCCGGCTCGGCGGCGTTGGGCCACAGCCCGTCGATCAGGTCGCCGGCGCTCAGGAGCCCGTCGGCGTCGAGGTCGACCACCACGTCGTACCCGACGCCGAAGTCCAGGCCGGCGTCGCCGCTGAGCGCGCCCGCGTCGACGGCGATCACGTTGCCCGCCACGGTCGGTCCGAAGGTCGCCTGCTCGACCGCTCCGGTCGCGTCGACGAGCGCCGGATCGGCGGCCCACGCGGCGGCCGTCCGCGCCGCGGTGACGTACACCGCGCCGGTCGCGCCGACGACGTCGGGGAAGAGCAGCGGGTCGACCAGCACCTCGACCGTCTCGCCCTCCTGGAACACGCGGCGCAGGTCGAAGTGAGGCGCTCCGCCGAGGGCTACGCCGGCCAGCTCCGCGCGCCGGACGCCGGCGAGCCCGCGCGGCCCCGCGGCGGGGGCTCGGTCGGGTGGACCCTGGGCGATCGTCTGGGAGGCGGGCGAGCTGGCGAGGACGAGGAGCGAGGCGAGGGCGAGCGTGGCGTGGCGCATGTGCGGGAAGATCAGGTGCGGACGGCCTGGCGCGACAGCGGAAGGTGCAGCTCGAACACCGCGCCAAACCCCTTCCGCCGGCCCAGCGCTACGTCGCCTCCCAGCGTACGCGCCATCCCGCGCGCCAGGGCGAGCCCGAGCCCGATCCCCGGCGTCGTGCCCTCGGCATCGCCCGCCGCGCGCTGGAACGGGCGGAAGATCGCCGTCCGCACCGCGTCGGGGATTCCCTGGCCGTGGTCGAGCACGGCGAAGACCACCTCGTCGCGCGAGGCGAGCGCTTCGAGGTGCACGCGCCGATCCTCCTGGTCCGAGGCGTACTTGCACGCGTTGTCGACCAGGTTGAAGAGGATCTGCTCGATCGTCTGCACGTCGACCTCGACCGCGCAGTCGGGGCGCAGCCGCACGTCCGGGACGAGCTGCATGTCGGTCTCCGCGACGCGCCGCTCGAGCGACGGAAGGATGCGGTCCAGCAGCGCCTCGGCGCTGACGCGCTCTAGCTCACGCTCCTCGCGACGGCCCTCCAGGCGCGCATAGCCCAGCACGTTCTCGACGATTCGCCGCAGGCGGACCGACTCGTCCTTGAGGGTGTCGAAGTACTCCTTCTGCGCGTGCGGGTCGGTGACGATGCCGTCCGCGAGCATCTCCGAGTACATGCAGAAGGTCGTGAGCGGCGTGCGCAGCTCGTGCGTCACCGCCGACACGAAGCTGCGCCGGCGCTCGCTCAGCTCCATCGTCTTCTGGAGCGTTACGCCGACCGCCGTCGCCGCGGCGAGCACCGCGACCCACAGCCCGAGCAGCGCGAGGCGCGTCGGCGTGAAGGCCGGCAGCGCGTAGTCGCGCGGCGGCCCGGAGTCGAAGGCGAAGGGGATCACCGCGAGCCGGTTGGCGGTCGTCTCGGGGCCGGCGAGCCGCAGGCGCCCCTCGGGGTAGAGGTCGCGCACCTGGCTGCAGAGGAAGTCGTGCAGCTTCGGCCAGTCGGTCCAGATGCCCTGCACCCCGCGCGACTCGCCGAACTTCAGCTCGCGGACGAAGACCAGCTCCGGAGCCGCCCCGTCCGGGCGCGCCACGATGTGCGGCACGAACGGGCCCTGCTGCACGCGCGTGCCGTCGCCGTCGGTCGGCACGAGGTTCGCCAGCTGCATCAGGCGGTTGCGGAAGCGGAACTCGTCCTCGGTCCGTTCGAGCGCCAGGTCGCGCGGGTCGTCGAGCACCAGCGCGTCGCCGTCGAGCGTCTCGGTCAGCGGTCCGCGGCGCGGGGGGCGCAGGCGCTCGATCGCGTCGAGCAGCTCGGGCAGCTCGACCAGCTCGTCGAGCTCGCGCATGAGCTTGCCGGTGGCCTCCAGGCCCTCGCGCGTCACCAGGCCCTGGTCGTAGGCCAGCTCGCGCATCTCCGGGCTGGGGTGCTGCGGCGAGCTGAGGTCGATCTCGGCCGACATCGAGAAGTAGAGCCGGAAGTACGGCCGCCGGCGCTGGATGAGGGGCGACGGCTGGTAGTAGCCGCCGGGGTCGACCTCGCGGCCGGTGATGCTGAAGGCGGGGCCGGGCTCGAAGAACGAGGCGTAGTGGAACCACGGCTGCGACGTCTCGTACGCGAGCACCGTCGTCAGCGCCGCGTCCATGCGGGCGAGCGCGATGTGCAGCCGCTGCAGCTCGGAGTTGCGCACGCGCTGCTCGTGGCCCTTGCGCTCGAGGTCGAGCGCGGCCCACGTGACCCAACCCAGGGCGACCGACAGGAGCGCGCCGCAGGCGAGGAAGATCAGCCAGCGGACGCGGTGGGTGATCACCGGTCCTCGGGCTCCGCCTGGGCGTCCGCGGGTTCCTCGACGCGCGCGAGCATGTAGCCCTTCGAGCGCACGGTCGTGATCACCTTGGGGTCGTCCTTATCGTCGTTCAGCCGGTCGCGCAGGCGCGCGATCAGCATGTCGACGGTGCGCGTGCGCACGCCGCGCGGATCCAGGCCCCAGACGCAGCGCAGGAGCTCGTCGCGCGAGATCGCGCGCGTGCGGTTGGCGGCGAGGTAGGCCAGCACCTCGGCCTCGCGCTCGGTCAGCTGCACGACGTTGCCGTCAGGCAGGCGCGCCTCGCGGCGCTCGAAGTCGATCTGGCGTCCGGCGACCTCGATCTCGGACACCGACGTCTCGGGCCGCGCGGGCGTGCGGCGGAGCACCGCCTCGACGCGCGCGAGCAGCTCGCCGGTATTGAAGGGCTTGACCACGTAGTCGTCGGCGCCGCCGCGCAGGCCGCGTACGCGGTCCTCCTCGGCGCCCCGGGCGGTGAGCATGATCACCGGCAGGTTGGGGCGGCTGCGGCGCAGCTCGTCGAGCACCTCGAAGCCGTCCTTCTTGGGCATCAGGACGTCGAGCAGCACCAGGTCCGGGCCCGCCGACAGCGCGGTCTTGAGCCCGGCCTCGCCGTCGCCGGCCTCGAAGACGCCGTAGCCCGCGAAGCGCAGCGAGTCGACGATCCCGCGGCGGATCGCGGCGTCGTCCTCCACGACGAGAACCGTTCCGATGGTCATGGGGGAAGTCTCACCTGCTCCCGAGCACGGGGCAAGCGGGCGCGTCGGAAGGCGGCGCGGCGCCGGCGTCCGCGCCGGCGGCCGGCTCGGCCATCGCGTAGGCCGCCGCGAAGCAGGCCACGGCGAGGATCAGCGGGAGGAGGGGTTTTCTCGGCTTCGGGGGACGCGCTAGCACCATGGAGGACGTTACGCCGTCGCGCTCCGGCTCGGGGTAACCGCATGGTAACCCATGCTGTAGGAAGGACTTGGAGCGCTAGACGCTACGCTCGTGGGCGTCCGTCTGCAGGCCCCGTTCCGGAGAGTCCCATGCTGACCGCGCTTCCGCCTCCGCCCATTTTTTCCCAGGCCCCTGCGGCCGAGGTCGCGCCGCAGCCGGATGCCGCCTCGCAGGCGATGCTGCGCGTCGGCTCGCTGCGCGGCGATCGCATCCAGGTCGGTCCGGCCTTCGAGCTGGCGACCGGCGAGCACTACGCCGCGGCGCGCGCCGAGCTCGCCGACGGCGCGAGCTTCGGTCCCGGCGGCGTGGTCGATCTGCGCTTCGAGGTCGTGCCGGCGGTCTTCGAGCTCACGCCGCCGAACCTTGTCGGCTCCGACATCTTCTGGGCCGACCTGCTCGCCGAGACGCTGCCGCTCGCGCCGGCCGAGCAGCTGGCGCTCTACGACTTCGTCGCCGCCGGCGGCGCGCTGGTCGTCATCGCGGACGTGGGGCGCAGCTTCTCCGCCGGGCCCAGCTCGGTCGCGGCGCCCTTCGGAGTCGCCTGGGACGGGGTCTCGTGGCTCGAGCAGGATCCGGCCATCACGGCGCCGCTGCACCCGCTCTTCTTCGGCCCCTTCGGGGTCGTCGGCGAGATCGCGGGCGGCTGGGAGGGCAGCATGCACGCGCTCGGCAGCCAGGCGGTCGAGCTGGCCTCGAACGCGCCGGGGAGCTCGATCGCCGTGCTCCCCGCCGGCGCGCTGGGGCCGTGCTCGGGGCCGGCGGTGTTCCTCTCCGACGTCAACTTCTTCACGACCAACCCCGGGCCGACCGGCGTCGGCTTCGACCTGGGGGAGAACCGCGTGCTGTTCCGCAACCTGTTCGCGTTCCTGGCGCAGAACACGCCGGGCACCGCCGCGCCCGCCGAGGTGATCCGCGCCGGCAACCCGCCCAACCCGATCGCGCTTCTGCCGGGCGCCACCAGCGGGCCCGTCCTCGGCGCGACCTGGGACCCGCGCATCGACCACGCGACCTTCCTGCCGGCAGCGGTGCTGGACCTCCTCGGCGTGGCGGTGGGCTCGGCGAACGTGCCGCTGGGGCCGCTGGGGACGCTCCTGTGCGATGTGACGCAGCCGCCGCTGCTCTTCACCGCCGGGCCCGGAGCGCCCTTCTCGGTGCCGATTCCGCCGGACTGCAACCTGCTGGGAGCCGGCCTCTGCGCCCAGGGCGCGTCGTCCGACGGCGCGGTGGTGCGGCTCACGAACGCGCTGGACATCGTGCTGGGGGCGCTGTGAGCGCCGGCTTTCGCGCCGCCTACGTCACCGGCGCCTCGTCGGGGCTGGGGGCGGAGATCGCGCGCCAGCTCGCGGCGCGCGGCACGCGCGTGGTGCTGGCGGCGCGCCGCGTGGAGGCGCTCGAGGCCCTCGCCGCCGAGCTCCGCGCCGCCGGCGGCGCGGCGGACGCGGCGCCGGTCGACGTGGCCGACGCGGACGCGGTGCGCGCCGAGGTCGCGCGCTGGGACGACGAGCTGGAGCTCGACCTCGTGCTCGCCAACGCCGGCGTGTCGGACGCGACGCCGGCGCATTCGCTCCGCTGGGAGCACGTCGAGCCCGTGCTGCGCGTCAACGCGCTCGGCGCCGTGGCGACGCTGCACGCCGGGCTCGAGCGCATGCTCCCGCGCGGGCGCGGCACGCTGGCCGGGATGTCGAGCCTGGCGGCCTACCGCGGGCTGCCCGGCAGCGGCGCGTACGCGGCGAGCAAGGCCTGCCTGTCGACGTTCCTCGAGACGCTGCGCTCCGACCTCGCCGGCACCGGCGTGCGCGCGGTCGACCTGCGCCCGGGCTTCGTGCGCACGCCCATGACCGACGGCGCGCGCTTCCCGATGCCGTTCCTGATGGACGTCGAGCCGGCGGCGAAGCGCTGCGTGCGCGCGCTGCTCAAGGGCGAGGCGATCGCGGCCTTCCCGCCGCCGATGTGGCTCGGCATGGGGGTGGCGCAGTCGCTGCCGAACGCGCTGTGGCGCGGCCTGGCGCGACTGCTGCCGCGAACGCGCTGAGCCCTATTCGAGCAGCCCGCAGAGCGTCATCTCCAGGCCGTTCGAGAAGGCGAAGCCGCCGGGCTGGCCCGCGTCGGGTGCCGCCGCCTGCCAGTAGAACGAAGTCCCCGCGGCCGACTCCTCGGGCACCTGGAACGTGAAGCTCCCGCCTCCGCCCGCCAGCGCGACCGGCACCAGCAGCTGGAAGGCCGGGTCGATCAGGAGGAAGCCCCCGAAGAGCGGCGAGCCGGTCGGGATCGGCCCGCCGGACAGCGCGACTAGCGCGGTCGGCGACGACGCCGAGAAGCCGGACAGCGAGAGCGTGTTCAGGCTCCCCAGCGTCGGCGACGAGACGCTCGCGAGCGTCCCGATGTTGGCCGCGCCGAGCCCCTCGCCGTACGCGGTGTAGCTGCAGCTGCCGGGCAGGAAGAAGACCGGGTTGGTGTACGCGGTGACGCCCGCGCCCTCGCTGTACGCGCGGTACCAGCTGCGCGCGGTCGGCTCGAGCGTGGCCGAGCACTCCCACACGCCCTCGCCGGTCAGCGGGGGGCTGGTGCAGGCCGCCGTCTCGGAGCCGTCGCCGACGCGGCCGCGGAAGACCGTGATCGTGCTCGTGTCGGCGCCGAAGTTGTAGTGCGCGCGGAGCGTCAGCGTGCTGGCCGGCTGCGAGGGGCTGAGCGCCTGCAGCGTGCCCATCGGAAGCGCGACGCCGTCCTGCACCACCTCGAAGACCAGGTGGTGCCCGTTGGAAAGGAACACGCGACCCGCCTTGAGCGCGGACTCGAGGTTGTCCGCGTTGAAGCTCTCGCCGTCGAGCACCACGTGGTTGGCGCCGAAGGCGAAGGCGGCGTCGTGCGTGTCGCTGCCCGAATACGCGTACAGGATGCGTCCGCCGAGGAGCCAGTCGACCCACCGGCCGACGTTGCCGCCCTGGCCGGATTGCGAGCCGCCGTTCCACACCTCGACGCCGTGCAGCTGGTTCGCCTCGAGGCCCTGGGTGGCCGCGAAGCTGTTCCAGCCGAACGAGTCGCCCTCGGGGTGGTTCGCGATCGCGTAGCCGCCCTCGGCCCGGATCGCGGTCACGTTCTGCGAGAACGGTTCGAGCACGTCGTCGAAGAGCCCGTCGCAGAAGCCCAGGAAGCCGTCGTCGCCGCCGAGCTTGCGCGAGGTGATGCCGTGCGCGCCCATGTGGTTGGCCGACGTCGTCCCGATCAGGCAGAGCAGGTCGCCGAGGTCGCTGCCGACCTGCGAGCCCTCCTCGTCGCTCGAGAGCTCGATGTCGGGGAGCACCAGGAACGACCCGTCGGTGAGCGCGGCGCACTCGGCGACGATCGTGTTGTACTCCGAGTCGGAGTTGATGCAGTAGCTGTGGTCGGTGGCGGTGAACCAGTCGAGGCCGAGGGCCTGGAACTGGCTCTTCAGCTGGGCGTACGTGAAGCTGCCGGACGTCTGGAAGCTCTCCGCGGCGCAGTCGCCCGACGGCGCGCAGGCGCCGGCGGCCTCGCCGTGGCAGCTGTGGACGTGCAGGTCGCCGGCGTGGACGCCCATCCCGAGCGCCGTCAGGCTCGCCGGCGGGGCCAGCGGGCGCGCCAGGCGCCGGAGGGTGCGCTGGACGCTGAGCGACGCCGGCAGGCCGCCGGCGTCGCGGTAGTCGAGGCGCAGCTCGACGGTGCGCTCCATGCCGGCGGGATCGTCCTGGAAGAAGATCTGATCGGTCGGCAGCGCGAAGTCGACGTGCACGAAGGGCTCGGGCACGCCGGCGGCGAAGTCGGCGCGCATCTGCTCCACCAGGGCGTCGACCTCGGTCGAGGCGGCGAAGGCGGCGTCGCCCGTGAGCTCGGGCGCGTCCGCGGCGGCGAACCAGCGCTCGCGGTCGCCGTGGGTGTGGGCGTGGGCATGGGGCAGGAGCTCGACCAGCTCGCTCGCGCGCGCGTAGCGCGGATCGGCGGGCAGCTCGCGGGCCAGCGGCAGGTCGACGATCGCCTCGCCGTCGGACAGGACGCGCAGCCGCGACAGGGTCAGCGTCGTGTCGAGCCCGCCGGCGTTGGCGACCAGCACCTGCGCGTCGACGACGCCGAGGTTGCGCAGCTCCTCGACCAGGAACGGTACGAGGACCGGTCGCGCCGGCGCGTCGCCCGGCTCCTGCCGCGCGGCCTGGAGCGCCGCGAAGCCGCCGAGCGCGAGCGCGCCAATCGACAGGACCAAGGGTCGTGCGGGGAACGACGAGCGGGACGTCTGCATGGAAACCTCCGTGGATGGTCCCTCATCCTACCGACTCCCGCGGCGCGCGGTTGCGACGGCCCCTTCGGAACACGACCATGGGCAGCATGGCGAAGAGGATCTGGCACGACTCCTACGACCAGGGCGTACCCCCGGAACTCGAGTTCGAGGAGGTGCCGGTCCACGGCTTCCTGGAACGCAGCGCGCGCGAGTTCGCCGACCGGCCGGCGATGCACTTCATGAACGGCACGCTGAGCTACGCCGAGCTTCAGGACGAGGTCGGGCGCCTGGCGTCGGCGCTGGCCGGCCTCGGTGTGAAGCAGGGGACGCGCGTGGCGATCCAGATGCCGAACCTGCCGCAGGCGGTCATCTCGTACTTCGCCGTGCTGACGCTCGGCGGTACCGCGGTGCTGACCAACCCGCTCTACACCGCGCGCGAGATCGAGCATCAGTGGAACGACGCGTCGTGCGAGGTGGCGATCCTGGCCGACTTCGTCTTCGACGGCGTGGTCTGCGGGATCCGCGACAAGCTGCCCGTGCGCCACTACGTCATCGCGTCGATCCATGAATACCTGCGCCCGCCGCTGCGCTGGATCGCGCCGTTCGCGCTCAAGAAGAAGGGCCGCTACGTCAAGATCCCGACCGGCGACGGAGTGCACCACTTCCGCCCGCTGATCCGCTCGGCGAGCGGCGCGCCGCCGCGCGTCGAGGTCGACATGGACGACCTGGCGGTGCTCCAGTACACCGGCGGCACCACCGGTGTCTCGAAGGGAGCGATGCTCTCGCACCGCAACCTCTCGTGCAACGTGCAGCAGATCAACCGCTGGTTCGTCGGCATCGAGTACGGTCGCGAGGTCGTGCTGACGGCGCTCCCGCTCTTCCACGTGTTCGGGATGACGGTCTCGATGAATTGGTCGGTGCACACGGCCGCCGCCCAGGTGATCCTGCCGGACCCGCGCGACATCGAAAAGCTGGTCGGAGCCCTGGAGCGCCATCGCGTGACGGTCGCGCCCGCCGTGCCGGCGATGTTCAACGCGATCAACCACTTCCCCGGCATCGACGGTCGCGATCTGAAGAGCGTCAAGGCCTGCCTGTCGGGCTCGGCGCCGCTGCCGCTCGACGTGCAGGAGCGCTTCGAGAGCATGACCGGCGCGCGCATCATGGAGGGCTTCGGCCTGACCGAGACCTCGCCGGTGACGCACTGCAACCCGCTCGGCGGCGTGCGCAAGATCGGCACGATCGGCGTGCCGCTCTCGAACACCGACGCGCGCGTCGTCGACGTCGACGATCCGACCAAGGACAAGCCGGCGGGGGAGGAGGGCGAGCTGCTGCTCGCCGGCCCGCAGGTGATGCAGGGCTACTGGAACATGCCCGAGGAGACCGCCGGCGCGCTGCGCGACGGCTGGTTCATGACCGGCGACCTCGCGACGATGGACGAGGACGGCTACTTCCGCATCGTCGGCCGCAAGAAGGACATGATCGTCGCCGGCGGCTACAACGTGTACCCCGACGAGGTCGACGACGTGCTGATGGCGCACCCCGCGGTGCTCGAGGCGGCCACGATCGGCGTGCCGGATCCGAAGCGCGGCGAGACGGTCAAGTCGTTCCTCGTCGCGCAACCGGGACAGACGCTCGACTTCGGGGCGATCGAGGCCCACTGCCGCGAGAACCTCGCCGCCTACAAGGTGCCGCGCGAGCTCGAAGAGATCGACGAGCTGCCGAAGAGCACCGTGCTGAAGGTCCTGCGGCGCGAGCTGCGCGAGCGCGAGCTCAAGAAGCGCGACGGCAGAGGCGCCGCCGGGTGACCGAGGTCTGCGACGTCGCCGTCGTCGGCGCCGGCCCGGCGGGGGCGAACGCCGCGCTGCACCTGGCGCGGCGCGGCCGGCGGGTGGTGCTCTTCGATCGCGCCGAGCATCCGCGCTACAAGACCTGCGGCGGCGGGCTGGTGCGCCGCGCCGCGCGCGAGCTGCCGTGGGACGAGCCGCCGGGGCTGCCGCTGGCCGCGGCCGAGATGCACGCGCCCGACGCCGGCGTCTCGGTGCGCGTCGAGCGCGACGCGCCGATGCTCTGGATGGCGATGCGCGCCGAGCTGGACGCGGCGCTCCTGGCCGCCGCCGTCGAGGCGGGAGCCGAAGCGCGTCATCCCTGCGCGGTCGAGTCGATCGACGTGCGACCGGACGGCGCGCGGCTGCGGACCGCGGACGGCGAGGTCGAGGCGCGGCTGGTGCTGGCCGCCGACGGCGCGCTGTCGCGCACGGCGCAGGCGGCGGGCTGGGACGAGCCTCCGCTGCGCGTGCCGGCGCTCGAGTGGGAGCTCGAAGTGACGCCCGACGCGCTCGCGCGCTTCGCGGACGCCGGGCGCTTCGACTTCGACTGCGTGCCGGACGGCTACGGCTGGGTGTTCCCGAAGGAAGGACACCTGTCGGTCGGCGTGCTCTCCACCCGCCCCGGGGCCAAGGACCTGCGCGCGCGCCTCGAGCGCTATCTCGCTTCGATCGGCCTCGGCTACGCGCGCTAGGTCGAGCGCCACGGCTTCGTGATCCCGCTGGCTCCACGCCCGGGGCCGCCGGCGCGCGGGCCGGTGCTGCTGCTCGGCGACGCCTACGGCCTGTGCGATCCACTGACCGCCGAGGGCATCAGCCCGGCGCTGATCAGCGGACGCCTGGCCGCCGAGGCCGCGGACGCGGCCGACCTCTCGCCCGACGCCGCCGGCCGCAGCTATGGGCGGCGGCTGCGGAGCGCGCTGCTCGCGGACTTCGCGGTCGCGCGCCGCCTGGCGAACGTGCTCTACGGCCGGCCGGCCTGGCGCCGCCGGCTCTTCCGCGCGTTCGGCTGGAAGATGTGCGAGGCGATGGTGGCTCAGATCGCGGGCGAGAAGACCTACCGCAGGTTGCTGCTCGACCCGCGGAGCTACGCGCTCCTGCTCTTCGCTAGGAAGCGATCGCCGCGGAGAGCATCCGCTTGAGCACCTCGGGCTGAACGGCGCCCGACCAGCCGTCGACGTACTGGCCGTTTGCGTCCGTCAGGATCACGAACGGCAGCATCATCGCGTCGGGGATCTTCATGGCGAGCTCCTCGACCTCGGGCTCGGGCGCGTCGCAGTCGGCGGCGAGGGCGACGAAGTGCTCCTGCAGGAGCGGCGCGACGTCGGGGCGTGGGACGACAGCCTGCACCAGGCTGCGGCAGTTGCCTCACAACTCGCGGCCGAACTCGATGAAGATGTGCTTGCCGCCCTCGCGCGCGGCGGCGAAGGCGTCGGCCCAGCTGGTCTTCCAGTCGAGCGTGCCGTGGTCGTTGAAGTGGGGGTGAGGCTGCTTCTCGCTCATGCGGCGGGCGATCTTAGCCCGGGGGCCGCGTGGCTTCCGCGCTTTCTTCGCAACGCCCCGCGGGGCCGCGGCATCCTTGGGTGGAGCGACGTCCATGAGCCCCAACCCCTCCGCACGACCCGACGCCGGCGAGCTTCTGGCCCACGCCTCGTGGCTGCGCGCGCTGGCGCGCAGCCTGGTGCGCGACCCGGCTTCGGCCGACGACCTCGTGCAGGACACCTGGGCGACGGCGCTCGCCTCGCCGCCGAGCGACGAGCGCCCGCTGGGGCCGTGGCTGGCGCGCGTGCTGCGCAACCGCGCGCGGCAGCGCGCGCGTGGCGAGAGCCGCCGGGCGCTGCGCGAGGCGTCGGCGTCGCGTGCCGAGGAGCTGCCCTCGCCCGAGGAGCTGTTGGAGCGCATGGAGCTCCAGCGCGAGCTGGTCGACGGGGTGCTCGCGCTCGACGAGCCCTACCGCGAGGCGCTGATCCTGCGCTACTACGAGGGTCTGACCGCGGCCGAGATCGCGGCGCGGCGCGACACGTCGGCGGCGACCGTGCGCTCGCATCTCCTGCGCGGCCGCGAGCGGTTGCGCGAGCTCCTCGACCGGCGACCGGGGGGCCGCGAGGCCTGGGTCGCGCTCCTCGCGCCGCGTCCCGCGAACGCGCCCGCCGCGGAGGGCGCCCTTGGCGCCGGACTTCCGGCGATGGTGGCGATGAACACGGTGCTCAAGGCGGGTGCGGCGGCTCTTGTGGCGGTGGTGGCGGTCGTGGGTCTTCGCGCGCTCGGCGCGCGCGGTGCGCCGGTGCGGCCCCAGGGAAGTCCGGCGGGCTCCGCCGACGCGGAGCTGCTCGCGACCCAGGCGCGCGGCGAGTCCGAGCGGCGTCTCGCCAGCGGGTCCGTTGCCGCGATCACGGCGGGCGTCTCTTCCGGCCCGACAGCGGCGGCGGACGGGCCCGGCGTCGCCTCGGCCCCACGCCAGCGCCTGGCCGCGCGCGCGATCGACGAGGCCCTGCGGCCGATCGCCGGCGCGGTGCTCTCGCTCTACTCCGCCAAGTCCGAGCCCAGCGGCGCCGACGGCCGCGTCGAGCTCGCGCTCAGCGCAGCGCACACGCACGACGGCGGCTACCTGGTCGCGCTGCAGGCGTCCGGCTACGGAACGATCTTCGAGCACGTGCAGCTCGAGTCCGACGAGCCGCTGCTCGACCTCGGCGACCTCGTGCTCGCGCCCGGCGGAACGCTCGCGGGGCGCGTGTTGGGGCCCGATGGCGCGCCGCTGGCCGGGGCGGAGGTCGTGATCGGCGGAGAGGACCACCTGCGCCACTCGCCTGACGACCTCGCGCGCATGGGGCCCGAGCCCTACGGCTGGTCGCCCCGTACGCGGACCGATGCCGACGGCCGCTTCCGGCTCGACGGCGTCGAGGCGGGGGAGCGCGTGCTGTGGGCCGGCGCGCGTGGGCGGTACTGGACGTGGCTCGCCGACCTCGACGTGCCGGTGGGCGAGGCGATCGACGTCGGCGACCTCAGGCTCACCGCCCTGCGGCGCGAGGACCGGATCACCGGACGCGTGGTCGATCCGACCGGGGAGCCCCTGGCGGGATACCGCTTCTGGGTCTCGTGCCAGGCGCCGTACGGGCCGCGCATGGACTACGGCTTCACCGACGCCGAGGGGCGCTTCGTAGTGGCCGTGATCGCCGACGCGACGCACGACCTGCGGGTCGAGGACCTCAACGAGCGCTGGAGCGACGCCTTCCTGCCCGGCGTGATGCCGGGGACCGAGGGCGTCGAGCTCGCGTTCCGCGACACGCGCGAGCTGCGCTTCGACGTCCGCCTCCGCGGCGCGGAGGCACCGCTCGCGTTCCGGCTCGCGGCCCTCAGCGAGGTGGGCGACGAGCCGATCGCCGAGGCCCTGGGCGAGGCCGGCACCGCTACGCTGCGCGAGCCTGACGAGCGCTTTCGGCTGCGCGTCGGAGCCGACGGCGCGCGCCAGGTCGTGCTGGGGCCCTTCGGCCCCGGCGAGCTCGCGGCGGTCACCGCGGTCGAGCTGGAGCGCGCGCCCGGGATCACCGGGCGCGTGACCGCGGGTGGCGTAGGGCTCGCCGGAGCCGAGCTGCGGCTTTACCGCGAGCCGGCGCCGGGGATGCTGATCCACGTGCGCGGCTTCCGCTCGCGGACGCCGTTCAACCCCGAGCTGACCGGGCGCTCCGATGCCGACGGACGCTTCCTCTTGACGCCGCAGGAGGCGGGCGACTACGTGCTGCGCGTCGACCGCGACGGCTATGCGGCCGGGGAGGTCGACCTGGCCGGCTTCGATCCCGCGGTGGGCGCGGCCGAGCTGGTGGTCGAGCTCGACGCCGGCGGCTCGGTCGAGGGCCTGGTGCGCACGCCCGCCGGCGTCGATCCGGCGGGGCTGGTGGTCGCGGCCTCGCGCCTCGATCCGTATCCGCGCCCGACGCGCGTCGGCGCGGACGGGCGCTATCGGCTCGACGGCTTGACCGCCGGGCCGTGGACGGTCGAGCTGCTGCGCAGCGATCCGCTCCAGCAGGACTTCAGGTCGACCCACCATCTCGTCGACGAGCTCCCGCCCGCGCTGCGTCCGAACGTCGACGTCCGCGCGGGCGACGTGGCGCGGCGTGACTTCGACCTCGCCGATCTCCCGCGCTCAGGCGTGGAGGGAACGCTGACGGTCGACGACGCTCCGGCGGCGGGGTGGCGCGTCGAGCTCCGCATCGCGGGCTTCCACACCGGCCGCGACGAGGACCTGCCGCGCGCCGAGGTCGGCGCGGACGGACGCTACCGCATCGAGATCGGGCGCGAGGGGCCGCACGAGCTCGTGTTCCGGCACCCCGACGTCACGCTGGGGGTGAGCGCCCTGGTCGAGCTCGAGCTGCGCGACGGCACGCTCTCCTACGACCTGGCCTTCCGGACCGGCGCGCTGGCCGGCGAGGTCGGGTCGGGCGACCCGACCGCGTATCTCTTTCCGTTCGCCGCCTGGGACGGGCCGGGCGGGGTCGAGGTCGCGGCTCAGCTGGCGCTCGGGCCGGACGGCCGCTTCCGGGCGCCGTTCGTCCCCGCGGGGAGGGTCGAGATCCGGAATCACGTTCCGGTCGAGGGCCGGCGCGCACGTCGCGAGGCGGTCGCGGACGTCGAGGTCGTCGCCGGCGGCGAGGCGTTCGTCAAGCTTCCGTGAAAGCGTGGCCCGCGACGGGAGCCGGCCCCCGCGGGTTCCCGCGGGATCCGGATTCTCAGGGCTGGGTAAGCCTTCCGAGACACTCGCACCCAAACCGCTCGCCGGCTGCTACCGTCCTTGATTGAGCAGGGGGGCCGGGAGTGAAGAGTACCGGTCCCTCCGCACCTCACTTCCCCTCAACCCCAGGTAAGGAGCCAGGCGCGTGAGAGCCAAGCACCGATTCCTGGCCGCAGGCGGCGCGGCGCTCTTCGCGCTCTCGCTTTCGGCCCACGCCCAGACCTCGACCGAGCTCGCGGGCAACAACCTCGGCCAATTCCCCTTCTTCGAGTATGTGCGCGCCTTCAACGAGGGTGGCCGCATCCGTCTGGCGGTCGACCCGGGGCTGAAGCCGGCGCTCGTCGGCCAAACCTGCGACCTGTACCTCGTCGCGTCCAAGGACGTCGCCGGCTGGGCCTCGGACCCGAGCCTGGTCGACATCTCCACGGGCGGCGCCGAGACCTTCACGTTCGTCGCGGGCAACATCCAGTCGAACACCGTCATCCTCGACAACGGCTCGATCAGCGGCAACGCGGGCATCGCGCTCGGCGTGCCGTTCGACGTCGTCATCGATGTCAACCAGGACGGCCAACTCGACGCGGGCGACTACATCGATGGGCTCGACGACGTCGAGGCCGGCGGCTACGTCGTGCACGACACGACCCAGCCGGGCCCGTTCGCGACGAGCGAGCTGGTCTACGACCTCGGCGTTACCGCCTGGGATCAGCAGGACACCTACTACCCGTCGAACATCGCGAGCCTCGGCGAGCTGCCGCTGATCGTGGTGAGCCACGGCAACGGCCACAACTATCAGTGGTACGACCACGTCGGCGAGCACATGGCCTCGTACGGCTACGTCGTGATGAGCCACTCGAACCAGACCGGCCCCGGCGTGGAGTTCGCCGCGACCACGACGCTCTCGAACACCGACGACTTCATCAACGCGCTGCCGACCATCGGCGGCGGCGTCCTCGACGGGCACGTCGACACCAGCAACATCGTCTGGCTCGGCCACAGCCGCGGCGGCGAGGGCGTGGTCATCGCCTACGACCGCATCTTCGACGGCACGTTCGTCCCGCAGAACTACACGATCGACGACATCAAGCTGGTGTCGAGCATCGCGCCGGTCGACTTCCAGGGCTTCCCGAACACCGACCCGCACGCGGTCAACTATCACCTGTGGACCGGCGGCTCCGACGCCGACGTGAACGGCTGCGCCAACTGCAACCTGTGCCAGACGTTCCACCTGCACGACCGCGCGCAGCAGGTGCGTCAGTCGATCTCGCTCCACGGCGTGGGGCACGGCGACTTCCACGACGGCGGCGGCTCGTCGGTCGCGACCGGCCCCTGCCTCGTGGGCCGGGCGGACACGCACCAGATCATGCGCGGGTACTTCTACCCGCTCGTCGAGCGCTACATCAACGGCAGCATCCCGGCGAAGGACTACCTGTATCGCCAGTGGGAGTCGTTCAAGCCGCCGGGAGCCCCGATCGACCCGTGCGTCGTGGTCGACCTGATGTACCGCGAGGGCGACGCGCCCGGCAAGGTCGTGCTGGACGACTTCCAGACGAACTTCCTGACCGACGTGTCCAGCTCGGGCATCGGCGTTGGCTTCACCGTGAACGGCGTGACCGAGGGCAACATGGATGACCCCAACACGACGTTCACCAACAGCACGGAGGCCTTCAACGGCTTCACCGTGGACGGCATCGGCGACAACAGCCGCGGCGTGGTCTTCGAGTGGGACGGCACCGACTCGTACTACGCCTGGATCGTCCCGGGCGGCGGCCCGGTCGGCATCTGGGAGACCATCTCGTTCCGCGCCTGCCAGGCCTCGCGCGACACGCTCACGACGGCGGTCCAGGGCGACCTGACCTTCGACGTCACGCTGGTCGACACCAACCTGACCTTCTCGCGCATAAACATCAGCGCCTTCGGAGGCGGCATCGAGGAGCCCTACCAGCGCACGAGCTGCGGTGCCGGCGCCGGCTGGGCGAACGAGTTCGAGACCATCCGCGTGCCGATCGAGGCGTTCGCGCACAACGGCTCGGGCATCGACCTCAACAGCATCCTCGCCGTCGGCCTCGAGTTCGGCCCGAGCCACGGCTCGAACGAGGGTCGCATCGGCCTGGACGACGTGGAACTGCTGCTCGACTGAGCCAAGGAGTCAAGACAACCATGAAGCTTCAAAAACTGCCTCTCTTCGCGCTCCTGGCCTCTGCGGCGGCGACCTCGGCCTTGGTCTTCCAGGCCACCGGCCAGGAGTACCCCGCGCCCGTCACGATCCAGAAGAGCGAGGTGCGCCTGCTCTTCGCGCAGCCCTTCTTCCTGGACGACAGCTACGCCCACGCGTGGCGCAGCGACCAGCCGACGGCGTCGGCCGGCTACCTGATCGCGGTCTCCGCGGACCAGGACGTGCTGCCGGTGCGCCAGGTGCACAACCCGCTGCTCTTCGTCGGCGACATGCCCGTCGAGCGCATCAACGAAGCGTCGGCGTCCGGCGTGTACATCGGCCTCGTGCCGTCGGCGGTCGATGCGAACGGCGAGCTCACGCTCGACCTGACCGAGGCCCCGATCCACTGGGCCAAGCCGGACGTCCTGCCCGAGGCGCTCACGCCCGCGAAGGCGCAGGCGGTGCTGGCCGAGGCCGTGACCTCGGGCGCCGTCGCCCAGCGCGCGGATCTCGTCGAGCAGGCCTTCGAGGAGGCCGGCGGCGCGGTGTATCTGCCGAACCACGGCATGCTCTACCGCTACGCGGCGGACGTGATCGAGCGCTACTCGCCGACCGAGACCGACCTCGTCTCGGGCCTGCGCGCGCCGCTCGTTCGCTAGCGCGCGACGGTCGCATCGGCGTCTCTCCTACGAGGGGCGCAAGCCACCACGAACCCCCGCGGCACCCGCCGCGGGGGTTCGTTTCGTTGTGGGCGCGACGTGCTCTGGGGGCGAAAACTCTTCCACGCGGGAACTGGTGTTTTCCCTTACCCCCCCAAAGTTGTCATCGAGCGGCGAGCGGGTTCCGGCCGAGGAACACAACTCTCCCCAGCCCCCCAACCGGACCCCTGCTTCCATGAAGCGCCTGCGTCGCGCGCTTGAGGACGTCCCCCTCGTTCCCTGCGCGCTCCTCCTTGCCCTTGCCGCCCCGCTCGCGGCCGCTCAGTCCGAGGGGGAGGACTTTCCCGACTACGCGTCGCTCTCGCTCGAAGAGCTGATGACGATCGAGCTCGAGGTGACGTCGGTCAGCCGTAGGTCGCAGTCGGTCGCCGACTCGGCGGCCGCGGTCTACGTGCTCACGCAGGAAGACCTGCGCCGCTCGGGGGCGACGACGATCATGGAGGCCCTGCGGATGGTGCCGGGGGTCAACGTCGCGCGCGTGGGGTCCAACCTCTGGGCCGTGAGCGCCCGTGGTCACAACGATCTGCTCGCGACCAAGCTGCTGGTGCTGATCGACGGGCGCACGGTGTACACCCCGCTCTTCTCGGGCACCTTCTGGGACGTCCAGGACTACCCGCTTGCCGACATCGAGCGCATCGAGGTCATCCGCGGCCCCGGGGCGACGATGTGGGGCGCGAACGCCGTCAACGGCGTGATCAACATCATCACCAAGAGCGCCCACGACACGCACGGCGGGCTGGTGGTGGGGACGCTCGGCACCTGGGAGAGCTCGCTGACCGCGCGCTACGGCGGCGTGCTGGGCGAGACGGGCAGCTATCGCGCCTACGGGCGTTGGTTCGGCCGCGAGGCGCTCGACCGCGAGCAGGGCTTCTCGAACGAGGACGACTGGAACCAGGTCCGCGGTGGCTTCCGCGCCGACTGGAGCCTAGCGGAGGGCGACACCCTGACGCTTCAGGGCGACGCGTACGACGGCGTGTCGAACGGGCTGCTGGACCTGGCGAGCTTCACCTCGCCGCCGTCCGCGCCGACCGAGAGCGACGCCGACGTGCGCGGCGGCAACGTGCTGAGCCGCTACCGGCGCGAGCTCGACGACGGCTCCAGCTACTCGCTGCAGGCGTACTTCGACTACACCTTCCGCGACTACGAGGACTTCCTGCGCGAGCGCCGCTCGACCCTCGACCTCGACTTCCAGCACAACCTGCCGATCGGGAACGACGCGCAGCTGATCTGGGGCCTCGGCTACCGGCTCATCATGTCGAACCTGGGGAGCACGCCGATCCTCAGCTTCGCCCCCGAGGAGCGCAACGACCAGCTCTTCAGCACCTTCGCGCAGGCCGAGGTCGGGCTCACCGACGAAGTCAGCGTCATCGTCGGCTCGAAGCTGGAGCACAACGACTACACCGGCTTCGAGGTGCAGCCGACCGCGCGTGCGCTGTGGCGTGCTTCCGAGGACTCCACCTTCTGGGGCGCCGTCTCGCGCGCCATCCGCACGCCTTCCCAGGGCGACGCCGACGTCAGCGCGATCACGGCCGTCATCCCGGGTGCGGGGTTCAACAACCTGGTCACCCTGATCGGCGACGACATCGACGCCGAGGAACTGTGGGCCTACGAGCTCGGACACCGCCGCGTGCTGCGCGAGGGGCTGTCACTGGACGTGGCGCTCTTCTGGAACGAGTACGACGAGACCATCACGCGCGAGGTCGGCGCGCCGTTCCCGGCGGGCGGCGACGTCGTCGTGCCCGTGACGCTCGACAACAAGGGTGAGGGCACGGCCTACGGCCTCGAGGTCGCGACGGAGTGGGCGCCGTCGGACGCCTGGCGCGTCAACGCGGCCTACGCCTTCCTGGACCGCGAGTCGGTGCTCGACGACGACAGCACCGACACGACCGACCAGGAGCGCGAGAACCTCGAGCCGAAGCACCAGGCCCACCTGCGCGGCTACTTCGACCTCGCCGACGACGTCGAGCTGAACCCCGCGCTCTACTGGGTCGATCGCCTGCGCTCGAGCGACATCGACGCCTTCTTCCGCGCGGACGTCGCGCTCGAGTGGCGGGTTCGCGACGGCGTCGTGCTTGCGCTCGTGGCCCAGAACCTGTTCCACGACGGCGAGACCGAGTTCGGGCAGACGCTCTTCACCGCGGGCGGCGTCGAGGTCGAGCGCGCCTTCTACGTGCAGCTTCGTCTGGGGGGCGACTAGCGAGGGTCGCGTGCCTCACTCCAGCCGGAACACGGGCCGCGCGAGCACGCGCCGAGGCCTCCTCAAAACGCTGGCCGCGGCGGTGACGCTGGGCGCCGCCGCGCTGGCCGCGCCGCAGCCGCGCGCGGCGGCCGAGCGCGACCAGAAGGAGTATCAGCTCAAGGCTGCCTACCTCTACAACTTCGCCAACTTCGTGGAGTGGCCGGCGGCGCGCTTCGAGAAGGCCAACTCGCCGATCGTCATCGGCGTGGTCGGCGAAGATCCCTTCGGCCCGATCCTCGAGCGCACCTTCCGCGACAAGAAGGTCGGCAAGCGCGGCTTCGAGTTCCGTCGCTTCAAGTCCGTGAAGGAGCTGGCACCCTGCCACATGCTGTTCGTCAGCCGGTCGGAGAAGCGCGACTTCGCGGCCATCGTCGAGCACTGCCGACCGCGCAGCATCCTGACCGTGACCGACGGCGACGGCTTCATGGGGCGTGGAGCGGTCATCAACTTCTTCATCGAGAAGAAGATCATCCGCTTCGAGGTACAGACCGACGAGGCGAAGCGGTTCAAGCTGTCGGTCAGCGCGAAGCTGCTGCAGCTGGCGCGCGTCGTGCGTGACCGGACGCCGGGAGGAGGCGAATGAAGGTCCGCAACCTCTCGCTGAAGATCAAGCTCACGCTGATCCTCACCGTGACCGCCTTCGCCGGCCTGCTGGTGTCGGGTGCGACGCTCGGCGTGTTCAACTGGCTCGACGCGCGGAGCGCGCTGCTCAACAACGCCGGCGTCCAGGCGGAGGTGATCGGCGGCAACTGCGCCGCGGCGCTCATGTTCCAGGACCAGGACACCGCGAGCGAAGTCCTGGGCGTGCTGGAGAGCGACCCGAACGTGCTCAACGCCGCGGTCTACAACGCGGCCGGCGAGCTGCTCGCTGTCTACGCGACGCGCAAGGGCCGGCGCCTGCCCGTGCCGGATCCGCGCCCCGACGGCGCGGCGTACGGCGAGCACGGACTCGAGGTCTTCCGCTCGGTCGAGGTCAACGGGAACGCCGTCGGCTCGGTGTCCATCCGGGTCGACACGGCGGTGCTCGCGGCGCAGATGCGCCGCTACACGATGCTGGTGGCGGCCGTGCTGATGCTGACGGCCGGCGTGACCGTGTTGGTGGCGCGCCGTCTGCTCGGCGTGGTGTCGAGCCCGATCCTCAAGCTCGCCAGCGTGGCCGACCGGGTCTCGAAGGAAGGCGACTATTCCCTGCGCGCGCCCAAGAGCAGCGACGACGAGATCGGCGCGCTGATCGACACCTTCAACGGCATGTTGGCGCAGATCCAGAGCCGCGACGACGCGCTCTACGCGGCGATGGAGCGCGCCGAGGACGCGGCGGTCGCCAAGTCGCAGTTCCTCGCGATGATGAGCCACGAGATCCGCACGCCGATCAACGGCGTGCTGGGGATGAACTCGCTGCTGCTCGAGACCGACCTCGACCGCGAGCAGACCGAGTTCGCCGAGACGGTCCAGTCGTCTGCTAGGGCGCTGCTCGACATCATCAACGACATCCTGGACTTCTCGAAGATCGAGGCGAACAAGCTCGAGCTGGAGGAGATCCCGTGCGACCTCCGCGAGCTGGTCGAGAGCGCGGTCGACATGGTCAGCCAGCCCGCCGACGACAAGGGCATCGAGGTCCACTGCCTCGTCGAGCAGGACGTGCCGCGCAACGTGCGCTGCGATCCGGGGCGCGTCCGGCAGGTGTTGCTCAACCTGATCGGCAACGCGGTCAAGTTCACGGCCGAGGGGTTCTGCTCGGTGCACGTCGAGCAGCTGTCGCTCGGCGACGCGAGCGCCGTGCTGCGCTTCAGCGTCGCCGACACGGGCATCGGCATCCCCGCGGCGCGGCGCGACCGGCTGTTCGAGTCGTTCTCGCAGGTCGACGCCTCGATGTCGCGCACGCACGGAGGGACCGGCCTGGGGCTCGCGATCAGCAAGCTCCTCGTCGAGCGCATGGGCGGCGACATCGAGTTCACCAGCGAGGAGGGCGTGGGCTCGACCTTCCGCTTCCAGATCCCGGTGCGCCTCGGCGTGAGCGATCCGGCGCAGCCTTGGGAGGAGCTGTCGGGCCGGCACGTGCTGGTCGCCTCGGAGAACGCCGAGCGTCGCAGCGTGCTCACGCGCACGCTGGAAGGCTGGGGCTGTGAGGTGCGCAGCGTGTCGTCGCTCGGCGCGGCGCTTCGCGCGCGCGAGGAGGCCGCGGTCGAGATCCTGGTGACGAGCCACGAGCTCCTCACCAGCTATGCGTCGGCCTCGGTGCGCAAGCTCCTGGCCGACGACGGCGGCGTGCCGATCCCCGCGGTCGTGCTGGCGCGGATCAGCCAGCTGGCCCTCGCGCGGAGCAGCGCGGAGGCTTGGAACGAGCATTCGGTCGAGTGGATCTCGCGCCCGGTCAAGCCGTCGCACCTCGAGCGCGCCCTGCTCGCCGTGAAGGACGCGCGTGACCGTGCCGCCGGGCCGGCGCCGCCCAGGAAGCGACCCCCCGAGCCGAAGGACGAGCCGGCGCGGCGCGTCGGGAGCGTGCTCGTGGTGGAGGACAACCGCGTCAACCAGCTCTTCCTATCGCAGGTGCTGGTGAAGCTGGGCTACGAGGTGAGCGTGGCCAACGACGGCGAGGAAGCGCTCGAGATCACCGGGCAACAGGAGTTCCACGTCGTGCTGATGGACGTGGCGATGCCGCGGCTCGACGGCCTCGAAGCGACGCGTCGGATCCGCGCGCGCGAGGCGGACTCGGGCCGGCGCATGCCGATCGTCGGCGTGTCGGCCAACTCGAGCGTCGAGGACCGGCGGCTCGCGGCCGAGGCGGGCATGGACGACTACGTCGGCAAGCCGATCGACCTGGCGGACCTCAAGGTGGCGCTGGAGCACTGGGTCGGCGGCGGGAGCGAGTCGCGACGCTTCGCGGTCTCGGCGTCCCAGGTCAACCGCACCCGACCCGACTCGGCGGCCTAGCCGGCGCGCCCCGCGCCAGCGACCGTTGGCGGGGAGTTCTGTCGGTTCTGATAGATCCGTCGCGCGCGGCGACCGCGCTCGGCTCGCGGCCGGTAGCAGGATCGGTTACAACCAGGGCCCCATCCTCCGTACCCGCAAGCGCGAGACGCCGGGAGTCCGGCGCGAAAGGGAGTGAGCAGATGATCAGGCGATCCATTCGGACCCTTGGCCTTACGGCGGTGCTGGTCGCGTGCGGCGCGGCGGCAGCGAGCGCCGAGGCCGAGCCGGCGACCGTGCAGGCGCGCGGCGCGGGCCAGGGCGACGCCTCGAAGGAGGATGCACGTCCCGCCGGCGGTGCCGGCCAGGGCGTCCAGAAAAGCGGGGGCCGCGAGAGCGCGGGCCGTGAGAGCAGCGGCCGTGAAAGCGCGGGCCGCGAAAGCGCGGGCCGCGGCAAGGGCGGCGGCGGAGGCCGCGGCGCCACCCAGCAGGGCGGCAACGCCAGCGGGGCGGCCCGCGGAGGCCCCCAGCGCAAGGACGGCGCCGGCGCCCAGCGCGGCGGTGCGGACCAGGCCGGCGGTGCGGGCAAGCCCTCGGGCAAGGGCCCCGGCGGACGGCCGCCCGGCCGCGCCGGCGAGGCCGGCGGTCAGGCCGGCACCCAGGGTGCCAACCGCGGCGACGCGGGCAGCGTGCCCCCGACGCGGCGCGATCCGAACACCGGCCGCGCGCTACCGTCCGGCCAGGGCGGGGGCCAGGGCAACCAGCGCGGGGGAGGCGGCGCCGCCGGCGGCGACCGCAAGCTCAGCACCGCGGAGATCAAGCAGTTCATGCAGCGCCTCGGCCGCGAGGAGAAGCTGCACATGGAGACCAAGGCCAAGATCGCGCGCCTGAAGGAGCTCGCGACCAAGGCCGGGAACCAGGACCGCGTGCGCGAGCTCGAGACGCTGGCCAAGCGCGAGGTCGCGCGGCACGAGCGCGAGCTCGACAAGATGCAGCGCTACGTCGGGCCGGCCAACTTCGCCCTCGGCGTGCAGAAGTTCAAGGAAGCGGCCCAACGCCGTCGCTCGGGCGAGCGCGCCAAGCCGGCGCGCGACGGCGGCGACGCGGCCGGCGGCGCCGAGCGACCCGCGGGCGGGCGCCCGGCGGGTGAGCGCCCGGCCGGAGAGCAGCGCAGC
>JBCCGI010000032.1:0-84789 GCA_039029355.1 Planctomycetota bacterium
GAAGACAAAGCTCTTGCTGCGGTCGTTCTCGTCCCAGTGCAGGACCTCGGGCGGGAAGTAGATCGGCGCGGCGGTGCTCGCTCGGACGAGCCTCCATAGGGGGATCCTGAGGTTGCAGTCCGTCCGCTCCGGATCGTTGTACTTCGCGTCGGGGTTGCTGCTGATCGGCCACGGCGAGTCCGTCGTCAGGTTACGCGTCACGACCAGGAGCAGGCACCGGAGGTACTCGGGCTCGAGCGTCGTCCCCGAACCGAACGTGTCCTGCAGCTCTTCGCGTAGCGGCTCTGCCGAATACAGACTCTTCCAGCGATGCCAAAGCGCTCGCTTGTCGAACATCTCCGGGCCGGTCTTCTGGTAGAAGTCGAGTAGCTCGCCGACCGACATCCCGCGCGCTAGTCCCGTCGCGATAATGGCCCCGGTGCTGGTGCCGCCGATGTAGTCGAACCACTCGCAGAGCCGCGCGTCGGGCCCGTGCTTCTCGCGGACCAGCTCCTCGATCCGCGCGAGGACCTCCAGCGTCATGATCCCGCGAATGCCCCCCCCGTCGAGCGACAGAATCCGACGCGGTCGCTCGGTGTGGTAGCGCTCGTGTAGCCTTCCCCAACGGGTCATCGAGTCTCTCCCTTCAGTGGCCTGCGTTCTCCCGGTCGCGAGGGCAGCATCCTCACCAGAGTCCGAGACTCCGTCAAGGCCAGGTCGCGACGAGCTCGGACGAGCGGGAAGTCCCCACCTCCGCGCGATCGCGCCGGTCGGTTACCGCCGAAAGCGCGCCGCAACCGGCGCGAACGCCTCCGTTCCCTGGTGCCACCTGCGTCGCCGCCCCGGCGCGCTCGCCCATCCAGGAGGCCAAGGCCTCCGGCAACCACGGAACCCGAGGGAGACCCACGTGACCGCCGAACAAGACCCCCGTCCCCGCACCCGCCGACTCGCCGGCGGCGCGCCCGTCGCATCGCAGCGCCAGCTGCTCGCGCTCGCAGGCCTCTGCCTGACGAGCCTGACCGCCGCCGGCTGCTATGGCTACGCCGCGGCCCAGGAGAGCGGCGGCGACGAATCGCCGCTCGCCAAGCTTGCGCCCAGCCTGCACGAGCTCGGGCTCGCGGCCCAGGCCGAGCCCAGCTACGCGCCGGCCAAGCTCGCGCAGGCCAGCGCCGCCGTCGTGCCCGACGAGCTGCGCGCCTACCTGACCCACCTGCTCGACCAGGGCGAAGCTCAACCCCTTCGGCGCGATCCTGACGCGCTGATCTCCTACCGGTGGCCGATCGAGCCCAGCATCGCCAACGCCCCGGCACCGCGCCTCTTTTGGGCTCAGGAGACTCTCGAGGGAAGCCTCGGCAAGATCCGCAGCGCCGATCTCGACGGCGCCAACCGCCATACGCTGGCGACGACCAACACCGTTCCCTTCAACATGGCCTCTCCCAAGGGCGTCGCGCTCGACGTCCAGGGCGGGAAGGTCTACTGGAGCGATGATCTCGTCGACATGATCCTCCGGGCAAACACCGACGGGAGCAACTTGGAGGTGATCCTGGACGACACCTCCGTCGGCGGGTTCCAGAACTTCTCCATCGACGTCGACCCGACCGCCGAGCACGTGTACTGGCACGCGGTCCTCGTCGGTAGCGACGACGACCTGAGGCGCGCCAACATGAACGACGGATCGAGCCCCGAGACCATCTTCACCGGTCCGAGCCTGCGCGGCGTCGCCGTGGACAATGCGGGCGGCAAGGTCTATTGGACGGCCGAGAACGACGGCCTGCGCCGGGCCAACCTCGATGGCAGCATGATCGAGGATCTGGTTGCACGCGACGATCCGCACGGCCTCGCGCTCGACACCGGCGACGGCAAGATGTACTGGGTAAACCAGGAGGAGGGGACGCTCGAGCGCGCCAACCTCGACGGATCCATGATCGAGCTCCTGGTCGAGGACCTCGTGAACCCCGAAAGCGTCGCGCTCGATCTCGTCAACGCGCGCGTCTACTGGAGCGAGCGCGGCGTCCTGACCGATCACGAGGGCCGCATCCGACGCGCCAACCTCGACGGGACCGCCGTCGAGGACGTCATCGTCGACGACGAAGCCGACGGCCCGATGGTGCCCTGGGAGCTGGAGATCGGGACCTTTGAGGAGCCCGCCTACCGCTTCGAGTACGCCGCCAAGTTCATCTGCGGCGAGCAGCTCGACCCGGCCGGCCGCATCCTCGCCCCCGGCACCTACGCGACGACGATCAACGTCCACAACCCGACCAGCCGCAACATCGAGTTCGTCAAGTCGCTGTCGCTCTCCTACCCGCCGCGCGAGCAGGCGCCGGGCGAGGTCTACCCGATCGCCCGCCACGTGCTGGGCCCCGACGAGGCCATCGCCATCGACTGCCTGAACGTCACCGACGAGGTCTTCGCCGGCCAGCTCCCGGCCGACTTCATCGAGGGCTTCGTGGTCGTCCGCAGCACCCACAGCCTGGACGTCACCGGCGTCTACACCACCACCGATCTGGCCGCGCAGACCGCCGGCGACCACAGCAGCATCGACATCGAGATCATCCCCGAGCGCGGCAAGGGCGCCGACCTGTCGGTCGTCAAGCGCGCGGCCAACCTCGCCCTGCCGCTCTTCGACCAGTTCGCCTACGTCTTCACGCTCTACGAGGTCGAGGTGACCAACCACGGCCCCGAGGACGCCTACGACGTCGTGATCGAGGACACGGTCGAGCGCCTGGGCGCCTTCCCCATCCCGATCCCGTCGCTCGTCGTGCCGGGCATCTTCGACGTCCTGCCCGGCGGCTCGGCGGCCGTCACGGATCCCAGCTCGGTCGAGGCGAACCTCCCCAGCCTCTTCGTGGGCGAGACCGGGACGCTGCGCTTTTGGACGATGACGTTCATCTACTACCCCTTCGGCGATACGGGTTCGGAGCGCAACACCGCGACGGTGGGGTCGGCGCTGTCCGACTTCCAGAGCTCCAACAACTCGGTGACGATCGTCACGCCGATGCCCTAGCGGGCTGGGCGACCCCCGCGCGCCGGGGCGCGCGGGGGTCGCGGTCGGCATCGGCGGGGGCGTCCTGGGCAGAAACCCGCAGAAACGGAGAGCCTAAGCGGGTCGGCGATCGGTACGGAGGTAGACCCCGCCCCACCGGCCCGGAACCCCTCCATGAAAGCAGCGCTCCCGCTCCTGCCCACCTTCGCCGCGTTCCTTCTCGCTTCGCTCTGCGCCGCCACCCCGAGCCAGGCCACCGGCGCCGTCGACTGGCAGGCCGCGTTCGCGCCCGCTCCGGGCGCCGACGACGGCGTGCGTGCCTTAACGCGGTTCGACGACGGGTCCGGTGCGGGCGAGGAGCTCTACGTCGGCGGCGACTTCCTGGCCGTGGCGGGGACGAGCGCGAGCCGTATCGTCAAGTGGGACGGCTCCCAGTGGAGCCCGCTGGGCGAGGGGCTCGACGGCGCGGTGCACGCGCTGGAGGTGTTCGACGACGGGAGCGGCCCCGCCCTCTACGCCGGCGGCGCGTTCCTGACCGCGGACGGCATCCCGGCGCCCGGCGTCGCGCGCTGGGACGGCCAGGCCTGGAGCGCGGTCGGCGCTGGCGTCGACGGCGAGGTCTACGCGTTGACGGTGTTCGACGACGGACAGACGAGCCGGCTCGTCGCGGGCGGCTTGTTCACCACCTCGGCCGCGACGTCCGCGAACAACGTGGCGATCTGGGACGGCGCGAGCTGGGGCGCCCTCGGCAGCGGCACGAGCCACTCCGTCTACGCCCTGACCACCTACGACGGCGGCGGCGGAAACGAGCTCTTTGTCGGCGGCTTCTTCTCCTTCGCCGACGGGCTGCCGGTGAGCAACATCGCGCGCTGGGACGGAGCGAGCTGGTCGGCCGTTGGGCTCGGCGTCGAGGGCTCGGTGCGGGCCTTCCTCGAGTTCGACGACGGCTCCGGCCCGGAGCTCTACGTCGCGGGCAACCTCGTGAAGGCCGGCGGCGTGACCAGCGTCGGAGTCGCGCGCTGGAACGGCGCCGCGTGGAGCCCGGTCGACGGCGCGGCGAGCGCGCTCGTCTTCGGCGACTTCATCAACGCCCTCGCGGTGTTCGACGACGGCTCCGGCGGCGGAGACGCGCTGTATCTCGCCGGCGAGAGGGTCGCGCTGCGCTTCGACGGCGCCACCTGGACCGCGCTCGGGACGACGGACGGCTTCGTGCGCGCCCTGGCCGTCTTCGACACGGGAGCGGGTCCGGAGCTGGTCGCCGGCGGCGCGTTCACCTGCTTCGACGCGACCCACACGCCGCGGCTCGCCCGGCTCGCGGGCGCGGCCTTCGGGCCTCTTGGCGCAGCATCGACGATCCTCCCGACGGATCTGGCGGTCTTCGACGGCGCGGAGGGGCCGGTGGTCTACGCGACCGGCACAACCGGGTGCGGCGAGACCCCGATCTTCGCCCGCTGGACCGGCAAGGCCTGGTGGCCGATCGACCTCGGAATGACCGTGGAGACACTCGAGGTGCTCGACGACGGCTCGGGGCCCGCGCTGTACGCAGCGGGCGCGGCGCCGATCGGGCCGTCCGGCGAGATGCGCGTGCTGCGCTTCGACGGACACAGCTGGAGCCGGCTTGGCCAGGACTCGATCTCCGGCTCCGCGTGCGCCTTGACGGTGTTCGACGACGGCGCCGGCCCCTCGCTCTACGTCGGCGGCGGGTTCTTCGGCGGAGGAACGACCCCGGACAAGATCGCACGGTGGGACGGACAGGCCTGGGTCCAGGTGGGCTCGGGCTTCGGCTGGGTGAACGGCGGCATCCGCGCACTCGCGGTGCTGGAGGATGCGTCGGGCGCCGCGCTCTATGCAATCGGCACGAGCACGGGCAGCCTGATCCGCCGCTGGGACGGACAGGACTGGAGCGACCCCGGCGGAGGGATCCAGGCGTTCAACCTGTACTCCCTCGCCGTCCACGACGACGGAACGGGAGACGCGCTGTACGTGGGCGGCTTCTTCGGCCTCGCCGGCGGTGTGAGCGCGGTGAACATCGCGCGCTGGAAGGACGGTGCCTGGAGCGCGCTCGGCAGCGGCGTCGACTACGTCGTGTACGCACTGGAGTCGTTCGACGACGGCGTGAACGGACCGGCGCTGTTCGTCGGCGGGGACTTCCAGGCGGCCGGCGGCGTCCCCACCGCCAACATCGCGCGCTGGCAGGGCCAGACCTGGTCCGCCGTCGGGGCGGGCATGACCAAGAGCGTGGTCGCGCTCCACGCGGCTCACGACACCGCGAGCGATGCCCCCGCGCTCTTCGTCGGAAGCGACGACGGCTTCAGCCCCGCGGGCGACGGCTACGTCGCGCGGTGGGGTCAAGCCGGCAAGGCCGCTCCGCTCTGGGGCTGCGCGGGCAGCCCGCTCACGCTGACGCCGGTGTCGGCCGAGATGAAGGTCGCGAGCTCCTACTCCGCGGCCCTCGACGGCGCGCAGCCGAGCGCCGCGCTGGCGTTCCTGCTCGCCGGCGTCGACCAGACCGACGCCAACGGCTGTGGGGTGGCCGTGGGCGGCCTCGGTGAGCTGCTCCTCGGCGCGAACCCGGTCCCGGTCGCCACGACGCCGGTGGTCGCGGGGGCGGCGCTGCACCAGTTCACGGTGCCGAACCAACCCGCCCTGGTCGGCGTCGAGGTGGTCGTGCAGAGCGCAGCGCTCGGCGCGGCGATCGAGGTCAGCAACGGGCTCGCCGTGACGGTGACGAACTAACCCAACGGCGTCATGAGCACGCGAGCGGCTTCGCGGCGCCGCCCGCGGCCCCGGCTCAGGGCTCCAGCACGAGCAGCTCGGCGGAGAGCTGCGGGACGTCGCGGGTCAGGAGGAGGTCTCCGCCCCCCCACGGAACCGTCGTCGCGACGCCGGTCTCGACGTCACGCAGGGTGAGCGTAGCCGCGGGTGCGAAGCCGTAGCTCTCCGGGTCCAGCGTGAGCGTCACGAGCTGGTCGCCCGGCAGGGTCGCCTTGACGAGCCCAGGAGCGACCAGAAGGTCGGACACCGCGGTCCAGTTGACGAGCAACACGCCGACGCGCTCGCCGCTCTGGCCGCAGGCCGATGCGTAGACCGGCGGGAAGGTGAGGTCCTCGTCCTCTTCCTGGAGGGCGACGTTCAGGCTCCCCGACGACTTCGAGGGCACGAACACCGAGGCGACGCCCGGGTCGCGGAAGCGCTGGCCGAAGCGCATCAGGTCGCGCGCTTCGTCGGTCTTCAGCACCTCGGCGATCTCGCGGACCATGCCGACGGCCATCGAGTACGGCTCGTCCGCGAGCTTGTCCGCCAGGAGCGAGGGCGACAGCACCGTGCCCAGGGCGAACTCGCCGGACTCGTAGGAGAAGCGAGCCAGGTGGTGGCGGCTGATCGCCATGTCCTTCGCGTAGCCCGGGAGCTGGAAGACCAGCGGGAGGTTCACGGGCAGGACGCTCGCGAAGCGCTGGTACTCGTTGTAGACGGTCTGGAACATCGGCGCGCGGCGGACGCTCCCCGCTTCCAGCGCGACCCCGAAGATCCCGCCGTAGCTGAGGTTGCAGGCCTCGACGACGCCGACGTAGGGCTCGGACGCGCTCTCGGTCCACAGGAAGGGCTCCGCGATGCCGAGCTCGCTCGTCATCCACTGCTTGAGGAACACCGCGAGGGCCTGCTTGCCATCGATGAAGTAGGAGCCGTCCCCGCCGATCGGGTGGCCGTGGTCGGCGTAGCACACGCGCTCGATGTGATGGTACTCGTCGAGGTAGGCCCCCGAGATCGCACCCAGCCAGGCCTTCACGTCCGCGTCCAGCCCGCCGAGGACGTGCTTGGAGTACAGGAGCGCCACGGTGTCCTGCGGCGAGAAGCCGTCGGGCACCGCCGCCGAGCAGAGGATCTGCTGGAGGAAGTCGTCTTGCTCGGACGAACAGCCCACGGTCTTCGGAACGGCCTTGATGCACGCCTCGTGGGCGAGCTCGTACTCATCGCGAACCACGTAGTCGGCGATCTCCCCGGGGATGGACGCAGAGTCCAGCCCGCTCGAGTCCGGATGCAGGACGAGCGGGTGGAAGTAGGGCGCCCACGGGTAGCCGACTTCCGACACCTCGTCGAGGAACTCGGTCCGCGTCGGGAACCAGTCCCCGAACGACGCGTCGAAGGAGTTGTAGTCCCAGAACCAAGGCCGCCCGATCATCCCGTCGACGGGGTCGAGCCCGAAGAAGCTCTGGTAGCCGGCCCACTCGTCGCTCCAGTGCTCGAAGTAGCTGTAGTTCTTGGTCGTACCGCCCACGCAGCTCGCCAGGGAGATCGTGCCCAGCGTCTGGGCCCGGAACATCGCTTCCGAGTACGACGACGACGGGTCGCCGGGCGCGTGGTCGGGGATCCAGGTCCAGCTCGGATCGATCGCCCACTCGCGGTAGTACTGCGCCGCGTCGTACCAGTCCCCCTTCAGCGCGGTCATCACGACCTCGAAGGGCATGCCGACGCCGTCGGACTCTCCGTCCCCGTCGAGATCCTCCTGCCCCGTCACCGACAGGTTGTCGACGGGCTGGTACTGTACGCCGAAGCCGATCGCCTCGGTCTCGCGATAGAGTGCATAGGGCTTGATGTGGTTGCCGGTATCGCGCGTGCCCCAGTAGAGCAGGTCTTTCTCGGCGTCCTCGGTTTGGTAGTAGGACATCCACTGCATGCTGTAGACCCCCGGGTGCGTCGGGACCGACTTGCCGTGCTCGGGGTCGCTGAGGCGCACGTCCGCGTAGCAGTTGGCGAGGTCGAGCTCGGGCGCGTTCAGCGGATCGGGCACGAGCACGCCGAAGTACCACGGCATCGACAGGACCTGGTTCTGCGGAGTGCCCTCGAGCTGCGCCGCGGTCCGCAGCTCAAGGCGGTAGATCGAGAGGCGCGGGTCGCTGCTCGTCAGCCGCGCGTTCATGCGAATCGTGACGAAGTCGTCGTCGCCCTTGGTCTCGTAGATCACCTCGACCTCGAAGGGCTCCATGTCGAACGTACCCGCGTCGGCGTCGTCGATGGCCTCGATCGCACCCGCGTGGATCTGCCAGCGCGCCCGAAGCTCGGTCGGGGCGAGCGGATCGGGCCCCACCGACAGCGTCGGCATCGCGGTGACGTCGCTAGCCCGCACGTGGATCAGTCCATCCGCGGGCGGATCGCACGGATCGGTGCCGACCAGGGAGTCACACGGGTCCGTGAGCGGCGCCACGTAGCCCGCCAGGTCCTTGTTCCGGAACGTCACCTTCCACAGGTCGGTCGGCGCGAAGAAGACGCCCTCGCCCGGCCCCGCCGGGCCGCTGACGCTCAGGTTCACGAGGTGCTCGGTGACCAGGCCGAAGTCCGGGTTGGGCGACACACTCAGGTCGATGGTCCCGTTGGAGATCACGACCTCGCACGGTTCCTCCAGGAAGTCCGCGGGAGAGATCGTGACGGGATCGGTCATCAAGCTGCACCCCGAGAGCGCGTCGACGACGACGACCGAGTAGTCGCCGTAGAGGTCGTTCGGCGACGAGGTCGTGAGCCGTAGCTCGTGGGTCGACGCGGCGGAGATCCGCTCGGTGCCCTGGTACCAGAGGTAGCTGACGTAGTCGTCCGGCACCCAGAGGACCAGCTCGGTCAGCCCCGGGCACGCGGGGCTACCCCCGAGGGTGATCGACGGCTTGAACACGAACTGCTCGGTGCCGATCGAGACCGGATCGCTGTCGACCACGCAGGTCGCCCCCGTCTTCGAAACCTCAACCGTGTAGGACTTGCCGACGAGCGCCCCCGGGTTCGAGCTCGGAAGCGCGAGCTGCGGCCCGGTGCCGACCTGCACGCCGCCCTCGTCCAGCCACACGTAGCTGTCGTAGCCGCCCGCGGCGGAGAGGAGCAGATCCCCGCCGTCCTCACAGGTCGGCGAGTTCGTCAACACGACCGCAGGCACCTCCACGAAGTCGCCAGCATCGATCAAGATCGCAGCACTCTCGACGGCGCAGGTCGCCCCGGCGAGCGAGACCTCGACCGTGTAGGACTTGCCGATGACCGCGCTCGGGTCCGAGCTTGGGAGCATCAGCTCCGGCCCCGAACCGACCTGCACGCCCCCCTCGTCCAACCACACATAGCTGTCGTAGCCACCGCCCGCCGACAGGACCAGATCCGCGCCCCCCTCGCAGGCAGGCGAACCGGCGAGCGACACGGACGGCACCGCGAGGAAGTCCTCCTGCACGATCGCGATCGGGTCGCTCTCGACCACGCACGTCGCCCCGGTGGCCGAGACCTCGACCGTATAGGACTTGCCGACGAGCGCGGCGGGGTTCGAGCCGGGCAGCGTCAGCTGCGGCCCAGAGCCCACCGACAGGCCAGCCTCGTCGAACCAGGCATAGGAGTCGAAGCTGCCTACCACCGACAGCGTCAGGTCGGTCGTGCCTGGGCAAGCCGGGGAGCCGAGCAGCTCGACCATCGGCGCCGTCAGCACGTCGCCTGCGGTGACGGTCAGAGCGAAGCTCTCGACGCTACAGGCCGTCCCGCTGTAGCCGACCCACACCGAGTAGTCGCCTTGGACCGCCGCCGGGTCGTCGGTGTCGACGACGAGGTGCTGGGCCGCCTCGCCCGAGAACGGAGGACCGCTCACCGGGGCCCCGTCCTTGTGCCATTCGTAGGCGAGGTAGCCGTCCGGAGCGGACAGGGTCAACCCCGTGACCCCGGCACACGCCGGAGCGCCGCCGAGCGCGATGGACGGGGTCGCGATGCTCGGGCAAAGCAGGTCGTTGATCCAGACCCTGCCCGCCTTGTCGTTCAGCTTGGCGCTCACAAAGTCGACGTCGCCATCCTGATCCAGGTCGCCGGCGGCGATGTCGGTGTAGCCGTTGGAGGTGTCCCCGAACAACTGCCCCACGGCGAACTGTGCCGCCCCGTCGTTCAGCCACACGACGTTGTCGTCGGTGAAGTTGGACGCGATCAGGTCGAGGGTGCCGTTGAGCTCTACGTCCACGAGCACGACTCCGTGGGTCTGCTCCGAACCCAGCCCCTGGCCCGAGTCGGTGAAACCGCCGGTCCCGTCCCCGATCCAGATGCGGTTCGCGTTGAGGTCGCCGGCGACGTAGTCGAGGCTCCCATCCGCATTCAGATCACCCAGTACCGCCGACCGCGTCTTGCCGTTGCCGAAGACGGTGCCGAGAACAAAGCCGCCGCTACCGTTGTTGCGCCAGACCTTGTTGCCGGGGTCGGCGGGGATGCCGGCTCTACCCGCGACGAAGTCGACGTCGCCGTCCCCGTCCAGATCGGCCACGTCGACGTCATGGGTCGCGCCGCTTGAGGGCGGCGGCGTTTGCCACGCGAGGGTGAAGAGCCCGCCGCCGTCGTTGAGCAGGACCTCCGTGCCGCCGTTCTCCCCGGTGATCAGATCGAGGTCGCCATCGCCGGTCACGTCCGCCAGGGCGACCTCGAGGGTCAGGCCGCTGCCGAGGGCCTGGCCGGAGTCGGTGAACGAACCGCTCCCGTCGTTGACCCAAACCCGGTTGGCTTCGTAGTTGGCCGCGACGAAGTCGAGGTCCGCGTCCTGGTCGATGTCGCCCAGGACCACGCACGTCGTCGTGTTGGCCGCCAGCAGCTGGCCCGAATCCTGGAACACGCCCAGCCCGTTGTTGATCCAGACCTGGTTCGGCTGTCCCTCGCCGCTGTTCACGTAGACCAGGTCGAGGTCGTCGTCGCCGTCGAGGTCGCCGAGGGCCACATCCTCGGTCTGGTCGGCCCCCAGCAACTGCCCGCTGTCGACGAGCGTCTGCCCGCAGAGCCCCGCGCCGGACAGCAGACATGCGGTAGGCCAGGACAGCCAGCGGCGGGCGGGTCGCTCGGCTGCGAGCCGGAGGAGCACCTGGATGACGCGGCCGATCGCCGGCGGAGCTTGAACCTGTTGTCGCATTGGCAAACACCCCACTGTTCGAAACGAGCGCAGCGCTCGCGGAAGGCCGTCGGGTGCGCCATGCACCTCGTTACGGCCGCCGCGCTGGGTTCGAACACGGCGCTTGCGTCGCCGGGGTCCGTTGCTACTCCGCTCCTCTCCCGGACCGCACGAAGGGCTCGCTCCTTACACCTGTTTCGGGAAATCGAGCCTGCGGCTCAGGGTCTCGTCCCCCCTCCGCTCCGCGGCGCGGTCAGCGGTCCGGGACGATCCCACAGGAAGCCCTGGGCGAGCTCGAAGCCGAGCTCTCCAAGCACCTCACGCTCGCCCTCGGTCTCGACGCCCTCGGCGATCAGCGTTGGCGCGAGCGGCCGCACCGCGGCCGTCAGGCGCGCCAGCGCGCGCCGCTGACCCGCGTCCTCGTCGGCGCGGCACACGACCTCGCGCGCTACCTTGACGACGTCGGGCTCGAGCAGGACGAGCGTCTCGAGCGAGCTCCGCCCGTGCCCCACATCATCGACGCCGATCGAGACGCCCGCGCCGCGCAGCACGCGCACCGGCTGCACCAGGTCGTCCGGCGCGCCGACGAACTGCTGCTCGCTCAGCTCGATGCAGAAGCGCTCGACGCCGCCGGCGCGCTCGAGCAGCTCGATCACGCGCTCGGGGGGCGTGTCGACCACCGTGGACGGAAAGAGGTTGACGTGGAACTTCAGCTCGGAGCGCCGCGCCGCGGGCCGCGCCGCCTCGAGGCAGGCGCGCAGGCACTGCAGGTCGACCGCGGTCAGCAGGTTCTGTCCGTGGCTCGCGCGGAAGAAGTCGGTCGGGCTCTGGAAGGCGCCCTCGGGGCCGCGGCTGAGCATCTCGTAGCCGCGCACCTCGCCGCCGCCCAGGCCGCGAATCGACTGGGCGACGGCGTGGAAGCGCTCCTCCAGGAGCAACCGGCGCAGCTCGTCGGCCGGGCGCGCCGGACGCAGGCGGGCGCCCTTCTCGTCGGTCGCCGCGACGACGCGGTTCTTGCCCTCGGCCTTCGAGGCCGAGAGGGCGACGCGCGTCGCGTCGAGCACCTCTTCGATCGAGGCGACATCCGGCGCGACCGCCGCCACTCCGAGGCTGGCGGTGACGCGCACCGGCTCCCCCGCCATGGTCATGCCCTCGTCGGCGGCGGCAAGCCGCAGGCGTTCGGCGACCGGCAGCGCCTCCTCTTGCCGCGTCGCCGGCAGCAGCACGAGGAACTCGTCGCCGCCGAGGCGCGCCAGCACGTCGCTCGGGCGCAGCACGCGCTTCATGCGCTCGGCGATGCCGCGCAGGACGAGGTCGCCGGTCGCCAGGCCGAAGGAGTCGTTGATGCGACGGAAGTCGTCGATGTCGACCAGGATCGCCGACACCTCGCGGCGCTTCCGCCCGGACCGGCGCAGCTCACGCCCGAGCGCCGCTTCGAGCGCGCGCCTGTTGAGCAGCCGCGTGAGCGAGTCGGTCTGCGCCTCGTCATCGAGCTCCGCCGCGAGGAGGCGCAGCTCCTCCTCGCGCTGCTTCAGCGCCGTGATGTCGCGGGCGAAGCCGATCACGGCCTCGATCGCGCCGTGCGTGTCGCGCACCGGCGTGCCCTGCGCGTGGATCCAGCGCGCACCGCCGTCGGCGCCGCGGATGCGGTACTCGACGTCGTAGGCCGCGCCCGCACGGGCGCGCGCCACGCGGGCGCGGTCCTCGGGCAGGACGGCCTCGATCCAGCCGCGCGGGTTGCGCGTCAGCTCGTCGGCGGAGCGTCCGAAGATGCGCTCGTAGTGCGGGCTGACGTACAGCAGCCTGCGGCCGGTCGGGTCGGTGGCCCAAAAAACAAGGTCGAGCTCTTCGACGAAGAGCGCAAAGAGCCGGCTCTCGCGGCCGGGCGGCGGAGCCGTCGAGAAGTGGGATTCCATGGGCTTCTCGGAAGGGGTGTGGGGGAACTCCTGCCTTATGCACGCCCGCCGACCGCCGTTCCTAGTCACCGAACTGCCGGAACCGAGCACGGTTCCTGGGGCTGGGACCCAGCGGTCGGATTCCCCGCGCCGGGAGGCGGCCCATCCGCGGGACTCCCGGCTGGGCAGCGCGCGGGCGATGCTCTACGCTCCCGCCCGTGCGCGGCTCCCTGCCTGCCCTCGGATGCGCGGCCTTGGCCGCACTGCACGCCCTGACCTTCCTCGGGGCGGCGCCCCTCGACGACGAGTACATCCTCTACCGCTACGCGCACAACCTGCTGGCGGGCGAGGGGCTGGTCTTCAATGCGGGCGAGCGGGTCGAGGGCTACACCCAGCCGCTGTGGCTGCTCCTGCTGTCCGCGGCGCGCGCCCTCGGCCTCGCCCCCGTGGCGGCCACGCGTCTCCTCGGCATCGCGAGCGCGGCGCTTGCGGTGTACGCCACGGCCGAGGCCTGGCGGCTGCGCTTCCCCCGCGCGCGGGTGCCGGCCCCGGCGCTCCTCTTGGCGGCGTTGCCGGCCTTCGCGTTCCACGCCGTCGCGGGCCTCGGCACGCCGCTGCTGGCCGCGCTCCTGGCCTGCTGGGCCTGGGCCTGGGCGCGCGACGAGGAGCGCGGAGCCCCCGGATTGCTGCCCGCCGCGCTCCTCGGCCTGGCCGGGCTCGCGCGGCCGGAGGCGGTCGTGTTCCTCGTCCCCTACCTGGCGGTCGAGGCCCAGCGCGGACGGCTTGCGCGCGCGCTGCCGGCCCTGGTGCCGCTCGCGGGCTGGACCGCCTTTCGGGTGGCCTACTACGGGCGGCTGCTGCCGATCACGTACCACGTCAAGAAGCTGCCACCGCTGGTCGACCTCGGGTACGGCCTCGACTACCTGGTGCGTGCGACGCTCGAGTGCGGCGTTCTGGTCGCGGCGCTGCTCGCGCTCTTCGCGCTGGCGCGCAACCCGGTGTCGCTCGGGCGCGCGCTCGGCACCGCGGCGCTGGGCGCGGTCCTCCACGTGGGCTACGTCCTGTGGGTGGGCGGCGACTACATGCCCTTCGCGCGCTTCTCGCTGCCCGCGCTGCCGCTGCTCCTGATCGCGGCCTGCGCCGGCCTGCGCGGCCGGTTCCTGCGGCGGCCGGCGGCGCTCCGCGCCTTCCTGATCGCGGCGCTGCTGCTCCCCCAGTGGACCCAGCTCGGACCGCGGAGCGAGGTGTTCGCACTCCACGAGGCGAACGAGGAGCGCTGGATCGCCGTGGGCCAGACCCTCGCCGAGCGCGTCGCGCCCGGTACGAGCGTCGCCGTATCGGCCGTCGGTGCGATCGGGTTCCACTCCGAGCTGCCGATCGTCGACCTCTTGGGCATGACCAACCACGCGATCGCCGAAGCCGCGCCGGACCTCGTGATCGAGATCAAGGGCCACCACCGCCACGACGCCGACTGGGTGCTGGCGCAGCGGCCCGACCTGATCGTGCTCGGCTCCGGCGGCCGGCTGCTGCCCGGGACGCAGACCCTGGCGCTCTTCCGCTGGGAGGAGGGCGTGCTGGCGCATCCGGAGTTCGAGCGCTCCTACCGCACGATGGCGATGCCGGTGGCGGGCAGCTATCCGCTGTACTTCTTCCTGCGCGACGGCGCGCCGCGGCCGGCGGGCGCGGTGCCGGTCGGCGGCTAGTGTCCTGCGGCGGTAGTTCGTCCGCAATGTCAACCCGCCCGGGCGCCTCCGGCCGCGTTGCACCTCCTCGGAGTATCGCAGCGGATACGCGTCGTCGGCGCGCCTTGCCAGAAACGCCCATGTCGAGCCGACCCAGCGGACGAGCTTCCGCGGCAGGGCACTAGCCCGCAGCCCGCGCCCACCGCCAGCTGGCGATCGCGGCCGCGCCCGCCAGCAGGGCGGCCGCGTCGCCCCAGCCGGCGAGCAGCCCGAGCGACGCCAGCAGGGTCGTCGCCAGGGCGGGGGGATGCGGGGCTCCGAGCCGCTCGTTGGCCCAGGCGGTCAGCCCCACCGCGACCGGAGAGGCCGCAGCATGCGGCAGCGCGAGGCCCGCGCCCGCCGCTCCCACGCCGGCGAAGGGATCGCCGAGGCTCGCCAGGGCAAGGCTCGCGAGCCCGGCCGCCAGCCCCACCGCATGCCCGACGAGGATGCTCCGCGGAGCGCTGTCAAGGGCGCCCGGCGCGCGGAGCGCGTTGTACAGGCTCACCCCGAGCGGCGGAGCCAGGAGCCTCTGCTCGGTCCCCCACGCGGCCGCTCCGAGCACCAGGACGCCAGCGGCACAGAGTAGGGCTCGGGTCGAGGATCGGGTCGCGGAACAAACAGGCATATCACTTGCCAGTATCGCCACCGCCGGATAAACAGACACTTGAAATCTCACTTTAGCTCCGCGATGCCGCCCCGCGCGTCGCCCCCTCAACCGGAGACCACATCACATGAGCCTCTACGAACGCCTTGGCGGTGAGCCCGCCTTCACCGCCGCCGTCGACGAGTTCTACCGCCGCATGCTCCTCGACGAGCGCGTCGCGCACTTCTTCGCCGACGTCGACATGCAGGGGCAGATCGCCAAGCAGAAGGCCTTCCTGACCTTCGTGACCGGCGGGCCGGCCGAGTACACCGGCGAGGACATGCGTACGGCTCACGCGCACCTGAAGAGCCGTGGGATCGACGACGAGCACGTCGACGTCGTGATCGAGCACCTGGGAGCGACGCTCATCGGGCTCGGCGCCTCGCAGGACGACGTGGCGGAGGTCGCGCAGCTCGCCGAGAGCGTGCGCGCGGACGTGCTCGGACGATGAGCGCACAGGACGCGATCATCGAGGTCGACGGCCGGCGCATCGAGTGCCCACCCGGCGCGACCGTGCTGTCGGCGCTCGAGCAGGCCGGGCTCGACGTTCCCAGCGGGTGCCGCGCCGGCACGTGCAAGAAGTGCATGGTCCAGGCCGACGGCCCCGCTCCCGCCGCGGCTCAGCGCGGGCTGCGGGCGCAGCTGGCCGACCAGGGCTTCTTCCTCGCCTGCCAGGCGTGCCCCGCGGATCCGCCCGCCCAAGCAACG
Source organism: Planctomycetota bacterium (assembly GCA_039029355.1). Taxonomy (GTDB): domain Bacteria; phylum Planctomycetota; class UBA1135; order UBA1135; genus JBCCGI01. The sequence goes on from JBCCGI010000032.1 coordinate 15,806, forward strand.
GTCCGCCTGCGGGATCCGCGCGGGCCGGCGCCGGTCTCGGCGCACGTGAACGGGATCGATGCCGTGGCGCCCGACGTCGCGCGCATCTTCCTCACGGTGGAAGCGGAGCTGCCCTACCGCCCCGGGCAGTACGTCGACGTGCTCCACCCCTCCGGCGCCACGCGCAGCTACTCGCTGGCCAGCCTGCCGGAGGACGGGCGCCTGGAGATGCACGTCCGGCGCGTGCCGAACGGACAGGTGAGCGGCTGGCTGCACGGGCTCGATCCCGGAGACGAGCTGCGCCTGCGCGGGCCGTTCGGGCTGTGCTACTACGTGGACGACGCGCCCGCCCAACGGCTCCTCCTGATCGGCGCGGGCACCGGCCTGGCGCCGCTGGTCGGCATCGCGCGCAGCGCACTGGCCTGCGGGCACACCGGGCCGATCGACCTCGTGCACGGCGGGCTGACGCCGGAGCGTCTGTACCTCCGCGACGAGCTCGGCGCCCTGGCCGAGCAGCACCCGAGCCTGCGCGTGCACCACTGCGTCCTGCGCGACGCGACCGAGCGCGAGCACCAGGGAGCGCTCGACGAGGTCGCGCTCCGCGTCGCCGGCCCGCTGGCCGAGACGCGCGCCTACCTGTGCGGCGACGACGCGATCGTGCGGACGCTGCAGCGCGGGCTCTTCCTGGCCGGACTCCCCTCGGGGGAGATCCACGCCGACCCCTTTGAGCCCGCTCGGCCCGCGGGGGCGCCGGGTTAGACTGAGCGCCGTGCGCCTGACGCTCCACACCGACTATGCGCTCCGCGTGCTGCTGTTCCTCGCAGCGCGTCCGGACCAGCGCTTCGCGACGCCCACGATCGCCGACGCCTTCGGCATCTCGCGCAGCCACCTGCACAAGGTCGTGCGCACGCTGGCCGGTCTCGGGCTGGTGACGCTGCACCGCGGCGTCGGCGGCGGGGTCGAGCTCGCGCGCGAGCCCGACGAGGTTTCGATCGGCAAGCTCGTGCGCGCCCTCGACGACCAGAGGGCGCTGGTCGAGTGCTTCGAACCGTCCCGCGACGACTGCGTGATCTCCCAGGCCTGCGCGCTCAAGAAGGCCCTGGGGGGCGCGCAGGAGGCCTTCTACCGCGAGCTGGATCCGCTGACCCTCGGCGAGCTCGTGCGCGGCCGCCGCGCGGCGATGCTGCGCGCGTTGACCGAGTGACGGCGCCGAGCGATACGCCCCGAAACCCAAACGAGCCCATGAAGCTGCTGCCCCTCCTCGTCCTGTCGCCTCTCCTGAGTGCCTGCGCGGCCGCCCCCGCGCCCGCTCCGGTCCCGATCGAAGTGCCCCACTTCGCCGCGGATGCCCCGGAGGTGCGCGAGGCCGGGTTCGTCGGCCAGACCCTGCGCCTGCGCAAGACGGTCGGCGCGAACGAGTACATCCTGATGGCCTTCCGCGTCGGCGAGGTGGTGACCCTCGGCGCAATGCTCCAGGGGAGCTTCGACGGCGACGTCCGCTTCGCGGTCGGCGCGGCCGAGCTCGTCCTGCCCTTCCCCGACGAGTCGCCCGGACGCGAGTCACCGGCCCGCGTCGCGCGGGGCCCGGCGGGCCACGCGCCGATCGTCGGGCAACGGGCATCGTTCCGCGGCACGCGCTGGATCAACGTCGACCTCGACGCGTCGCTCTGGTTCCCGGAGCCGGGGACACCGGTCCAGCTGACGTTCCTGCCGTACTCCGGGGAGAACGTCGCGCTCCCCGAGGAGGGTGCCCCCTACGCCGTGGCTTTCGTCCCGCAGCCCTAGGAGCCCGTCCCAGCATTCGCGGTTCGTGAGGTCGTGAGCATCGAGCTCAGATCGAGGAGCCGCGAGCCCCCCAGGGTTGGATGCCCTTGGGGGCCCGAGGCGACGAGAGCTGAGCTCGAACATCGCTACCTCGCGGATCGCGAATGCTCGGACGGGCTCCTAGGCTCAGAACGTGTAGCGGGCGGTCGCCATCAGCCGAAACCCCGCCCCGGTCCCGCCGCCGGGCGTGTCCACGTCGGCGTAGATCGCGTCGAGCCCGACGGTCACCCGGTCGACCGGTGACCAAAAGACGTTGCCGGCGAGGTAGCCAGCGCTCTCCACCGCGTCCGCGCCTGCCCCGTCGGGCAGGTCGAAGGAGAGGGCGCTCAACACCAGCGTCGAGCGCCAGCACTCACTCCACCAGTGCTGGTAGCCCACGTAGCCCGCGAGGACGCCGACCGGCTCCAGGTCCCCCTCCGCGTCGACGATCCCGTCGAGCCCGGCCCCGGCGAAGGTCGCGAGGTAGCGCGTGATCCCCTCGCCGCCGACGAGCTGAAACGAGACGTTGTCGCGCTCGTCCAGCCACGGCACCGTGATCCGCCCGGAGGCGTTGACGCCGCCTACCCAGCGGCGGTCGTTCGCGCTCTCGAGGCGTCGCCCGAGCGCGGCGACGCGGACCCGCCCCCACCCGCGCGTCGCCTCGCCGTAGAGGATCAGGTCGGGGACCGACTCCGAGGCGAGCTCCGCGCCGCTCGGCGCCGACAGGTCGCCCGCGGGGTTCTCGACCGAGACGCCCAGCTTCCAGCCGCGCTCGCTCCGGTGCGCCCAGCGCAGCCCGGGCTGGCGCACGACCGGCGCGCCCAGCGGCCCCCCGTCGTCGCCGCTCTCCGGCAGCGCTGCGGTGTCGTCGAACGCCGACCACCACTGGCCCACGTAGAAGTTGCCGAGGCCCGCGATGGCGTGCCGCAGGCGGAGCTGGTAGTTCGAGCTGAGCTCGTTGCCGTCGCCGAAGAAGTCGGCCTCGATGAACGTACGGAAGGGACCGAGCTCGGTGTCGCCGCGGACGTCGAAGTTCAGGCGGCTGCTGCGCACGCTCAGGCGCGTCTGCGAGTCGCCGTCCTCGTCCGAGTCGTCCAGCGGAATCGTCCGCACCGAGACGGCCTCGTCGAACCCTAGCGTGTCGAGGTCGTGCACCACGTCCGCGCGGACGAAGCCCCCGACGCGCATCGAGACGCCCCACTCGGGCAGGTAGATCGAGCCGGGGAAGGCCCCTCCCGTCACCACGGCGTCGTCGGGAAAGCGGCCGATCTCCTCGCGCGGAGTGCCCGCGCGGCGCGCGACGCCGCGCTCGCCGAGCGCGAGCGCCCGCAGGTCTTCGATCTCGGCCCCCTGCCGCCGGACGGCCTCCTGCAGGGTCTCCACGCGGGCGCGAAGCCGCTCCAGATCGTCACCTTCGCCGGCCTGGCCGTGGACAACCGACGACGCGAGCACGAGCGCGATTCCGCTCGCGCCGTGGACCAGCGGCCGGGTTGCTCGGAGTCGCGCGGGCACCTAGCCCAGCCTCCGATACAGCCGCAGCACGAGCGCCTCGAAGAGCACCATTGCCAGGACGACGACCACGAACGCGCCCGCGCCTCCGAGCGGCCCCAGGAAGGCGACCTCGTCCCCGAAGGCGAAGTCGATCGCCTCTAGCATCAGCAGCTTTGACGCGACGAGCAGCATCCACGTGGCGAAGACGCGCCCCGATTTGGGCGCGTCGGCCAACGCCCGCTCGACGCGTCGCTCGACGGCCAGCGTCAGCTTCAGGAACGCCTGCAGCGCGAGCGCGACCAGCGCCGTCGCTGTGAAGGACTCGATCGCAACGCGCTCCCAGTGCTCGGCGACGACGCCCAGGACGAGCAGGTCCAACAGCGCACCGATCAACCCCCGAAGGAACAGCCGCTGCCCCGGCGATTGGGCTGCGGGCGGAGTCGCGGTGGTCGTCGACATGGGCGCGGGGGGTCGTGGCACCGCGGCGGGCGGACGTCACCCGCGCGGCGCGCAGGGGCGGGACGATAGCGACGGCGGCGCCGACGCGACGAGGTCCGTCGACGCCAAAGGACGGTCAATGCGCGCCACCTACGCGGCGCGCGGCATCGTCTAGCGAGCGCCGCCCCGCGAGCGGCGGAAGCCGGCCGGCGTCTGCCCCGTCCAGTCGGCGAAGGCGCGGCGGAAGGAACGCTCCTCCGCATAGCCGACGAGGCGCGCGACGCCGGCGACGCTCGCGCGGGGGTCGAGCAGGAGCTCCCGCGCCAGCTCGATTCGCCGCGTTCGGATCAGCGCGCTCAGCGAGGTCTCGCCGGCGCGCGCGATCCGCTGCGCCGTCCGCAGGCTCATGCCCGCCGCGGCCGCCACCGTGAGCGCGTCGAAGTCGCCGCGTGCCGCACACTCGGCCACGGCCCGATGAAGCGGAGCGAGGTCCTGCGGCACGGACTCGTGCTCCAACCGCTCCCGGACGCGGCGAAAGTGCTCCTCGACGAGCGCGAACAGCTCGAGGCTCGCCTGGCTGGTCTTCGTCCGGAGGTCGTCGGCGCGGAACACGAGCGCGTTCCGCGAGCTCCGGAAGCGGACCTCGCAGTCGAAGAAGTCGGCGTAGGCCGGGCCCGGACCGTGGCGCTCCCGGCTGAACTCGACGCGGACAGGCCGGATCGGCTCTGCGGCGACCTCGCCTACGTAGCGCCAGATCAGACCGAGGGCCAGCTCGTTGAGCCGGCCTCCGTCCAGCTCGTCGAGCGGATGCGACACCAGCACCGCTACGTCGGCCCCGGCGGGCTCCAGCCGGGCCGACAGCCGCTCGGCGAGCACCGCGCGGTTCGCCACCAGCAGCCCGAGCGCCTCGCCCAGGTTCGCGGCGAACTGCGCGCCGTGTGCCAGCCCGCCCAGGATCGACAGCGGGGCGGCGCGCGCGAGCTCGAGCGCGACCACGGCCTCGGGCTCGGCGTCGCCGAGCGCGCGCCAGAGGCTGGCGACGGCCCGGTCGGGGACGCGCACGTCGGGGCGGACGAGGTCTAGCCCCGGCACGCCGGAGTGCTCCTCGACCTCCTCCATGGTCATCCCGCGCCTCAGCGCGAAGGCAGCGCTGATCGCGGCGATGCTCGCCAAAGCGGTAGACATGACGCGGGACGCCCCAACGGCCGTCCGGCGTTGAGGTACGCGCCAGCATACACGCCCTGGCCCCGCGGAAGTCGCCGCTCGGCCGGATGGCGCCAACTGACCGGTCTTTGGCGCCAAGCGACCTCTCCGAACGCCCCGGCGGTGGCCATCATGCGCCCCGCAAACGCTCGCCGTTCCAATGCTCCGGAGGACACTTTTATGACCAATAACTATCTCAAACTCTATTCACAAGAGGATCTGCTCAAGCGCCCCGGCGAGGGCGACACGACCGAGGTCGAAGCGCGTGTCATGATGCGCCACTCGGTCGTCGGCATGTCGCTGATGGAAGCGACCGTCCCGCCCAACGGCCTTCTGCCTCCGCATACGCACCAGCACTCGCACCAGGGCATGTACCTCATCAAGGGCGACATGTGGATCAACCTCGGCGGCCTCGGCCCCGACGGCATGACCTTCCTCGCGCCGGAGGGCAGCTACATCCTGAAGCCGAAGCGCGTCGTCCACTCCTTCTGGAACCTGAACGACACGACCAACACCTACATCGAGCTGACCGACAACGACCTCTTCGAGGGCTTCATCGAGAGCCGCCGCAAGGGCGCGCTGTTCGGCGGCGAGACCGAGATGCGCGCGGACTGGGGCCAGTTCGTGGACACCGAGCTCATGGTCGAGGTCCTCAGGAAGTACAAGCTGACGAGGATCGCCCAGGCCGGCTACGAGCTGGACACCCGCGCGGGCATCCAGCGGCTGCTGAGCGAGCTGCCGCCCGGCATGCTCGACATGGTCAAGGAGGGCTTCGGCGCGGACAAGGTCGAGCAGATCATGAACGGCTGAGCCGCGCTCCGCCGCGGCGCCGGGCCCGCCGGCGCTGCGGCGCTAAAGCACTCCGCCCGCGCCCTCGTCCGGGCGATCCTCGGGCGGGGTGGCGGCCGCGAACACGTCCGGCTCGATGCCGCCGCGCCAGCCCAGGCGCTCGCGCAGGCGGCGGTAAGGGTCGAGCCCCTCCATCGCGTAGAGCGGCCAGGCCTCGGGGTGGCGGCGGATGGTCACGACGTCGCCGCGGCGCAGGTGGCGGTACTCCTGCCCGTCGATGACGAGCGTCGTCGGGCCGTCGGCCTGCGTGACCGAGAGCGACAGCACGCTGCCGGGGTCTAGGCAGATCGGCCGATTCGAGAGCCCCTGCGGGCAGATCGGCGTGATGACCAGCGCCTCCATCGAGGGCAGCAGGATCGGCCCACCCGCCGACAGCGAGTACGCGGTCGAGCCCGACGGCGTGGCGACGATCAGCCCGTCCGCGCGGTAGTTCGTAACCCAGTCCTCGCCGACGCGCAGGGCGCAGGTGAGCATGCCCTGGTGGGCGGCGCGCTGCACGACGACGTCGTTGAGCGCCAGCACGCGCCGGGCCTCGCCGTTCGCCTGCCACTCGGCGGAGACGCGCATGCGCGGCTCCAGCAGGCCGTTGCCGGCGAGCACCGCTTCGAGCGTCTCCTTCCAGCGCGTGGCCGGCGTCGAGGCCAGGAAGCCGACGCGCCCGAAGTTGACCCCGAGCGTCGGGACGGTCGTGTCCGCGAAGGCGCGCACGACGCCGAGCAGCGCGCCGTCCCCGCCGAGGACGATCAGGAGGTCGGGAGCGGGGCGATCCGCCTCGTCCCCCTCGGCGCGCCTGCGGCAGTAGTCGCGGCCGTCGGTCTCGACCTGGATCGTCTCGACCCGGTCCGACAGCCAGTCGAAGAGCTCGGCCACGGTCTCCGCGACCGAGTCTTCCTTGTCGGCGTTCGCCAGCAAGAGGACGCGCCGCGTAGCGCGTTCTCCGGCGGACCGTCCGCCCTGGGCCGGAGGCTGGTCGCGGACGGTCATGGGGCGGACGCGGTCAGACGAGCTCGACGCTCGGAAGCTGGGCCACGGCGCGCTCGATGCCGGCGGCGTCGAGGCCGATGGCGGCGAGCTGTTCCTCGCGCGACGTCCGGTGTTCGCAGAAGCGGTCGGGCACGCCGAGGATGCGCAGCCGCGAGCTCCGGTCGGGCAGGCGGCTCCAGGCCTCGAGCGCCGCGGAGCCGAAGCCGCCCATGCGCTGGTGCTCCTCGACCGTAAGCACATGGCGGTAGCGCTGCGCGCAGCGCGCCAGGAGCTCCTCGTCGATCGGCTTCGCGTAACGGGCGTCGATGACGCCGACCTGCACGCCGCGCCGGGCGAGCCGCTCGGCCGCTTGGAGCACCTGCTTCAGGATCGCGCCGTAGCCCCACAGGCACACGCCGCCCTCGCTGCCCTCGATCAGGACCTCGGCCTTGCCGGGCTCCATCTCGCGGCGCTCCTCGGGCGGGATGCGCTCGCGCACCGGGCAGTTGTCGCGCGGGTAGCGCACCGCCACGGGCCCGCCGTGGTCGACCGCCGCTTCGAGCATGCGCGCCATGTCCGTCGCGTCGCGCGGCGCGCACAGCACCACGCCGGGGATCGTGCGCAGGTAGGCGATGTCGAACACGCCGTTGTGCGTCGGGCCGTCCTGGCCGACCAGGCCGGCGCGGTCCATGCAGAAGGTGACCGGTAGGCCCTGGAGGATCACCTCCTGGAAGACCTGGTCGTAGCCACGCTGCAGGAAGGTCGAGTAGATCGCGACGACCGGGCGCAGGCCCGACTTGGCCATGCCGGCCGCGAGCGCCACGCCGTGCTGCTCGCAGATGCCGACGTCGTGGAAGCGCGTGGGGAAGCGCTCGGAGAAGCCGACCATCCCGGTACCCGACGGCATCGCGGCGGTGATCGCGTGGACGCGCAGGTCCTTCTCGGCGAGCTCTTCCAGCGAGTCGGCGAAGGCCTGGGTGAAGCTCGGGCCCTTCTCGGGGGGCGGCGCCTGTGCCGCGGCCTCGACCTTGGCAACCGGCGGCTTCGCCGCGTGGACGCGCTCGGGATGCGTCGGGGCGTCGGGGTGGCCCTTGCCCTTCTGCGTCAGCGTGTGCAGCAGCACGACGCCCTCGAGCTGGCGTACGCGCTCGAGGTTCTCGACCAGGTAGTCGACGTCGTGCCCGTTCACCGGCCCGACGTACGTCACGCCGAGCTCCTCGAAGACGTGGCCCTGCACGATCGAGTGGCGCAGCACCTCGCGGATCTGCGCGATCGTGCCCTCGACCTTGTCGCCGATGAGCGGGATCGACTGCAGCAGCCCGTGGATCTCCTGCTGCGCGCGCTGCACGACGCGCGCCGAGCGGATGCGCGTGAGGTAGCGCGCCAGCGCGCCGACGGTCTTGGAGATCGACCACTCGTTGTCGTTGAGCACGACGATCATGCGCTCGCCGCTCGCGCCGGCGTGGTTGAGCGCCTCGAAGGCCACCCCCGCGCCGAGGCTGGCGTCGCCGATCACGCTGACGACGTGCGGACGCGTCGGGTCGTGCGCGCTCGCGGTCGCCATGCCCAGCCCGAGGCTGATGCTCGTGCCGGCGTGACCGGTGTGGAAGAGGTCGTACGGCGACTCCTCCGGATGCGTGAAGCCGCACAGCCCGCCGGTCTGGCGCAGCGACTCGAAGCGCTCGCGCCGGCCGGTGAGCACCTTGTGCGGGTAGGCCTGGTGCGACACGTCCCACACCAGCCGGTCGCGCCGGAAGTCGAACACGCGGTGGAGCGCCACCGAGAGCTCGACCACGCCGAGGTTGGAGCCCAGGTGGCCGCCGGTCTCCTGCACGCTGCGCAGCAGGAACGCGCGCAGCTCGTCGCAGACCTGGGGCAGCTTCTCCGCGGGCAGACGCTTCAGGTCCTCGGGAGAACGGATGGTTTCGAGCAGGGGCCCCACAGCGGGCGCCTCGGCACGGGCCTCGTCGGGTTGAACGTCGGTCATGCTGCTTGCGGCTGGCTTTTCTTTCCGGAGGGTCCAGCGGAACCTGTCAGGGTACGTGCGGCTCGCCCCGGATGCCAACTCGGGTCGCACCGGGACCGCCTGGGGGCGGCTAGGGGCCTCTCCGGCCCCATCGAGCGTTCCGCCACGCCCCTTGAGAAGGGGTTTGGAAGATCCTTGAGACGAGACAGGCCCGGGCTCAAGCGCTGCGCCCGAGCACGTGATCCACAAGAATCGCCGGCAGCCCCTGCGACCCGCCCAGCCGGCCCGCGGCCCCGCGGGCGGCGTCGGCCAGCGCGCCGGCCTGGTCGCGCGCCCGCTCCTCGCCGAGCAGCGTGACCAGCGTCGCGCGCTCGAGCGCCGCGTCCTTGCCCGGCGTCTTGCCGAGGGTCGCCGCGTCGCCGGTGACGTCGAGCAGGTCGTCGGTCGCCTGGAAGCAGAGCCCGATCGCCACGCCGTAGTCGCGCGCCGCCGCGCGTACGTCCGGGCCGGCGCCGCCGGCGATCGCCCCCATCTCCGCCGCCGCGCCGAAGAGCGCCGCGGTCTTGCGCGCGTGCATGTCGCGCAGCGCGTCGAGCCCCGCCGCCTGGGGCAGGCTCAGGTCGAGCACCTGCCCCCCGACCATCCCCGCCGCGCCCGCCGCCTGGCCCAGCACGCGCGCGTAGGCCGCGGCCGTCGCGTCGGGCGCGCCGGCCACCACCTCGAAGGCGAGCGTCAGGAGCGCGTCCCCCACCAGCACCGCCGTCGCCTCGTCGTAGGCCACGTGCACCGTCGGCCGGCCGCGCCGCAGCGCGTCGTCGTCCATGCACGGCAGGTCGTCGTGAACCAGGCTGTAGGTGTGGACCAGCTCGAGCGCCGCCGCGGGCCGCTCGACGGCCGCGTCGGCCGCGGCTCCGTCCGGCGCCAGCTCGCGCGCGATCATGCGCGCGACCGCCGGTCGCAGCCGCTTGCCGCCGCCGAAGAGCGCGTAGCGCATGGCCTCGTAGAGCCGCGTCGGCGAGCGCTCCGCCGGAGGCACCAGCGCGTCCAACGCCGCGTCGGCCCAGGCCCGCGACTCCTCCAGGAGCGCCGCCAGGTGGTCGGTCGTGCTCATGGCTCGTTCGCGAAGTCCGGGTCGCCGCCGAGCGGTCGCAGCGCCTCCTCGGCGCCCTCGGTCAGCTCCTCGACGCGCTTGCGCGTGCTGGCGAGCGTCGCGTGGCAGGTCTTGAGGAGCTCGATGCCCTGCTGGTAGCGCTCGATCGCCTGCTCGAGGCCGAGCCCGCCGTCCTCGAGGTCCTGCACGATCCGCTCCAACGCCTCGAGCCGCGCGTCGAAGCCTTCCTCGGCCGTCTTCGGGGTGGTCTCGTCGCTCACGGGGTGAGTCTAGTGGGAGTCTCTCCCGAGATCGCGGCCGTCTCGCGGATTCCGCCGCCGGCGCGTCCGGGGTGGCTTCTATCCTGCGGGCAGAGCGACCCCTTGAGCAGTCCGTCTCCGACCCCCATCCGCAGCGCCCTCCTCCTGCTGGTGCTCGTCACGCTCGCCGCCTGGGCCGGCGCGGTCGTGCGCGGCGGCTTCGCCTTCGACGACCGCGAGGCGATCGAGGGCAACCCGGTGGTCGAGGGTGCGCTCCCCGCAACCGAGGCCTTTCGGCGCGACTACTGGCACCACGTCGGCGACGCCGGGCACTACCGGCCGCTGGCGGCGCTGGCGCTGCGGCTCGACCGGGCGGCGTACGGCGAGCGCGCCTTCGGCTTCCACCTGACCAACGCGCTGCTGCACGCCGCGGTCGTGCTGCTGGCCGGCCTGGCGCTCGCGCGCGCGCCCGGCGGAGCGGCGCTCCTCGTGGGCCTGCTGCCGTTCGCGGCACACCCGGTGCTCGCGGACTCGGTCGCGTGGATCTCGGGGCGCACGTCGATGGTCTCCGGGCTCGGCGGAGCGGGGCTGCTGCTGGTCGCGGCGCGGGCGCGGGCGCAGTGGGCCGCGGCTTCGCTGGCGGGCGCGGCGCTGCTCTTCGGACTGCTGGGGAAGGAGGACGCGGTGGTCTTCCTGCCGCCCGCGGTGCTCCTCGCCTGGTGGCGCGCGCCGCGGCTGGCGCTGGCGGTCGCGGGCGGCGGAGCCGTCGCGGTCGCAACCGCCCTCGCGCTGCGCGCCCAGGCGCTGGGGAGCGCCTTGCCCGCCGCGCCGCACGCGCCGCTCGCGGCGCTGGGGCTCGCCGACCGGCTCCCTTTCGCCGGGCGTGCGCTGCTCGAGCTGGTGCGGCTGCTCGCCTGGCCCTTCGACGGGCCGCCGACCTACCGCGCGGCGCCGGGCTTCACGCCGGCCGACCCACCGGGCGCCACCGCGCTCCTCGGGTGGCTGCCGTGGCTGGCGGCGGTCGGGGCCGGCGCGCTGGCGCTCGCACGGCGGCGGCCGGCCGACGCGGCGCTGCCCGCGGTCGCCGCCGGGTTCGCGGCCCTCGCGCTGCTCCCGGTGCTGCAGGTCATCCCGGCGGGCGAGGTGTTCGCGCCGCGCTTCCTCTACGCGCCGCTGCTGCTCGCCGCGCCGCTCTTCGGCCGCCTGCTCGGATTCCTGCCCCGCGCCGCGCTCGTGGCGCTGGCCCTCGCCTGCGTCGCCGGCGCCTGGCACCGCGCGGGCGTCTACGGCGGCCGCGCGAGCTACGCGCGCGAGGTGCTCGCGCACGTGCCGGCCGACGCGGCGGCGTGGAACGACCTGGCCCTCGCGCAGGAGGAGGAGGGCCGCGTCGCCGACGCACGCGCGACCTGGCTGCGCGCGACCGAGCTCCACCCGCGCTACAGCCGCCCGTGGTCGAACCTGGGCCGGCTGGCGCTCGCGCGCGGCGAGCTCGCGCGGGCGGTCGAGCTCTTCGAGCGCGCGGTCGCGGTCGGGCCGGGCAACCCGGTGGCCGAGGTCAACCTGGCGAGCGCTCTCCTGCGCTCGGGCGACCCGAGCGCCGCGGTCCCCCACTACCGGCGCGCGACCGAGCTTGCCCCCGGCCTCGGCCCCGCCTGGCGCGGCCTCGGCCAAGCGCTGCTCGAAGCGGGCCGCACCGACGAAGCGCGCACCGCGCTCGAGCGCGCCCTGGCGCTCGACCCGCGCGACGGCGACGCCCGCCGGCTTCGCGCGCGCGTCGACGCGGCTAGCGGCTGATCAGGGCGATCACGCGCGGGTCCTCTTCCCCGCGTCCAAGGTGGACCAGCAGGTCCTCCGTCGCGTCGCGGTTGAGCCGCGTCTCGCGCCATACCCGGCGCTCGTCCCCGGGCAGGGCCGGGACAACGACTAGCCGTCCTCGCCGTCGCCGACGCCGAGCAGCGCCTCGACGTCCGCGCGGTTGGGCAGCGAGGGGATCGCCCCCTCGACGGTCGTGGCCAGCGAGGCCGCCGCGCACGCAAAGCGCAGCGAGTCGGCCATGCGGGTACCGGTGGCCAGCGAGAGGCCGAGCGCGGCGATGAACGCGTCGCCGGCGCCGACCGTGTCGACCGTCTCGACCTCGGGCGCGGGTTCGCGCAGCACGGTCTCGCCGTCGAAGAGCAACGCGCCCTCCGCTCCCAGCGTCACGGCGACGAGCTTCGGCCCGCGCGCCGAGATGCGCCGCGCGATGCCGGCGGCGGAGACGTCCTCCTCGCAACCCGAGAGCATGCGCGCCTCGGCGCGGTTGGCGACGAGCAGGTGCACGTGCTCCAGGAGCTCCGCCGGCACGTCGCCCGCGGGCGCCGGATTGAAGACGACCTTCTTGCCCGCCGCAGCCGCCACCTCGGCGGCGCGCAGGCTGACCTCGGCCGGCACCTCGTTCTGCAGGAAGAGCACGTCGGCCTCGGCGATGTCCGCGTGGGCGGCGTCGATGTGCTCGGCCGTCAGCGCGTGGTTGGCGCCGGGCGCGACCAGGATGCCGCTCTCGCCGCCCTCGACCACGGTCACGAAGCCGACGCCGCTCGCGACGCTCGGAATGCGCGCGACGTGCTCGATGTCGACGCCCTCGGACGCGAGGCAGGCGCGCAGGTCCTTGCCCCACTCGTCGTCGCCGACCGCGCCGATCAGCTGCGCCTCGGCGCCGAGCCGCGACGCCGCGATGGCCTGGCTCGCGCCCTTGCCGCCCGGATGCGTGGCGAAGGTCGCGCCGAGCTGCGTGACGCCGGGCCGCGGAAAGTCCGGCGCCTGGACGACGAGGTCCATGTTGATCGAGCCGAGAACGCAGACCAGTCCTGACATCGGCTAGCCCTTCCGCTCGACCACGGCGACCCAGAGACCGTCGCCCATCGGCACGATCACGCCGTGGACCCCCGGGGTCCTGGCCATCAGGTCGTTGAACGCGCGTACCGCGGGGACCTCGCGGTCGGTCGGGTTCTCGTCGAACAGCTGCCCGAAGGCAAAGGCGTTGTCGACCAGGATGAGGCCGCCGCTGCGCACGATGCGCAGGCAGTGCTCCAGATAGACGGGATAGCCGCCCTTGTCGGCGTCGAGGAAGGCGGCGTCGGCCGAGTCGTCCTCGAAGCCGGCGAGCACCTCGGCGCCGGCGCCGCGGTGGACCTCGATGCGGTCGGCGGCGTCGGAGCGGCCGCACCAGTCCGCGGCGAAGCTCGCGTGCTTGGGGTCGAGCTCGATCGTGCGGAGGAGCCCGCCGTCCGCCCGCGGCGGCAGCGCACGCGCCATGGCGATGGCGGAGTAGCCCGCGAGGGTCCCGACCTCCACCACGCGCCGCGCGCCGGCGGCCTTCAGCAGGATCTGCATCAGGCTGGCCTGCTCGGGCGAGATCCAGATCGGCGGGATCCCGGCCTCGTTGGCGGCGGCCTTCAGGTCCGCGAGGAAGGCATCCTCCGGGACCGTGCGCTCCGCGAGGTAGGCGAAGTGGGCGGCCGTGACCGCGGTGGACGTGGACGACATGAGTGGGCGGGCCGGAGCCTCAAGCGGAGCGGGATTGGGGAGCGGCGCGGACCGTCGGCCGGCCGCGGGCGAGGATGCTAGTGCGCCCGAGCCGAGCTGCGCTAGTACCCCGCGGCGGTATTTCGCCGGCCGCGGCGGGCGGAATGAGAGTTCCTTCCAAGGTCGCAAGCCACGCGCCTTCGCAGACCGTTTCTGGGACCAAAACCGGGCTCCAGCGCCCCCTGCGGCCGCCCGGAGAGGCCCTGGGGCGCCTCCGGGAGCCCGCGGGTCAGCCGTCGCTGCCCCCGTCGCCGGGCCCCTCCGGGCGGTGCCAGGGGACCACGATCGGCCGCCCGTCGCCCTCCTCCGCGGCGCCGTACCAAAGGTGCGGCCCGTAGACCGGCTCGAGCACCTCGCGGCGCAGCACCGCGGCGGGCGCACCCGCGGCGGCGATGCGGCCGGCGACCAGCAGCGCCACGCGCGTGGCGAACTGGCTGGCGAGCGTCAGGTCGTGGGTCGCGACCACGGCCCCGCGGCCGCGCTCGACGAGGCCCGCGATGCGCGCGAAGGCGCGCACCTGGTGGTCGGGGTCGAGCGACGCCGTGGGCTCGTCGAACAGCAGGAGATCGGCCTCCTGGGCCAGGGCGCGCGCCAGCAGGACGCGCTGGCGCTGGCCGCCGGAGAGCTCGGCCAGGAGGCGCTCCCCGAGCGTGCCCGCGTCGGCGTCCTGGAGGGCGGAGCGCACCGCCTCGTGATCGCGTGCGCTGAGGTCGCGCAGGAAGCCGAGGTGGGCGTAGCGCCCGCCCGCGACGAAGGCATCGGCGCGGATCTCGCGGACCGGCGGCACGTCCTGCGGCACGACCGCGACGCGCCGCGCGCGCTCGCGCGGCCGGAAGGAGCTCAGCGGACGGCCGTCGAGGCTGACGCCGCCGTGGTCGGGCGCGAGCAAGCCGCCCAGCAGCTTGAGCAGCGTGCTCTTGCCCGAGCCGTTCGGGCCGAGCAGCACCACCAGCTCGCCCGCGGCCACCCCCAGGTCGACGCCGCCCACGGCCGTCGTCCCATCGGGGTACGCGAAGGAGAGCGCGCGCGCCTGGACCAGCCGGTGCTGCGCCTCTACCACCCGGTCACCGCCCTGCGGTTGCGCAGGAGGAGCGCCAGGAAGAACGGCCCGCCGACCAGCGACATCAGCACGCCCGGCTGCAGGTTCGTGCCGGCGAAGAGCAGGCCCTGCAGGAGGTCCGCCGCCATCAGAAAGGCCGCCCCGCCGAGCAGCGAGAGCGGGAGCAGCGCGCGGTGCGCGGGCCCCGCGAGGAGGCGCACCAGGTGCGGCACGATCAGCCCGACGAAGGCGATCTGCCCCGCCACGGCCACCGCCGAGGCGGCCGCCAGCGACGCGCCGAGCAGCGTCAGGAGCTTCACGCGCCCGACCCGCACGCCGAGCGCTTCGGCGTCGTGCTCGCCCCCGGCGAAGAGGTCCAGCTCGACCGCCACGAAGGGCAGCATGAGGAAGGCGACCGACACGCCGCTCCAGACGAGGAGCGCGTGGTACGGCGAGCGGTCGTCGAGCGTCCCGAAGGTCCACGACATGATCGCCCGCACGATGTGGTCATCGCCGAGCGTCAGCGACTGGATCGCCGCGATCGCGCCCGCGACGCACGTGTTCACGGCGATGCCGACGAGCAGCAGCGTCGGCACGGACACGCGCCCGCCCGACGAGCCCAGCGCGAGCACCAGGAAGCCGACGCCGAGCGCGCCTCCGAACCCGGCGACGGTCACCACCACCGGCGCGAAGCCCGCTCCTTGCTCGACGAACAGCCCCGGCCCGTAGCCGCCGATCAGCACGATCGCGACCGCCGCGCCGAGCGCGGCCCCGGCCGTCACGCCGATCATCGAGGGCGAGGCGAGGCCGTTGCGAAAGAGCCCCTGCAGCAGCCCGCCCGAGAGCGCCAGCGCCGCTCCGACGCCGGCCGCGGTCAACGCGTCGAAGAGCCGCAGCCGCACCGGCCCCTGCAGGCCGGGCTCGAGGGGCTCTCCCAGGCCCGCCACCGCGAGGACGCCGCGCAGGACGTCCATCGCTCCCAGGGTGCCGAGCGGCCCGCTCCGCAACGACAGGAACAGCAGCACCGCGAGCAGGACCAGGAGCAGCGCCGCGAGCGGCACCGGCGGCAGGCGGCGACGCAAGTCAGCTCCCGTCCTCTTCCAGCCAGAGGTCGACCGCCGCCGCCAGCTCTTCGGCGCCGGCGACGATCTCCTGCGACGAGGCCGAGAACAGCCGCGCCGGCACGGTGAGGATGCGGCCCTCGCGCACCGCGCGCAGCTCGGCCAGCTGCGGCGCCTGCTGCAGGAAGGACTTGGTCGCACCCTCCTCCATCCCGGAGCGGTAGTCCCCCACCAGCACGAAGTCGGGGTCCAGCGCGTAGAGCTCCTCAAAGCTCGTGCGCACGTGGTCGACGCGCCCCGCCGCGGCGGCCGCGTTCTCGAGGCCGGCGAGCGTGATCAGCTCGTGGTTGGTCGTGCCCGCGCCGGCGGTCCAGCCGCCGGCGCCCGAGGTGGTGTACGTGACCGCGCGCAGCCGCCCGCGCGCGGACGCCGAGGCGCGCAGCCGCGCGATGCGGCCGTCGAGGTCGGCGAGCGCGGCCTCTGCCGCACCGTCCGCGCCCAGCACCAGCCCCAGCACGCGGATGCTCTCCAGCACGTCGGCGAGCGCCACCACCTTCGGCAGCGTCAGCACCGTCACGTCGAGCTCGCGCAGCCGTGCGACCGTGTCGCTCGCCGCCCAGGGGTCGCAGACGACCAGGTCGGGCGCGAACGACAGGACGGTCTCGGCGTCGAAGCGGTCGAAGGTCGCGACGCCGCGGAAGCCGTCGGTCCCCGCGGGATCCTCGGCCAGCCGCGAGAACAGAAAGGCCTGCTCGGGGATCGCCGCCACCCGCGCGGGGGGCAGCAGCAGCGACGCCATGTCGACCGCGCTCGAGTTGGCCAGCACCACGCGTTGGGGCGGCGCCTCGATGCGCAGCGAGCCGCCCTCGGGGAGCTCGACCACCCGCGGGAACGCGCCGGACTCGACCGTCGGCAGCAGCGGGCCCGAAGGCGCTTGCGGTCCGCGGGCGAACAGCCAGACCCCTAGCACCACCAAGAGGAGGGCGGGGAGGGCGAACAGGAAACGAGTGGCGGGATGCACGGGTGGTCCGTCCTTGCAACCGAAGGCGACTCAACCGCGGAGGACGAGTATTCCGACTCGCGCACGGCCCCCCGCCGCGCCGCTCGGGCGCGCCGCGGGCCCCAGCGCTCACGGCTGCGGGCCAGCCCCGGACTCTCACCGGGTTCCCCCGTCCACGCCCCCGCCTTGGGGGCGCTCCGCGGATGGGAGAAGCCCCGAGCATCCCCGAGGGCGGGGGTTCGTGTCAACCGCCGGCCCCCGTCCCCGCCCGGAGGGCCGGCGGCGCCGTCGCCGGACGAGGCGGGACTCCTCGTCCGGCTCGGGACCGGGCTCATTCGGGAACCGGCAGTACGGGCTCGCGCGGCGGCGGCGCCGTTTCCGTCCCCCGATGCGCGGCGCCCGGCGTCAGGGCACGACGTCGAGCTGCAGCGCGTGGGTCACCTTCAACGCGCCCGCGCCGTCGATGTAGAGCTGCTGGTAGTAGTACGTCTCACCCGCCGAGGCGCCGGCGATCGAGACCGTCTCGGTGTGGGTCGGCCCCGTGACCGGGGCGCCGTTGCAGAGCTCCGTCGGACCGTCGATGAACAGGCTCTGCCCGCTCGGCGGGAAGGGCGCTCCGACGATCTCCACCAGGAAGCACGGGCCGAAGGCGCAGTAGACCAGCGGCCCGGGCTGCACCAGCTTGGTGGGCGACAGATGGCAGGACAGCGCCAGCGCTCCGGGGTCCAGGTTGCGCGTGAGCACCTGGACCGACCCCGCCGCCGGAAGCTGCAGGCGCCCGTTGTCGAAGAACGGGTGGTCCCACAGCGCCGTGGAGCCGCGATGGATGTACCGGTTGGTGTTCGAGAGCTCGGCGATCCAGTTGGCGGTCACCGTGGCGCTGCACGAGATCTTGGCGTTGCCCCAGCCCGTAAAGCCGTGGGCCTCCCAGTCCCAGTTGATGTAGTTGAACGCCTTGATGCGCGGATTGGCGTTCAGCATGGCGAGGAATGGCACGAACCAGTCCGCCCAGGCGTCCCCCGGCGAGCAGATGCCGCCGCTCGGCAGGTTGGAGGCGCTCGTCTCGGAGATGAAGACCGGCTTCTTGCGGAAGTCGGCGAAGATCAAGAGGGCGTTCAACTCGATGTTGCCCGGCAGAAGATCGCTCGGCTTGAGCGGATCGAAGCCCAGCCAGTCGACCCACGCATCGCCGGCGTACCAAAGCGGCTCGCCCTGGGGGGTCGCCAGCAGGAGGTCGTCCCCCGAGTTGGGCCCCGCGCACTGGATGAAGGCCGCGTCCACGCCCTCGTCGCGCAGCGTGTCCACGATGTAGCGATACGAGTCGATGTACGCGGCGCCCTGGGTGTAGCCCTTCTCCGGGGCCTCGAACCCGGGCCGGACGAACATCGGCGCGTTGAACGCGGCGAGCGTCTTCGCCAGCTCCGCCAGCTCCATGTCGAGGGCCCCCTGGGGCAGCACCTGATCGGGCACGAGCGTGGTCCCCTGATACGTGAAGGGGCTGAACGAGATCGAGACCTCGGGCATCGCGCCGGACGCCTTCTGGGCGTTCAGCCAGGTGCGCAGCGGCAGGATCTTGTCCGTGAGGATCGCCTGGAAGTTCTGGGGCGTGGGGTTGGCCCACCACTCGACCGTCTTGCGCTCGGCGATCGTGTAGTAGTACTTGTTCACGAGCGGCAGGATGTTGCTCGTGGGCCCCAGGCTCTGGATGTAGTCGAGGTAGTCCGGGTCGTCGGCGGAGCCGCCGATCGTCTGCCCGCCGCCGTGCAGGATCATCCCGTCCGGCGGCTCGAACTTCGCGCCGTCGTGCGCGATCGCACTCGTGCCGCAGAGGGCGACGAGGGCCAGCTGGAGGGCGCCTTGCCGGCTCCTCTTCACGAGGCTGCTCCAGTTCACGAGGCTGCTCCGGGGACGGCGCGGCGTGATCTCGACGGTTTCGGCGTGTCTGTGGGTCAT
The DNA here is from genome assembly GCA_039029355.1 of Planctomycetota bacterium. Lineage (GTDB taxonomy): Bacteria > Planctomycetota > UBA1135 > UBA1135 > JBCCGI01. Next base: position 34,465 of record JBCCGI010000032.1, read on the forward strand.
GGGCTCCTTCTACCTGCGTGGACAAACGGTGAATCGCAACCGGGGCGGGCTTGTCGCCTGCGGGTAGGAATGGCCGCTTCCGTCCGAATGGAGTCCAAAAACCGCGCGGAGCGCGGGGCGACTCAGGGCGCCGGGCGAGCGTCCCACAGCCGGAAGGCGGCCCAGGAGCTCTCCGGTTGGCTCGCGGCGATCGCCGCGCGCTTGGCCTCGGACAGCGCCCGCACACGCGTGGCGCCACCGGCGAGGTGCCCGTAGAACCGGACCATCAGGTCGCGCGAGGCTCCGTCCGCAACCGGCCAGCCGGCGGCGATCACCGCGCCCGCCCCCGCCATCAGGGCCGCCCGCGACAGCGAGCTCGCGCCCTCCACCGACGAGAGCGCGCCGGCGCCGGTGTCGCACCCCGACAGCACGCAGAGCTCGACCCGCAGGTCGAGCAGGGCGAGCTCGCGTGCGAACAGGTCGCCGTCTTCCAGCGGGGGCGAGGCGGCCAGCAGCAGGCGCGAGAGCGGCGGCGCCGCGGCGTTGGCGTCCCCGTGGCAGGCGAGGTGGAGAATCCCCGCCCGCAGACCCGAGCGGGCCTTGAGGTTCGACTCGCTGGCCTGCTCCTGCAGGAGCACCTCGAAGCGCTCTCCGACGAGCGTCTCGCGCTCCGGGGTCCCGCCGGCGGAGAGGCGCGCGAGCTGGGCGTCGATCTCCGCCCGCTCGGCGTCCACCGCGAAGAGCCGCGCGACCGTCAGCACCTCCGAGAGGGCGCCGGGGATCGGGGCTTGCTCCGCCGCGACACCGGTCCCGGGGGACACCGCCGGAGAGCGGGCGAAGCCGAGGAACTCGCACGACGCCGCGCCGGGAGTTCGTTGCCGGCGCCGCATCTCGCGCAGGAGCGTTCCGGAGTGCACGTAGGCGACGTCGTGACTCCGGATGAGATAGGGCCAGCGGGCCCGCGGAGCATCGGGGTCGACGTCGCGCGTCAAGAGCGTCTCGAAGGGCAGGTTGGCGAGCTCCCCATGGGCGGCGACCAGCAGCGTTTCCACGCCCGAAGACGCGCCTTGCCCAAGCACCGGATCCAGCAACCCGGCCCCCAGCTCGCGCAACAGCCGCGCGTCCGGCTCCGCTCCGGCCGAGAGCAACTCGACCAGCGCTCCGCTGGCGCGCCGGACTGCATCGGCATCGCCGAGGTCGAAGAGCTCGGTCCCGTCGCGGGTCGTCCGCGAGCAGAAGACCGGCTGCCCGTGCCGGGCGGCGCCCAGCACGAACTCGACCAGCGTGACCCCGGGCGGGATCGCAGCGCGTACCTCGGCGCCGCGGGCGGGCCGCACCGCTCCGCGGCCCGCGGTGCGCGCGCGCTGCACCAGCGCCGCTTCGCGCTCGCTCGCGATGCGGATGAGGCGTTGGACGTCGCGCCAGGGCTCCCCCCAGACGTCGCCGTCGGCGGCCAGCGCGGTGCGGCGCTGCGCGAGCTCGTGCTGCTCGCGCTCCAGGGCGCGGAGCTGCGTGGAGATCTCCGGGGAGACCGCGGGGCCCTCGCGCGCCCCGGCGCGGGCCTCGACCACGTTGAGCCCGTACACCAGCTGGACCGCGCGGTACACGACGTCGCCCAGCGCGTCGAGCTCCTGCCGAGCGACCCCCTCCGCGCGGCTCAACCGCGCCCAGCTCGCGAAGCACAGGCCGGGCAACTCGTCCAGGCGCGCGCGCACCCCCTCGGAGCTGCTGGGTCCCAGGGCCTGGGCCTGATCCAGCAGCACCTCCTCCGCCAGGTCGAGGGACTCGGCGAAGCAGTCCAAGGCCTCGCGGTGGCGGCCACGGTCCGCCAGCGCGCGACCCCGCGTCCGGGCGATGGCGGCGAGAGTCCGCCGGTCGTCGCGCTCCGGCAGACCGGCGGCGGCCCGGTCGAGGCTCGCCAGGGCCTCCTCGGTCTCGCCGAGGGCCACGAGCGCGTTCGCGCGCTCGAGCTGCGCCTCGGCGAGCTTCCAGCGGTTGCCGGCGTCCGCGAACAGCTCCATCGCTCGCTCGCAGGCGCCTAGGGCCTCGCGCGGCAGGCCCTGTCGCAGCAGGAGCTGCGCGCGGGTCAGCACGACCCACGCGAGCTGGTCCCCCACGGGTCGCTCCCGCAGGTGCACCTCGGCCACGTCCAGCTCGCGCAGGGCGGCGCCGACCTGATCCAGGTTTCGCAGCACCATGGCGCGCTGCATCGACACCCGGCCAAGCCCGAAGCTCGCATCGGTCGCCTCGAAGAAGGTCTGCGCCTGCTCCAGACAAAGCAGGGCCTCGTCGGAACGGCCCAGCGCCGCGAAGTAGATGCCGCGGTTGATGCGCACGTGTGCGGCCGACATGCCGTCGCCGAGCTCCTCGAACACCCGCAGCGCCCGGACCGAGGCCTCGAGGGCGTCCGAGTAGCGATGGATCACCTCGTAGGCGCCGGACGCATTGGCCGCCGCCCGAGCCGCGCCGGCGCGCTGCCCGAGCTGGTGGTAGAGGGCTTCTGCGAGCTCGAAGTCGTGCGCCGCGCGGGACGGCTGCGACAGGTAGACCATGCAGGTGCCGCGGACCAGGGCCGCGTCGGCCAGCGGCTGGAGATCGCCCGGGGCCGCCGCCGCGGTCAGGACCAGATCCAGCTCCGCCGCGGCCGCGTCGTAACGCTGTAGGGACGCAAGCGCTTGGCCGAGATGGCTGGCCACGGTGCTGCGCAGCGCCGTGTCGCCGGCCCGGTCCGCGGCCCGGGCCGCCTGCTCCAGCACGGCCGCCGCGTCGCCGTAGCGCTCGGCCTCCTCCAGCAGGATGCCCCAGTCGGCGTCGACGCGGGCCCGGAGCGCGTCGTCGTCCAGCTCATCCGCGAGGGCGCGGGCCTGTTCGTAGAGGGAGCGGGCGCGCTCCTCTTGACGCGCTTGCCAGGCATCGCGCGCCCGCCTCGACGCTTGCTCGGCGGTCAAGCCGTCGGGCGCATCGACCTGGGCGCCGGCGGAGAACGCCAGCGACAGGACGGCGAGCAGGAGGAGCGGCAGGGCCTTCCTCCTGCGGGTCGCGGCGGACCGTGAGTCAGCCATGGGCTGCACGCAGGGCGAGCCATTCGGAGCGCAGCTCGTCCAGCCGCGCCTCGTCCCTCAGGATGCGAGCCGCGCGCGCGGCGATCAGCACGGCGCGCGCGCGGGAGCGCCCGGTCAGCGACGTGGCCTTGGCCAGCTCGCCGAGGGCGGGCGCGGCGAACCCCGCGTCGACGAGCCGCGCGGCGGCGACCAGGTGATCCAACCGCGCGTCGCCGGTCGGCTCGAGCTCCGCCAGCAAGGCCTCGACGGCCCCCGGCGGGCGAACCTCGAAGCGGACCCGATCGGACCAATCCACGTCCGCGCCCCGGATCCCCACGCTCGCGATCCACTCGCCGGCGGACAGCTCCTCGACCACGCGCGCGCGGCAGACGACGTCGCAGCCGAGCACCTCGGCCACCACCTCGCGCCCGGACGTGTCGGTCAGCACCACCGCCAGCGAGCCGACGCCGGCGTCCGGCAGGCCGCCGCGCTCGAAGCGCACCTCCGGCCGCCGCTCCACGATCGATCCGAGGGGCGCGACGATGCGCGGTCCGCCCGCGGGGGCGGAGCGCAGCGGATCGGGGAGGTCGGAGCCCGGGCCCGCCGGCCGGGAGGCGCGCTCGAAGTCCAGCGCGAACGGCTCGCGCGGAAAGGACGCCAGCCCGACGCTACGCGCCAGCGTGTCGTGGCGTCCCTGGTCCGCGCCGTCGGCGCTCCGCAGGAAGACCAGCGTCCCCACGGCCAAGACCGCCGCCGCCGCGGCGATCCAGCCGGCGCGCCTGCGCCGCTCTTCGCGCCGGCCGTCGCGCCCGAGGGCGGCGAGCGCCGCCCGTCGTTCCCGGGCCTGCTCGGCGGTCTCCGGGGGGCGCAACGCGGCCTGCTGGCGAGCGGCCGCAAGCAGCTCGGCAACCTCGCGCTCCGCGCCGCGCCGTCGTTCGCGCGTCACGGCAGGTCCTCCAGGATGCTCTTCAACAAGCCGAGGGCGCGGCGCTCGTGTCGCTCCACGGTCTTGCGGTGGACGCCCCATTGCGCGGCGAGCGCGACCCGTGTGCGGCCCTCGATGTAGAGCTCGAAGACCAGCGCGTGCAGCTTGGGCTCGCGGGCGCGGAGCCGCTCAAAGGCGCGCCAGACGCGCTCGGCGGGCGAATCGTCTTCCGCAGGGCCCGCCAGCCCGTCGGCCAAGCCGTCGGTTAGAGCGCCCATGCGGCGGCGGGGCGAGTACTGCTCGCACGGCGGATCCAGGCGCCGCGGGTTGCTGGCGCCGTCCAGGGCCCGCGGGTACGGGTTCCCGGGGTAGCTACACGCGCGTTCGGCGCCGAGGTAGTGCGTGCAGTTGCGGCACCTCGTGCGCCCCAGCTCACGGCGCGTGACCAGGCGCGCGTCGTTGAGCACCGCCTGCAGCAGGTAGTGTTGGTTGAGGCGCTTGGGGCCGCTCCCGCGGGACTTCGACAGCCGCGTCAGCGTCAGCAGCACGTCGGCGCCGTGGGCCGAATCCGACGGCGGCGCGCCGCCGGGCGCGCGGTGGTAGCGCGCGAGCGCCCGCGCCAGCCAGCCCAGCAGCGGGCAGCCGCTGCGAACCGGCTGGACGATCTCCACCACCCGCGCCGGCGCGATCCCCCGCGCGACCTCACATCCGCCGGCCGCCGCGTGCAGCGAGCACTCCGCCAGAGAGCACGAGGCCAGCGCGTTTCGCGGGGCGGACAGCGAATTCGTGCCGGAGGTCTCCAAGAGGGGGCAGGGCGCGGCGAGGAGTGGCGACCCGGCCCCATTCTCCCATGCCCGGCGAACATCGGGGGGGCGAGAACGTCAACGCGAGCGTCCGACTAGTCGGACACGCTCGCCGCGCCCCACTCGAAGCGCACCGGGATGTCGACCTCGGGCCGCAGGCTCTTGTGCACCGGGCAGTGCAGGGCGGCGCGCTCGAGGATCGTGCGTCCCTTCTCGTCGAGCTCGGCCGCGATCCGGATGACCACGGTCAGGGAACCGATGCGGCGCTCGGGGTCCGCCGCCATGCCCTTCTCGACCTGCACGGTGCTCCCGACGAGGTCCCAGCCGTGCTTCTCCGCCTGGATCCCCATGATCGTCATCATGCAGGCGCCGAGCGCGGTCGCGACGAGGTCGGTCGGCGAGAAGGACTCGCCCTTGCCGTGGTTGTCGACCGGCGCGTCGGTCAGCACGGAGGCGCCGGAGGGGCCGTGCGTAGCCCGGCAGCGGAGGGAGCCGTCGTAGGTGACTTGGACTTGAACCATCGGCCCATCTTAGGGTCCGGGCCGGCCCGCGTCGCTCAGCGGACCTCCGGCAGCTCGAGCACGTCGGTCAGCACCTCCTCGGGGGAGCCCGGCTCGAAGCCGCGCGGCAGGACCAGCGCCTGCAGCGTCGACGCCGGCCGCGGGCGCTGCGGGTCGAAGCCGGGCAGGGGCGCGAGGCCGCCCGGGCCGCACTCGATCGACAGCCGGTCGGGCAGCAGCTGCGCCTCGTCGACCAGGACCGCGCCGCGGATCCCCCACCGCCCGCGCTCGAGCGGCGGCCCGACCGCGATCGAAACGACCGCGCGGTCGCCGGGCCGCGCGTGGAGCAGCGGCGCGCCCGTCCCGTCGAGCACCAGCCGCGGTGGCACGAGCGTGACCGCGTCCACAAGCCGGCCGACGCCGCCTGCGGTCTGCACGAGCACATCGCGCCGCCCGCCGGCGTCGCGCGCCACCGTGCCCTCGACCCACTCAGCGCCGCGCGTGAGATCGACCAGCGGCCGCCCGCCGAGCAGCACCGCGAGCTCGGCGTCCGGCGCCAGGCCCGCGACGTGGACCCGCAGGCGATCTCCGCCCAGGGCCGACACCGCTAGCGGCTCGACCGCGATCACCTGGGGCGGCGCCGCGGGAGGAGCGACGCGCCGCGCCCCAAGGCTCGCCGCGGCCAGCGGCGCGAGCTCGTCGACCACCAGCTCCCAAAGCGGCGGCGCGGGGTGCACGAAGTCCAGGAAGAGCTCGTCGGGCGCGGCGCCCGCGGCGGCGCTGAGCTCGGCCGCGCTCACCAGCGGCGCGCCGCGGGCCGTGGCCGCGCGGCGGACGCTTCCGCGATCCTCCGCCAGGCGCGGGTGCTCGCGCAGCGTCGCCGGCGGGTGCGCCGGCAGGACCAGGATCGACGCCGCGCCGGCACTCTCGATCGCGTCCAGCATCCGCCCCACGACGCTCTCGACCTCGCCCGCGGTGAGCCGCGTGCGCGCCTCGTCGCCGGCCGCGGCCGAGCGCATCAGACGCAGGAGCCGCGAGCGGCCGAACAGGCCGCGCTCCGCTTCGAGCAGCTCGACGTCGCCGCGCCCGAGCGCCGGAGCCTGGTCGTTCCAGGCGCCGACGTAGAGCACGAAGAGCTCGGGCGACCAGGCCTCGAGCGCCTCCTCGACCACGCGCAGGCTCTGGGCGCTGGAGTAGCCCGGCACGCCCAGGTTCAACACCTGCAGCGCGCGCGGATCGTAGCCGCGCTCGCCGAGGGCGCGCTCGAGGCGGCGCGGGAGGGTGTCCTCCACGTCGAGGCCGACGCCGTACACGCACGAGTCGCCGACCACCGCCACGCGCAGCATCCCCGCCGGTGCGGGCTCGGCCGGCCGCCCGCGCCAGGGCCACGGCCCGGTGCCGTAGACGCCGGGGTGATCGGGGCGCGCCCGGTAGCCCGGCGCGAGGGCGTAGATGCGGGCGGGGTGCGCCTCGAGCAGCCCGCGCCGCGCCTCGATCGGGTTCTGGGCCTGGAACGACAGGAACGCGTCGGGCTCGGGGCGCGCGGCGAGCAGCAGCTCGCCGGCGAGCACCGCCACCAGCGCGCTGGCGACCGCAGCCGCGGCGCGGAGCGTCCTGGACCCGGCCAAAGGGGGTCAGCGGCCGTCGAAGACGACCTCTCCCTCGATCACGGTGAGCAGCACGCGCGCGTCGAGCAGGCGCGCCGGCTCGCAGGTCACCGGGTCGACGTCCAGCACCGTGAGGTCGGCGAACCAGCCGGGGCGCAGCTGGCCGCGCTCATCCTCCTCGCGCACCGCGAAGGCCGCGCCCGAGGTGAAGCCGGCCAGGGCCTCGGCGCCGGACATGCGCTGCTCGGGCTGGAAGCCGCCCGCGGGCTGGCCGGCCTCATCCTGGCGCGTGCGCGCGGCGTACAGGCCGAGCAGCGGAGCCGACGGCTCGACCGGGAAGTCGCTGCCGAACGCGAGCGGCGCGTTGTCGGCCGTCAACCGCCGCCAGGCATAGGCGCCGCGCAGGCGCTCGGGCCCGACGCGTTCGCCGGCCCAGCGCATGTCGCTGGTCGCGTGGCGCGGCTGCATCGAGGGAATCGCGCCCATCGCCGCGAAGCGCGGCCAGTCCGCCTCCGCGACGACCTGCGCGTGCTCGACGCGCGGGCGCAGGGCGAGGAAGCCCGTATCGCGCTCGGCCTGGCGCTCGAAGGCGTCGAGCACGGCGCGGTTGCCGCGGTCGCCGATCGCGTGGATCGCCGGCTGCAGCCGCAGCTCGGCGCAGGTCGCGACGAGCGCTTCGAGCTCGTCCTGCTCCATGCGCAGCAGGCCGACCTCGTCCGGCGCGTCGTGGTAGGGATGCAGCAGCGCCGCGCCGCGCGAACCGAGGGCGCCGTCGATCATCAGCTTCACGCCCGACAGCTGCACGCACGGCCCCCCGCGCTCCGCGAGCAGCGGCGCGAGCGCCGGCGCGTTGAGCCCGCCGTTGCCCCACAGGTAGGCGTGGACGCGCAGCCGGAGCTCGCCCGAGGCCTCGAGCTCGCGCAGCAGCGCGAGCTCCGCGGGCGACAGGCCCATGTCGTGCACGCAGGTCAGCCCCTCGGCCAGCAGCTTGCGCTGCGCGTGCAGCAGGTGGCGGCGCAGGTCCCCGGCGTCGGGCTCCGGCACGTGCCGGCCGACGAGCTGCATCGCGGTGTCGACCAGCACGCCGGTCGCGCGTCCGGCGTCGTCGACGTGCACGCGGCCGCCCTCGACCGTCGGTACCGGGTCAAGCACGCCGTCGAGCCCGGCGGCCGAGAGCGCGCGCGCGTTCGCGAGCGCGGCGTGGCCGTCGACGCGGCTGACGAGGACCGGGTGGTCGGGGACGCGGTCGGACAGCGGCGCGTGGTGCGGGAACTCGGCGTCCGGCCAGCGCGTGTGGTCCCAGCCGCGGCCGGTGATCCAGGTGCCGGGCGCGAGCTCGGCCGCGCGCGCGGCGATGCGCTCGATCACCTCTTCGTAGGAGCGCGTGTCCTGCAGGTCGACCGCCTCGAGCAGCGCACCGAGCCCGAGCAGGTGCCCGTGCGCGTCCTGCAGCCCCGGCACCGCGGTCGCGCCGCCCAGGTTGAGCGGACGGACGTCTTCGCCCGCGGCGAGCACCGCTCCGGCCAGTTCGCCGGCGAAGGCGACGCGACCGTCGCGCACGAGGAGCGCCTCGACCGTCGTGCCGGCGCCGTCGCCCAGGTGAATCGTGCCGCCGGTGATGAGCAGCTCGGACCCGTCGGATCCGCCCTCCTCGCCGACCGTGGAGCAGGCCGAGACCAGGCCGAAGACGAGCGCCGCCAGCGCGCCCGCGGCGCGCGGAGTGAAGAGTCGCTTCATCGCCGGAGTGTAACGCCGGCGATGTTCGCAGCCCGCGGGTTAGATCTAGCGGACGCCCGCGATCGCGTTCGCAGGAGGCTGCTGGGCCAAGGCCTGGCTACGCTTGGAAGCCGAGGCGAACCACAGCAGTCCCACGACAAGCGCCGCGAGGAGCAGCTCATGGGGACGGAGGCGCATGACGCGTGCATCGACCGAATCCCCGAATCCCTGAAGCGGTCCCCGGTCACGGGCGGGAAACGCCCTTCGGCGGCTCCAAAACCGCTCTTCGCCCCTCGCGCGTCGCAGCGCGCCGCATAGAGTGCGCTCCATGAGCACCCGACGACTCGAAGGAAAGCGCGCGCTCGTCACCGGAGCGAGCGCGGGAATCGGAGCCGCGACCGCCCGCGCCCTCGCCGCCGAGGGCGCCGAGCTGGTCCTGTGCGCGCGACGCGCGGAGCGCCTGGACGCCCTCGCCGCCGAGCTCGGCGGCGCGCAGACCGTCGCGCTCGACGTGCGCGACGCGGCGGCGATGAAGTCGGCCTTTGAAGGCGAGACGTTCGACATCGTCCTCGCCAACGCGGGCCTCGGCCGCGGCCTCGGCAAGATCGGCGACGGCGACCCCGCCGACTGGGCCGAGATGATGGACACCAACGTCGGCGGCGTGCTGCACACGGTCCACGCGACCCTGCCGGCGATGCTCGCGCGCGGCGCGGGCGACTTCGTCGTGCTGGGCAGCGTCGCCGGCCGCGAGGTCTACCCCGGCGGCAACGTCTACTGCGCGAGCAAGCACGCGGTGCGCGGCGTCTACAAGGCGCTGCGCCGCGACCACTACGGCAGCGGCGTGCGCTTCACCACCGTCGACCCGGGCATGGTCGAGACCGAGTTCTCGCTGGTGCGCTTCCACGGCGACGCCGAGGCGGCCGACGCGATGTACAAGGGCATGACGCCGATGCGCCCCGAGGACGTGGCCGAGTCGGTGCTGTTCGCCGTGACGCGCCCGCCCCACGTCAACATCGGCGAGATCGTGATGTGGGCCTCGGCGCAGGGCGCGACGTGGCTGTGCGCGCGGGACGAGGGGTAGCCGGGCAGCCTCCTAGGGCTCCCGCCGGGCGAGCTCCGGGAACCAGCGCACGGAGACGAGCGCCCAGATCGCGACCGGCAGAACGAAGCCGATCGTGGGGTCCTTGAAGAGGACGTAGGAAACCGAGTCGAGCCACGAATAGGCCCGCGGATCCAACGACAGCAAACGAACGCCGTCGACCTCGATCCACGTGAAGTCCCGAGCGACCCGCAGGCCGATCCGGGCGGCCGTGAAGAGCGCGACCAAGCCGCTGCCCAGCGCAGCTCGGGCGAGCCGGGCCTTGCGGGTCGCCGGGGTCGCGAGGACCAGGCTCAGGAAGACCGCCCAGGGAACGAAGGCGTGCAGGAAGCCGCTGGCCGCGAGGGAATGGAAGCGCTGCGGATGCTCTCTGTGGTAGAGCCGAATCTCCGCGTCGATCCACTCACGCCGCGGCTCCAACACCCGGCAGTCGACCGCACGGTCCGCCCCGAAGTCGGAGAACAGCCGGTTGCCCGTCCAAGCGCATCCCGCCAGATACGGAGACCTCACGGCGGGCCACAGCGCGATCAGGACGGCGAACAAGAGGACCGCGCGGCTCGTCAGTCGGAGAACCGGTCGCCAGCGGACGCCCGTCATCCAGGTCGGGCGCGGCGCCCCAGCCACGCCACCCAGGCCATCCAGAGGCCGAAGGCCGAGAGAACGAACAGTCCCTGCCAGACCGTCATGTGCATCAGCTCGAAGTACTCCTCGAAGTGATGGCCGACGACGTACAGCGTCGAGAGGCGAACGACGTTGAGAACCAGGAGGAGCACGACGCCGACGACGGCACCGATGATCTTCTCGGACCAGCGGGCTGGAAAGGCGACGACCACGGCCAGGAAGATCGCGATGGGCTGCAGGGCGTCGCACCCGTGCTTCACCTCCATCGCAAAGCGCGGCGAGCTCACCACCGTGCCCGTGACGCGGAGCTCGCTGTAGACGGGACTGAGCAGAGCCCTTGCAAGCGTCGCCTGAAGCCTCAGGTGGCTCTCGAGCAGCCCGCTTCCCCAGAGGGTCGTCGCGATCAGGATCTGGAGGCCGACCATCCAGAGCAGGGCGAACGCGAGGAAGCGCAGCACTCCTCGCGTTCCGGAGTCGCCCGCTTGCTGGGCTCTTTGGTCAGTCATCGGCCACCCGGCTCTCGGCAAGGCCCTGCCCGCGGTTCCGCTCAGCGGCCTGGAGCAGGGCGAACCCGACGATCTCCTCGAAGACCTCCGGGTAGAACCCGCCGTTCTTGAGGAAACCCTGGATCACGACGGACGGCGTCGACACGATGCCGAGCTGCTTGCAGAGCGACACGTCGTGCGCCAAGGCCTGCGCCGCGCCCGGGCCGTCTGCGCAGGCGAGGAGCCGGTCGAGGCCGTCGACTCCGGACAGCCCCCGGAGCGCGTCCGCACGCGTCATGTGCTCGGGATCCTCGACGCTCATCAACGACGCGTGGATCTCCGCGAAGCGGCCTTCGATTGCGGCGCACTCGCCGATCCGCGCCAACCAACAGGCTTGCTGGTGGAAGTCCGACGGAACGGCCGGGTTGCAGGCCGAGCTCACCGGAGCGTTGACGAACACCGAACGCAGCTCGCCGGGCCATCGTTCGTGAAGCGAGTGCAGGGACCGCTCCATCGCGCGGCAGTAGGGACACTGGTAGTCCCCCACCAAGACGACCGTTACCGCCGCGTCGCCGGGCCCCATCGCTGGCTGTCCGTCGAAGACCGAAGTGTCGACCGTGGGCTGCCCGCTCCTCAGGAGCGCCTTGAACTCCTGCATCTGCTGTTGACCTGCGAAGCGCACGTCCCACAGCGGGACGAGCACGCCCTTCAAGGCGGTCACCACGAGCGCCAGCGTGATCGCACCCAGGCCGAGCTGCAGCACGCTCCGGTAGTAGACGACCTCGTCCGCGCCCGCCAACTCGCCTCGTCGCGGAAGGAGGCCGCCCAGGGAGAAGCCCCCGGAGCCGCGCACGAGGGCCACGAACGCCGCGGCCATCGCGACGTTGAGCGCGTACGTCGTTAGGCAGCCCGGACAGAGGCTGCCGACGCGGAAGGCCATCACGTACCCGAGGTATAGGTCCACGACGACCGCAAGCCCGCACAACAGGGCGCCAAGAGACAGGAACGCGCGCTCTTCGAGGCCGCGGAAGAGACAGCTGCCGACCGCAATTCCAAATACGGTCAGATAGAAGGCGAGGCCCCACGCGGCCAGCGGGACCCCGAGAAACCAGGCGGCCGCATGCGACAGAACGTCCCCGCACGAGAGCCCACCGCCGGCTCCGCAGGCAAGCCCCTCCACGTATCCGCGCTCGTAGAGCTCTAGGTGCTTGAGCGAGAGGTCGTGGGAGATGCCAATGCCGACGCCGGCCAGCAGGACAGGAAGCAGGACGAGGAAGCGCATTGAGCTCTGGGGACCGCGAATGCGCAGATCCCCGCGCTCGGCTCCTCAGGGCGTGGCTGGCGACATAGGACGCCGACGCAGAACGGCCACGCCGGCGGCAAGCAGCCCGAGGGCGAGCACGAGCCCTCCCCAACCTCCGACGGTCGGAACGCCGCTGATCATCTTGCAGAAGATGTCGCCGCCTCCGCCCGGATCGAAGCACTGCTGCGTTCCGCTCCCGCTCTTGTCCCGGCAGGCGTCGTTCTGCGTCCCGCCGCCGCCAAACGCAATGCACGTTTGGTCGGCGAAGAAGATGTCCACGCTACCCTTGGCCTTGCAGGCCGCCTCGTTGGCCACGTTGCTGCAGTCGATGTCGAAGTCTCCGTCGACGTCGTCGAAGAAACAACAGCAGTCCTGCGCGTGGGAAAGCGGCGCGGAGGCGAGCAACACCAGCAAGACGACGAGCAGCCTTCGCACTCGAGCGGCAAGGGTCAACATGGCAATCCTCTCCAAAGACGAGCCGACCGGTGTGGCCAAGGTAGCAGCATCCGCCGCAAGAGCGCAGGGGGAAAACGCGCGGGAACGGCAACGCTCCGCTAGCGAAAACCCGCAGACAACCGCGCCCATGGCGCTCGCGTGCGGTCCGTCGAACCCGAGCGCCTAGTCCGGGACTAGTACGACTCTTCCTCGGACGGAAAGTCGCTTGCCTTCACGTCCGCCACATACCGCTCAAACGCCCCCTGCATCGACTCGGCCAGCTCGGCATAGCGCCGAACAAACCGCGGCCGGAAGCGCGTGTAGAGGCCAAGCATGTCGTGCGTCACCAGGATCTGGCCGTCGCAGCCCGAGCCGGCGCCGATGCCGATGGTCGGGATGTCGAGCTCCTGAGAGATCTCGGTGGCGAGGTCGGCGGGGATCTTCTCGAGCACGATCGCGCAGGCGCCGGCGTCCTGGAGCGCGCGGGCACCGCGGCGGATCTCGTCCGCTTCCTCGGGGTCGCGGGCGCGGACCTGGTAGGTGCCGAACTTGTGAATCGACTGCGGCGTGAGCCCCAGGTGCCCCATCACGGGGATGCCGACGGCGACGATGCGCTCGACGGTCGTGGCGATCGCCTCGCCGCCCTCGAGCTTGACCGCCTCGACGTGGGCCTCCTTCACCATGCGTCCGGCGTTGCGCAGGGCCTCGTCGGAGTTCACCTGGTAGCTGAGGAAGGGCAGGTCGCCGACGACGAGCGCGCGCTGGACGGCGCGCGAGACGACCTCGGCGTGGTAGAGCATCTGCTCCATCGATACCGAGACGGTCGTGTGCAGCCCCTGGACGACCATGGCCGCCGAGTCGCCGACGAGGATCACGTCGACCCCGGCCTGGTCCAGCAGGCCCGCCATCAGAAAGTCGTAGGCGGTGAGGGCGCTGATGCGCTCGCCGCGCTCCTTCATGCGGCCCAGGCTCCGCGTGGTGACCTTGCGACCGGGGGGACGGGGAGCGCCGTTCTCGTTGTTCGCCATCGGACTCCATCCTACTCCTCCGGCGGGCGGGGGGCGAATCGCTCGTCCGGGGCAGCAATCGGCGGTGCGGCGGCTGGCTCGCCGGCCCCAGGCGGGTAGCATTCCGTGCATCCAGTGAGCTCCCCCTCCCCCCAAGACCTCGGACCGATCCTCCGGGACCTCGACCTCGACGAAGGCGCAGCGCCGCGGATCGTCCCGCCCGCCGAGGCGGGGGCGGCCGGACACGCCCTGACCGGCGAAGAGTGGCTGCTGGTCGCGGTCCCCGGGACGCCCGCCGGCGCCGAGCTGGCGCGGATCCGCGAGGCCCTGTGGCCCCTCTGCCACGTGGTCGGGCTCTACCGCTCGGGCACCGAAGGCCTGGCGCGCGAGGGCGTCGGCGGCCGGGCGAAGCTCGACGACCAGCTGACCTGGCACGGCGTGCTGCTGGCGGCGCGCCCGCGCGCCCACGTGATGTCGCCCGCGATGACCGCGGCCAAGTTCGACACGAACGCCGTGGGCTGGAACGGCGTCCCGGGCTCGCCCGGCTATGGGCACTTCCGCTGGATGCGGCGCTTCGTGGGCACGTTCGCTCCCGTCCCCGACGGTGCGCGCGTGCTCGACTTCGGCTGCGGCGCCGGCTGGGTCGGCATCGAGGCCGCCAAGAGCGCCCGCGACGTCGAGCTCGCCTCGTTCGACCCGAGCCCCGAGATGGTGCGCATCACGGGCGAGAACGCCGCCGCCGAGGGCATCGCGCGCTTTACCGGCCGCGTCGGCTTCGGCGAGGACCCGCCCTTCCCCGCCGCGGGCGAGGAGCCGTTCGACGTGGTGATCTCCTCCGGCGTGCTGTCGTTCTCACCCGACCTGGACCGCTGGATGGAGGGCCTCATCGCCGCGGTGAAGCCCGGCGGCACGCTGGTGGTCGGCGACCTGAACCCCGCGTCGCGCGGCATGCAGCGGCGGCGACGGACCCATGCGCTGCTGCCGGTGCGCGAGCTGAACGCGCAGGAGAGCGGCGAGATCCGCCGGCGCCTCGAGGCGGCCGGCTTCCGGCACGAGAAGACCTCGGGCTACCAGCTGACGCGCCCCGTCCCCCAGGCGATGCACGTGTCCGAGACGCGCCTCAAGGGCGCCCTGTCGCCCGCGCTGCTCTTGGCCAACCGGGTCGGAGAGCGCGCGCTCGGCGCGTCGGCGCCGGGGCTCTTCGACAGCTGGGTGATGCGCTTCGGCTACCCGCGCGGGTAGCCGGCGTAGTCGATCAGCCGGCCGAGCACGTCGCGCAGCTCCACGCGCGAGACGATCGCGTCGATCATCCCCTTCTCCAGCAGGAACTCGGCCCGCTGGAAGCCGGGCGGCAGCTCCTGCTTGATCGTGGTCGCGATCACGCGCGGGCCGGCGAAGCCGATCAGGGCCCCGGGCTCGGCCAGGATGACGTCGGTCACCGAGGCGAACGAGGCGGTCACGCCGCCGGTCGTCGGGTGCGTCATCACGCACACCGAGAAGCCGCCGGACTCGTTGAGGCTGGCGAGCGCGGAGCAGGTCTTGGCCATCTGCATCAGCGACAGCACGCCCTCGTGCATGCGCGCGCCGCCCGACGCGGTGAAGAGGATCAGCGGGCGCTTCTCCTGCGCCGCGAGCTCGGCCGCGAGCGAGATCTTCTCGCCGACGACCTCCCCCATCGAGCCGCCCAGGAAGCCGAAGTCGAGCACCGCGAGCACGACCGGCCGGCCGTCGATCGCGCCGAGCCCGCAGATCAGCGCCTCCTTCTGCCCGGTGCGGTCGACGGTGCGCTGGATCTTCTCGGAGTAGGGCCGCGTGTCGATGAACTCGAGCCGGTCGAGGCTCTCGAGGTCGTCGAAGCGCTCCTCCCAGGAGCCCTCGTCGAGGAGCATCGTGATGCGGTCGCGCCCCGGCAGCGTGAAGTGGAAGCCGCAGGCGGGGCACAGCCGGCCCTTCTCCTCCAGCTCCTTGCGGTAGATGACCTCGCCGCAGCTCTCGCACTTCAGCCAGAGCCCGCCGGGCATGTCCTTCTTCTTGGTGAAGCGCAGCCGCGCGAGCCGGCCTTCCTTCTTCGGCGCTTCAGGCGTCTCGTCCGCGGCCTCGGCCGCCTCGACTTCGTCTTCGGCCTTGGTGTCCTCCACCGGCTCCTCGCTCTTGTTCGGCTGATCCGCCATGGACGTCCCTCAGGCGCTGGGCCGTCCCGCGGCCTGTTCGGCGGAGCGCCGGAACGCGGCGATGGTCTCCGCCATGTCGTCGGCGCCGAAGATCGCCGAGCCGGCGACCAGCACGTCGGCACCCGCCGCCGCGCAGCGCGGCAGGGTCTCGTGGTTCAGCCCGCCGTCCATCTCGACGTGGCCGGTGTAGCCGCGCTCGCGCAGCCAGGCGGTCTTCGCCAAGACGTCCTCGATGAAGCTCTGGCCGCCGAAGCCGGGGAAGACGCTCATCACCAGCACCAGCTCGACCTCGCCAAGCACGTCCGCGATGCGCTCGATCGGCGTGTCGGGGTTGACCGCGATCCCGACGCGCTCGACGCCGGCATCGCGGAAGGCGGCGATCGTGTCGCGCATCTCGCCGGTGTTCGCGCAGACCTCGGCGTGGAACGTCAGGACGTGCGCCCCGGCGCGGGCGAAGTCGGCCGCGTAGCGCCGCGGCTCCGAGATCATGAGATGCACGTCGAGCGGCGCGCCGGCCGCGGCGTGGATCGACTTCACGACCGGCGGGCCGATCGTGAGGTTCGGCACGAAGTGCGCGTCCATCACGTCGACGTGGTGCCAGTCGCCGCCCGAGGCCTCGACGCGCGCCACCTCGTCGGCGATGCGCGCGAAGTCGCAGGACAGGAGAGAGGGTGCGATCGTGATCGGTTTCACGGCGACGTCCTGGGTGGGTCCCATGGCTCGCAATTGTAGGCGGCGTCGGTCCGCCATCCCAGCCGGTTGCGGGGCCGTCTCCCGCGGGGGCCGGAGCCCCCGCGGGGATTCCACGCGGCTAGCCGGCGGGGAAGAGCGCCGCGATCCCGGGCAGGGTCTTGCCCTCCAGGAGCTCCAGGGACGCCCCGCCGCCGGTGGAGATGTGGTCGATGCGCTCGCCCAGGCCCAGGAGCCCGATCGCGGCGACCGAGTCGCCTCCGCCCACCACGGTGTAGCCGCCACACTCGGCGACGGCGCGGCCGACCGCCTCGGTGCCGGCGCGGAAGGCCTCCCACTCGAACACGCCCATCGGGCCGTTCCAGACCACGGTGCGCGCCTCGCGGACGGCCGCGGCGTAGCGCTCCTGGGTCTTGGGGCCGACGTCCAGCGCCATGCGCCCGTCGGGGATCGCGTCGACCACCTCGGCCGGCGAGTCGGCGGCGAAGGCCTCGGCCACCACGTGGTCCGAGGGCAGCAGGATCTCGCTCCCGCATTCCTCCGCCCGCGCGAGCGCGCGCCGCACCAGGTCGAGCTGATCCTCCTGCACCAGCGAGGAGCCCACGCCCTCGCCGCGCGCGACGAGGAAGGTGTACGCCATCCCGCCGCCGACCAGGATGCGGTCGACCTTCTCGCACAGGTTCTCGATGACCGGCAGCTTGTCGGAGACCTTGGCGCCGCCGAGCACCGCCACGAAGGGCTTCTCGGGCGCGTCGAGCACGCGCCGGAAGGCCTCGAGCTCGCGCTGCAGCAGGAGCCCCGCCGCCGCCGGCAGGAGCCGTGCGGGGCCCGAGACCGAGGAGTGGTCGCGGTGCGAGGTGCCGAAGGCGTCGTTGACGAACACGTCGCCGAGCCGCGCGTAGGCGGCGGCCAGGTCGCGGTCGCCCTTGGTCTCGCCGCCGTGGAAGCGGACGTTGTCGAGCAGCACCGTGGTGCCGTCCGCGGCGCCCGCGACCGCGCGCTCGACGTCCTCGCCGACGCTCGCGTCGAGCTTCTGCACCGGCTTGCCGAGCAGCTCGGCGAGCCGCTCGCCGACCGGGTTGAGGCGCAGCGTGTCCACCACCTCGCCCTTCGGCCGGCCGAGGTGCGACAGGAGCACCGGACGCCCGCCGGCGGCCAGGATGGCCTCTAGGGTCGGCAGCGCTGCCCGGATGCGGGTGTCGTCGGTGATGCGCCGCTCGTCGTCGAGCGGGACGTTGAAGTCGACGCGGCACAGGACGCGCTTCCCCGCCAGGGAGAGCGCGTCCAGCCCGGGAACGTCGAGGCGCAAGGCCCTAGGCGCCCGCGGAGACCGCCGCCTCGGCGCCGGCCTGGTTGTGGGCGAAGTCCATCAGCTCGACGACGCGGTTCGAGTAACCCCACTCGTTGTCGTACCAGCTGATGACCTTGACCATGCGCTTGCCCAGGACCATCGTCGACAGGGCGTCGAAGACCGAGCTGGCCGAGTTGCCGATGATGTCGACCGAGACGACCGGGTCCTCGCAGTACTCGAGGATGCCCTTGAGCTCGCCCTCGGCCGCCTCGCGGAAGGCCGCGTTGACCTCCTCCTTCGTGACGTCGCGCGAGAGCTCGGCGACCAGGTCGACGACCGAGCCGTCCTTGACCGGCACGCGCATCGCACAACCGTCCAGCTTCCCGTTGAGCACCGGGAGCACCTTGCCGACCGCGCGCGCCGCGCCGGTCGAGGTGGGGATGATGTTCTCGGCTGCCGCGCGCGCACGGCGCAGGTCTTTGTGCGGGACGTCGAGGATCGCCTGGTCGTTGGTGAAGGCGTGCACCGTGGTCATCAGGCCGCTCTCGATGCCGAACTTGTCCTGCAGCACCTTGGCGAGCGGCGACAGGCAGTTCGTCGTGCACGAGGCGTTGGAGATGATCCGGTCGCTCGGCTTGAGCGAGTCCTGGTTCACGCCGAGCACGACCATCGCGTCGATCTCGTCCTTCGGGGGCACGGTCAGCAGCACGCGCTTGGCGCCGGCGTCGAGGTGCTTCGAGCACGCCTCGCGCGTCGCGAAGACGCCGGTCGACTCGACCGCGAAGTCGACCTTGTTCTGGGTGTGCGGCAGCTTGGCCGGGTCGCGCTCGGACGTGACCTGGATGCGCTTGCCGTCGACCAGGATGTGGTCGTCGCCCGCGACGACCTCGCCGGAGAAGCGACCGTGGACCGAGTCGTACTTGAGCAGGTGCGCCAGCGTCTTCGGATCGGTGAGATCGTTGATCGACACCACCTCCATGTCGTCGCGGGCGTTGATGATGCGGAAGACGTTGCGACCGATGCGGCCGAAGCCGTTGATGGCGATGCGCATGGCGATTGGGGGGTGGTGGGTTAGCCGGCCGGACCGGCCTGAAGGGGGAAGCTGGGTTGGAACGAGGCGGCGGCGTCCAGTGCCGAGGCTCCTTTTTTTGGGACCGCGCCGGGCTAGGCGCGGCCGTGGCGTGGAGGACCCGGCACCCTCAGCCTCCGTCAGGAATCCGCATTTCGCAACCCGAGCTTGGGTTGGCCGAAACGCCTTTCCCGGGGAGGTTTCCGCGAGAAACGGGCGGAGAAGATACACCCCCCAACCGAAGGCTTCAATGCGGTCGGGTACCCTGTCCCGCCCCATCCTGCTTCCGAGGATCCCCAGCTCTTCTACGTGCAGCCTCTTCGTCGCCTCCCGTCCGCCGTGCCCGAGTGGTCCCTGCGGTGGAGCCAGCTCTCCCGGACCGTCGGGATCGAGCCCTCCGACCGCCTGCTGCTGGCCCTCTCGGGCGGCGCGGACAGCGTGCTCCTCCTTCATCTACTGGCCTCGGCCTCGCCGCGGCCGGACTTCCGCGCGGTCCACGTCGACCACAACCTCCGCGGCCGTGAGAGCCGCGGCGACGCGGACTTCTGCGAGAACCTGTGCCGCGCCCTCGGGGTCGGGTTCACGCGCCTGGCGGTCGAGCTCGACCCGCGCGCGCCGTCGCTCGAGGCCCGCGCCCGCGAGGCGCGCTACCGCGCCCTGCTCGACGAGGCCCTGCGCACGGGCCACAAGACGATTGTCACCGGACATCACTCCGACGATCAGGTGGAGACCCTCCTGATCCGCTGGATCCGGGGGACGCACCTGCCCGGGCTGGCCGGGCTGCGGGCCCGGGTCGAGGTCGACCCCTACCGCGCCTTCGGCGGCGCCGAGCGCGCCACCGGCGATCCGGGCGAGCGCTCGGTCATCGTCCGGCCGCTGATCGGCATGCGCCGCGCCGAGGTGCGCCGGCTGCTGTCGGACCGCGGGCTGACCTGGCGCGACGACTCGCACAACGTGGACCCGCGCTTCAGCCGGACCCGCGTACGCCACGGGCTGATGCCCACGCTGCGGCGCCTGGGCGGCGAGGAGGCGATCGAGAACCTGCGCGCCTTCGGCCGCGCGGTGGAGACCCTAGAGGACCAGCTGGCCGGAGCCACCGCGCACGTGGCTTGGATGCCCGCGCCCTGGGCCGCCGCCAGCCGCACGCCCGACGAGGCCCACCTCGGCGGCGTCGTGCCGCGGCCGCTCCTGATGCGGCTCGCCCCTACCCTGCGGCGCCGGGTGCTGTGGCGCCTCCTGGTCGAGGGCACCGGCAAGGCCCCGAACCAGTCGCTGCTGCAGGCCGTCCTTGCCGACCTCGGCGCGGCGCGCTGCACGCGCCACACGCTGCCCGGCGGCTGGACCTTGGTGCTGCGCTCGCACGAGCTGGCGCTGATCCCGCCGCTCCCCAAGGTCGAGCCGACGGTCACCTGCCGCCAGAACACCCTGCCGTTCCCGGGCTCGCCCCCCGACGAGGCGCCCGAGCCCGAGAGCCTCGCCCTGCCCGTCCCCGGCATCGCCTCGCTGCCCGACGGCCGGCGCGTCTCGGCCGAGCGCGTCGCCGCGCCCAGCGGTACCCCGGTGTCGAGCGCCGCCCTCCAGGTCGAGCTGGACGCGGACCGCATCCCCGACGCCCTGACGGTGCGCCGGCCGCGGTCCGGCGACCGCTTCCACCCGCTCGGGGCGCCCGGCTCCAAGGCGCTGCGGCGCTTCCTGGCCGACGCCGGCATCCCGCGCGAGGAGCGCGAGCGCACCCTGGTCGTCGAGGCCGGCGGCGAGATCGTGTGGGTCGTCGGCGTCCGCCCCAGCGAGCTGGCGCGGGTACGCACCTCGACCCGGGAGCGCGTCCTCTTGGCGCTCCACCACCCCAGCCTGCCCAGCGCCCCCGCCGGGCCGGCGGGCTCCTCCGGGGCCCCGGAGGCCCGGGAGAGCGCCGCCGACGCGGTTTCCCCGAGGACCGGTCCCGGCCCGCGGTGACTTCGGGCGGGCTAGGGGGTACGCTGAGCGGCTCCGCCCCCTTCGTCCTTCGCCCCACCGATGCCACTTCCCGACGGGCCCGCAGTGCTCTCGCTCCTCCGGAAGAATCGCGACGCCGTTCTGCAGCACCTCGCCGAAGCCGCCCACGCGGCCGGGCGCGAGCCCGCCTCGATCGAGCTCGTCGCGGTGACCAAGACCGTGCGCCCCGAGGTCGCCCTCGGCCTGGCCGAGCTCGGCCAGCTCGACCTCGGTGAGAACCGCATCGCGTCCCTGGAGGAGAAAGTGGCCTTCTTCCAAGCCAAGGGGCGCGAGGTCCGTTGGCACTTCATCGGACACCTCCAGCGCAACAAGGCGCGGCGCGTCGCGCGTCTGGTCCACACCATCCACGCGGTCGACACACCCGCCCTCCTGGCCACCCTCGGGCGCATCTCGGCCGAGGAGGGCCTGCGGCCGGGCCTCTATCTGCAAGTGAAGCTCAACGACGAGGAAGCCAAGTACGGCCTCTCCCCCCAGGCGGTCCCCGAGCTCGTGCGCGAAGCCGGCGACCAGGGAGCGAGGCTCCTGGGCCTGATGACCATGGCGCCGTTGGTCGAGGCCGACCCGGCCGCCAAGAGCGCCGCCGCGCGCGACACCTTCGAGCGGCTCGCGGCCCTGGCCGCCGAGCTCCCGGCGGCCTCCTTCGACGGAGGCCGGCCGCGGCTCTCGATGGGCATGAGCGGCGATCTCACCGAGGCGGTCGAGGCGGGCGCGGACACCGTGCGCATCGGCACCGCGCTGTTCCGCGGACTGGAGGAGGCGGCGTGAGCGGACAACTGGAGCTCCACCTGCTCGGCAAGGACACCCCGCCGACGGCGCTGCCGAAATCCGGCACGCTGGTCATCGGCTCGTCGTCCGAACGCGCGGGCCTGATCCTCGACGGCCAGGGCGTCGAAGACGCGCACTGCGCCATCGGCGTGGTCAAGGGCGGCGGCTGGGCGATCAAGGACCTCGGATCGCGCTACGGCACGATGGTCAACGGCAAGAAGGTCGGCTCGGCGCGCATCGCGGCCGGCGACCTGATCCTGGTCGGCTCGCGGCGGCTGAAGGTCGTCGACCCCAGCGCGCCCGCCGACGCCGAGGCACCGGCCGCGCCCAAGGCCTCAACCGCCGCGCCGGAGGCCGAGGCACCCGCGCCCAAGGCCGAGGCGCCCGCGCCGGCTCCCAAGCCCAAAGCCAAGCCGAAGCCCGAGCCGGCCGCCGCGCCCGCGGCCGCCAAGGGCCAGGTCGGCATCCCGAAGAAGATCGGCGGCTACCGCGTCGATCGCCTGCTCGGACGCGGCGGCATGGGCACCGTGCTGCTCGCCCAGCAGGAGAGCCTGAACCGGCCGGTCGCGCTCAAGGTCCTCTCACCGCGCCTCGCCGCCGACGCGGACTTCGTGCGTCGCTTCCAGAAGGAGGCCCGCGCCGCGGCGGCCCTCAGCCACCCGAACGTCGTGGTCGTCTACGACGTCGGCGAAGAGGGCGGCTTCCACTTCCTCTCCATGGAGTACATGGAGAAGGGCAGCCTCGAGGACCGCCTGAAGACCGAGGGCAAGCTGCCCTGGCGCGAGGCGCTCGACGTGCTGCACGACGCGGCCGGCGGCCTGGTGTTCGCCGAGGAGCGCGGCATCGTGCACCGCGACATCAAGCCGGCGAACCTGATGCAGAACGCCGCCGGCACGATCAAGATCGCGGACCTCGGCCTCGCGACCCACATGGAGGCCGAGGCGACCGAGTCCGAGGGCAAGAAGATCTTCGGCACGCCGCACTTCATCTCGCCCGAGCAGGCGCGCGGCGAGGCGGTGGACCACCGCTCGGACCTCTACTCGCTCGGCGCGACGGCCTACCAGCTGATGACCGGGCACACGCCCTTCGAGGGCGAGTCGACGCGCGACATCCTGCGCGGCCACTTCACCGAGGAGCCGCCGGGGCTGCGCCGGCACACCGCGACCGTGCCCGAGGGCGTCGAGGCGCTGGTGCTGCGCCTGCTCGCCAAGGAGCCGGACGCGCGGCCGCAGTCGGCGGGCGCGCTCCTGGCCGAGGTCGACCGGCTGCGCCTCGAGGCCGACCACGGCGTCGGCGGCCGGCCCGCGCCCACGAGCAAGAGCAAGGCCCCGCTCCTGATCGGCGGCGGCGTCGTGGCGGTGCTCGGCATCGGCGCCGCGCTGATGCTCGGCGGCGGGGGCGGCGACGAGACCGACAACGGAGGCGAAGCCCTCGCCGGCGGCGGCACGTCCGTCGTCGACGCCGGAGACCCGGCGCCCGGAGGCCCGGAGGGCACCGGCGACGAGGAGCTCTTCAGCACTCCCACCGAGCTCACCCCGGGCGAAGACGGCGGCGAGGTCGTCGAGGCCGAGCTGCGCGAACGCGACCTGTTGGCCGAGAACGCCTACCTGCGCATCGACACGGCGCTCAGCAAGCAGGACCGCATCGGAGCCCTCCAGGCGCTGATCGCGGAGTACGCCGGCACGGACACCGCCTCGCTCGCCGGCGAGGAGGTCGTGAGGCTGCGCACCGAGATCGCCCAGGCCGAGGCCGCCGAGGCCGAGCTCAAGAAGGCGCGCGGCGCCGCCGAGGCCACGCTGCGCCAGCTGTGCGCCCTGCCGACGCCGGAGGGCGAGCTGCCGCGTCCGGGCGATCAGCTGCGCCAGGCGCTCACCTTCGCGACCCCGCCCGACATGGCTGAGCCCGAGGCCGCGGCGCTGGTCGACGCCATCGAGACCGAGATCGTCGCCGCGGCGCTCACCGCCTTCCGCGGCGAGCTCGACCGCGCCGACGCGCTGGCGTCCGACGGCCGCTTCGAGGACATCAAGTCGCTGCTCGGCGAGCTGCTGCCACGCCTCGACCTGCCGGACTACGAAGCCGGCACCGAACCCGCGGGCTACGGCGACCTCAAGCTGCTGGGCACCGAGGTGCGCGGCCGCATCGAGCGCGTCCCCGGCGAGGCCAAGGCCTGGGCCGCGCTGCGGGCGCAGTCGGACCGCCAGGCGATCGCACAGGGGCTGATCCCCGGCGGAGGCCTGCGCTCCGCCCTCGAGCGGCTCGACCTCGACGCGACCGAGGCCGCGCTCGACGCGCTCTCCTCCGCGCTCAACACCGACGAGGCGCGCACCTTCACGTCGGACCTGCGCGCCGACGTGCAGGCGACGCGTACGCTGCTCAACTCGCTCGTGCAGGAGTTCGCGCGCGACGGCTGGCGTCGCCGGACGATCACCGACCCGCGCAGCGGCCGCCCGCGCGACGTCCTCAACGCGACCGCCATCGGCCTGACCGTCGACGTGCGCGGATCGAGCGAAGAGGTCGCCTGGTCGGAGTTCGCGGGCAACACCGAGGCCCTGTCGCAGCTCGTGCGCGACCGCCTCAGCCGCGACCTCAACGCCGACGAGCGCCGCGGCGCGGCCGGCCTGCTGCGCATCTCGGCCGCCGTCGAGGCCGCCGGGCTCGCCCAGCAGATGCTCGACCCGGGCGGCGACGCGCACTTCTCCGACGCCGAGGCCGAGAGCATGCGTGAGCTCTTCGAGGAGCTCGACGAATGGGCCGGCGAGGAGCCGCGCCTCGCGCGCGAGCAGGCGGCGGGCGAGGTGCTCGCGCAGGCCCTGCTCGACCTCGAAGCCGGCGCCTGGGCCTCGGCCGAGGCCGGCCTGCAGGGGCTGCTCACGGAATACGCCGACACGCTGCTCGTGGCGCTGCTGTCCGACGGCTCGAGCTGGGCCGAGGAGGAGGGCTAGCCCTCCGGGGCACGCCGTGGGCTCCTCCTCCAGCCCGACCCGGGACACCGGCCTGCCGCTCGACGTGGCGGTGCGCGAGGCACGCCGCGCCGCGCGCGACCGCGACCTGCCCGAGCCGCACACGCTGTTCCTGCTCGGGACGGGCTTCGGCCTGCTTCCAGAGCGGCTGGAGCGCGCCACCGACCTTCGCCTCGGCGAGCTCGCGGGCGTGCCCGCGCGCTGGCGCGACGCGCGACTGTTCGCGGGGCACCTCGACGGGCACCCGGTTTGGATGCTCGAGGACGGCACGACCGACCCGCTCGCGGGCAGCGCTTCCACCGCGGGAGCGGGACCCGAGCGGGCGGCCGCCTGGGAGGCGGCCTTCCCGGTCTGGCTCGCGGCCGCGACCGGCGCGCGGCTGTTGCTGCACACCTCGGCCGGCTCGGGCCTCCACGGCGACGGCCCGCATCGCGTAGGAACCTTCGCGCTCGCCTCCGACCACCTCAACCTGTCCGGCGGCACACCGCTGCTGGGGCTCGGCGAGAGCTCGCTCGGGCCGCTGTTTCCCGACCTGTCGCTGCTGCACGAGCCCGAGCTCCGCGCGGCCGCGCGGCGGCGCGGCGAGGCGCTCGGCCTGGAGCTCGCCGACGGCGTCGTCGCCTGCACCCTCGGCCCGGCCATCGAGACGCCGGCGGAGCGCCGCTTCCTGGCCGCCGCCGGCGCCGACGTCGCGGTGCAGGGCCTGGCCACGCCGCTGCTCGCCGCCGCCCACGCCGGCATGCGCGCGCTGGCGGTCGTCGCGATCGCCGACCAGGCGCCCGGCCCCACCCGGCTGCGCGAGGTGGTAGAGGCCGCGGGAGCCCTGGAGGCGGCGCTCGAAGACCTCCTGATCGCCCTCGCTCCCGACCTCGACGAAGCGGCGCGCCGCGCCGCCGACGAGCTGTGAGCTCCCCCGCCATCGCCGTCCTCGCCTCGGGCGGCGGGCGCTCGGTCGAGAACCTGGCCGACAAGATCCGCGCGGGCGAGCTCGACGCGCGCCTCGCGCTCGTGTTGACCGACCGCCCCTGCGGTGTGCTCGAGCGCTGTGCGCGGTTGGAGATCCCGACCCTCGCGCTCGACTGGAAGGAGATCGGCGACGCCGAGGAGTTCGCGCGCCGCGCCTTCGCGGCGATCGAGCAGACCGGCGCCGAGCTGGTCGTCCTCGCCGGCTTCCTGCGCCTCCTCGTCGTGCCCGACCGCTGGCTCGGGCGCGTACTCAACATCCACCCCTCGCTGCTGCCCGCCTTCGGCGGCAAGGGCTACTACGGCGACCGCGTGCACCGAGCGGTGCTCGAACACGGCGTGCAGTTCACCGGCTGCACCGTGCACCAGGTCGACAACGAGTACGACCAGGGGCAGATCGTGCTGCAGCGCGTCGTCGAGGTGCGGCCCGACGACACGGTCGAGTCGCTCGGGACGCGGGTGTTCGAGGAGGAGCGCATCGCGCTCCCCGCGGCGATCGCGGGCGCCCTCGCGGCCAGCGCCGGGTAGGCGGCCGGAGCACGCCCGAGGGCAGGGGTCCCCGGGCCTCGCCTCGGCGCACCGGACCCGAGGCGTTCTCCGAGGGCGCCCCACAGCGGGTCTGTGGAAGGCACGGGAGGAAACAAGAGCGACCGAGACGCTCCCCGAGGACCGAAAAATGCCGGCTTTAGTTGCGACTGAGTCGCAATAGCATAGACTGCACGCATGTTCACGGAGCGTCTTCCGCCCCCGCATGACTTCTCGGAGCGCCAGACGGTCGCCCGGCTCGGCCCCTGGTCCGCGCGTCAGTTCCGCCGCTCGGACCAGCGCTTCGGGTACTTCCTCACGCGGGGCCTGAGCCACCTACAGCTGTGGCACCACCAGGAAGGGCTTTCCGTGCTCACACCCTCGCGGCTGACCGGAGGCCGCTACGAGATCTGCTTCCCGGTGAGCTGGCAGAGGCGCCGCTACGCCACGCTCCGGGAGGTCAACCAGGTCCTGACGATCGGGCTGGGCCTGATGCCCATTCCGGTGCAGGCCCTTCATCGCGTCCTGTTGCGCCACGTCGAGCTTCCCGTCCGCAAGGCGCTGCTCGCCAAGGCCCAGGGCTCTCTCTCTCTCCCCACGTCAAGCATGGAAACCGAAGCTCCCAACCGCACCCTTATCCGCAAGTCCGCTCCCCCGTTCCGCGCCACCGCGATGGTTCAGGGGGAGTTCAAGGAGGTCTCGACCTCCGACTACGAAGGCCGCTACCTCGTTCTCTTCTTCTACCCGCTCGACTTCACCTTCGTCTGCCCCACCGAGATCCTCGCCTTCTCGGACCGACTGTCCGAGTTCGAAGAGCTCAACGCGGCGGTCGTCGGCGTCTCGGTCGACAGCGAGTACAGTCACCTGGCCTGGTGGAACACCCCGCGCGAGCAGGGTGGGATCGCGGACGTGCGTCTCCCGCTGCTGGCCGACGTCAGCCACTCGGTCGCGCGCGACTACGGCGTGCTGCTCGAAGAGGGCCTCGCGCTGCGCGGGCTCTTCGTGATCGATCCGCAGGGCATCGTCCGCCACCAGCTCGTCAACGACCTGCCGGTCGGTCGCTCGGTCGACGAAGCCCTGCGCGTGATTCAGGCCCTGCGCTTCCACGCCGAGCACGGCGACGTCTGCCCGGCGGACTGGAAGCCCGGCGAGCGCTCGATGAAGGCCGACCCCGCGGGCTCCAAGACCTACTTCCAGCAGCGGTAAGCACCGCGCCCGCCGGCTCTCCATGGAACGTCTCGCCCTGCCCGCCCTTGCCCCGGAGCGTGTAGACCTTCCGTCTTCCAGCATGGAGTCGCTGCGACTTCGCCGCCGCTGCCTCGTCGCCGTTCGATGGCTACGCGGGGTGCATGTGGGGATGATCGCAGCGCTCCTGCCCTGGATGCTGATCTACGGAGTCGCCGCTCCGCTCGCGATCGGAGCGGCGCTCTGGGGAGCCACGGGGATCGCGCTCTGGTGGCCGCTCCGGGCGGCTCGGCACGCGGGCGCGATCGCGCTGGCGTCGGGCGCGGCGACGGCCTTTATGCTAGGCCTGCTCGCCTTCTTCCTCCGGACCGTCGACGCGCTCTAGTCGGCGGCCCTTCCGTACACAGAGGCTCACCACCGCCATGCGCTTTCCCCTCGTTCTCTGCAGCCTGTTCGCGATGCTTGCGCCGCTGCCCGCAGCCCAGACCGGAGCTCCCGTCGCTCCCTCGAGCAGCTGGCCGGGATTCCGCGGCGCGGGTTCGGGGCTGACGGCGGCGAGCTCGCTTCCGGTCGAGTGGTCGGAGCCGGCCTGGATCGCTTCGACGCCGGGCTATGGACAGTCGGCGCCGATCGTTTGGGGGGACCGCGTGGTCGTCACCTCGATCGACGGCCCGAAGAAAGAGCTCGCGTACGTCACGTGCTTGCGGCTGTCGGACGGCCAGCTGCTTTGGAGCCGCTCCTTCCGCGCGAGCACGCTGATCGAGAACACCGAGATGGTCTCGCGCGGCGCCCCGACCCCGGCGCTCGACGCGGAGCGCGTGTATGCGTTCTTCGAGAGCGGAGACCTGCTCTGCCTCGATCACGACGGCGAGCTCGTCTGGCGCGCCGACCTGTTCCGTCGCTTCGGGCCCTTCGAGGGCAACCATGGCGTCGGCTCGTCGCCCGTCCTCGCCGGCAACACCGTGCTGCTGCTGCTGGACCACGCGGGTCCGAGCCACCTGCTCGCCTTCGACGCGGAGAGCGGCGCGGATCGCTGGATCGTCGAGCGCGAGCCGCGGATCTCGTGGTCCACGCCCGCGCTCGCGGCGTCGGGATCCGAGTTGATCGTGAGCTCCAACGGCTTCGTCGAGGGCTACTCGGTTGAGGACGGCCGGCAGCTCTGGGTCCAGGACGGCATCGAGGGCAACACCGTGCCGTCCCCCACCGTCGCCGGCGCGCGGGTCGTCGTCGGACAATCCAAGGGGTCCGGTCTCTCCCTGATCGAGCGCGGCGCCGACGGCGCGAAGCTCGTGTGGTCGGGAGACGACCTCTCACCGTCCGGTTTCGGGTCGCCGCTTCTGCTCGACGACTCGATCCTGCTCGTCAACCGCGCCGGGGTGCTGTCCTCGGTCGACGCGGCCGACGGTGCGCTGCGCTGGGAGAGCCGCCTGGCCTGCGGCGGGATCTGGGCCTCGCCGGTCAGCGACTCGAAGCTGGTCTGGTTCTTCGGCAAGGACGGCATCACGAGCGTGGTGCGCTGGACCGCCGACGGGCCCGAGGAGGTCGCCGTCAACGAGCTCGAGAGCGAGGGCGGGGTGCACGGGGTCGCCGCCGTAGAGGGCGCCTTTGTCGTGCGCGAGCCCGGACGCGTGCTGTGCCTGCGGACGCCCGAGCCGGAGACACAGCCCGAGCCGGAGACCCGGGAACAAGAGTGAGCCCGACGCAGCTGCAGAGGCCGGCCCCGGCGGCCGGCGCGCGAGGCTCGGAGGCCGGCACGCCGAAGGCGACCGCCCGCGGTCGCCGCGTCTGGCCGCGCGTCCTCAAGCTGACGCGCCGCCTGCACCTCTATGCCGGATTGGCGCTCCTGCCCTGGGTGCTGCTGTACGGGGTGACCGGCATCCTGTTCAACCACGCGGACTGGTGGTCGAAGACCGAACGCCTCGAGCTGGGCTCGGCGGAGCTCGCGGCTGCGGACCTCGACCTGCTGCCGGAACCGGGGCCGGTGGCGGACCAGGCCTTTGCCCGGCTCGCCGCCCTTGCGGCGGAGGCCGGAGTCGAGCTCGAGCGCGGCGCCGACGACGCGCGCTGGCTGGGCCGCGCCTCGCTCTCGGGCTCGTCCGATGCCCTGCGCGTCCGACTCCTGTACGACCCGGAGCTGCGCGGCGGCACGCTCTACCTCACGCCTCGCGACGACGAGTCGGAGCTGCCCGCCTGGCAGACCGCCGAGCGGCTCGAGGAGTGGTCGCCGATGGAGAAGGACGAGCGCGAGGCGATCGGCGAGGCGGGCAAGGCACTCTTGACCGACCACGGCGCGCCGCTTGAGAAGCTGTCGACCCGGCTCCCCAAGGTGCGCCTGCACCTGCAGGCCGACGGAGCGCCGTTCGTCTGCGACGTCGGGATGGACGGCAAGATCGACGTGCAGCCAGCCGCCGAGACGTCAACGCTGCGCGGTCGCCTCCTTCGGCTACACGTGCAGCACGGCGACTCGGGCTACCGCGGCGCGCTCCGTTCCTGGTTCTGGATCGTGGACGTGATGGGTATCGCGATGGTGCTCTGGAGCCTGACCGGGCTCGTCATGTGGTGGAGCATCCGGCCGACGCGCCAGCTCGGCGGCCTCGCCCTGCTGATTGGCGCGCTGGCGATGGTCGGGCTCGCGGGTGCCGTCTGGTTCGCGGCCGGCGTCTGAGGCGCGCCGCCGCGCCTAGCCCGAGATCCTCACAAGCTCGCGGCCAGAATCGCCCAGGTTGCTCTGTGGCCGCACCTTGCGAGCGCCGCCGTCCTCGACGACCCGTTCGGGGCCGCCTGCGGCGGTCGGCACTCACGAAGCTCGTGCTAGCTGCGGTCCAGCTTCGTCCGCAGCCGCTCCGCGCGCTTCTCCAGGTCGCGCCGATGGCGCGCGTAGCCGCGTCCGGTGCAGCCCTCCTCGAGCAGCACGCGCGCCCGCGCGCACAGCGCGGCGGCGGCGGGGAGGTCGCGGCGGCGGTGCTCGGCGTCCTTCGCCAGCTGGAGCAGCGCGTGCACCGCGTGCTCGTCGACGGCCTCCTCCGCGAGCGCCTCGTAGTCGCCGCGGGCGCGCTCGTGGTCGCCGGTCAGGCGCCGCAGGTCGGCGCGCAGCGTGCGCGGGCCGCGCAGCGGGCCGTCGAGGCGTTGGATAGCACGCTCGATCCAGAGCAGCGCCTCGTCGCGCTCACCGCGGTCGGCGGCGAGCCGCGCGAGGCCCAGGGCGCGGAGGCCGGCGGGGCCGGGAAGCGCTTGGCCATCGGCGCTCGTCTCCTCGGCGACACGGCCCAGGTGCGCGGCGAGCGTCACCAGCGACAGCACGTCGTCGAGGTTGTGGCGGAAGACCGCTTCAAGGCGGTGCGGACGTCCGGCGAGGAAGTCGAACCAGGCGGCGGGAGCGTACGCGCCGGGCAGGTCGTCCTCACGGCGCACGCCGCAGAGCTCGCGCTCCATCGTGCACAGCCGGCCGTCGGGGAAGCCGTCGCGGTAGAGGCGCGCGCAGGGGTGGTAGAGGTCGAGATGCGGGCGGCCCTCGAAGGGCGGCTCGACGCCGTGTAGGCGCATCTTGTCCTCGAGCCGGTGGCGGTCGAAGGACTTGCCGAAGAAGCTGACGATCGCGCTCGCCGCACCGATGCGCTCGGCGGCGGCGTGGAGCATCGCGGGCTCCTCGTCGGGGCTGCGCAGGAAGCCCTGCCAGACCTCGAAGCCGCCGTCGGTGAAGCGACCCAGCGCGACCAGGAAGGGATAGGTGCCCGCCCCCCCGGAGAGGCCGGTGGTCTCGATGTCGAGGTACACCGCGCGCCCGAGGTCGATGGCGTCGAGCCCTCCGTCGCGCGCGAAGCGGCGGTAGGCATCCGGCGCGACGGCGGCGACCTCGTCGAGGCGTACCGCGCCGTGCTCGGCGTCGCGGCCGCGCTCGTCGAGGCGCAGGGCGTAATCGCCGGCGTCGGTGCGCTCTTCGCGCAGGCGCGCCGGAGGCTCCAGGGAGACCGGCGCGGAGGGCGTGGGGTCGACCTCCTCCGCGAAGCCCAGGCGCCGGCGCGCCTGCATGCGCCGGCGGAGCCAGATCGGGACGTCCGCCTCGGCGGGCTCGGATGCCCCCGCTTCACCCGGCGCATCCGCCTGGGCGTCCTCCGCGTCGGGCGGAGGCTCGCGGCGCAGGCGGCGCAGGCGGGCGAACAGCGCGTCGTCGGAGGGGACGGCCATCGCGGACGATCCTACTCTTCGGGTGCGAGCGTTGCTGCGGTCGGAGCCGGACCTTCGGCCAGGTGCTCCAGCACGCGCTGGGCGGTCGCCTTGCCGCGCGGACCGACCTCCTCCACGGTGCCCACGCAGCCCGGGCACCCGCGCTCGCAGGCGCAGGCCGCCACGACCTCGAGCGCCGCCGCGAGCACGTCGCGGTGGTCGCGGAAGAGCGCTCCGGAGAGCCCCACGCCCCCCATCACGCGGTCGTACAGGTGCAGCGCCGGACGCCCGAAGTGCCGCGAGCGGATCTCGGTCGACAGCCCTAGGTCGCTGGGCTGGCAGCGGAGAAAGAGCGGCGCGACACGCCGCAGGAGCCGCCCCACGCCGCGCCAACCGGCCGCGCGGTCGCCGCCGGCGAGACCCAGCTCCTCCGCCGAGGCGGGCGACAGGGTCAGCGAGAAGGCCTCGGTGTCGAGCTCCTCGGGCGGCAGGTGGATGTCCTCAGCCCCGACGCTCTCGCGGGTGTAGAAGCGGATCTTCTTGTAGAGCGTCGCCACCGTCGTCACGTGGACCTCGCCGCGGTAGACGGCGTAGTCCTCGTCGTCGCTGCCGCCGCGCGCCCGGGCGCGCTTCTCCTCGAGCCGCAGCACGCGTACGTCGGTGTCGGTCTCGGCCTCGGTGAAGTAGTCGCTCTTCACCCGGCGCGCGTAGGCCCGGCGGTTCTCGTAGTCGAAGGTCTCGACCTTCCAGGTCTCGCCTTCGACCTGGTAGATCGCGCCGTCGTGAACCGTCGTGATGGAGCCCTCGCGGTCGATCTCGCCGATCGCCTTGTCGCTCTCGGCGTCGAACACCAGCACGTTGTCGGGCTCGTTGCCGAACAGCGTCACGTCCTGGGCCGGGTAGGCGTCTGCCATCCAGTACCAGGTGTCCGACCGGCGGTGCAGGAAGCCGGACTCCTCGGAGAGGTAGTCGAGGATGCCGGCCAGGTGCGGCGAACGGCCGAAGTCGCCCGGCGCTCCGTCGTCGCCGGCGCGGAAGGGCAGCTCGAAGGCGGCGCACTTGAGCTGCTCGGAGAGGATCACCAGGTTGTCGGGGTCGATGCCGAGCGTCTCGCGCGGCGCTCCGAACAGGTGCTCGGGGTGGCGCGCCAGAAACTGGTCGACCGGGTCGGAGCGCGCGATCAGCACGGCGAGGCTCGTGCCGCCGCGCCGCCCCACGCGGCCCGCGCGCTGCCAGAAGGCGGCCTGGCTGCCGGGGTAGCCGACCAGGACCGCCACGTCGAGCCGCCCCACGTCGATGCCGAGCTCGAGCGCGTTGGTGCTGACCACCACCCGCACCGAGCCGTCGCGCAGACCCGACTCGATCTCGCGCCGCAGGAGCGGCAGGTAGCCGCCGCGGTAGCCGCGGATCTCCTCGGGGCGCAGGCCGAGGTCGTGGGCGGACTCCTTGAGGTAGCGCGTCAGCACCTCGACCGACGTGCGCCGGTTGCAGAAGAAGATCGTCTGGTGCGACGGGCCGACCACGTGCCGCGCGAGCCGACGCGCCTCCTCAAGCGCGTTGGCGCGCATGCCCGCGACCGGGTTCAAGAGCGGCGGGTTGTAGAGCGCGAACACCTTCTCGCCCGCCGGCGCCGCGTCCTCGGTCACGACGCTGACCGGGCGGCCGAGCAGGCGCTCGCCGTGGGAGCCCGGCTCGCGCAGCGTCGCCGAGCTCAGAAGGAAGCGCGGGTCGCCGCCGTAGTGGCGCGCCAGGCGCACGAGCCGGCGCAGCACGTTGGCGACGCTCGAGCCGAAGACGCCCGACAGGGTGTGCACCTCGTCGATCACGACGTAGCGCAGATCGCGGAAGAGCGACGCCCACTTGCCGTGGTTCGGCAGGATGCCCTGGTGCAGCATCCACGGGTTGGTGAGCACGACGTGCCCGCGGTCGCGCAGCGTGCGGCGCACCGACGGCGGCGTGTCGCCGTCGTAGGTGAAGGAGTGCCAGTCGCGGTCCAGCGCCGCGAGCAGCGCGTTCAGCGAGGTCGACTGGTCCTGGGAGAGGGCCTTGGTCGGGAACATCCAAAGCGCGCGCGCCGCGCCGTCGGTCTCCAGCAGCGCCTGCAGCACCGGCAGGGTGTAGGCGAGCGTCTTGCCCGAGGCGGTCGGGGTGGCGACGAGCACATCGCGGCCGGCGAGCGCGAGCTCGACCGCCTCGGCCTGGTGCGCGTGCAGCTCGTCGAGGCCGCGCTCGGCGAGCAGCCGGCGCAGGTCGGGGTGCAGCGCGTCCGGGAGCTCCGTGCTGCGGCCCGGACGGGCCTGCACGGTGTGCCAGCGCTCGATGCAGGGTCCGAGCTCGGGATCGGCGCGCAGAGCGCGCACGAGGGCGGACACGCCGCCCTGGGCGGCGGCGGAGGCGCGGCGGAGGCGCGGGCCCCCGCCCTCCGCCGGAGCGGAAGGCGCGGACGGAGGCTGGGAGGGTCGAGCGGGGTGCTGCGTCACGGTGAGCCTGCTTGCCTGGCGCGTTAGGCGCCTGTTTGGGTCACCGTAGCGACCGCGACCCGGGATGTCCACGCGGGGCGGCGGGGCTCCCCAAACGCGAGCCGCCCCGGCCGCCTGCTCGCCGCAGGCGGCCGGGGCGGCCGCGGATCGGAGCTCGGCGCCTTCCGTTAGGGCACGAACATCATCGGGACCGGCAGGCTCGCCCACGACGGGAAGAGCCCGTGTCCCGAGACAAACGCGTGGTGCGTCGTCAGCCCCGCGAAGGCCGGCACCAGGATCGGCGTCAGGTCGACCTGCGCGAAGGCCTTGCCCTGGGCGTCGAAGGCGCCGTAGAAGTTCGTGGTCAGGGCGCTGACCGGATGCGTGGCGGTCCAGGTGGTCCAGCCGTCCCAGTTCAGGGGCAGCGTGATCCCGAAGACGTCGGTGCCGGGGATGGTGCCGCTCATCGAGCTGAGGATGAGGTACTTCTCGCCGGCATGGTCCGGGCCCACGTCGAGGAACAGGTTCTGCGGCTTCGGGTTCGACAGCGAGATCGCGACGACGTCGGAGTAGAACTCCACGCGCTGGACCGTGACGACCCAGTCCTCATCGGGACTCGAAGGCGGCGTGCCCAGGGCGACCTTGTTGCCGCCGAACTCGTAGGAGGGCTCGCCCTCGAAGACCCCGGTGCGCGGGTTGAACCAGCGGAACTCGAAGAGCCCGTCGGCGTGGCCGTTCAGGTTGAGGTCGGACGGCCACGAGGCGGCCGGCATGTAGATCGCGTACTCGCGGCCGATCTTCGCGAAGACCTCGCCGCCGCCGAGGTACGGGTTGTCGCCGGTCAGCAGGTAGTCCGCCGGCTCCATCTCCCAGAACTCGAAGTACTTCTCGAGCAGCTCGCGCGCGTAGCGGCTGTAGCGCCACATCTCCTCGCGCGTGCGGAAGTCCTCGACGCTGTGGTCGCCGCCGAGCGGCAGCGACTTGAAGCCGAGGTACCACTCGATGTTGCCGCCGGAGAACAGGACGTCGTAGAGGACCTCCTTGCGCATCTCGTCGGCGTTCGCGTCCGACACGCCGTCCTCGGGCGTGCCGTTCTCGTCCATGTCGAGCACCCACGGGACGCCCGCGGCGGCCGAGTTCGCGCGCCAGTCCTCGACGTACTCACCGGCCTTGTAGGCCTGGTACTGGATCGACGTGATCGAGAAGCGCGGATCGCCCTGGATCGCGTAGTAGTCCGAGAAGTCGTCGGGGCGCGTGTGGACGCCGATCGGGTGGTCGTAGACGTCGAGCGCGTCGAGGTAGTCGGCCATCTCCTCGAGCTGCCAGACCGGGAAGTCGCTCTCCTCGCCCAGGTTCCACTTGATGGCGAGGTGGTGACCGAAGCGCGCGACCAGCTCGCGGAAGAAGAGCTTGCGCTCAACGCCGAGGTAGCCGGCGTCGAGCCACTCCTCGTTCTCGGACTCGGTCTCCGACAGCACGAACTGGAGCTGGATGCCCTTCCGGATCGCGTGCTCGAACACGGTGTTCCACTGCGTCAGGCGGCTGCAGTCGTAGTGCGTTTTGTCGAAGCTGGTCTTCGCGTAGCCCAGGAACGGAACGGTGTCCCAACCGTCGCCGCCCATGTTCATCGGCAGGAAGTAGACCGCGTTGACGCCGATCTCGGACAGGTAGTTGAGCGAGCCCACGATGCCCTTGAGCCCGTTGGGCGAGCCAGCCGCGCCGACCTCGGGGTCGCCGGGCTTCCAGTCGCCGACGTGCGGCTGGTAGTCGTGGATGATGCCCGCCGGAAAACCGCCCTTGTCCTCGACGTCGTCGAAGCCGCTGTAGCCCAGGAAGTTCTCGGGGCTGTCGGTCCCGGTCTTCAGGAAGTACGTGCCGTCCTGGAAGCGCAGGTAGTGCTCACCGACGTACTGCAGGCGACCCTTGGCCAGGAAGCCCTCGGCCAAGGGCGGCGGACCGACGACGCGGAAGCCTCCTGTCTGGCCGTCGAACGAGGTCGGCGTTCCGGCGCCGGGATCGAGCACGATGGCGATGTTGTCGCCGCTGTGGAACGACGCCTCCCAGGTCCACGTCCCGACCTCGTCGGGCGAGAAGCGCGCCTTCCACACCTTGCCCGAGCCCGAGCCCTGGACGTTGCCGTCGTAGAAGCCGGGGACCCGGAACTCTTTTCCCGACGGCGCCCGGAAGGTGACGTTCAGGCGGTAGTCCAGAAACGGGTTGGGCGACGTGTCCGCTTCGTGGCTCGAAGGGCCATTGAAGCTGAGCTCAAAGGGGGCCCAGAGGGTGGTGATCTCGTGGGTTTGCGGACTCGGACCGGGCAGCGCCGTGGGGACGGACGCCGTCAGGCCGAGGACTGCCGCTACAAAGCTCGCTCTAAGCATTGTTCTCTTGCTGCTAGGTCCCGATGAGTCCCCAGACTGCGATAAGCCGGTATGGCTTTCTACCATATTCGCCTAGCAGGGGACGTTCGGGAACAGATCTCACCTCAGCGAGCCGAACCGCGATCCGTGCGGCTCGGGAGGCCACAACCCCGGGGGCAGGCTGTGACGGTTTGCTCTTCGCTGGCGGATATCGGTCAGAAGCGGCAAAAAGCGTTAAGCCTGCCTTCCGGTACCCCGCCGGAGAGGTTCCAGAGGCAGGATGGAGTGAATTACTATTCATCCGCGCGTGCAAAAGCGCTCGCTTCGAGCCGAGGGGGGACATCGGTTCCCCTACCCCCAGCGCGGCCCCCGGGGACCGAAAAACGGGGCCTCCTCAGCCGGCTTCGCGCACTTCGAAGGCCTCGAAGCCCAGGTCCTCTAACCCGCCGCGGATCCGCTCGGCGTCGCCGACCGCCAGCACCTCCAGGCGGTCCAGGTGCAGGTGCCGCTCCGCCAGGGCGTCGAGGTCGGCCTTGCTCACCTCGGCCAGCCAGGCGAGCCGCCGCGCGGGGTAGTCGGCCGGCCAACCGTACTTGGCCAGGTTGGAGACCAGCGCGGCCTTGGCGCCGACGGACTCGTACTGGCGCAGCAGCGTCTGCGACAGCGACTCGCGCGCGAACTCGAGCTCGTCCGCGGTAACGCCGCCGGCGCGCAGCTCTTCGAGCTCGCGCACGATCTCCGCCACCGCCGGTGCGCTCGCGTCGGTCTCGACCGCCGCCGCGACCTGGAACGTGCCCGGGCGGAGGCCGCCGCCGAAGCCGCTGCGCACGCCGTACGTCCACCCCTTGTCCTCGCGTAGGTTGAGGTTGAGGCGCGACGAGAAGGCACCTCCGAGCGGATGGTTCAGCACGTACAGCGCATAGAAGTCCGGGTGCGTGGCGGGGACCGCGAGGTGCCCCACGCGCAGGTAGGACTGCGGCGCTCCGGGTCGGTCGACCAGCGTGATGCGTCGGCACGCGCCCAGCGTGGACTCCCCCGCGTCGGGCGTGAGCTTCCGCCCGGGCGAGGCGATCTCCGCCAGCCCCGCGAACAGCCCGCGCGCGCGCTCCGGCTCGCGCGCGCTCACGATCTGCGCGCGCAGGCCCGCCGGGTCCAGCGCCGCTTCCCAGTAGGTCGCGAGCTCGTCGCGCGTCAGCGCGTTGATCGCCGCCGGCGTTCCCGCCGACGGCTGGCCGAGCGACGTTCCGTCGCCGTGCACGATCGCCTGCCACGCGTCGCCCGCGATGCGCGCGGCGTCCGAGGCGCGCGCCTCCAGCCGCGCGATGCGCTGGCGCTTCAGCCGCGCGACGTCGGCCGCGTCGAAGCGCGGTTCGCGCACGACCTCGAGCAGCAGCTCGGCCGCGTGGTCGAGGTGGCGCTCCAGCCCGCTGAGCTGCAGCACGATGCTGTCGGTGCCCGCGCTCGCCGACAGGTCCGCGCCCAGGCCGTCGAGCTCGTCCTGCAGCTCCGTCCCGTCGAGCCGCGCGGTGCCCTCGAGCAGCACCTCCGCCGCGAGCGACGCGAGCCCGGCCTTGCCCGGAGGCACGAACGCCTGGCCGGCGTCCGCGGCGAGGGCGAGCACGCCGAACGCGAGCGGCTCGGCCTGCGTGCCGACCAGGGTCGCGCCGCCGGCCAGCGTCTCGCGCCAGGTCGTGGGCGTGCGGAACTCCGGAGCGGGAGCGGCCCCGGGCGCGTGTGTGCGGTCGACGGCGCTCACGCCGCCAGCTCCGGCTCGCCGGACGGGACGACCGACAGCACGACCCGCGGGCGGCCGAGCACGTACGCGTGCAGCACGCGCAGCACGTCGTCGCGCGTGACGGCGCGGTGGCGCTCGAGGTCGGCCCCGAGCCGGCCCGGGTCACCGTGGAAGAGGTTGTAGCTGCCCAGCGTCGACGTCCGCGCCGACACGGTGTCGAGCGCGCGCACGATCATCCCCTCGCGGCGCGTGCAGAGCCGCTCGAGGTGCTCGTCACCGACCTCGCGCTCGGCCGCAGTGGCCAGCAGCTCGTCGATGCGCGCCGCGAGCGCGGTCAGCGAGACGCCCGGCGTCGGCCGCGCGTGGATGGAGAGCGAGCCGTCGAGCTCCAGACCGCGGTTGCCGATCATCACGGCGCTCGCGAGCTCCTCGTCGACCATCAGCGCCTTGTCGAGCAGCGCCGAGCGGTTGGCCGACAGCACCTCGCACATCAGGTTCAGCGCGGGCTCGTCCGGATGCCACGTGGGGACCGTCGGCCACGCCAGCGTGAGCTGCGGCACCGTGACGCGGTCCTCCTGCACCACGCGCCGCTCCTCGGCCAGGCCCGCCGCGCGCGGCTCGGGCGCCGCCACTTGGGGCCCCGCCGGCAGCCCGCCGAACCAGCGCTCGGCCAGCGCCAGCGCCTCGTCGGGCTCGATGTCGCCGCCGATCGCCAGCGTCGCGTTGTTCGGGTTGTAGTAGCGGCCGAAGAAGCGCTCGACGTCGCCGAGGGTGACGCGGTCGAGGTCCTCCATCGAGCCGATCGTCGTCCAGGACAGCGGGTGGCCCGCCGGGTACATCGCCTCGGCCAGCGCCTCGCGCACGCGTCCGTAGGGGCGGTTGTCGTAGTTCTGGCGGCGCTCGTTCTTCACGACGTCACGCTGGTTGTCGAGCTTCGCCTGGGTCATCGCGGGCAGCAGGAAGCCCATGCGGTCGGACTCGAGCCAGAGCGCGAGCTCCAAGCGGTTCGACGGCAGCGTCTCGTAGTAGTTCGTGCGGTCCTCGTTGGTCGTGCCGTTCAGCGTGCCGCCCGCCTCCTGGATCAGCCGGAAGTGGTCGCCCTCGGGCACGTTCTCGGAGCCCTGGAAGAGCATGTGCTCGAACAGGTGCGCGAAGCCGGTGAGGCCGGGCTCCTCGCGCGAGCTGCCGACGTGGTAGTAGACGTAGACCGCGACGACGGGATCCGTGCGGTCCTGGTGCAGGACGACCTCGAGGCCGTTCGAGAGGGCGTGTTTTTCGAAGCGGAGCTCCATGGCCCGCCCATCCTCGGCACGCCGGGCGCTATTGCAAGAGGGCGCGCAGCCCGTCGATCAGCTCGACGGCGACCTCGGCCCGCGAGCCGGCGGTACGGCACTCGGCGCGCCCGTCGGCTCCGCCACCGAGCTCGAACGTCCGCACGCCGAAGGTCCCATGCAGCTCGACCGTGACCGGGTCGGTGAGGGCCTCCCCCTCGCCGTCCAGCCAGGCGACGGCGTCGAGGAACAGCAGCCGCTCCAGCACCGGGTAGAAGGCGGGGTCGACCTCCTCGCCGGCGGCGGCGTCCGCCGGGTGCCACACCGGGTCGTCGGGCGGGCGCTCGAAGCGGGCCTCGGACGACCCTCCGCGCAGCTGCACGGCCTGGAGCTGCAGCTCGTCCAGCCGCTGGATGGCGTTCGAGCGCAGCGCCGCCACCGGCGTGGCGAAGAGCTCGACCACGTCGGCGTCCACGGCGCCGACCAGCCCGTCTCCGAAGCGCCGGAAGCGCGCGCCGCCCTCGGGCGCGTCGGCCGCGCCCAGCGCGAGCTCGCCGCCCAGCCGGTTCCCGTCGCGCAGCACGACGGCGAGCGCCCCGGCGCCCTCCGGCAGCGGCGTGCCGGCCTCGTCGAAGGCCCCGGCGCGCGCGAACTCCAGCTTGGCGAGCACGTCCTCGACCGCGCCGAGGTCGGCCGGGTACGACGCTCCGTCGGCCAGCGACGCGACGGTCCACGCCTCGCCGTCGCGCGTGAGCCGCGCGCGCGCGAGCTCGACGCCGACGATGTCCTCGCGCAGAGCGCGCACGAGCAGCGTGTCGTACAGCTCGTGCCGCGGCGCGGACAGCAGCCCGACCGTGCGGAAGTCGACCGTCCACACGAACGGGTAGCCTTCGCGGCACGCGAACCAGCGGTGCGCGCCCTCGACCGTCACCGGCTCCTGCTCGAAGCAGCCGAAGCGCAGCGCGACGCGGCCGCCGCGCGAGTCCTCGAGCTCGACGCGCAGCCGCGGCGGGTCCAGGCCGTAGTCCGCCAGGTCCTGCGGAGCGTCGTCGCGGAAGCCGTCGATGCGCAGCTCGGCCGCGCCGCGGACCAGGAAGCCGAGCTGCACCGGGTCGAGCGTGCCGGGCACCGGCGATTGGCTCGTCCAGCCGCCCGGCCCGAGCAGCGCGTCGAACGCGAGGTCGGTGGGCTCCTCGCCCTCGGCCAGCGGCAGCGCGCCGGAGCGGCGGAAGGAGACCACGTTGGACGACGACAGCCAGGTCGCACGCCGATCGCGGTAGTCGTTGGGGTTCAGGTCGAGCGACGTCGCCAGGCGCCGGCTCGCGCGCAGCACGCGCGTGTCCGGCCGGTCCCGGTCCACGCGCGCGAAGCAGCGCACGCCGTCGACGTCGTCGGCGCCGACCTCGAGCAGGCCGGTGCGCGGGGAGCCTCCCTCGACCGTCGGCTCGGCGGCGAAGCGCACCACGAGCCGCGGCCGGTCGAGCCCGAGCAGCTCCGGATTGGAGCCGTCGATCGGGATGCCGCGCGTGCGGCCCAGCAGCTCGAGCAGCGTGCGCACCATGCCGCGCTCCGCCGGATAGGGCACCGGCTCGGTCAGCGACCAGCGGCCCTGGGCGTCGCGCTCCAGCACGACCTCGATCCCGCGCTCCAGGTGGTGGACCTCCATGCGGTACACCGCCTCGGCGTCGAAGTCGGGGAAGAGCGCCTCCTCGGGGCGCGTCGCCTCGACCTTCTCCTGCTCCTGCAGCTTGAGGATCACCACGAGGCCGCCGACGACGGCCAGGAGCACCAGGATCGTGCGCAGGTGCATCAGCGCCTCCGCCTCCACGAGACGAAGCCGCCGACGACGATGCAGAGTCCCGGCAGCACCAGCCAGAGCAACCAGGTCAGGGTCGCGAGCTCGGAGCCGCGTGCAACGTCGATCGCGCTGCCCTCGAAGCTGCGCGGGGCGACGTCGACGCGGTAGTCGCGCTCGACCATCCAGTTGAACGCGCCACGCAGGAAGTCGCGGTTGCGCTGAAAGTAGCCGTCGGAGAAGAACGCGGCCGAAGCCACGGCGAGCACGCGCGCCTCGCGCACCTCGCCCGGCGGCCCCACCACGTC
The DNA here is from genome assembly GCA_039029355.1 of Planctomycetota bacterium. Classification (GTDB taxonomy): domain Bacteria; phylum Planctomycetota; class UBA1135; order UBA1135; genus JBCCGI01. The sequence continues at coordinate 75,692 of JBCCGI010000032.1, forward strand.
GGAGGCCGTCGCGCGGAACTGCGCCAGGGCGGCCAGCGAGTAGCGCCCCTTGCGCTCGCCGCGCCCCTGGTCGAGCGCGTAGTTGTAGCCGCCGGTGCGCGCGTCGCGCTCGTCGCGCCACGACTCGCGCGACGAGAAGACCAGGTCGAGCAGCTGCCCGCCCTGGGGCGACGCGCCGCGCTCTAGCGACGGCGAGTTCGAGAAGAGCAGCCGCCGGTCGCGCCGACGCAGCGCATCGGTGACCGGATGGCTCGACGACATGCCCTGGGCGTCGACCATCAGCACGGCGCACTCGGGCGCGCCCTCGACGAGTTGGCCGAGGACGTTGGTGACCTCCTGGCACACGACGCCCGGCACGTAGCGGAGGCCGTAGTCCTCCAGGAGCGCGACCAGCGTGCCCCGGCCGGTGGGCGGCTCCAGCCCCACCGCGGCGACCAGGCGCCCGCCGGAGTCGACGTAGCCCCGCACGTAGTCGAGGTGGTCGGGGCGGAACGGCTGGGTCGGGCCGAGGATGGCCAGGAGCTCGCAGTCCGCCGGCACGGCGCCGTCCGCCGTGGGGTCCCAGGTCGAGACCGCGAAGCCGTCGCGCTCCAGCTCGCCCGCGAGGGCGCGCACCGAGCCGACCAGCGTGCCCGCCGGGTCGCGCTCGCCCTGGCCCTTGGAGAGATACACGCGCGGCGCCTCGGCGGCCGAGACGCGCGCCACGGCCTCGGCCAGGACCTCCTCGGTGCGCACCGAGACGAGCCGCGCGGGCTCGAACTGGTTCGGGCGCCAGGTGCGCGGGTTGACGACGTTGGCGATGCCGCGCTCGGTCAGGTAGCCCACCAGGTCGCCGGTCGGGTTGCCCCAGTTGATGACGACGGCCTCGCCGAACACGCGCACGACGGCCTTGCGCTCGCCGTAGCGCACGACGAACAGGTTCTCGCCCTGGACGCCGAGCTCGCGCTGGCGCTCCTGCACCGTCGCCGCGTCGGTCATGTCGTTGTGGCGCAGCGTGACCGTGGCGCGCTCGTTGGTCGCGACCAGGAAGAGGAACTCGGACACGCGCCGCAGGGCCTCGGCGCTGACCGCGTCGTAGGGCCGCGCCAGCGGCCGGAAGAAGGTCTCGATGACGAGCTCGTCCTCGAGGTTCCCGATGCGCTCGACCGTCGCCGGGTCGATCGAGTTGCGCCCGCGCTCCGACAGGTCGACCCGCACGTACGACCAGTCGGCGACCTCCATCACGAGCAGGCCGACGATCGTCGCCAGCACCACGGCGACGAGGACCTGCACGCCGTAGGAGACGCGCGTGCCGCGGGTCATGCTCTTGCGCTCGCTCAACCCCACCACCTCCGGGCCTCGATCAGCCGCGTGGCCGCGAAGAGGAAGATCGCGGTCCAGATCACGAAGAAAGCCAGGTGCGCGGAGTCGAGCGCGCCGGTCAGGAAGGACGACTGGAAGGTGCCGATCACGTTGATGCGCTCGGTCAGCCAATCGACGGTCGTCGGCGCGATGTCGCGGATGGCGCCGCTCGCCAGCGGTAGGATCGTCGCGGCGACATTTGCGAGCATCGCCAGGAACGCCGCCAGGATCGGGGTGCCGGTCAGCGCGCTCGCCGTCAGCCCCATCGCCGAGAAGAGCGCCGAGACCAGCACGGCCCCGAGATAGCCGGTCGCGACCTGGCCCCAGTCGGGCGGCGCGCCGAGTACGTGCAGCGCCAGGCCGTAGACCGGCACGCAGGCCCACAGCAGGCTCAGGAACGTCGTTGCCGCGCAGGCCTTGCCGAGCACGACCGCCGCGTCCGAGACCGGCGCGGTCAGCACGAACTCGAGCATGCCGCTACGCGACTCCTCGCTGATCATGCGCATCGTGATCAGCGGCGGCAGGAACAGCGCCAGGATCCAGAACGGCCACGCGCCGCCGAGCGTCTGCTCCAGCGCCGCGTCGACGCGCCCGCCGCTCGACTTCAGGTACAGCAGGAAGAAGAACGCGTTGTACAGCAGCGAGAGGCAGAGGAGGATCCACGCGAGCGGCGCGAAGAAGAGGCCGGCGAGCTCGCGCCGGTAGATCGTCCAGAGACCGCTCATTCGTCGCACGCGTCCTTGGGCTCGCCGAGGTCGCGCTGGCCGCCGAGCTCGAAGGGGTTCAGGTTGTAGACCTGGCGCTTGGGCTCGTCCGTGGGCGCCGGCTTGGCGGCCGGCTCGGGCTGGCTGACGCCTAGGGACACCTCGAGCTTGGGTGCGGCCGGTGCATCGGGTGCGTCGGCGGCAGGAGCGGCGGCCGGCGCCGGCGCGGCGTCGCCGAGGTCGAGCGCGATGCGCGAGAACAGTTCCTCGAGGCTCGGGCGCTTCCAGGACAGCTCGCGCAGCGGCCAGCCGCGCGACGCGGCCAGCGCGCCCACGTCCTCGCGTAGGTCGTCGGCGCTCGCGACCTCGAAGGTGTGGTGGATTCCGAGCCGGCCCTGGTCGCGCACCTCGGTCACGCCGGGCAGGCTGCCGAGCAGCCGCTTGGCCTCCTCGGGGTCCTGGACCATCGCCTCGACGCGCACCGCCGCGCCGCCGCCGAGCTCGGCCACCAGCTCCTCGCGGGTGCCGTCCGCCGCGATCTCGCCGCGGTGCAGGATCACCACGCGCTGGGCGACCGCCTCGACCTCGGGAAGGATGTGCGAGGAGACCAGCACCGTGCGCTCCTTCGCGATCTCGCCGATCAGCTCGCGCACCTCGACGCGCTGCACCGGGTCGAGGCCGCTGGTGGGCTCGTCGAGGATCAGCACCTCGGGGTCGGGCAGGATCGCGACCGCGAGCCCGACGCGCTGGCGCATGCCCTTCGAGAGCGAGGCGATCGGGCTGCGGCGGCGCTCGGCGAGGCCGACGCGCTCGAGGATCTCGTCGGTGCGGCGCGCGATCGCGCTGCGCTCCATGCCGTGCAGCCGGCCCTGGAAGGCCAGCATCTCCTCGATGCGGTGCTCGCGGTAGAGCGGGACGGCCTCGGGCAGGTAGCCGATCGTGCGGCGCACCGCCATCGAGTCGCGCACCACGTCGTGGCCGCCGATGCGCACCGAGCCCGAGGTCGGCGGCAGGTAGCCGGTCAGCATGCGCATGGTGGTCGTCTTGCCGGCGCCGTTGGGGCCGAGGAAGCCGACCACTTCGCCGCGCCCTACGGAGAACGACACGTCGTTCACGGCGACGAACGGACCGAATCGGCGGGTGAGGTTCTGGACTTCGATCATGGCCGGGGAAACGTACCGGCGTGGCGGACCGGGCTCAACGGCTCAGCCGCAGGGCCCTTCGCGAGTCCCTAGTCACGCTCGACGCGGGGTCACGCCGATATTCGCCCGGCGCCGTCGCCTGGACGCGGTTCGCACGGGGTCCCGAAACGAGACCGCCCCCGGCGCGGAAAGGCGCGCCGGGGGCGGAACCACGGATTTGGAGGGGAGGAGCGGAGAGGCTAGGCCTTGACCTCGAAGTCGGCGTCGACCGGCTCGTCGCCGCCGTCGGACTGGCCGCCACTCGCCTGCTCGCCGGCGGGCGCGTCCTGCTGGACCTCGGGGCCGCCGGGCTGCTCCTGCTCCTGCTGCTGCTGGGCGTAGAGGATCTCGCCGAGCTTCTGGGCCTTCTGCTGGAAGTTCTGCAGCGCGGCCTCGATGCGGCCCTTGTCGTCGGACTCGGCCGCCTGCTTCAGCTCGACCTTGGCCTCCTCGATCCCCTGCTTGTCCTCGTCGGACAGCTTGTCGCCGTGCTCGGCGACCTGCTTGTCCGTCTCGTGCAGGATCGAGTCGACCTGGTTCTTGAGCTCGACCACCTCGCGACGGCCCTTGTCCTCTTCGGCGTGGGCCTCGGCCTCGGCGCGCATGCGCTCGACCTCGTCCTTCGAGAGGCCCGAGGACGCCTCGATGCGGATGTTCTGCTCCTTGCCGGTGGCCTTGTCGACCGCCTTGACGTTCATGATGCCGTTGGCGTCGATGTCGAAGGACACCTCGATCTGCGGCACGCCGCGCGGCGCCGGCGGGATCCCGTCCAGGTGGAACTTGCCGAGCGTGCGGTTGTCCTTGGCGAACTCGCGCTCGCCCTGCAGCACGTGGATGTCCACCGAAGGCTGGCTGTCGCTGGCCGTCGAGAAGACCTGGCTCTTCGAGGTCGGGATGGTCGTGTTGCGCTCGATCAGCTTGGTGAACACGCCGCCCAGGGTCTCGATGCCGAGCGAGAGCGGGGTCACGTCGAGGAGCACGACGTCCGAGACGTCGCCGGCCAGGATGCCGCCCTGGATCGCGGCGCCGACCGCCACGACCTCATCGGGGTTCACGCTCTTGTTCGGCTCGCGTGCGAAGAGCTCCTTCACGAGCGCCTGCACCGCCGGAACGCGGGTCGAGCCGCCGACCAGGATGACGTCGTCGACCTCGCCGGGCTTGAGGCCGGCGTCCTTGAGCGCCTGTAGGCAGGGCTGCTTCGTGCGCTCCAGGAGCGTCGCGACCAGCTGCTCGAACTTGGCCCGCGTCACCTGCACCTGGAGGTGCTTCGGCCCCGAGGCGTCGGCGGTGATGAAGGGCAGGTTGATGTCGGTCTGGACCGCCGACGAGAGCTCACACTTGGCCTTCTCGCAGGCCTCCTTGAGCCTCTGGAGCGCCATCGAGTCCTGGCGCACGTCGATCCCGGCCTCCTTCTGGAACTCCGACGCCACGAAGTCGATCAGCGCCTCGTCGAAGTCGTCGCCGCCGAGGTGCGTGTCGCCGTTGGTCGAGAGCACCTCGAAGACGCCGTCGCCGATGTCGAGGATCGAGATGTCGAACGTGCCGCCGCCCAGGTCGTAGACCGCCACGCGGCCGGTCTTCTTCTTGTCGAGCCCGTAGGCGAGCGCCGACGCGGTGGGCTCGTTGATGATCCGCACGACGTCGAGGCCGGCGATCTTGCCGGCGTCTTTGGTCGCCTGGCGCTGGGAGTCGTTGAAGTAGGCCGGGACGGTGATGACCGCCTTCTCGACCTGCTCGCCCAGGTGCGCCTCGGCCGCCTCCTTGAGGTAGCCGAGCACCATGGCGCTGATCTCCGGCGGGGTGTACTCCTTGCCGCCGATCTCGACCTTCACCAGCTCGTCGGAGCCGCCGGTGAGCGGGTACGGGACCGTCTTCTCCTCGGCCATCACCTCGGAGTGCCGGCGGCCCATGAAGCGCTTGATCGAGAAGATCGTGCGCTGCGGGTTGGTCACGGCCTGGCGCTTGGCCGGAGCGCCGACCAGGCGCTCGGCATCTCCCTGGAAGGCCACCACCGAGGGCGTGGTGCGAGCGCCCTCGAGGTTGGTGATCACGTGCGGCTCGCCACCTTCCATCACGGCCACGACGGAGTTCGTGGTCCCGAGGTCGATGCCGATGATCTTGTTCGCGTTGGTCATGGTTCTCCTTACCGATCCGTGGCGTGGGCCCTCCGCGTAGACAAACGCCGTGCCAAGGCTCTGGGGGGCCTGGAGGGGCGCTTGGGGAGCCACCCCCTGCCAATTCGACAGCCAAGGAGCCACCCGCCGGGCCCCGGGCTGCCAAGCTGACAGCAGGCCGCCGGGGCGCCCCGCGCGGCCTAGGTGATCCCGTACTCCTTCAGCTTGCGGTACAGCGTCCGCTCGCCCATCCCCAGGATCTTGGCCGCCTTCTGGCGGTTGCCCTCGACCAGCTCGAGGTTGGCCTCGATCAGCGCTCGCTCGACCTCGGCCAGCGAGTGGCCGGCCAGGTCGAAGGAGCCCTGGGGCGTGCGGCCGCCGCCGCCGGCCTGCTTGATGTGCTCGGGCACGTCCTCGACGTCGAGCACGTCGGCGCGGGCCAGCAGCACCATGTTCTCGATCGCGTTGCGCAGCTCGCGCACGTTGCCCGGCCACTCGTGGCGCACCAGGATGGCGCGCGCCTCGGGCGTGATGCCGCGCACGCTGCGCGCGTGCTCGGCCGAGAGCTCGCCGATGAAGTGGTCGATCAGCATCGGCACGTCGCCGGCGCGCTCGCGCAGGGCGGGGAGCTCGATCGTCACCACCTGCAGGCGGAACAGGAGGTCCTCGCGGAACTTGCTCTCGGCCGCCATGGCGCGCAGGTCGCGGTTGGTCGCGGCGACCAGGCGGATGTCGACCTTGCGCGAGCTGCTGCCGCCGACCGGCGTCACCTCGCGCGTCTCGAGGACGCGCAGCAGCTTGGCCTGGGTTTCGAGGGGCATGTCCCCCACCTCGTCGAGGAACAGCGTGCCGCCGTGGGCGGCGACCAGCATGCCCTCCTTCGCGGTGACGGCGCCGGTGAAGGCGCCCTGGACGTGGCCGAAGAGCTCGGACTCGATCAGCCCTTGGGAGAGCGCCGCGCAGTTGACCGCGACGAAGCGGCCCTCGCGGCGCGGGCTGCCGTTGTGGATGGCGCGGGCGACCAGCTCCTTGCCCGTGCCGCTCTCCCCCAGCACCAGCACGGTCGCGTGGGTGCTGGCGACCTGCTGCAGCACGTCGAACACGCGCTGCATCTGCGGCGAGTGGCCGATGATGCCCTCGATGCCGTAGCGGCGGTCCAGCTCGCGCCGCAGCTCGCGGTTGGCGCGGCGCAGCTCGCTGGTCTCCAGCGCGCGCGTGAGGCGCGTGCGCAGCTCGGCGATCCGCACCGGCTTGGTGATGTAGTCCGACGCGCCGAGCCGCATCGCGTCCACCGCGGTCTCGACCGAGCCGTGGCCGGTGATGAGGAGCACCGCCGCCTCGGGCTGCAGGGTGCGCGCCTGGCGCAGCACCTCCATGCCGTCGACGTCGTGCATCACGAGGTCGGTCAGCACGGCGTCGTAGGTCTCCTCGCGCATGCGCTCCAGACCCTCCGCGCCCGAGTGCGCAAGCCGGCACGCGATACCGTCGATCTCGAGGCCGTCCGAGATGGCCTCGGCGTGGCCCTCGTCGTCGTCGATCACGAGCACGCGGGTGGGCTTGTCGGCCGTCACGCCGGCTCCTCCTGGGCGTCGTCGCCGTCGCGCAGCGCATCCAGCGCATCGAACGGGTTGCCCGACGACGCCGCGGTCAGCTCGACCGCGAGCGGCAGGAGCACCGAGAACGACGAGCCGCGCCCCACCTCCGACAGCACCTGGATGGTGCCGCCGTGGTCCTCGATGATCCGCTTGGCGGTCGACAGGCCCAGGCCGGTGCCGCCCTTCTTGTCGGACCAGTACTCGTCGAAGCAGCGCTCGATCTTCTCCGGGGGAATGCCCGTCCCGGTGTCGGTGATCGCCACCTCGACGAACGTGCCGACGCGCTGGGCTCGCACCAAGAGCTCGCCGCCGTCGGGCATCGCCTGGCGCGCGTTCACCAGCAGGTTGAGGAAGGCCTGCTTCACCTGCACCTCGTCCACCAGCACCAGGGGGAGCCCCATCGGCAGGTCGACGTGGTGGCGGATGCCCACGCGCTCGTCCTCGGGCTCGACGAACTCGAGCAGCTCGCGGAGGATGCGCGAGAGGTCCTCGGGCTTGCGGTTGACCTCGGCGCGGCGGGCGTAGGTGAGGAACTCCTCGAGGATGTGCTCGAGGCGCTGCACCTCGCGCTGAAGCGTCTGCACGCGCTTCAGCGAGCGGCGCTCGCGCGGCGTCGGCTCGGGCGCCTCGGGGTTCCGCTGGTGGGCCGCCCGCTCCCACTCCTCCTGCAGGAGCGCCAGGTTGATCGACATCGTCGAAAGCGGGTTCTTGATCTCGTGCGCGAGCCCGCCGGCCAGCCGCGCAAGCGACGCGACGGGGCTGGCCTCGGCCGAGGTTCGGGGAGCGTCATCCATTTTCTCGCCCGGCTTGGGCCCACCGCGGCGGCCGGATAGGCTAGCACCGCGATCCGCGGTCCTAAAGCAACCATGAGCTCCGTCGCCGAACGAGTCCCGATCGAAGACGCCCCGCCGCCGCGCGACCTCTGCAGGCGCGTCGAGGCCGCCCTGGCCTCCGGCGAGGTCGTATGCATGCCGACCGAGACGGTCTACGGGTTCGCGGCCCGGGCCGACCTCCCCGAGGCGCTCGCCAACCTGCGGGCCCTCAAGAGCCGCGACGCCGGCGAGCCGCTGACCTGGCACGTCGGCCGGCCGGACGTGATCGAGCGCTTCGACCGACTGGTGCCGCTGGCGCGGCGCCTGGCGGAGCGCTACTGGCCGGGGCCGCTGACGCTGGTGCTCGAAGGCCTGCCGCGCGGCGTCGACGGGTTGGAGGGCATCGCACCCGAGTCGTGGACCGGCATGCGCCTCCCCGCCCATCGCGGCACCGCGGGCGTCCTGGAGGCGCTGCCCTTCCCGGTGGTGATGACCAGCGCGAACACGAGCGGCGACGAGCCGCTGCTCGACGCGGACTCGATCGCCGAGGGCTTCGGCCCGCGCCTGGCGCTCCTGCTCGACGGCGGCCCGTCGCGCCTGGGCGAGCCCTCGGGCGTGCTGCGCCTCGGGCGCGGCTCGTTCCGGCTGCTGCGCGAGGGGCTGGTGTCGATCGGCGACCTGCGGCGCGTCGCGGGGCTCCGTATCGGCTTCTGCTGCACGGGCAACACCTGCCGCAGCCCGATGGCCGAGGGGCTGGCGAAGCTGGAGCTCGGCCGGCGGCTGGGCAGCGAGGCGACCCCGGACGGCCTGGCGGAGTTCGGCTTCGAGGTCGAGTCCTTCGGCGTCTTCGCGGGCGCCGGCGCGCCGCCGTCGGAGCACGCGGTCGAGGTGCTGCGAGGCGCGGGCTACGACCTGTCGGGTCACCGCAGCGCGCCCGCCACGCTGGAGGGCGTCACGGCGCTCGACCGCGTCTACTGCCTGACGCCGGCACACCTCGAGAACCTGCGTGCGCTCCTGCCGCCGGGCAAGGCGCACCACCTGGAGCTGCTCGACCCGGACGGCGACGGCATCCCCGACCCGATCGGCGGGCCGCTGGAGACGTACCGCATGTGCGCCGAGCGCATCGGCGACGCGATCCAGCGCCGCGCCGCCGACTGGGCGTAGCCCGGCTTCGCTAGCCCGTCCTATTCATGGAGGTCAGCGCCAGACGCCGTAGATGCCGCCAGGTCACGACTTCGCTCCCTCGCCGTCCTCGAGAATTCAGCAATTCGACGGCTTCTTTTTCTATCTTTATTGGTGACTTTAGGTACGCAGTCCCTCTTATCACTTGCGTTGTCGCAGCAAAGCTCAC
>JBCCGI010000033.1:0-84648 GCA_039029355.1 Planctomycetota bacterium
CGTCGTCTTGGCGTTAGCATGCAGCTTCACTCGATCTCCTCGGGGTCTGGGACTGGTGGTTCAGCCCCCATGATCCCGGGGAGATTCGGGTGAACAACGTACTTGGACAGGACAGCTAGCCGAACAGCCGGCCGCTCTCGAAGACCCGCGCGGCGAAGGCGTGCTCGCGGCCGCCCTCGGCCACCCTCAGGCGGCGCTTCAGCACGAAGTCGAAGAGCAGCGGGTTGGCCGCGAACAACTCGTTCAGGGGGCCGCGCTCGCCCTCCCGCAGGTAGCCGTGGCGGTCCAGGAGCCGCGTGCTGACCAAGAGGTCGATCGCCGGGAGCGGGTAGTCCGAGCCGTTGACCAGCCGGCCGTGCAGGTCGCCCCGCAGCAGCAGCGTCCGCAACGGGTCGCCGCAGCGGTTCACCTGGGTCATGGCGGATACGTCGCCGTAGAGCGTGCCCTCGGGCCCCGCCTCCTCCAGCAGGCGCAGGAACAGGTCGAAGCACGGCGCCCGGCCGCGCCCGGGGTCGTCGAGGTCGATCCCGGTGCCCGTGCTCGCGCAGTGCGCCACCACGACGCGCGCGCCGTGCTCTATCGCGCGCCGCAGGCGGAGCGGGTTGCCCAGCTCCTGGTCCTCCTCGGCGTGCACGGCCTTCTCCAGTCCGCCGTGCGAGACCAGCACCAGCCCCAGCTCGACGAGCTTGCGATAGAAGCGGTCGCAACGCTCCGAGGCCGGGTCCATGCCCATCGCGTTGGGCAGCCACTTCACGGCGCGCGCGCCGGCGGCGGCGGCGAGCTCCAGGCGTTCGATCGCGTCGGCGCGGTACGGGTGGATCGAGACGCAGGCCTCGACGTCGGCGTGCTGCGCGGCGAGCTCGAGCACGCGCTCGTTCGGCATGTAGAAGGTCGAGCGGCGCGGGTCTTCGGCCCCGTCCGGGCCCACGCGCCAGTCGAAGGCCAGGAGCAGCAGCCGGCCCTCGGGGTTCGCCGCGCGGTGCAGCGCCAGCAGGCGCTCGCGGTAGATCTCGTCGGCGCGCGCGAGGTCGTCGACGCCCGCGGCCGCCAGGTAGATCTCGAACTGCAGCCGCTTCCACGGGTGCAGGTGGCTGCGCATGTCGGGGTTCACCGCCGCGCCCGTGTCGCCCGCGCCCAGGCCGACGAGGTGCGCGTGGCTGTCCCACATCAGCCGCCGCTCGACGCCCGCGAAGGCGGCGTCGACCAGCGCGCGCGCCTCGTCCGAGAGCGCGTCGATCCCGAGCACCGGCCCCGGCCGCTGGGTGCGCGGTAGCCCCAACCGCACCGCTGCCAGCGCCGCGACGCTGCTCCCGGCGACGCCGAGGACCGCCCTCCGCGACGGACGGCGCACCTAGCGCCCGCCCTTTCCGCGGACGCGCGCGCGCCACTCGTCGACGAGCAGCGCGTAGCGCGCGTGGTCCTGCCAGCGGCCGTCGATCTTCAGGTAGTCCTTCGAGAGGCCCTCGCGGCGGAAGCCGAGGCGCTTGACGAGCCGCTGCGACGGCGTGTTCGTCGGGATGATGTTCGCCTCGACGCGGTGCAGGCCCAGCGTGGTGAAGGCGTGCCGCAGCATCAGCCCGAGCGCCTCGGTCATGTAGCCCTGGCGCGCGAAGGGCGCGCCGATCCAGTAGCCGAGGTAGCAGCTGTGGAACGCGCCGCGCACGATCTCGCTGGCGTTGACGTTGCCGAGCAGCACGCCGTCCTGGCGGCGGAAGATCAGGAGCTTCTCGCCGCGCTTCCCGCGCGACGCGCGCAGCAGCGTCGCGAAGCGCTCCGGGCCGGCGGCCGAGACGCCGCGCGGCGGGCGCGGCTCGAAGGGGCGCAGGAACGGGCGGCTCTTCTTGAGGAGGGCCACGAACTCCTCCTCGTCCCGCGCCCGGGGCCGGCGCAGAAAGACCCGCTCGCCGGCCTCGACCGCGCCGCGCGGAGCCACTCCGGGCGATTTCTGGCTTGGTGCCACCGGGGAGAGCCTACCGGGGGCGTCGCACGAGCTCACGCGCGCTCCTTTCTCACGTTTTCCTGAATCCCGCCGTAGGCCCCGATGGATCTCCCGCGCGATGGCCGAACGGGTACCGGAAATCAGCGAAGCCTTCCTGCTCGAGAACCGCGACTTCCTGCGGTCTCTCGCGTGCAGTCTTGTGTTCGACGAGCACAAGGCCGACGACGTGGTGCAGCAGGCCTGCCTCGCCGCCCTGGAGCACCCGCCGAAGGAGGCGGGCCCGCTGCGCTCGTGGCTCGCCCGCGTGGTGCGCAACCTCGCCTTCACGATGCTGAAGCGCGAGGGCGAGCGCGCGTCGCGCGAGCGCGTCGCCGCCCGCCCCGAGGCGGAAGGCCTGGGCGAGGAGCTCGACCTGGAGCACCAGCAGCTCGTCCTCGAAGCGCTGCGGCGGCTGCGACAGCCCTACCGGACGGCCATCTACCTCCGCTACTACCGCGACCTCTCCCCGGCCCGGATCGCCGAGCTGGAGGACGAGCCGATCGCGACGGTGAAGACGCGCCTGCGGCGCGGGCTGGCCCTCCTGCGGGAGGAGCTGGACCGCCGCCACCCGGAAGGGCGCGCGAGCTGGTGCGCCGCGCTGGCTCCCTTCGCCTCGGGCGCGGGCGTGGCCCCGCCCTCCGCCACGCTGTACGCGGCCCTCAAGGGGATGATCCTGATGAAGAAACCGGTCCTAGCCAGCCTTTCGATCGCCGTGCTCCTCGCCGTCGCCACCGTGTCGTGGGTCGCCACCCGCGACGGCGACGGGTCCGCCGAACGCGCGCCCACGGGCGGCGTCGCCGTCAAGCCCGAAGCCCCGTCCGCGACGCTCGCGGCCGGCCCCGCGGAGCTCGAGCTCGAGGGCGACACGGCGGCCGCCGCACCGGCGCGCACCGAGCTCACGCCCGCGCCGGTCGCGGCCAAGCCCGAGCGCCGCACCGCCGCGGTCACCGGACGCGTGCTCGGCGAGCTCGGCCGCCCGGTGGCGGGCGCCGAGGTGATGCTGCTTCCCGACGACGACGAGGGGCTCTTCGGCCTCTTGGTCCTCGACGCCTCCGGGTCGCGCGCCGTCGCGCGCACGACCTCGGACACGGGCGGCCGCTTCGAGCTGCCGTTGACGGAAGCCGGCGGCTACCACGTGGCGGTCGGCGCCGACGGCTTCGCGCCCTTCCGCAAGGAGACCGTCGCCGACCCCGAGCGCGACAACGACGTGGGCGACCTGACCCTCGACCCGGGCGTGCGCATCTCGGGGCGCGTGGTCGACCGCGCGGGCGCCCCGCTGGCCGGCGTGCAGATCCACCGACCGCTCTCCAGCACGTCGGGCGAGGTGATCCTCGTGAGCGGCGAGGCGCTGCTCCCCGTCGTGGCGACGTCCGACTCAGGCGGCTACTTCGCGGTCGAGCGGCAGGCGGTCGGGCCGTGGGAGCTGAGCTTCCGCTCCGGCGAACATCCGCCCGAGGTCGTGACCGGCGAGACCCGCCGTGCGGGCGAGCACGTCTCGGATCTGCTCGTGACGCTGGCCGACGGCTACGCGATCGAGGGGCGCCTCGCCGACGTGCCGGACGACAGCGGCGACGGCCTGCACGTCGTCGCGCTCCCCGCGGCCAGCTCCACCGACGGCTTCGCGCGCTTCGCGGCGGCGACAGCGAAGGTGGCCGACGTCGCGGCGGACGGCTCGTTCCGCCTGCAGGGCCTCGAGGAGGGCGCCACCTACCACCTGCACGCCCAGGCGGGCGGCAGCACGTTCGGTCCGCGCACGCGCAGCGACACGGTCGAGGCCCGCGCCGGCGACCGCGGCGTCACGCTGCGCTACACCCGCGCCACCGCCCTGGCCTTCCGCGTCGTCGACGCCGTCAGCGGCGACCCGCTGACCGACTTCGAGGTCGAGGCCGGCTCCGACTTCCTGAGCCCGCTCCTCGACGACCGCGGCGACGTACGCACGCACCACCCCGGCGGGCTCGTGCGCTACGAGGACGTCGACTCGCGCATGCTCACCGGCATGGGCGCGGCGCGCCTGCGCGTGCTCGCGGTCGGCTATGAGACGTACGAGACCGGCGGCCTCACGCTGGCCCCCGGCACGGAGCTCGACCTGGGCGTCGTGCGCCTGCGGCGCGCACCGGTCGTGCGCGTCACCGTCCTCGACGAGCGGACCGGCGCGCCGATCGAAGGCGCGCGCGTCAGCCTGCAGCGCGAGTCGGAGCCCGCCGACACCGGCCTGGCCACGGGCCGCTCGGTGCGCGTGCGGCTGGGCCAGGGCGACTCCGAGCCGGTGATCACGACCGAGGGCAACGACATGCGCTCGGGCGAAACCGACGCGGACGGCGTCTGCATCCTCAACAGCCTGCCGGGCGAGCGCGTGCAGGTGCGCGTCGCCTCCGCGGGCTACGCTCCGCAGAGCACCGACGCCTTCACCCTCCCGTCCGCCGACCACAGCGAAACCGTGCGGCTCGCCGAAGGCTCCACCGTGACGGTCCTGGTGGTCGACGAGGCGGGCACGCCGCTCGCGGGCGAGCAGGTCCAGCACCGCGCGCCCAGCGACGGGCCGGAGCAGCCCTTCGGCACCGCGCGCGCCGGCAACCGGCAGACCGACTCCGAGGGGCGCGCGCTCTTCCACAACCTCGAGCCGGGAGTCCACCGCTTCCGCCTGTCCGAGGATCCGTTCCAAGGCCCGCTCGGCGCCGGGACGATGCGCGTCCTCCGGCCCGGCAGCGACAGCGCCGGCGCGCCGTGGAGCGAGGTCGACGTCGTCGCCGGCACGCCGGGCGAGGTGACGCTGACCGCGACGCCGCGCAGCGCGCTCGCGGGCGCGGTCACCGAGGCGGGCCTCCCGCTGGCCGGCGCCGAGGTGCGGCTCCTGCCCGCCGAGGAGGGCATCGCGCCGATCCCCGCGCTCCAGGCCACCGGACCGTCGGCGCGCACCGACAGCCGCGGACGCTATCGGCTCGACGACGTGGTCGCGGGCGACTACCGCATCGAGGTGGTGCACGCCTCGCGCGCGATGCCGTGGCGCGAGGAGATCGAGCTCCGCCCCGGCGCCAACGAGCGCGACGTCGCCCTGAGCGTCACCGTCGTCGAGGGCCGCGTCACCGCGCCGGACGGCTCGCCGGTCGTGGGCTCGCGCGTCCAGGCCGAGCGCGCCACCGCACCGACCGGCGGCCCGATCGTGCAGATGGTCGGCGTCACCGTCAGCGGCGAGGGCACGATGGCCGTCTCGCTCAGCCCGGGCGACGGCCCCGAGACGCGCACGGACGCGGACGGCTACTACCGCCTCCGCGGCGTCACCCCGGACGCGCCGCTGGTCGTGCGCGTCAGCGGCGATGCCCACGCGCCGGCGACCTCCGACGAGGTCGAGCTCGCGCCCGACGAGACGCTCACCGGCGTCGACGTCACGGCCGAGCCCGCGGGCGAGATCGAGGTCAAGGCCACGCGCGGCGACGGCTCCCCCGGCGGAGGCTACCTGGCCACGGCCAGCTGGATCGGCGACGACGGCGCCGCGCCGCAGCCGGTCACCGGCTTCGTGGGCCCGAACGGGAGCGCCGTCCTGCGCGGGTGCCGCGCGGGGCGCTGGCGCGTCACGCTATCGCCGATCGGCTTCGGCAACGAGGCGCCGCCGCCGGCGCCCGAGCCGCTGGAGGTCGAGGTGGAAGCGGGAGAGACGGCGGCGCTCGACTTCCCGGTCGAGTAGGAGCTCGCGGTCCCCGAGGTCGGCGCGCGACCTCGGGGACGGTTCGGACTAGCGGCCGATCTCCGCCGCCAGCGTGGCGAGATCGAGCTCACCGAGGCGCGTGGCGTCCGCCTCCGCGCCCGCCAGCCAGCGCGCCACCAGAGCCCGTTCGGCCAGCGGCCCGCCGACGCGGGCCAGCGCGGCCGACGCCGCGGCGCGTACGTCGCCCGTGTCCGCCGTCTGAAGCGCGAAGAGCGGCACGGCGGCGCCGAGGTCCGCGCGCCACGCGCGCAGCGCATCGGCCCGCAGGTCGGGCTGGGTGCGCTGGCGCGCCGCGGCGACGAGCAGCTCGTCGTTGTCCGCACCGGGTCGCGCGGCGAGCGCCCGGACGGCGCCGGTCCGCTCCGCGGCGAGCGCGGCGTCGAAGACCCTGCGCTCCAGCTCGCGCCGGGCCGCGAGGTCGCCGCGCGCGGCCAGCTCGGCCGGATCGGCGGGAAGCTCGGCGCGACGGATCTCCACCGGCGGACCTTCGACCTCGTCGAAGTCGCGGCCCGGGCGGAAGCGCTCGAAGGTGTCCTGGGACTCGCCGAGGCGCGACAGCGCGCCCGCGGCGCTCACCTGGAACAGCCCGTTCGACTCGAGCCCAATCCGTCCGAAGGAGTCCGTCAGCAGCGGCTCGACCTCGGCCGCGCAGGCGATGTGCTCGGCGCACGTCACGCCCTCGGCCCGCGGGCAGAGCACGAGCCGGCCGTCGCGGCGCCGGTCGACGAAGGTGTGGCGCAGGCGGTCGGCCAGCACGGTCGGCGCGCCGCCGGCCGCCAGCTCGAAGGTACGGCTGTGGAGGTAGCGCTGCAGGTACTCGACCGACGGCCCCGCGCCGCCGCCGGCGCGGTGGAAGGCGAGGGCCCGCCCGCTCTCCTCCTCCGCGACCGCGCGCGCCGTGGCGAGCGAGCGCTCCCAGCGGATCTCCGGCACGTACTGCGCCTGCGGCCCCGCGCCGGTCGCGGGCTCGCCGCCGAGGTCGCCGGTGCTCTCGCGCTGCTCCTGCTTGGTGGGCGGCGCGGGCGGGGTGGGCGGAGCCGGAGGCGTCGGCGCGGGCCCGAGCCGCGTCTTGCCGCCGCCGTCGGCCTCGGCCGCGTCGATCGCAAGGATCGACGCCACGACGCCGCGCCGCGCACCCGAGTCGGTCTCGATCGAACGCACGAAGTAGGCGCGCGCCTCCTTGGGCTCGTTCCGCAGGCGGTAGTAGAGGAAGCCGAGGTTCTGGTATGCGTCCCCCACCGCCTGGGCGATCGGGAAGCGCTCGCTCTCATCGGCATCGGGACCGAGCGCGGCCAGCTGCTCCTCGCCGATCCGGATGGCCTCGTTCAGCATGCTCTCGGCGCCGTCGAGCTCGTCCTGCAGGTGGTAGACCTGGATCAGCGCGGTGTCGTTGACGATCCGCGGCTCGTGCGGCGCGAGCTCGGCGGCGCGCGTGTAGGCGCGGTAGGACTCGATAAAGGTCGAGCGCGCGATGTCGTACGCGCCGAGCTCGCCGCTGCCTTCGGTGTCGCTGGCGATCTCGCGCAGGAGGTAGCCGACGTTGTTCCACGACCAGGCGTCGTCGGTGACCTCGGCGATGGTGCGCGAGACCTCCTTGGCCTTCACGATGTCCTCGCGCACGTGGTAGCGGCCACCGAGGCGCCCGAGCCCCTGGGCCGCCGTCCGGCCGAGCCCGTCGGCGCGCTGCGCGAACTCCGGAGCCTCGGCGAAGATCGCGCGCCAGGCCTCCTCGGCGCGCTCGATGTCGTCCGCGTCGAGCGCGCTCCACGCGGCGGCGCTGCGCGCCTGCAGCTCGACCCAGAGCGCGCTCTCGGCGAAGGCGGGGTTCGCCTCGGCCGCGGCGGACATCGAGGCGACGCACCGCGCGTAGAGCGCGTCGGCGTCGTCGTTCCGCCGCTCGCGCGCCGCCAGGTCGCCGGCGAGGCGCGCGGCGTAGCCGTCGTACCAGTGCACGGTCGCGTTGCCCGGATGCGCGTCCGAGAGCGCGGCGTACAGCCCGGGCAGCCGCTCCTCGACGCCGAGCCCGGCGTGGAGGTCGACCAGCGCGCGGTGCAGCGCGACCGACGAGGGGTCGGCGGCGAGCGCCGCGGCCAGCTCGGCCGCAGCGATGTCGGCGAGGTGGATCGAGCTCAGCCAGGCGGCCCGGGCGAGCAGCGTCTCCTCGTCGCTCGCCGGCAGCGCGCGCAGGCGCACGACCGCCTCGACGAACGGCTCGCGACGCTCCAGCTCACCCGCCAGCAGCCGATCGCGCGCCGCGGCGAAGGCGGCCAGCTCGCCGCCGCCGCCGAGCTCCAAGGCGCGGTCCCAGGCGTCGGCCGCGTCGACCAGGAGCAGCGCGCTGCGCCCGTTCTCGGCCGCCAGCTGCTCGAGCACACGCGCGCGCCAGCTCCACGCCTCGGCGTCGGCCGGACGCTCGTCCAGGTGCTCCTCGACGCGCGCCAGCGCGCGCTCCAGCTCGCCTTCAGCGCGCAGGGTCTCGGCCTCGTCGCGCCAGTCGGCGGCGAGCAGGCAGGCGGCGAATGCGGTCAGAATCAAGCTCATGGTGGTGTTCCCCGTCGTTGGCGCGGACGGTCCCCGTGACCGCGCGCGCTGGAATCCGGGGTTCGAGCCTAGCAGGGATTCGGACCCGCAAAACCCGAAGGGCCATCATCTAGCGCCCCCTGTGGGGCGGATGCGCGGGCGGGTTGTGCTTGCCGGCCGTTCGGGCGCTCTGTTTGAATCTCGCCTCCACCCGCTTCGGCGGCCCCAGCCGCCCCGATCCGAATCACCCCGATCCAGACTCAAGAGGAGAGAGAGATGCGAAGCTCGCTGTTGCTCGGCCTGGCACTGCTCCTGACCGGGTGCAACCACACGACCATCTTCCGCGCCGACTTCGACTCCGACACCGTCGGCGGCGCCCCCGCGGACATGCCGCCCGGCGAGCCCGCCGGCGACCAGATCGCGATCTCCGGCGAAGCGGCCAACGTGACGGTGGTCGACTCGGCGCCGCTGAGCTCGATCGCCATGCGCATCGAACGCGCCGCGCTGGCCCTCGCGGTGGACTGCATCCCGGTGGGCGGCCCCTACGTCGAGGGTGGCTTCGTGATCGGCTTCACCGGCGCATCCCAGTTCGCCAACGCGGCTCCGCTGACCGTCAGCGTGGTCGATCCCGCCGACGTGCCGCTGGTCGCGTTCACGCTGGCTGGCGGCCAGATCGAGGTGCAGGGCGCGGGCGCCTTCCCGATCGGATATGCGGCGAACCAGGAGCACGGCGTGCTGCTCGGCTTCAACCTCGACGACGGGACCTATACGCTCACCATCGGCAACGGCTCCGAGGCCGACTCGATCGACGCCGCGCCGCTCCTGCCCGGCGCCAGCTTCGCGAAGCTGCGCTTCGACTTCCCCGCCGAAGTGCTCGAGGCAAACCCCGGCGTCTACGTGGTCGACGACGTCGTGATCAGCATGGCCAACTAGCGATGAACGCAGCCCTCGCCCCGCTCTTCCTCGTGCTCCTTCCGCAGACAACCGACGATCCGTGGGAGCCGCGCAACAGCGGCTCGCAGGCCAGCCTGCGCGGGCTCTCTGCCGTGGACGAGCGCGTCTGCTGGGCGAGCGGCTCGGGCGGCACCGTGCTGCGCACGGTCGACGGGCGTACCTTCGAGCCGCGCCCGGTCGCGGGTGCCGAGGAGCTCGACTTCCGCGACGTGCACGCGTTCGACGCCGAGCGCGCGGTGGTGTTGAGCGCGGGCACGCCCGCCCGCGTCTACCGCACCGACAACGGCGGCGCCGACTGGCAGCTGGCGTTCGAGCACCCCGACGAGCGCGCGTTCTTCGACGCGATGGCGTTCTGGGACGAGCGCCGCGGACTGGCCTTCAGCGACCCCATCGACGGCAAGCTGGTCGTGATCCGCACCGCCGACGGCGGCCGCACTTGGACGCCGCTGCCGCCCGACGCGTTCCCGGACTCGCCCGAGGGCGAGGCCGGCTTCGCCGCCAGCGGCACGTGCCTGGCCGTCGGAGCGGACGGCGAGGCCTGGATCGGGCTCGGCGGCACCGCCGGCGCGCGGCTGTTCCGCACCGGGGACGGCGGCGCCACCTGGTCGACGCACGCCACTCCGCTCGCCCAAGGCCTGCCGTCGGCCGGGGTGTTCTCGCTGGCGCTGCTCGACGCAGGGCGCGGCGTCGCCGTCGGCGGCGACTACGCCACGCCCGAGGCCACCGCCGCCAACGCGGCGACGACCGCCGACGGCGGGCGGACGTGGGCGCCGGCGGAGACGCCACCGAGAGGGTACCGCTCGTGCGTGGTGACGGTCGACGTCGCGGGCGCGTCGCAGCTGCTCGCCGCCGGGCCGACCGGCACCGACGTCTCGCTCGACGCCGGCCGGACCTGGACGGCGCACTCGGAGGTCGGCTGGCACGTGCTGGCGGTCGGGGGCGACGGAGCGGTCTGGGCCGCGGGCTCCGACGGGCGCATCGCGCGCCTCGCGAGGCACACCGGCGAAGACGCGGACGACGAGACGGAGGAGCGCTAGTGCACCTGCGAACCGCCGCCGCTCTGCTGCTCCTCCTGTCGTGCCGCTCGGGCGGCGAAGCGGCCGAGCCGCCGCGCCGCCCGAACCTGATCCTGGTGATGGCCGACGACCTCGGCTGGGGCGACCTCGGCAGCTACGGCCAGCGCCTGGTCCCGACGCCCAACCTCGACCGGATGGCGCACGAAGGGCTGCGCTTCGAGCAGTTCTACTCCGGCTCGACCGTGTGCGCGCCGTCGCGCTGCGTGCTGATGACCGGCCTCCACACCGGCCGCTGCGAGGTCCGCGGCAACGCGCGCATGAGCCTGTCGCCCGAGACGGTCACGGTCGCCGAGGTCCTGAAGCAGGCGGGCTACGCCACGGGCCTGGTCGGCAAGTGGGGCCTCGGGCAGGAGGGCTCGGACGGCGTCCCGACGCGCCAGGGCTTCGACTCGTTCTTCGGCTACCTCGACCAGGCGCACGCCCACAACTACTACCCGTCGTTCCTCATCCGCGACGAGGCGCGCGTCGCGCAGCCCAACGTCGTTCCGAACGAGGGCGAGCGCGGACAGGGCGTCGCGACCGAGAAGGTCGAATACAGCCACGACCTCTTCACCGACGAAGCGCTCGGCTTCGTCCGGAGCCGTGCATCCGCGGACGCGCCCTTCTTCCTCTATCTCGCCTACACCATTCCGCACGCGAACAACGAGGCCGGCAAGGAGGGCATGGAGGTGCCCGACGCCGCCGCCCACGGTGAGGCCGACTGGCCCGGCGCACGCAAGGGCTTCGCGGGCATGGTCGCGCGCCTCGACCGCGACGTGGGTCGGCTGCTCGACCTGCTCGCCGAGCTCGGCGTCGCGGAGGACACGGTCGTGCTCTTCACGTCGGACAACGGCCCGCACCGCGAGGGCGGGCACGATCCCGACTTCTTCGACTCGAACGGGCCGTTTCGAGGCATCAAGCGCGACTTGACCGAGGGTGGCATCCGCGTGCCGACGCTGGCCTGGGGCCCGGGCCGCGTGCCCGCCGGACGCGCGACGGGCTACCTGGGCGGCTTCCAGGACGTGCTGCCCACCTTCGCGGAGCTCGCCGGAGCCGACGAGCACGTGCCGGCCGGGCTGGACGGGCGCTCCTTCGCCGAGGCGCTGCGCGGAGCGGAGGGAGGCGCCGCGCCGCACCCCGCGCTCTACTGGGCCTTCTACGAGCGCGGCGGCGCGCAGGCGCTGCGCGACGGCGACTGGAAGCTGGTCCAGCAGCCGATCGACTCCGCGCCGCGCCTGTACGACCTCGCCTCGGATCCGGGCGAGAGCGTCGACCTCGCCGCCGCGCACCCCGCGCGCACCGCGGAGCTCGTCCGCCGGATGGCCGAGCAGTACGAACCGTCGGAGCGCTGGCGCTTCCCGGCCGGAAAGCAGGCGGAGCGATAGGCGGCACGGAGCGCGCGCCGCGCGCCCTCGGCGGCGCGCTTCTCGCCGGCCTCGCGGCGTGCTCCGGCGGCGAGGCGGAGATCTCCGGGTCGATCCGCTTCGAGGACGTCACCGCCGCGGCGGGTATCGACTACCGCGGCGAGAGCTACGGCTCGGCCTGGGGTGACCTCGACGGCGACGGGCTGCCCGATATCTGGGCCACCGGGCACTCGCGCTTCCTGCTCTACCGCAACCGCGGCGACGGGACGTTCGAGAACGTCGGCCCCGACGTGATCCGCTCGCGCGGCGGTGACCTGCACGCGGCCGCGTGGGCGGACTTCGACAACGACGGCGACCAGGACGTGCTGCAGCTCGCCGGCGCGCAGCGCGGTAAGGGAGCCGGCTCCAACCACCTGCTCGTCAACGAGGGCGGCGTGCTATACGACCGCGCGGTCGAGCTGGGGATCGACTATCCGCTGGGCCGCGGGCGCACGCCGACGTGGGTCGACTACGACCGCGACGGCCGGCTCGACGCGCTGCTCAACAACGGCGAGCGCGAGGAGGCGCCGACGCGGCTCTTCCGGCAGACCGGGGCCGGCTTCGAGGACGTGACGGACGCGGCCGGGCTGCGGGTTCCGGACTCCGAGTTCTCGCTCCTCGGCCTGTTCGGCGATCCGCCCGAGCTGCGCGCCGCCTTCGCGCCGCCCTTTCCGTCGCTGTGCTACGCGCTCGACCCCGGGGGCGCGCACGCGCTGCCCCCCCTTAGCCCCGAGGCGCGGCGCGTCGACGACGCGGTGCTGGTCGACGTGGACAACGACCTCGACCTCGACTACGTCGGCGTGCGCGGCTCGATCCACTCGGCGTCGGTGCTCACCGGCGAGCGCGAGATGCGCATGCGCCTGTACGTCGAGGACCAGCGGCCTGAGGTGCGCTTCGCGACCGCGGGAACGGTGCGAATCGAGCTCTACACCATCGTGCCGCGCAACTGGACCGGCGACGACGTGCGCATCGGCGCCGAGGGTGTGCGCGCAGAGGGCCTCACCTTCGAGCTCTCCCGCGACGACCCCACGACCGCCGGACTCCTGCCCGACGGCGCGGACGGACGCGCGCGGCTCCTGGTCGGCTACGACGCCGAGCTGGGCCTCTGGAGGCTGCGGCTCGACGGCTCCCAGGGCGAGGGCTTCGCCGCGACGGTGACGAGCACCGCGCCGATCGACGAGCCAACGCGCATCAACCACGGCAAGTTCCGCTCGTGGTACGACGCGCACCTGCTCGCGAACGAGGACGGCGCGCTGGTCGATCGCTCGGATTGGATCCACGCCGGACGACCGGTGAACGGCTTCTCGATCGCCGCCGGCGACTTCGACAACGACATGGACGTCGACCTCTACGTCCTCCTCAGCCGCTGGGTCGTGAACGAGCCCAACCTGCTGCTCGAGAACCGCGGCGACGGGCGCTTCGACGCCGTCGCCGACGCGGGCGGCGCCGCGGGCAGCCCGGACGGCGTCGCCGACACCGTCACCACCGGCGACTACGACCTCGACGGCTACCTCGACCTGTTCCTGACCAACGGCCGCGCAACCCGCACGCCGCGCGGTCCGCACGAGCTCTACCGCAACCGCGGCGGCACCAACCACTGGATCCAGCTCGACCTCGAGGGCGTCCGCTCCAACCGCGACGGCATCGGCGCCCGCGTCGTCGTCCGCGCCGGCGGCCGCGACCAGCTGCGCATCCGGAGCGGCGGCGGACACAACCGCGGGCAGGACCTGAAGCGCCTGCACTTCGGGCTCGGCCCGAACGCGAGCGTGGAGCGCATCACCATCGACTGGCCGAGCGGCGTGCGGCAGGAGCTGCTGGACGTGCGCGCGGATCGGGTGCTGCGCGTGGTTGAGAACTAGGCAGCTGCACGCGCACCGCGCGGTCGCCTATCCTGGCGGGGCCGATGAAGCCCCTCCTCCTCGCCCTCCTCCTCGCCCTCCTCCTCGCCTCTGCCCCCGCCGCCCAAACCGTCTTCGTCGAGGCCGAGGCCTTCGACGAGCTCGGCGGGTGGTCGATCGACACCCAGGCCACGCTCAGCGTCGGCTCGCCCTACCTGCTCGCGCACGGGCTCGGGCAACCGGTAGCCGACGCCGTCACGCGGGTCGAGGTGCCTGCCGCGGGCACGTATCGCGTCTGGGTCCGTACGCGCGACTGGGTGGCGACGTGGTTTCCCGAGGGCACGCCGGAGCCCCCCGGACGGTTCCGCATCGCGGTCGGGGACGAGGTGCTCGAGCGAGAGCTCGGGACGCAGGGCGCCGCGTGGGCCTGGCAGCGGGCGGGCAGCGTGCGCCTGGACGCGGGAGCGTGCCGGCTGGCGCTCACCGACCTGACCGGCTTCGACGGACGCTGCGACGCGGTGCTGCTGACGACCGAGGACGCCGCGCCGCCCGAGGGTGATGCGCTCGTCGCCGCGCGGCGCGCGTGGCTGGAGACCGCGGCCGAGCCGATCGACGCCGGCGCGTTCGACCTGGTCGTCGTCGGCGGCGGCTACGCCGGGATGGCCGCGGCCATCTCGGCGGCGCGTCAGTCGCTGCGGGTCGCGCTGGTGCAGGACCGCTTCGTGCTCGGCGGCAACGGCAGCAGCGAGGTGCGCGTCTGGGCGAACGGCGGCACGATGCGCGGGCTCTTCCCCCACCTGGGCGAGATCGTCGAGGAGTTCGGCGACCACGCGCCGGACAGCCCGGGCGCGGAGGAGCACTACGGCGACCGGCTCAAGGAGGAGGTCTGCCGGCGCGAGGAGAACCTCTCGCTCTTCCTCGGGCACTTCGCGCGCGGGGTCGAGGTCGAGGCGGACACCGGGCGCATCGTCGCCGTCACGGCGCTCGACGTGCGCGCGAGCGTCGAGCGCCGCTTCGCCGCGCCGCTCTTCGTCGACTGCACCGGGCACGGCACCGTCGGCGCGCTCGCCGGCGCCGACTACGAGGTCCACTCCGGCTCGCGGATGGGCATGTCGAACATGTGGTACTGGCAGGAGCTCGACGAGCCGCAGCCGTGGCCGGCGACGCCCTGGGCGCTCCCGCTGTCCCCCGGCGACTTCCCCGCCACCGCCGGCAGCCGCGCGCGGATCGACGGCAAGCGCTTCCAGAAGGGCGAGTGGTTCTGGGAGTCGGGCTTCGAGCTCGATCCGATCGAGGACTTGGAGCACATCCGCGACTGGAACCTGCGCGCGGTCTTCGGCGCCTTCAGCGCGCTGAAGCGGGACGACACGCGGCCGAACGCGGCGCTGCTGTGGGTCGCGCACGTCGGCGGCACGCGCGAGTCGCGCCTCCTGCGCGGCGACGTGGTGCTGACCGCCGACGACATCGTCGGCAAGCGCGAGTTCCCCGACGGCTGCGTGCCGACGACCTGGGACATCGACCTGCACTACCCCAAGGAGGCCTACGCCGAGAAGTTCCCGGACAACCCCTTCATCTCGCGCGCTGAGTTCGGCTCGGGGGTGGACCGCGACGAGGGCTACCCGGTCCCCTACCGCTGCCTCTACTCGCGCAACGTGCCGAACCTGTTCATGGCGGGGCGGTGCATCAGCGTGACTCACGAAGCGCTCGGCACGGTGCGCGTCATGCGCACCTGCGGGATGATGGGCGAGGTCGTCGGACGCGCCGCGTACCTGTGCCGGCTGCACGGCGTGTCGCCGCGCGGTGTGTACGGCGAGCACCTCGCGGAGCTGCTCGGGCTGCTGCGGCAGCCGGGCGCGATGCGGCGCGACTCCCTGGCGGGAGAGCTCCGCCGCGACCCCGACGTCGGGCCGGTGCGCGGCTACCGCACGAAGGGCGAGGACGAGGTCGTCGGGCTCACCCCGCCCGCGGACGCCGGTGTCGCGGTCTCGTCGCTGCCGGGCATCGTGATCGACGACCGCCACGCCGAGCTGACCGGCACCTGGCGTCCGGGCGGGCTCACCCCGTTCGTCGGCGCGGGCTACCGCTACGCCGCGCCGGGCGCGGACGCGAAGGCGACCTTCCGCTTCGACGTGCGCGAGGCCGGCAAGTACGAGCTGCGCGTGGCCTGGATCGGGCACGAGAACCGCGGCGACCGGGTGCTGTGCACGCTCTCGCGCCCGGGTCAGCCCGAGCTGGGGCTGCGCCTCGACCAGCGCGCCGGCGAGGCCGAGGAGCTGTTCCACTCGCTCGGCCGCTTCGAGCTGCCCGCCGGCTCGTGCGCCGTGTCGCTCTCGGCGGCGGACGCGGGCGGGCACGTGCACGCCGACGCCGTCCAGCTGCTGCTCGCCCGGTGAGCGCCGCGTGAACCTGCGGCGCGCGGGGGTCCGGCTGTTCCGCGTGGCGGTCCTGGCGCTGGCCGTGTGGTGCATCCGGGCCACGCACGACGACGCAGCGGGCGTCCCCGCCTCGTGGGAGATCTCGCTCGCCGAGGCGCGCGCGCTCTTCCCCGCGGCGACGCGGCTCGGGCGCTACGACGCGGAGCTCGACGCGCGCGTCGTGCTCGACGCGCGCGGCGCCGAGCTCGGGCTCGTCCTGCGCACCGCTCCCGCCGCGGATGCGTTGGTGGGCTACGCCGGGCCGAGCGACCTCCTGATCGGGCTGGGCCTCGACGGTCGCGTGAGCGGCGCCCGCCTGCGCGCGTCGGCCGACACCGCCGCGCACGTGGCGGACGTCGCGGGCGAGGCGCGCTTCTGGGAGGCCTTCCGCGGCTGGCTCCCCGCGGACGAGGCGCCGCCGCCGGTCGATGCGGTCGCGGGCTCGACGCTGACGAGCCTCGCGATGGCGGAAGGCGTCGAGCTGCGGCTGGCGGGCCGCGCGCGATCGTTGCGCTTCCCCGCGCCGGTCGAGCTCGCCGAGGCACGGAGGCTGATCCCCGGAGCCGCTGAGCTCGCGCGCCACGACGACGGCTGGATCGACGTCCTCGGCGCGGACGGCGCCGCACTCGGCGCGCTGCTGCGCACCTCGCCCGCGGCCGACAACGCGCACGGCTACGGCGGACCCACCGAGGCGCTGCTGGCCTTCGGCCCCGCGCGCAGGGCGATCACCGGCGTGGCCCTGCGCCGCAGCTACGACACCCCCGAGTACGTCGAGCGCGTACGCGGCGACGCCGGCTTCCTCGCGCAGCTCGCCGGACGAACGCTGGCCGAGTGGGCGGAGATCGACTTCGAGCGCGAGGGCATCGAGGGCGTGTCCGGGGCAACGCGCACGAGCTACGGCGTCGCCGACGGCATCCGGCGGCGGGCGGAAGCGGCCGTGGCACCGCCCCCGCGCGCGGCGCGCGGCCGCGGCCCGCTGCGACGCAACGTCTCGCTGCTGATCCTCGTCGCGGCCGGACTCGCGCTCGGGCTCGGCCCCTGGCGCCGACGGCGCCGACTGCGGCTCGCGTGGCAGATGGTGCTGGTCGGCGGCCTCGGGCTGTCGCTCGGCGACCTGCTGTCACTCGCGCTCCTCGCGGGCTGGTCGCGCCACGGGGTGCCGTGGGACAGCGCGCCCGCCCTCGTGCTGCTCGCCGCCGTGGCGCTGGTCGTACCGTGGAGCTCGCACCGCCAGGTCTACTGCGCCAACCTCTGCCCGCATGGCGCGGTGCAGGAGTGGCTCAGCGCCTTCCGGCGCCTGCGGCGCAGCCCGCCGCCGGGCCTTCTGCGGGCGCTACGTGCCGCACCGTGGCTGCTCCTGGTTGCCGCCTTCACGCTGGCGGTGCTCGCGCCGCGCTTCGAGCTCGCGTGGTTGGAGCCCTTCGACGCGTGGGTGCTCGGCCTGGCCGCCGCGGCGTCGGCGGCGGTCCTTGCGGCCGGGCTGCTGGCGAGCCTCTTCGTGCCGATGGGCTACTGCCGCTACGGCTGCCCGACCGGCGCGCTCCTGCGCTACGTGCGAACGCGCGGTTCCAGCGAGCGGCTGGGTCGGCGCGATGCGGCGGCCGCCGCGCTGGTCCTCGGCTGCGCGCCCTTCGCGCTGGCCGGCGACGCGCCGGACTCTCCCGCCTCCACGGAACCGCGCGCCGAGGCGCGCATCCAGGGCCTCGGCTTCGGCACCACCTGGAGCGTGGCGCCGCGCGGCGCGATGGTGTCGCCCGACGTCGAGGCGCGCCTCCGCGACGAGCTGGCGCGGATCGAGCGCGAGCTGTCGTCCTGGAGCCCGGCCTCCGAGCTCGCGCGTTTCAACGCGAGCGAGACCACGCTGCCGATCGAGGTATCCAGCGAGCTGGCCGGGCTGGTCGAGCGCGCGCTGAGCCTGAGCGCGGCGACCCGTGGCGCGTTTGACCCCACCGTGGCGCCGCTCGTCGACGCCTACGGCGCCGGCCCTTCGGGCGCGCGCGCGGAGCCGCCGCCCGCCGAGGAACTTGCCCGGCTGCGCGAGCGCGTCGGCTGGGAGAAGCTCGCCCTGGACCGCCAGCGCGGCACCCTGCGCAAGGCGCACGCCGAGCTGGCGGTCGACCTCGGCGCGCTGCTGCAGGGCTACGCCGCGGACCGCGCCGCCGCGCTGCTCGACGCGGCCGGCGTGCCCGAGTACCTGATCGAGGTCGGCGGCGAGCTGCGCGCGCGCGGCGCTTGGCGCGTGGCGATCGAGGATCCGAGCGGCGCGGCCGCCCCCCTGCGGGTGATCGAGCTGCGCGACGCCGCGCTGGCCACCAGCGGCAGCTACCGCCACCCCACGCACCTGATCTCGCCGCGCACGGGCACGCCGGTCGAGGCCCGTATCCGGCTATGCGCGGTCGTCGCGGCGGAGTGCGTCGAGGCAGACGGCTGGGCGACCGCGCTCTTCGTCGCGCAGGGAGAGGCGGCGGAGCTCGCGGAGACTCGCTCGCGGGCGGCGCTGCTGGTCGACGACGCCGGTCGCGTCACCGTCACCGACGAAGCGGCCTTCGGGCCGCGGACGCGGTAGACCGACCGGCACGTGCGGCCGCGGACCGAGATCCGCGGGCCGGACATTTTCTGGGGAATGAGGTTCCTCCGTCCGGGCGCCCCGGCGCGTTGCGGGGTGAGCCGACGAGACCGGCTCGTTCCCCTTCAACCCCGCACCCTCTCGGTGCTCCCATGCAAAGCCAACCGCTCCAGATCCTCTCCCTTGCCGCCCTGGTCGCCGTCCCCGGCCTCTCCTCCGCCCAGCTCTCCCAGTCGTCGTGGGGCGACTTCGACGGCGACGGCTTCGACGACCTCTACGTCCGCACTCCCGGCGCCCCGGACGCGCTGCTGCGCAACGCCGGCGACGGCACCTTCGCCGACGCGACGGCCCGGGCCGGCCTGCCCACGCTGGTCTCCTCCCGCTCCGCGCTCTGGAACGACGTGGACCGCGACGGCCACCAGGACCTGCTCGTCGTGACCCAGGACGGCCGGCTCCGCCTGTTCGTCGGCGGCGCCAGCGCCACGTTCCTGGACGCGACGGCGGGCGCCGGGCTCGCCGTCGCCGAAGACGTCCTGGCCGCCCGCTGGGTCGACTACGACCTGGACGGCGCCGCGGACCTCGAGCTCTGGACGCCCCTCGGCACGCGCATGCTCCACACCGTCGGCGCGACCTCCGCGCCGAGCTTCACCGGCTCGGCGATGGCCCAGGGCCCGGGCAACCGCGCTCCGTCGGACCCGGTCGCCTTCGCCGGCAAGTGCTTCGATTCGATCACGGACCAGGGCACGGGTCTGTGCCTGCAGGCGTCGTCGACGGCGCAGGTCGGGCAGCTCTATCCGCTGAGCGAGGAGCTCTTCGTGGACGCGACCACCGGCAACGTCGGGCTCGGCACCCTGGCGCCCACGACGGCGCTGGACGTCGACGGCGTGATCCGTTCGCGCAGCGGGGGGGTCGAGTTCCCCGACGGCAGCGTGCAGAGCACCGCCACCCTCGTGGGCCCCGCCGGCCCGCAGGGCGAGCCGGGTCTGACCGGCGCCCAGGGTCCGACCGGGCCCGAGGGCCCGCAGGGCGAGACCGGCCCGACCGGCGCCCAGGGTTCGACCGGGCCCCAGGGCCCGCAGGGCGACGCCGGCCCGACCGGCGCCCAGGGTTCGACCGGCCCGCAGGGTCCGCAGGGCGATCCCGGCCTGAACGGCGCCCAGGGCCCGATCGGCCCGACGGGCCCGATCGGCCCGGAAGGCGCGACCGGTCCGGCCGGCCCCACGGGGCCCGCGGGCATCGCGAGCCTGAACGCCGGGCTCACCTTCCCCGCCGGCTTCGGGGCGGATCAGGCCCTGGTGGGTACCTCGGGCAACTTCCTCTCCTTCGGCCACAGCGGGGTGAGTGAAGACGCGATCGCGTACAGCAACAACACCTTCTACTTCCACGACAGCCCGGGCGGCGGCGACTCCATCGAGCCGAGCGTGGACGTCGGGGGCCAGCTCCGCGTCGCCGGCGGCGTCAGGTTCGCCGACGGCAGCGTGCAGACCTCGGCCGTGGGCCTCGCCGACACGATCGTGCGGGTCGGCCCCGGCGCCGACTTCACGACGATCTCGGCCGCGCTGGCCTCGATCACCGACGCCTCTTCGAGCAAGCCCTACGTCGTGCAGGTCGGTCCGGGCCTGTACTTCGAGGCGGTCGACATGAAGCCGTGGGTCGACCTCGCGGGATCCGGCATGCGGAACACCACGATCGTCTCGACCGGCAACGACATCGCGCTCCTCGGCGGGACCGTCGACGGCGCTTCGAACTGCGAGCTCCGGGACCTGACGGTCCTCTCCGACGCGGGCTCGGCCGCTGACGACGGCGTCGGAGTCGTCGTCGACGGCGCGACCGACTTTGTGGTGAGCAACGTGCGCATCGTCGCCTCCGGAGGCACGGTCAAGAACACCGGCGTCTTCCTCGCCAGCGGATCGAGCGCCGTCCTGCGGGACTGCGACCTGAGCATCCCCGACCTCGCGCTGGACCCGCGCGTGATCTTCCTGGGCCTCGGAGAGAACGAGGTCACGATCATCGCGTCCAAGCTCACGTCGGACGGCGACATCGTCAGGACCAACTCGAGCACGGATGTGGCTCGGATCGCCACGAGCCAGCTCTCCGGAACCGTCCAGACCCTCGGCGCGAGCAACGCGACCGTCGTCCACTGCTACAACGGCGTCTTCTCCCCGATCCTCGACGAGAACTTCATCGGCACGCGGACCTATTGATCCGACGACCGTCGATCCGGGGAGGCATCGGGAGCTCGCTCCCGGTGCCTCCCGCTTTCGTAGGCGCGCTCCGATGCGGATCGAGGCCGCGCTGCCGCCACCTCGAGCGCACGATCCCGCGCTCCGCACCGAGCTTCGACTAGGGCTGTGAAACCGTGAAGTAGAGCCCGTTCGAGAACCCGATCCCGAGCCCCGAGACCGTCGCCCACTGCAGCCCCACACCCGTCCCCGGCAGCAGCGCGCCGGGCAGCGGGAAGGCCACCGACAGCGCGCCCGAGGCGGGGATGTTCGGCGTCGGCGGAGACGGCGGGAAGGGGCCCTGCAGCAGCAAATTGAGCCCGAAGATCGGGATCGCCGGGCAGGCGGGGCCCGCGACGCTCACCAGCAGGAAGGTCGAGGCCGAGGGCTCGCCGAAGAGCAGGTTTCCGTAGGTCGGGTTGGCGTAGTAGCTCTGCCCCACCCCGCTCGCGAACGGCACCGAGCCGCCGGTCGACGTGCCGGCGCCGAAGCGCAACGTGCGCGCGGCGAAGGCCAGGCCCGAGAGCGGCGTCGGCGTGACGCCGACGATCGAGTAGCAGTTCGACGTCGTGTAGAACCCGGTCGCCGCGGGGAAGCCGAGCGGCAGCTCGAGGTAGGCGAGTCGGAAGCCGTCGGTGACGTAGACGACGCCGGCCCCCGGCTGGGTGTTGTCCACCGCGATGCCGGTCAGGATCGGACCGATCGGGCAGAACGACGTCGACATGTCGAAGAAGCCGAACGGCCCCGGCGCTCCGCCGGGATCGAAGTTGCCGACGATGCCGGAGTCGTCGCAGCCGAAGAGCGTGCCCGAGCCGGCGTCCCAGTCGAGATCGAAGAGCGGGCCTCCGAAGAGGCCGGCGCCGATCGGCACGCCCGCCAGCGACACGAAGCCCGGCGGAGGCGCCAGGCAGCCCGCCGGCGGCACGACCGAGCCGAACACGACGCCGTCGGTCAGCCACAGGAGCCCGGACGCCGAGTCGAAGCCCATGCCCGCAACGGCGAGCGGCGCGAAGAAGCTGCCGACGTAGTCGCCGTCGCCGCGGAAGCTGACGATCAGGTTGCCGTCGCTCACGTACGTCAGGTCGTTGACCTGATCGACGGCGATGTCGCCCTCGGGTCCGAAGGGAAAGTCGGGCAGGCCGGGGCACGCCAGCCCGGGAGGGTCGGTCGGATACTCGAAGATGACCGGGCCGTCGGGATAGCTGCAGACGGCCGGGTCGGGCGGGCCGGTGAACTCGAAGACCTCCGCTCCGTTCGAGGCGGACGTGCCGCCCCAGATCCCGAGCAGGGACTGGGCGGAGGCGGCTCCCGAGAGAACCAGAAGGGCTCCGAGGGAGGCCGGCAGGATGGCGAGCGCGCGCATGGGATTCGCTCCTTGTGAGGGACGGACGATGTGTCCCTTCCGAAGAGACGAGGGCGCGCGAAGAGCCCGCGGAAAAAGCGAGCGGCGCGCCCGGGAGCCGTCCCGGACGCGCCGCTGTCCCGAAAACGAACGGGCGCTAGTTGACCGTCACGGCGAGGCCGTTGGTCACGGTGAAGAAGCCCGGAGCCGCCGGGTCGAACAGCCCGACCTGCGAGGTCGAGGTCACGCCCACCGCGGCGCCGGGCGCGACGGCGATCGGCAGGCTGCCGGTGCCGCTGGCGTCGAGCGTGAAGCTCACGAACACCGGGATCCACGGATCCAGCAGCAGGAAGCAGCCGTTGCCGAGCGGCAGCGAGCCCTGGCCGGTGCCGAAGGTCGCGAAGGCCGCTGCGCCGGGCAGGCCGCCCTCCACTTCGAGCGAATACACGTCGCCCGGCGACGGGCAGCCGGCGCCCTCGAGCGCGGGCACGATGCCGGTCGAGCCAGCGCACCCCGCGCCGAAGGTCGCGAACGAGCCCGCGCAGCCCTCGTTCCGCAGCAGCAGGAAGTCCCCGCTGTCGTTGGTCACGAACAGGTCGCCGGCGCCGTCGCCGGTCACCTCCGCCACGCGCGCGTCGCGCGTGTTCGAGCTGCCGTAGGCGCGGTCGAACGTCAGCCCGGCCGCGCCGCCGAGGAAGACCTCGCCCGTGCGCGCGATGACGTCGTCGACACCGTCGAGGTTGACGTCGGCCGTCCGCACCTCGCTCGCGTCGTAGCCCGCGAGGACCTCGCCGACGAGCTCCAGCTGGCCTCCTCCGATGCCGCGATAGACGCTGGAGTCCGAGAGCACGATGTCCGGCAACCCGTCGTCGTTGAAGTCGCCGGCGGTGATGCCGTCCGGGCCGTCCGGAACGAAGACCCCGTGGATCAGGTTCTGGATCTGCGTGAAGCCGCCGGTGCCGTCGCCCTCGAGGACGCGCACCTGGGTCTGGCTGAAGAGGAAGTCGAGCGTGGTGACCACGTCGAGGTCGCCGTCCAGGTTGACGTCGACCGCGGCCGGCAGGCCCGGCGCCGCGATCAGCTTCTCGCTGCCGGGGAACGCGAAGGTCGTCGGCGTCCCGAAGGTCAGCGACGCCTGGCCCGGGTAGATGCGCAGCAGCTCATCTCCCCCGGGATCGGCCAGGTGCAGGTCCACGAAGCCGTCGGAGGTCCAGTCGGCGAACTCCGCCGTGATCCCGTCGCCGTCGATGGGCTGCGACGCCTCGGCCTGCAGGCCTCCGGCGCCGTCGCCCTCGTAGATCGCGAGCAGGGCCGGGATGTCGTCGTCGGGCAGGACCAGCGCGTCCAGCACGCCGTCCGCGGCGATGTCGGCGAGGAAGAGCAGCCCCTCGACGATGCTCACCGCCGGCCCCGGCGTGAGCGAGAACGCGCCGCTGCCGTCGTTGAGCCCGATCTGCAGCGTGCCGGGATCCTCGGGCAGCGTGACCAGGTCCGTGTCTCCGTCGCCGTCGAGGTCGCCGAAGGCGAAATCGCGCGGGAAGGTGTCGTCGATCTGCTCGGGGCCTACGAGCCCGACCGCGCCGAAGCCCGGGCGGTTCTCCTGGAGCACGACGCCGTCGAGCCCGCCAACGTTCTGGTAGGCGAGGTCGGAGTCGCCGTCCCCATCGAAGTCGCCGAAGGCCACGGCGAGATGGCTGTCGTGCAGCGCATACCCAACCACCGAGGTCAGGCCGCCCGCGCCGTCGCCGTAGGCGATCGTGAGCGGGATGTCAGCGACGAACGAGATGACCCGGTCGGCGACCACCACGTCGAGCGTGCCGGAGCCGTCGAGGTCGACCACGTCCACGTTGGGCGTGATGTAGCTCGTCACGGTGGAGAGCGTCGCCAGCGGCAAGAAGCCGCCGCTGCCGTCGCCCAGCAGCGTACGCACGGTCGCCGGCCCGGCGGCCGCGATGTCGAGCGCGCCGTCGTCGTTGAGGTCGACCAGCCTGAGGTCGCCGAACGCGACCGCGGGGAAGAGCGTCTGGGGCGTGCCGAAGCCGCCCGTGCCGTCGGCGAGCGCGACCGCCATCCCGAGCGGCTCCAGCGGCGCCACCAGGTCCGCGTCGCCGTCGCCGTCGAGGTCGCCGAGCTGCACTCCTCGGATCACCGTACCGACGGCTCCGAAGACCGAGCTCGAGGTCGTCCCGTCGCCGTTGCCGAGCACGACCGCGTACTCGCCGTTGAAGTTGTCGCGGGCGGTGAGCACGTCGACCAGGCCGTCGCCGTCAACGTCTCCCGCCGCGAGGAAGTCTGGGTTGATCGGGATGTCCGACCAGACCTCCTTCAGGAAGGTCGAGGTCAGCGGCTGGTAGAGGAAGACGTCGAGCCGGTCTTCGATCTGATCGGCGAGGACGAGGTCCGGCGAACCGTCGTGGTTGATGTCGGCGGAGACCACCTCGATCGCCGCGAAGGAGAGCGAGATGTTCAGCGCCGACCCGAAGGCTCCGTCGGAGAAGGTGACCTCCCGCGCCGAGAACAGGTCGTCGAACCCGTCGCCGTCAAAGTCGACGCTGCCGCGGACCTCGGTCTCCGAGATCCTGGGGCAGGGGAAGAGGAGCTCCTGGGGGGCACCCGCCAAAAACGCAGGAACGAGCAGAGCGAGCATAGGGCGTCCTTTCTGTTAGGGCCGTCCCTATCGTAACGATGTCGGAAATCCCGCCCCGGTACTGGCTTGCGAGCGCGAGGCCGGTCGAGCGGCACCCGCCTCGACGCCGGTCGGGCCGAAGGGGGCCCCGCTCAGGCGCCCGGCGCGGGCGCGGCGTCGGACTCTTCCGCCCGCCGGCGCGCCTTGAAGGCCGAGCCCCACTCCTGCATCAGCACCAGGATCGGCTCCAGCGACCGCCCGAACTCGGTGATCTCGTACTCGACGCGCGGGGGCACCTCAGCGTACGCGTGCCGCGAGATCACGCGATCCGCCTCCAGCTCGCGGAGCTGCAGGGTGATCATCCGCTCGGTCGCGTTGGGCGTGAGCCGCCGGAGCTCTCCGAAGCGCTTGCGCCCATCGAGCAGATGGCACACGAGGACCGGCTTCCAGCGACCGCCGATGACGCTGAGCGTCGCCTCCACATCGCACCCGGTCTTCCAGCTGTACTTGCGCGTCATGGTCACCCTCCGATCGCCGCTTCATACTTACAAAAATGTGGGTACTTGCCAATACCACAGCAAGGGCGCATTTTGCCGCGCCCAGGGGACGCCGCTCGGGCGCCCCACCCCGATCAGCCAAGGAGAAGCCCGTGAAAGCGATGATCCTGAACGCCTACGGCGACGCGGCCGCCTTCGAAGCCGCCGACGTCGAGGCGCCCACCGCCGGCCCCGGCCAGGTCCTGATCCGAGTCGCCGCGTCGAGCGTCAACACGGTCGACACGATGATCCGCCGCATGGGCAAGGAGCTGGCGCTCGCCCCCGACCCGCCG
This sequence comes from Planctomycetota bacterium, assembly GCA_039029355.1. Lineage (GTDB taxonomy): Bacteria > Planctomycetota > UBA1135 > UBA1135 > JBCCGI01. The sequence continues at coordinate 25,451 of JBCCGI010000033.1, forward strand.
GCGATCCTCGGCATGGACCTGGCGGGCACGGTCGCGGCCGTCGGCGAGGGGGTCGAGGGCTTCGCCGCCGGCGACGAGGTCTACGGCTGCGTCGGCGGGCTCGGCGACCTGCCCGGCACGCTGGCGGAGTACGTCGCCGCCGACGCCGATCTGATCGCGCACAAGCCCAAGAACCTCTCGATGCGCGAGGCGGCGGCGCTCCCGCTGGTCGGCATCACCGCCTACGAGGGCCTGACCCGCGCGGGCATCGCCCGCGGCCAGAAGGTGCTCGTCCACGGCGGCTCCGGCGGCGTCGGGCACGTCGCGCTCCAGCTCGCGCGGCACCTTGGGGCCGAGGTCTACTCGACCGGCGGCGGCGACAAGCAGACCGCGCTGATCGCCGAGCTCGGCGCGACTCCGATCCACTACCGCAACGAGTCGGTCGAGAGCTACGTCGCCAAGCACACCGGCGGCCGGGGCTTCGACCTCGTGTTCGACTCGGTCGGCGGAGCCAACATGGCCAAGTCCTTCGAGGCGGCCGCCCTCAACGGGCAGGTCGCGTCGACCGTGTCGCTGTGCGAGCTGGACCTGACGACGGCGCACTTCAAGGGCCTGTCGCTCCACGTGGTCTTCATGCTGATCCCCATGCTCCACGACCACGGGCGCGAGGAGCACGGCGAGATCCTACGCGAGCTCGCGCGCATCGCGGAGTCCGGCGGGCTGCGGCCGGTGCTCGACGAGACCTCGTTCTCGCTCGCGCAGGCCGGTGAGGCGCACGCGCGGCTCGAGAGCGGACGCGCGATGGGCAAGGTCGTCGTCGAGAGCTAGAGGAGCCGTGCCGATGACCTCGACCTCCCCTCCCGGCCCCGCCGCCGCCGCGCCGACCGCGTTCCGCACCATCAACCGCGCCTACGGCTCGGTCTTCCGCCCCGGGCGGCTGAGCGTCGGCCTGGTCGTGCCGCTGGAGAGCTATCCGACCGACGCGGTGCCCACGATGGAGCGCCACCTCGAGCGCGTCCAGCTGGCCGAAGCACTCGGCTTCGCCGCGGTGTGGCTGCGCGACGTGCCCTTCCAGGTGCCGTCGTTCGGAGACGCCGGCCAGACCTTCGACCCGTTCGTCTACCTCGGCCTGCTGGCGGGCCGCACCGAGCGCATCGCCCTCGGCGTCGCGAGCGTCGTCCTACCCCTGCGCCACCCCGCGCATGTAGCCAAGGCCGCGGCCAGCGCCGATGTGCTGTCGGGCGGGCGGCTGCTGCTCGGCGTAGCGTCGGGCGACCGGCCGGAGGAGTACCCCGCCCTGGGCCAGGCGTTCGAGGAGCGCGGCGCGCGCTTTCGCTCCAGCTTCGAATACCTGCGCCGCATGGCCACGCCCTACCCCGCCTTCGACGGCGAGCACGGTCGCTCACCCGGCGGAATCGACCTGCTTCCCAAGCCCGCATCGGGCCGCCTGCCGCTGCTGCTCACCGGGAGCAGCCGACAGGACCCCGAGTGGCTGGCGCGCCACGGGGACGGCTGGATGGTCTACCCGCGGAACGCCGCCGCCCAGGCGCGCCTGATCCGCGACCGGCGCGCGCGCGGCCGTGCGGCCGGAGAGCCCAACAAGCCGGCGATGCAGCCGCTCTACGTCGACCTGGTCGAAGACCTAGGGGCGCCGCCGCAGCCCATCCACCTCGGGCTCCGGCTCGGCCCGGACGCTCTGGTCGCACACCTCGAGGCGCTCGAGCGGGCCGGCGTGAACCACGTCGCGCTCAACCTGCGCTTCCAGCGGCTCGACGTCGAGGCGACGTTGGAGCGTCTGGCGCAGCACGTCCTCCCCCGCTTCGCGGACTGAAGGAGCCCCGCATGCAGAAGACGCTACTCATCACCGGTTCGACGGACGGCCTCGGGCTCGAGGCCGCGCGGCTGCTGGTGTCGCTCGGGCACCGCGTGCTGCTGCACGGGCGCAGCCGATCCAAGCTGGAGCACGCCGAGCGCGAGCTCGCGGCGCTGCCGGGCGGCGGCGGGGTGGAGGCCTACGCGGCCGACCTCGCGGTGCTCGCGGAGGTCGAAGGGCTCGCGACCGCGGTGGCCGCGGCGCACCCGCGGCTCGACGTGCTCGTGAACAACGCCGGGGCCTTCGTCGCACGTGACGTGCGCACGGACGACGGGCTCGACCTGCGCTTCGCGGTCAACACGATCGCCCCGTACCTCTTGACCCAACGGCTCCTCCCCCAGCTCGGCCCGGCGGGCCGCGTGGTCAACCTGTCCTCCGCCGCCCAGGCGCCGGTGGATCTCGGCGCTCTCGCCGGAGATGTGGCGCTCGACGCCGGCGCGGCCTACGCCCAAAGCAAGCTGGCGCTGACGATGTGGTCGCGCGCCCTGGCACGATCCATCGGCGAGCGGGGGCCGACGCTCGTCGCGCTCAACCCGGGCTCCATGCTCGGCACGAAGATGGTCCAAGAGGCCTTCGGGGTCGCCGGGGCCGACGTGCGCATCGGCGCCGACATCATCCGCCGCGCGGCGCTGTCGGACGCCTTCTCCCGCGCGTCGGGAGCTTCGGGAGAGTACTTCGACAACGACGCGGGACGCTTCACCGCTCCCCACGCCGACGCGCTCGACGACCGCAAGGCGGAGGAGGTCGTCCGCGCGATCGAGGCGGTGCTGGCACGCCCGCGCGGCTAGCGCCGGAGCCGGAACACCTCGTCCTCGGGCACCCAGCCGCGCAGGCCGCCGCGCGTCTCAAGCCGCACCCAGCCCGGAAGCTCGTCGATCCGCTCGGCCACGTCGCCGGCGTCGAGCGCGTCGATCGCCGGCAGGTTCCCGCGCGGCTCCGAGCGCAGCGAGGAGCGCGGGTCCGCGACCGCCATCCACAGGTCGCGGTCCGAGGTGCGCTCGGCCTGGATCCAGGGCACCAGCACGATCAGGAGTGCCGCCGCGGCCGCCAGGGCGAAGCCGCGCCACAGCGGGCCGCCGCGCAGCGCCTCGCCGAGGAGCGCGATGAGCAGAATCAGCGCCGCCGCGAGCACGGTCCAGGCGGCCTCCGAGCGCGTGCGCGACTCGGCCAGCCGTCTGAACGCGCCGCGCAGGTCGCCGGTTTCAAGCGGCGCGAGGCCGAGCTCCTCGCGGACGAAGGCCGCGTTCGCGCGCGCCTCCTCGTGGCGCGGCGCGCAGCGCAGGGCGGCGCCGTACCAGCCGAGGGCCTCGCCGCCGGCGTCGGAGCGCCAGGCCGCGTTGCCGAGGTTGTAGAGCACGCGCGCGCGGTCGGCGTCGGACAGCGGATCTCCCAGGAGCTCGGTCCAGAGCTCGCTGGCTTCCGCGTAGTCGCCGCGGCGGAAGGCGGCGACGCCGTCGTCGAAGGCGTCCGGGGCGCCGAAGGCGAGCCCCGGAAGGAGGAAGAGCAGCGTCAGCAGGAGGGTGAGGTGGCGCATGGCTAGAGCCCCGCTCCCATCAGGCGGTCGGCGACCGCGAGCACCTCGTCGCGGCCGACGCGCTCGCCACGGCCGGTCCACACGGCGGCTTCGAGTCGCTCGAGCAGCGTCCGCAGCTCGCCCAGGTCGCCGGGCGCGGAGCCGGACGTGCCGTTTCTGCGCTCGGCCTGCTCCAGATCGCGCCCCACCCAGGCGTGGTCGGGCTCGCGCGTGCGCTCCGCGAGGAAGGCGTGCAGGGCGCGCAGCTCCTCCTCGGGCGTCCCCGCCTGCCCCAGGGCGCGCGCAAGCTTGCGGCGCGCGCCGCGCCGGCGGCGCTCCAGCGGCGCGGACGGGTCCCCGCGGCGCCGCGCCCAGGTGCGCAGCAGCACCCACAGGATCGGCACGCCGAAAACGACCGCAGTGACCGCGCGCGGGCCGGGCGCGCGGCGGCCGGTGCCGCCGCTGCCGAGGGCGCGCGTGTCGATGTCGTGCAGGTCGCGGGCGAGCCCCTCGTCGTCGTCGCCCTCGGCGTCGAGCTCCACCGCGGTGGCCAGCGGCCGCACGCGGATCGGGATGGCCTCGGTCGCGATCGTGATGTACTCGCCGCGCTCGGAGTCGTAGACCCGCAGCGGCACCGGAGGGATCTCGCCGACCTCATCGGACATCGGCGCCAGGTCGTAGACGGTGGTGCGCCGCTCGAAGCTCTTCTCCTCCGTGCGGCCGTACACGCGAAAGCCCTCGAAGGCCTCCATGCGAGCGGGGTCGGGCGCGTCGAAGAACTCGAGGTTGCCCGAGCCGCTCCACTCGACCGTCAGCTTGATCGAGTCGCCCACATCGACGTCGCGCGCGTCGACCGAGGCCTTGGCCGCGATGCTGCCGACGGCGCCGGTGAAGTCGTAGGGCTGCCCCTCCTCGGGGAGCGGCTCGACCTCGACGTAGAAGCGCGGCGCGCGCACGTAGTAGTCCTTGACCTTCTCCAGCCGGCGATTGAAGAAGCTGCCGCCCTCCTCGGCGCGGCCGAAGTTGAGGAACGTCTCGGAGAAGTCGATCCGCCCAGCCCGGGTCGGCACGAACGAGCGCACCAGCCGCAGCTGCCGGAAGCGCCGGCCGCGGAGCTCGACGGCGGGCATCTCCTCGACGACCACCCCCTCGCCGCCGTTGATCGTCACGCCCCCCTCGATGCGCTTGGCGCCCGGCGCGGGGAACTCACGGTCAAGCTCGATCACGCCGGGCAGACCGTTCCAGAAACCGAGCGACAGATCGGCAAAGTTCACGTCGCGCAGGCCCTCGTCCCAGCCGAAGCGCACCTCGATCGAGAAGGGCAGGCCTTCGACGACGGTGCTCGACGAGGCGCTGACCTCGAGCAGGCCCAGCTCCTGCCCGGTCATGTCCTCGACCGCCTTCAGCACCAGCGACCGCGACTCGTACGTCTTGCCGCCGGCGCGGATGCGGAACGGCGGGATCTCAAACTCGCCGGCGCGCAGCGGCCGCACGGGGATGATCCACTGATCGGTGACCGTGATCGTCGAGCGGCGCCCGAAGCGCTGCTCGTAGCGGGTGCGCGACGGACCGGACGGCGGGCCGAGCTTGAGGCCGTCGACCTCGGGCAGGTCGCCGAGCGGGTTGGCCTCGGGGATCTGCCCTTCGCTCTCGATCACGACGACGATCGACGTGCGGTCGCCGAGCTTCAGCACGCCCGAAGACAGCGCCGCCGTGACCCGCACCTCGCCCGCCTGGGGCGCGCGCGGCGCCGCTGGCCGGGAGCGCCCGGGGCTCGCGAAGGCGGCGCACAGCGCCAGCACCAGAAGCGTCGCCAGCGTGAAGCGCGTCGAAATGAGTCTGCTCAACATCACAGGTCCGCTACCAATCCTTCTCCACCGGGATGCGTCGGCTTTGGCGGAGGAGCGCTTCGAGCGACTGCGCCTCCTCCTCGAGCTGCTTGAGCTGGTCGAGCAGCCGCAGCACCTCCTCGCGCGATAGCACGCGCTCGGCGGTGTCCGCGCTCGTCTCGTGCGGCATCGGCTCGGGCAGCTCTTCGGTCGGTCTCTGCTGATCGTTCGAGGTCTGATCCGCGGCGCCCTCGCCGGGGTCGTCGGGCGGGTCTTCGGGCTGCTGACCGTCCTCCTGGGGTTGGTCCTCGCCCTGCTGCTCCTGGTCCTCGCCGTCCTCCTGGGGCTCGCCGTCCTCGGACTGCTCGCCGTCCTGCTGCTCCTGGTCCTCGCCCTCCTGCTCGTCCTGCGGTTCCTGGTCCTCCTGGTCCGGCTCCTCCTCCGGCTGCTCGGCTTCGTCGAGCTCGCGCAGGCGGCGCTGGACCAGCTCGAGGTTCGCGCGCGTGTCCTCGTGCGCGAAGTCGAGCTTCAGCCGGTCGAGCAGCTCGACCTTGGCGGACAGGTAGGCGGAGCGCAGCACCGCGATCGGATCGTCGGGCAGCTCGCGGTCCTCGCGGGGCTGGCCCGCCGCGGCCGCCTGCGCCATCTCGGCGAAGGAGACGCGCAGGCGCTCGGCGGACTCCAGGCGCAGCGTGCCCAGGTTGTAGAGCGCGGCGAGCCGCAGCTCGCCGGGTCCGGCCAGCGCCGCCGCCGAGAGCAGGCGCACCTCGCTCGACGCCCACGCGCCCTGCATGTGGCGCACGACGCCTTCGGCGTAGTGGAACTCGGCGCGCAGCGGCTCGGGGCGCTCGTCGTCGGCCGAGAACTCCTGCGCCAGCACGACCGCGCGGGCGGGCTCCTCGGTCGCGAGGCGCGCGATGGCCGCCATCGCCTCGACGGGCGTGCCCTGGAAGGCGGGCTTCTCGAACTCCTCCTGCGCGAGAAGGACCAGCGCCAGCGGCGCGAGCATGGCGAGCGGTTTCACGCGGCGCCTCCCCGCACGCGGCCGCGCTCGCGCAGCCCCGCCTCGCTCAGCATGCAAGCCAGGGCGACCGCCAGCGTCCACTGGTAGCGGTCGTGGGGAATGCGCTCCTTGCCGCCGACGATCTCGCGGCCTTCGAGCTGCGAGATGCGCTTGCGGTAGAGCTCTTCGAGCGGCGCCGGGTGCTCGTCGACCGTCAGAAACTCACCCCCGGTCACCTCGGCGACCCGGGCGAGACTCTGTCGGTCCATGCGCGTCACGACCTCGGAGCCCTCCTTGTCGCGCAGGAAGGCCTCGGCACCCTCCTCGTCGAGCACGGGGATCTTGCCGCCGCCGGAGGTGCCCACGCCGACGACGTACACGCGGATGCCGCGCTCGGCCGCCTCGCGCGCGACGTCGCGGCCGGCGCCGGAGAGGTCCTCGCCATCGGTCAACAGCACGATCGCCTCGTGCGCCCCGGTGCGTCCGTCGAAGAGCGAGAGCGCGCGCTCGACGGCCGCGGCGAGGTCGGTCCCGCCCAGGCGGTTGTCGGCGGGCGTGATGCGGTCGACGAGCTTCACCAGCGCGTTCCGGTCGTGGGTGAGAGGCGCGACCTCGCGCGCGTCGCCCGAGAAGGCGATCAGCGCGATGCGGTCGCCGGCGATCACGTCGAGCAGGCCGCGCACCTCGCGCTTGGCGCGGTCGAGCCGGCTCGGCCGCACGTCGCGCGCGAGCATGCTGCGCGAGGTGTCGACGCACACGACGATGTCGACCCCGCGCCCGGTGACCTCGCGGAAGGTGTGGCCGTGCACGGGCCCGAGCAGCGACACCCCAAGGAACGCGACCGCCGCCACCGCGAGCACCACGCGCGTCACGGCGCGCGTCGCGGAGAAGCCGGGCAGGAAGCGCGCGAGCTGCGACGCGGCGACGAAGCTCTCGCGCTCACGCCGCCGGCCCACCAGCCCCCACGCGCCGACCGCGCCCAGTACGAGCGCCAGGAACGGCGCCCACAGCGCGCCGGGGCGCAGCAGCTCGAAGCCCTCGCTCACGGCAGCCTCCGGGCCCAGGTCGAAAGCGACAGCCACGCGGCCCCGTAGAGCGCGAAGGCCGCCCACAGGAAGCTCGGGTAGAGGTCGAAGTTCTCCTCGAAGCGCCGCTCCTCGCGCTCGGTGCGCTCTAGTTTCTCGATCTCGGCGTAGATCTCGGCCAGCGACTCGCGGTTGCGCGCGCGGTAGAAGCGGCCGCCGGTCAGCTCGGCGATCGCCTCCAGATCGCTGGTGTCGTGCGAGTCCGTGGTCGGCACGTAGCCGCGCAGCGCGTTGTAGACGAACAGGTTGCGCGCGGCGTAGATCGAGTAGACGCGCACGCCCTCCTCGGCGGCGAGCTCGCCCGCTTGGCGCGGCAGGATCTCGGTGACGTTGTTCTCGCCGTCGGTGAGGAGCACCACGACCTTCGACTTGGCCTCGGTCTCGCGCAGCAGCGCCACCGCCTTGGCGACCGCGACGCCGATGCCGGTGCCGTCCTCGCCGCGGTGCTGGACGAGCTCAACGCCCTCGAGGAACCCGTTCAGCCCGTCGAAGTCGAGCGTGAAGGGGCACAGGAGCTGCGGATAGCGCGCGAAGGTGATCAGCGCGCAGCTGTCGGCCGCGCCCTCGGCGTCGCCCATGCGGCGCTGGGCGAAGTCGGCCACCACGTCCTTGACCACGTCGAGCCGCGTCCGGCCGCGCTCGAGGTCGTCGAAGCGCATCGAGCCCGAGCGGTCGAGCACGAGCGCGATGTCCACGCCCTCGGAGATGGTCTCGTTCTGCACGTTGCCGCGCAGCGGGCGCGCCAGCGCGAGCACCGCGAGCGCCATCGCAAGGGCCTGCAGCAGCGTCGGAAGAAAGCCCAGCCGCTGTCGCCACGAGCGCGCGAGGCGACCCGCGGGAAGCACCGGCGCGCGCCCCTCGGCACGCCCCGCCCGCGCACGGCCGTAGGCGAGCAGCAAGAGCCCCACCGGCAGCACCAGGAGGTACCACGGGTCGGCCAGCGCGTAGTCGCCCCACAGGCGCAGCTCGACCGAGGCCGCGCTCTTCGCCTGCACCGCGAGCGTCGGGATCACGACTCGACCTCCTGCGCCGCGACCGCGGTGCGGGCGCGCTCGAAGGCCTCGTCGACCGCCCAGCCGGTCGGCATCTCGCCGGCGTACTTCGTCCGCGCCGCCTGCTCGAAGAGCTCGCTCGCCGCGCGCAAGGAGGGCTCCGAGAGCCCGCCGTCGGCGGAGATGGCGCGGGCCCACTCCTCGTCGGTCAGGCCGCTGCGGTCGGTGCCGCTGCGCTCGTCCAGCGCCTCGCGCACGAGGCGCGTCAGCTCGTATTGCCGCGCGCGCTCGCCCAGCGAGAGCCCGCGCAGGGCCTCGATGCGCTGCGCGAGCGCGGGCGCCGGCGCGAGCTTCGGGCCGCGCAGCCGTCGGCTCCGGACGATCAGCGCGAGGCCGACGCAGAGGCACGCGAGCGCCGCGCCGCCTCCGAGCAGCGGCCACGGGCTGGGCGCGGGGGGCGGCTCCTCCAGGGTGCGGAGCCCCGCGATCGGGCGCGGCGCATCCTCTCCCTCGGCGAGCAGGCCGGTCACCGGCACCGGGGCCGCGTCGACCTCCATCAGCCGTCCGCCGCCTGGGGTGCGCACCGAGTAGAAGAGCGCCGGCGGGTCGACCGCTTCACCGGGGCTCAGGCACAAGAGCTTCCAGACGAGCACGGTGCGCTCCAGCTCCGCGCCGTCGGGGCGCGGCGGCTCGCCGCGGTGTTCCAGAAAGACCCACGGCGAGGAGGGATCCAGCAGCGGCTCCTCGGCGCGCGGGCGCAGGCCCGCGGGGTGGCGCAGCTCGAGCACGACCTCCAAGGGCTCCCCCACCGCGACCGAAAGCGGCTCGACGTGCGCCCGGGCGGTCACCTCCTGGGCCGCGGGCGCGGTCGCCGCGGCCCAGAAGCAAGCGAGGAGCGCCGGTGCAAGGGCCCTCACCTGCGCCCCCTCGCGCGCGCGCGGCGCTTGAAGAAGGCGACCACCGGGTCGGCCGAGTCGGCGCTCGCGTCGACGTCGATCCGCGCCGCGCGGGCGCGGGCGGTGGCCTCGCGGAAGCTCTGGCGGCGCTCCTCGGCCGCCGCGGCCCACGACCGCCGCACCGCGGCCGAGCGCGAGTCGACCTCGACGCGCCGGCCGGTCTCGGGCTCGTGCAGGGTGATCCAGCCGGCGTTGGGCAGCTCCTCTTCGAAGGGATCGAAGACGCGCACGCACACCACGTCATGCCGGCGCGCCACGCGCCCCAGCACCCGGGTCCAGCCCGGGTCGACGTCGTGGAAGTCCGACACGACGAAGATCAGCGAGCGCCGGCGCAGGTGGCGCAGCTGGTGCTCCAGTACCGCGGTCAGCGAGCTGCCGCGCCCCCTCGCCTCGGCCGCCATCACCTCGCGCACGACGCGCAGCACGTGGCGCGAGCCCTTCTCCGGGCGCAGGTGCAGCCCTGGCTGATCATCGAACAGCGTGAGGCCGACCATGTCCTGCTCCTGCACCGCGACGAACGAGAGCAGCGCGGCGACCTCGGCCGCCGCCTCGCGCTTGGTCTTCGCGGCCGAGCCGAAGTCCATCGAGAGGCTGGTGTCGACCAGCAGCTGCAGCACCAGCTGGCGCTCCTCGACGTACGTCTTCACATACGGCTCGCCGGCGCGCGCGGTGACGTTCCAGTCGATCGTCCGCACCTCGTCGCCGGGCTGGTAGGGGCGCACCTCCTCGAACTCGATGCCGGTTCCGCGGAAGGTCGAGCGGTAGGCCCCCTGCAGCAGCTCGGACACCAGATCGTGCGTGCGGATCTGGATCTGGCGCACCCGCGCCATCAGCTCGGGAGCCAGCGTCGCCGGGGCGGCGGGGCTCTTGTCCTTGCGCTTGGCCAACGGTCCGTCGGGAGAGGAGCTCTACGGAACGGGCACGGCCTCGAGCACGCGCGCGATGATCTCGGGGGCGCCGCGCCCCTCGGCCTCGGCCTCGTAGGACGGGCTGACGCGGTGGCGGAAGACGTCGGGCGCCATGCGCTTGATATCGCCGGGCGTGACGTAGCCGCGGCCCTCGAGGAACGCGTTGGCGCGCGCCACGAGCGACAGCACGATCGAAGCGCGCGGGCTCGCGCCCCACTGGATCTGGGTGGTCAGCTCGGACAGCCCGAACTCGGCCGGGCGCCGGGTCGCGGCGACGATGCGCACGATGTACTCCTGCAGCCGGCGGTCGAGGAACACGCGGTCGACCAGCTTGCGCGCGCGCAGGATGTCGTCCAGCTCGATGATGCGCCGCACCTCGGGCGGCGCCTGGGTGGTCGCCATGCGGTTCATCACCGCCAGCTCCTCCTCGAGCGTCGGGTAGTCGACGATCAATTTGAGGAAGAAGCGGTCGACCTGGGCCTCGGGCAGGCGGTAGGTGCCCTCCTGCTCGATCGGGTTCTGGGTCGCGAGCACCAGGAAGGGCTTGGGCAGCTCGAAGGTCTCGCCGCCGATCGAGACGTGGCGCTCCTGCATCGCCTCTAGGAGCGCCGACTGCACCTTGGCCGGCGCCCGGTTGATCTCGTCCGCCAGCACGAAGTGGGCGAAGATCGGGCCCTTGCGGGCCGAGAAGGTGCCGTCCTTCTGGTTGTAGATCTCGGTGCCGACCAGGTCCGAGGGCAGGAGGTCGGGAGTGAACTGCACGCGGTTGAAGCTACCGCGCACCGCTCCGGCCAGGCTGGAGACCGCCAGCGACTTGGCCAGGCCGGGCAACCCCTCGAGCAGCACGTGGCCACCGGTGAGGAGCGCGACCAAGAGGCCGTGCACGAGCGGCTCCTGGCCGATGATCACCTCGGCCATCGCGCCCTTCAGCTCGCCGACCCAGCCGCTCTCGGCTTCGATCTCCGCCCCGAGCGCGGCGCCGGGACCCGTTTCCGTCATCGTCATCTTTGGATCGCGATGGAGTTCTTGTCGCAACAGCACGCGGGGGCTACGTCCCGCGTCGCGGCCCTGTTGGAGCCGGAGGGCCGGCATTCTACGGCCTCGGGGGAGCGGCTGAAGCGGTGGGTGGATCCGGGGCTCAGGATTTGGCCCGAATCGAACGCCGGAGGCGGATCCAGCGCCCTGCGGGGCGCCCGATCCGCCTCCGGCGCGGGTCGGGGAAAGCCGTCCCCCTCGAGCGGGGCCGGCAGGGAACTGCCCGCCGGCCCCAAGCCGGCGCAAAAAGCGCCTCCCGGGCACCCAAGCGCACCGGGAGACGCCGGCCTAGCGATCAGCGATCGGCCGGAGCGACGCCCGCCCCACGCCGATCCGCCGAAGCCGGGCGCACGCGCGGCTGGAAGGACCAGCCCTCGAGCTCCTCGAGCAGGTGCTCGACCGCCGTGATGAGCTGCGGATCGCGGCCGCCCTGCATCTCGGCCGGGTTGTCGATCACCTCGATGTCCGGCGGCACGCCGTAGCCCTCGACCCCCCAGGTCCCGTCGAGCTCGAAGAAGCCGAAGGTCGGGACGGTCGGGCTGGCGCCGTCGATCAGGCTGGGGTTGCCGGAGATCCCGACCAGCCCGCCCCAGGTGCGCATGCCGATCAGCTTGCCCAACCCGCGCTGGCGGAAATAATAGGGGAAGCAGTCGCCGCCCGAACCCGCCGAGTAGTTGATCAGCATCGCCTTGGGGCCGCGGTGGCCGACCGGCGGCCAGTCCCACTCCTCGCCGGCGTGCAGCGCCCAGTGATTCGTCACCGGACGGTCGAGCAGCTCGATGAAGCGCGTCGGGATCTGCCCGCCGCCGTTCCAGCGCTCGTCGATCAGGAGCGCGTCCTTGTGCTGCTGCGCGAGGAACTGCCGCATGAGCTCGTTCTGGCCGTTCAGGCCGGTGTCGGGCACGTGCACGTAGCCCACGCGGCCACCGCCCAGCTCCTCGACCTTGGCGCGGTTGTCCGCGACCCAGGCGCGGTAGCGCAGGGACGACTCGCTGGCCATGGGCTCGATCACGACCTCGCGCTCGCTGCCGTCGGCGCTCGGCGCCGCGCACAGCGTCAGCACGGTCGGGCGCCCCGCGGTGCCCTCGAAGGCGGCGTACACCGCGCGACCGGGGTCGACCGGCCGGCCGTTGACCGCGAGCAGGTAGTCGCCCTCGTTCGCGTCGACGCCGTGGGCGGCGAGCGGCGAGCGCGCGTCGGCGTCGTAGCCGCCGTCGAAGATGCGCGCGATGCGGTAGGCGCCGTCCGCCAGCTCCCAGTCGCAGCCGAGGAGCCCGGTCGGACGCGCGCGTCCGGCCTGCGGCATGCCGTCCATCGGCGGGCTGTTGTAGGCGTGGCCCACGTTGAGCTCGGACATCATCTCGCCGATCAGCCAGTGCACGTCGCCGCGCGAGGTCGCGTCGTCGAGCGCGCGCGCGTAGCGCTCGCCCACCGCGTTCCAGTCCACGCCGTGCAGACCCGGGTCGTAGAAGAAGTCGCGGTAGAGCCGCCAGGCGTCGCGCAGGAGCTGACGCCACTCGGCGCGCGGGTCGACCGTGGCGACCAGGCCCGAGAGGTCGGCCGGCTCCAGGGTCTGGCCGGGCGCGAGGTCCACCACGCCGACGCCGGCGCCGGTGCTGACCGCGATCTTGGTGCCCTTGGCGGCCAGACGGTAGGTCTCGATGCGTCCCGACAGCACGGTCTTCGTCTCGCCCTCGGCGAGGTCGAAGTAACAGAGCTGCGAGCCCTGGCCGTCGGCGCCGGTGCGCGGAGCGCGGACGAAGAGCACCTTGCCCTCGGCGCCCAGCAGGCCGCCGATGCGGCCGGATTCGGCCGGCAGGATCATGACGCGCGACTCGAAGCCCTCGAGGTCGATCGCGAGGGGCTCATCGGCCTCTTCCTCCTCGCCCTCGGTCTCGCCCTCCGCGTCCGCATCGCCTTCGTCCTCGGGCTCCGGCTCCTCGGCGTCGGCGTCCGCCTCGGATTCGGAGCCCTCTTCGGACTCGTCCTCGTCCTCAGCCTCGTCCTCCTCGACCTCTTCCTCCTGGTTCTCAGGGGCGAAGGGGTTCTCGACGTCGGCCCGCAGCGGCACCGCGCACAGGTTGCGCGTGTTGGCGTAGATCCAGGTCGTGTCGAGATCGGCGTAGACCGGCTCGAACGTGCGCGAGGAGCTGAAGTAGAGGAAGTCTCCGCTGCGGTCGAAGGTGGGCCCCGAGTCGTCGAACATGCCCGACGTCACCACGTGCGTCGCGGCGTTCGCGACGTCGTGCAGGTAGATCGCGCTCTGCCGCGCGTCGGGGTGACGGTGGCTCCACGCCAGCCAAGCGGCGTCGTGCGACCAGTCGACGTTCAGCGGGAAGCCCTGGTGGTTCTCGTGGATCTTCTCGGTCGCGCCGGTCTCGAAGTCGCACAGGTAGAGCACGCCGTGGCTGGTACCGACGGCGAGCTTCTTGGAGTCCGGCGACCAGGTGATCGAGTCCTTCCACCCGGCGCCCAGCGACGTCAGGCGCCGCTCGCCGTGCTCGTTGGCGCCCTCGAAGGGCTTGCCGTCCGCGCGCTGCACGGTCAGCTCGTACTCGCCGGAGCGGTCGGAGAAGTAGGCCATCCAGCGGCCGTCGGGACTCCAGGCCGGGCTGCGCTCGGCCACGCCGGAGCTGGCGGTCAGGTTGCGCGTGATGCCTTCGTCGACCGGGACCGTGAAGACGTCGCCGCGCGCTTCAAGCGCCACGCGCACGCCGCCGGGGCCCACCGCCCCGCCCGCGACCAGCGCGGACACGTCGCGGCTGCGCGGACGCAGCTCGGGCCGTTCGCCGGGCAAAAGGACCTCGACCGGGATCGCCGGGCGCGACTCCTGGGTCAGGTCGAGCCGGTACAGCTTGCCGCCCGCCTCGAACACGACGTCCTCGGGACCGATCGAGGGGAACTTGACGTCGACGTCGCGGAAGTCGGTCAGCGCCGTCGTCTCGCGCGTGCGGGTGTCGAACGAGTAGAGGTTGAAGACGCCCTCCTCGCCCGAGTCGGACGAGAAGATCAGCTCGGCCCCGTGCCACATGGGCAGCTGGTCGTTGGCCGGGCTGTCGGTCACACGCAGCGCCTCGTTGGTCTTGAGGTTGTAGAGCCACACGTCGGGCGCGCGTCCGCCGCGGTAGCGCTTCCAGGTCCGGAACTCGCGACTGTAGGGCGTGTAGGCCAGCCAGGTGCCGGTCTCGTCGATCGAGCCGAAGGTGCCGTAGGGAACGGGCAGCGCCTCGGGCTGGCCGCCGCCGGCGGGCACGCGCAGGATCTTGGGCGCGCGGCCGATGCCCGAGACCTCGCTCGACCAGTACAGGAGCCCCTCGCCGTCCGGCGTCCAGTCGCAGAGCACCTCCTGGTCGGGGTGGTACGTGACGCGCTCGGGCGCGCCGGCCTCGATCGCGAGGGTGTAGAGGTCCGAGCCGCCGTCGTAGCCGCCGAGGAACGCGACCGTGCTGCCGTCCGGGCTGAACTTGGGGAAGCTCTCGTTGCCGGGCGCGGTGGTGAGCCGGCGCGCGACGCCGCCCTCCTTCGCGACGAGCCACAGGTCGTCGGCGAAGCGGAAGACGATGTGCTCGGCACTGACGTCGGGGTGGCGCAAGAGCACCGCGTCGGGGCGCACCTGCGCCTCGGCGGCGCGCCCCAGGCAAAGGGCGAGAAGGGGGACGGCAAAGGCGGTTCGGCAGGAACGCATGTCGGGAGACCTCCCTGGGCTCATGAGGAATCGATCGAGGACCGAGGGCCGAACGGAGGACCGCCGAAAACCGCGCGGACGTCCGCCCCCCCTCGCTCCGGGGGATGACGAGGGTTGCGGCCGAGGGCTCAAGGAATGCCGCAAAAGGGCCGAAATGCACACGGCTTGAACCGGCCGCCATGCCTCCCCGACGCCGCAAAACCGCCCGCAACCTCGCACTGACCGCCCTCTCGGTGCTGGCCGTGCTCGCGCTGCCGCACCTGGCGCCCGACGCCGAGCGCGGCGAGCAGCGCGAGCCCCCGAGCGGATCCCCGGACGCTTCGAGGGCCGTCGACGAGGGAGCGGAAGCGCTGCTGCGCCTCGAGCAAAGCGCCGAACGACTCACCGCCGCCTACGAGGTACTCGGCCGATGACCGCGCCGCACGAACAGTGGCTTGGCAAGAAACCAAGAGGGAAGAGCGGCCTCTCGGCGGAGGGCGGGCTGCTGCTGGTCCTGGCCGCGGGCACGCTCGCCCTCGTCGGCCTGCCGGACCTGCGCCGCGACAGCCCGCCCGCGGGCGCGGTGATCGGACGCGTGCTCGACGAGTCCGGCAAGCCCTGCCCCGAGGTGTCGGTGCTGCTCTACGCCGGCGAAGGCACCTCGCCGGCCGAGCTGACCCACACCGACGCCGCCGGACGCTTCGCTTTCCAGCAGAGCTACGCCCACTTCCACGTGCTCGCCCTGCCCGAGGCCCGCACGCGGTACTGCCCCGCCTGGGCGGTCGACCTGACCCCGGCGGATGCGTTCGTGCCGCTGGCGCTGCCCGCGGCGATGGAGGTCGACGTCTCGGTCGAGACCGAGACCGGCAGCCCCATCCACAACGCCGAGTTGGTGGTCCTGACACCGGACCTCGCCGCACCGCTCGCCCTCCAGCTGGCCCGGACCGACAAGGCCGGGCGCGCCGTGTTGGCGGTGCCGCCCCTGGGCTCGGTCGGCGCCCGCGTACGCGGGTTCCGGCCCGGCGTGGGCACCCCGGAGGGGCCGGGACGGCTGCGGATTCCGCTCCAGCCCGACCGCTAGGGCCCTCACCCGCGCCCGCGGGGAGCAGGAATCGAAGCTCCCTAAAGCACTTCCCACAAGTGACTTAAAGGCTGCCGCGGGCCTCCCAGCCACACTTCTCGCGCGCCCTTCTCGCAATAACTACTACCGGGGTCGTACTACCGCGGTCGTCCGAGCGTTCCAGCCCCACCCAGGAGCGCCCAGCACGAGAGGAGTCCGCCATCGAACCTTCCCACGTTCTAGGAGACCTGCAGTACGCGATCATGCGCGTGCTCTGGGATGCCGGCGAGGCCACCGTGGCCGAGGTCCGCGACGCGCTGTCCGAGGACCGCGACCGCGCCCTGACCACCATCGCGACCATGCTCTCCAAGCTGGAGAAGAAGGGCGTGGTGACCCACCGCACCGAGGGCCGCCAGTTCGTCTACCGGCCGCTGGTGGCGGAGACCACCGTGGCGCGCTCGATGGTGAACGAGCTGACCGAGCGCGTCTTCGGCGGCGACGTCTCGGCGCTGGTCAGCCACCTTCTCACCGAGCAGGACATCGATAACCAGGAGCTGCAGCGGCTGATCGCCCTCGTCGAGGAGCGCTCGGAGGAGGAGAGAAGCGCATGACCCTCGCGGGATTCGGCCTCCTCGCGCTCGCCTGGCTGCTCACCTACCTAATTCACAGCACGCTGCTCCTGGGCGGGACCTGGCTGGTCGTGTCCCGGCGGCGGCTGGAGGCCTCCTGGCAGGACCGGCTCTGGAAGCTGGCCCTGGTGGGCGGGCTGATCACCGCGACGGTTCAGGTCGGCGCCGGCCTCGAGCCCTTCGGCGGCCGCGTGCTGCTGATCGCGGACGAACAGACGGACCTCGCCGACGAGGCGCAAGAGCGCAGCGAGCCACAAGAGCCACAAGAGCAACGCGAGCAAGAGGCAGGGACCACGCCGCCTCCGGCGCGCTCCGAACCACGGTTCCCGGTGGATGGGGGTGGAACCGGTTCCGAGCGCGGCGCGGAGGCGGCGCGGTTCCTCCTTATCCAGGACGCCGTCGAGCCCGACGTGCTGCCCGCTCCGGCGCACCGCGCGCTGCGGACGGCCCAACGCGAGACGCGCCAGGCTCCGCCCGAGTCGCTCCGCCTCGACGCGCTCCCGACCCGCATCACCGAACGCCGGACGCAGGCGACGCGCGCCTCGGTCGAGACCGGCGCGGCGCCGGCCGAGCCCCTGCTCCGGTACGTCGCGGCCCACCCCAACGCGACGGTGGCCGCGGCGGAGCCCGAGCGCTCCGACGTTCCCGCTCACGAGGACGCCCCGGCACCGGCGTCGCCCCAAGCTGCCGCCACGGCCGGTCTCGGTGGACCGGAGGCGCAGAGCGCTGGCTCGGTCGCCTCCCTCAGGACCGATCCGGAGGCTTGGCGCCCCTGGTTGACCGCGCTGTGGCTGGGCGGCGCCGGGCTGGGGCTCCTCGCGTTTGCCGTCGCGTTCGGGCGCCTCCGGCGCCACCTGCGCGGCCGCGTGGAGCTCACCGACGGCCCGCTGCGCGAGCTGCTCGACGTGCTGGTCGCGCGCTCGGAATCGCGCCGTCGCATCCGGCTGACGACGTCGCCGCGGCTGGCCGCGCCGGTCACGCTGGGCTTCTTCCGCGCCGAGATCTGCGTGCCGGTCCGCGCGCTGACCGACCTGACCACCGCGCAGCAGGAGGCCATGCTGGGCCACGAGCTCGGGCACGCGCTGCGGCGCGACCCGCTGTGGCTCGGGATCTGCTGGCTGCTCGAGACCGTGCTCTTCATCCAGCCGCTCAACCGGCTGGGACGACGGCGCATGCAGCACGCTGCCGAGCTGCTCTGCGACGACTGGGCGGTGCACCTCACCGGCCGCGGGCTGTCGCTGGCGAGCTGCCTGACCGAGGTCGCGCAGTGGGTCGTCGGACGCCCGGCGGTTCTGCCGGCGCCGAGCATGGCAGGCGCACCGCTGACGCTGCGCGTCGAGCGACTGCTCGACCGCTCGCCGCGCGCCGTGGTCCGGCGCCAGCGCTGGTGGCTCCCCGGAGCCGCTTCGGGGCTGGTGCTCGTCGCGCTTGCGGCGCCCGGCTTCGCCGCGGCCCTGACGCCCGACGCCGCGCCGCGGCTCGACCTCGCGCAGGAGCGCCTCGACGCCGCGTCCGCCCCGGTCGAGCTGCCGCTCGCGCTCGATCCTCCGACCGTCACCGAACCCGCGCCGCCGGTCGATCCGTTCGCGGCGCTCTTCGACGAGATCGACGCCGAGCTCGCGCTCGCCGAGCGCGACCTGCGCGGCCTCAAGCGCGACGTCGTCGCGGCCGGAGCACTCGACGAGTTCGGGGACAAGCTCCGCGATATCGAACACTGCGTGCGGACCTTCCGCAAGCAGCGCGCCCATCTGAAAGACTCGATCCAAAAGCTCCTCGGCGCCCTCGGTGCCGAGGCGGATCCCCACGCTTCGCCCTCGCCATTCCTTTCGTCCCGTTCCCCCAGGAGCGACCAACGATGAACACCACAGCTCTGTCCCTGGGCCTCGCCGTCTGTGTCGGCGGGCCGCTCTCCCTCGCTCTTGGCCACGACGAGGGCCAGAAGACCACCTGCGACGCCAAGGTCGTCGTGGAGCATTGCGAGAACATCAACGTCGATTGCGGCGGCGCGGCTCAGACGGTCGCGATCGTCCGCGCCGACGAGAAGGCCGAGTGCGCCGCGGCCCAGGCCGCCGAGGCGGCCGCGGTCGCGCGCCAGTGCGCCGGATCCGCAGCCCAGACCGCGCAGGCCGCCCTGGCCGCGGACGTCCTGGATCTCGACGACCTCGAGGATCTAGAAGACGAGCTCGAAGAGGAGCTCGAGGAGTACCTCGAAGCGCTGGAGGAGGAACTAGAGGCCCTCGAAGAAGAGCTCGAAGAGTCCTTCGAGGAGGCCTGGGAAGAGCGCCTCGAGGCGCTTGAGGACGAGCTGGAAGCCAAGTTCGACGGCGACTTCGGCGTGTCGTGGCTGTCCGACGACGGCCAGGCCGGCAGCTACTTCGACCTGGGCGACCTCGAGCAAGAGCTCGCCGGCTACGGCGACTTCGCGGCCCAGTACGCCGACCTGGCATCGGCCTTCGAAGGCGATTTCGCGGACTACGAGCGTGCCTTCGCCCAGTACGCCGAGCTGGCGGCCGCGCAGCAGGACGAGCACGCGGGCCTGATCGCGCGCTTCATCGGCGAGGACGAAGACGAGGACGTGGCCGAGCACGTCGCCACGATCGAGAAGCTGCTGTCCGACACGCTCGACAGCAACGACTTCCTCATCGAACTGGAGGGCCTCGCCGAACTGGAGGGCCTCGCCGACCTGGAGGGCCTCGCCGGCCTGGAGGGCCTCGCCGGCCTCGCGGAGCTGGAGGGCCTCGCGGAGCTGGAGGGCCTCGCCAACATCGAGTTCCCGGAGGGCTTCCCCTTCGATGACGAGGACCTCGGCGAGGAGATCGAGCGCACGGTGCGCGAGGCGCTGGAAGGCCTTGACATCGACATCGATATCGACAGCATCGACTTCGACGAGCTCGGCGACGGCAAGGGCGTCTACCGCATCCACGCCCAGGGCAGCCCCGAGGGCAACGTGTGGATCCAGGGCGACGGCAACGACCAGCACGGGCTGCAGCTTCCGAAGTCGAAGAAGCTCGCGAAGCTCAAGGCCAAGCTCAAGGAAGGCAAAACGCCCAGCGTCATCTGGAGCGGCAAGGGCAACGTCCAGGTGACCGAGGCCCCCAACGTCTGGATCGCCGGCCACGACGACGACGACCAAGGCGGCGTGTGGGTCTCCTCCGATGACGACGGCCAGAACCAGGTCTGGATCTCGAAGTCGAAGTCGAAGTCGAAGTCCAAGGGCAAGTCGAAGTCGAAGAGCAAGGACAACCAGTCCAACGTGTGGTTCTCCGGCGGCGGCGACGGCCAGCACAAGGTGTGGTTCTCGAACGACGAGGATCACGAGCACGACCACGACGAGCACCACGACCACGACGGCGCCTACGGCATCTACTCCGACGACGGGAACATCTTCGTCACCAAGGACGGCGAGCGCGTGCAGTCGATCCGCATCGAGGCCGACGGCTCGGACCCGATCCGCTGGACGTCCGAGGACGGCAGCGTGCAGATCTACGCCGACGTCGACAAGAGCGACCACCAGGTCGAGAGCATCTACGAAGTGCACGTCGGCGACGGCGACTCCAAGCGCTTCGTCCTCCGCTCCGACGGCGGCTCGCACCCGACGAAGCTCAGCGCGCCGAAGGCTCCCAAGACCATCAAGGCGCCGCGGGCGGTCAAGAGGTTCCAGCTGAAGGCCCCCGCGGCCCCCGTGGCCCCCGAGCCGCCGGCCGCGCCGCGCTTCCCCGGCATCCGCTTCGACAGCGGCTCCGAAGCTCCCCGCGTCATGCAGATCGGCGCGACGCCGGAGATGGAGGAGGTCATGGACCTGCTCCGCCAGATGCAGGCCGAGCTCGAGCAGCTGCGCGACTCGATCGACGACCTGCGTGACGATGTCCGCGACCTGAACGGCTCGGACACGCACTAGATTCCCTCCCCAGGCGGGGGCGGTCTTCCCGCCGTCTCCGCCGCTCGGCGCCCCCCACCGCTCGCGCCGCGTCCCGCCCCCCTTCTCTTTTCGCAGGTAGCCGCCGCGATCACGGACGAGGTCCGTCCCCAGCGCGGCGCTCCAGGCCACACGCACCCCCGCCGCGCCCGACTCCGATGCCCACCGTCCAACCTGCGAACCTCCTTCTCCCGCTCGCCTGCCTGCTCACGCCGGCCGCGACGACCTTCGCCGCCCCCGCCGCCGCGGGCAGCGCCTGGAACCGCCAAGCGGAGGACGGCGACGAGCAGTACCGGCTCTTGGCCGGACTCGCCGACAAGGACATGCACGAGATGGTCGTGCGCGAAGGCGAGGCCTTCCTGCGCCGCTTCTCGGATCACCCCAAGCGCGACCTGGCGCGGTATCGACTCGCGACGTCGCTCTTCGAGCTCGAGCGCATCTCCGACGCGCTGCCGCACTTCCGCGAGCTGGTCCGGCTGCGCGGCTTTGAGTACGGCCCGGAGTCGTGGTTCCGACTTGGCCAGTGCCAGCTCGACGCGGGCCAAGCCGAGGCCGCCGCGGCGTCCTTCGCCAAGGTGATCGAATCGGGCAAGGAGTACCTGCAGGAGCACGCGCTCTTCCTGCGCGCCGACGCCGCCTTCCGCATGGAGGACTTCCCCGCCGCCGAGCGCGGCTACGCCGAGGTGCTGGAGCGCGGTCGCAAGGGCGAGTACGCGCGGGACGCCTCATCGGGCCTCGCCTGGTGCGCCTGGAAGCGCGGCGACCTCTCTCAGGCGGTCCAGCGCATCGAGCGGCACCTCGGCCGCTACGAGGCGGGCGGCGACGATCCGTACTCGGCCGAGCTGCGCGTGCTGCTCGGCGAGGCGCACCTGCAGACCGGCGCGCCGCAGCGCGCCCTCGAGGCTTTCCGCGGCGTGCAGTCCCCCGCCCAGGCCGACGCCGCCCAGCGCGGCATCGCCTTCGCGCTGGCGGACCTCGGCGACCATGCCGGCGCCGCACGCGTCTTCGGCGAGCTGCTGGAGCGCAGCCCGGAAGGCCCCTTCGCGGCCGAGGCGGCGCTGCACCGCGGCATCCACCTCCTGCGCGACGGGCGGCCCGAGGATGCGGCCCGCGCGCTCAACGCCCCCGCGGCCGGCGGCGGCCCCGAGGTGCTCTACTGGCGCGCCCAGGCCCAGTCCCAGGCCGGCGACGCGCGCGCCGCGCTCGCGTCACTGGAGCAGGCGCTGAAGCGCTCGCCCGACGACGAGCTGCGCGCCCGCATCCAAATGGCACGCGGCGATGCACTGAGCGCCCTCGGCCGCGACGACGACGCGATCGCGGCGTACGGCGCCGCGGGTTCGGCCTACTCCCTCCACGCCGCGGCGGTGGCCGCGCTGAACGGCGGCGACGCGGCCGAGGCGATCCGCATCGGCGAGGAGCTCCTGAGCCGCTTCCCCGGCAGCGAGTACGAGGAGCGCACGCGCGTCGTCCTCGGCGAGGCGCACTTCGCGCGCGGCGACTACGGCGCCGCCGAGCGCACGCTCGAAGGCCTGCCGACCGGAGCACAGGACGCCGGGCTCCGCGCGCGCGCCCAATCGCGCGTCGCGTGGTGCCGCTACCTGCAGGGCGACACCGAGGCCGCGGCGCGCGAGTTCGCGCGCCTGGTGCGCGATCACGGCGACGCGCCGGAAGCCGAAGAGGCGCTCTATATGGAAGGCCGCGCGCGCGAGGAAGCCGGCGACAACGCCGGCTCCGTGCGCGCCTGGAACACCTACGTGTCGCGCTACGCCGCGGGGGCGAACCGCGCCGAGGCGCTGGTCGGGCTGGGGCGGCTCACGCCGCTCGCCGACGCGGCCAAGCACATCGAGCGCCTGCTGAACGAGGCGCCCGAGAGCGCGCTCCTGCCCCAGGCGCTCTACGAGCTCGGCGAGCGCGCCTCCGCCGCGGGACAGCTGCCCACGGCCAAGGCCAGCTACGAGGCGCTGCTCGCGCACTCCGAAGCCGGCCCGCTGGCCTCGCCGGGACGCTACGGGCTCGCGTGGTGCCTCGTGCAGGAGGAGAACTACGCCGAGGCAGCCGCGCTGCTCGACTCGATCCGCGCCGACTTCGGCGCGTCGGACGAGCTGCGCACCTCGGGCACCGAGCTCCTGGTGTGGGTCTGGCGCCGCGCCGGCGAGCCGCAGAAGTCGGCCCAGGCCTGGCAGGCGCTCGCGCGGCTGACCGACGACGAGCAGCGGCTCTTCCAGGCCGCGAAGACGGCCGCGCTTGCCCTGCGCGACGCGGGCGACCCGCGCGCGGCGCAGAAGCTGCTGAACCAGCTGCTCGAGGAGATCCGCTCGCCGGAGCTCGCCGTCGAGGCGTTGGTCGAGGGCGCGTACCTCGCGCTCGAAGCCGACGACGTCGACCGCGCCGAGGCCCAGGTGAAGGTGGCCGAGCGCCGCGCGCCGGGACACCCGAAGCTGGCGGAGGCCTCGTTCTTCGTCGGCGAGGCGCGGCTCGAGTCGGGCGAAGACGCCCGCGCGATCCAGCTGTACGAGGCGGCCTGCGCGCCCGGCAGCCCGGTGATGGATCTCGCGCTCTACAAGCGCGGCTTCGCCGAGCTGCGCCGCGAGAAGCCCAAGGCGGCCGAGGCCGCCCTCGCCCAGCTCGTCGCCGACCACGGCGAGAGCGACCTCTGGGGCGAGGGCCTGTTCCTGCTGGGCGAGGCGCGCTTCCGGCTCGATCGCTTCGAGCAGGCCGCCGAGGACCTAGAGCGCCTACGCCGCGAGCGGCCGCGGCACGAGGTGCTGCCGAAGGCGCTGTTCCGCCTGGGGCTGTGCTACGCGCAGCTGGAGCGCTGGGACCCGTGCGACCGCACGCTGAGCGCGCTGCTCAAGGACAACCCGCGCTTCGAGAACCTGGCCGAGGCCGAGCTCGCGCGCGGCACGGCGCTGGTCGCGCTGGAGCGCCCGCGCGCCGCGCGGCAGGCCCTCGGACGCGTGCTGTCGCTCGACGGCGAGAGCGTGCTCGCGGCCCGCGCACACCTGCAGCTCGGCCGGCTGGCGCGCGGCGAGGGCGACCTCGACGAGGCGCTGTCGGAGTTCCTCAAGGTCGCGGTGCTCTTCGCCGCCGACGAGGAGGTCGCCGAGGCGCTCTACCGCGCCGGCGCGTGCCTCGAGGAGCAGGGCAAGCAGAACACCGCCCGCGAGCGCTATCGCGAGGCGGCGGACAAGTACGGAAAGACCGCCTTCGGCGGTCGTGCGCGCGCGCGCCTCAGCGAGCTGGAGCGGAACGCGCAACGCTAGGAACGACGACGGGGAGGGCGAAAGGAGCCCCAAGTAAGGATGGGTACCGATGAAGCTGTGGGCGACTTATCGGGCATCGGCTCCCCAGCTCTCCCCGTCGTTTTCTTTCTACGAGGCCCAGAGGAGGCAACGATGAACATCCCCCCTGCGGCCGAGCCGGCGACCCCTCCGGTCGTGCTGGATTCGGTCTTCGACATGGTCATGAACGGCGGCCCGCTCATGGTACCCATCGCGCTGTGTTCGGTGGTGGCCCTGGCCTACACCGTCGAGCGGTCGGTCCGCCTGCGGCCCGGTGAGCTGGGCACCAAGCGGCTCGGGCGCGACATCCTCGACGCGGTGGAGCGCGACGGCCCCCAGGCGGGCCTGAAGGTCTGCAAGGAGCGCAAGAAGCCCCTGGCGCGCATCCTGGGCGCCGGCCTCGGGCGCTTCGGCAGCCCGATGATGGAGGTCGAGAAGGCCGTCGAGGACGCCGGCGAGCGCGAGGTACGGCGGCTTTCAGCCAACCTGCGCCCGCTCGTGGTGGTCGGCATGATCGCCCCGCTGCTCGGGCTGCTCGGCACGGTGTGGGGCATGATCGAGGCCTTCTCGAGCATCGCCCTGCAGGACGGGCTCGGGAAACCCGAGCTTCTGGCGTCGGGCATCTCGCAGGCGCTGATCACGACCGCCGCGGGGCTCGCCATCGCGATCCCGGCCCAGGCGATCTACTACTTCTTCCGCGGGCGCATCGACCGCTTCGTGCGCTCCTCGGAGGACCTCTATCTGGAGCTCGAGCAGAAGCTGGAGCACCACCGCTTCCCGCGGATCGACGCCGGGAGCGCATCGTGAAGATCCGCGAGGACGCGGGCTCGGAAGAGGCGGTCGTCAACCTGACGCCGATGATCGACGTCGTCTTCCTGCTGCTGATCTTCTTCATGGTGACCACGACCTTCCTCGACCCCGAGCGCGAGATCGAGATCGACCTCCCCACCGCGGACTCGGCCGGCGCGGTCGAGAGCCCGCCCGAGGAGATCATCATCACGGTGCGCAGCGACGGCACCGTGTTCGTGCGCGGCGAACTGCGCGACGACGACGGCCTGCGCTCGCTGCTGCGCAGCGCGGCGCAGCACGATCCGGAGACGCCCGTGACGATCCGCGGCGACCGCGAAGCGCACCACGAGGCGATCGTGGGCGTGATGGACGCGTGCGGCAGCGCGGGGCTCTACAACCTGGCCGTGGGAACCACGACCACCCAGCGGGGAGGCTAGCGGCATGGCGGCGGGGGGTTTTCGGCTGAACGGGAAGGACGTCGTCATCGTCCTGGCGCTGATCGCGGCAGGCGCGTACGGAGCGTGGGTCGCGCTCGAGGCCGGCGGTGGGCTCGGCACGAGCTGGACCGACGGCGACCGCGTGTTCCACGACATCGGGAGCGACGTCCGCTACGCGATCTGGGACGACCCCGAGCCGGTCCAGGGCGCGGTCAACTCGGCCGAGACCGAGGGCCGCGCCGCGCTCTCGCCCGACGGGCGCCTCTTGGTGTTCCAGGCCGGCGAGCGCGGCCTGGGGGCCGACCTCTACGCCGCCGACCTGATCGACGGCGTCGCCTTCGACCCACGCCCCATCGCGGCGCTCAACACCGCCTTCGACGAGGTCGCTCCCGCCTTCTCGGGCGACGCGCTCTACTTCGCCACCGACCGCAGCGGCGAGGAGTTCGGGCTCGACCTGTGGCGCGCGCCCTACAGCGAGGGCCGCTTCGGCGTACCCGAGCCGTTCGGCCCCGGGCTGAACACCGCCGCCGACGAGACCGACCCGCTGCCGCTGCCGGGCTCGCGCGACGTGCTGTTCGCCTCGAACCGCCCGCGCGGAATGCGCACCGACTTCGACCTGTTCCTCGCCGCGCCCGCGATCGGCGCCGGCGCCGAGGACGGCTTCGACGTGCTGACGCTCGGCGAGCTGAACTCGCCGCACGAGGAGCGCGAGCCCGGGGTCACCGCCGACGGGCGCGTGCTGGTGTTCGCCTCGGACCGCGACGGTAGCCGGGGCGGATTCGACCTCTTCCGCAGCCTGCGCGGACAGGTGGGTTGGCTGCCGCCCTCCCCGCTCGACGGGCTCAACACCGGCGCGAGCGAGCGCGCGCCGCTGCTGTCGCAGGACGGCTTCAGCCTCACCTACAGCCGCGCCGTGCTGGGACCCGACGAGGGCTCGAACGCGGCCGGTGCTGCCGGTGCAGACCTCTTCCGCGCCCGCTCGCGCGAGCTCTTCGCGCTGCCGCCGCGGGCGATCTCGCTGCTCGATCTCCTGGTCCTGTTCGCGCTGCTGCTGCTCGCGCTGCTCGCCTTCCTCGCGAAGCGCTGGCGCGGCATGGAGATCCTCTACAAGTGCTTCCTGGTGTCGTGCCTGGTGCACATGGCGCTGCTCTGGTACCTGAACCAGGTGCACCCCGAGGGCGACCCCGCCTCCTTCGGCGGCGAGGACCGGCTGTTCCGCGTGCGCGTCGAGCGCGCCGGCAACGTCGCTAGCGGCTCGAACCAGGAGCGCGGCGGCGCGCTGCAGGCCGAGCGCACGCTGGTCGAGCCCGAGGCCGCGCCCGGGCGCCTCGAGACCGAGACCGAGGTCGCCGCCGCGGCGCCCGCGTCGCGCTCCCTCGACCGCCAATCGCACGAGGAGGCGCTCCCCGGCCGCGACGGCATGGAGCCCACGCCCGAGGCGCCGCGCAACGAGTCGGTCGTGCAGCTCGCCGACCAGGACGCGCCCTTCGAGCGCTACCAGGGCGACGCGCCCGCGCTCGCGCTCGCCGCGGGCCCGACCCAGTCGGCGCCGCTGCGCACCGAGGGCTCCTCGCCCGACCGCGCGGCCTCGAAGAACACCGCCGCAACCCCGGCCGCCTCGACCTTCCAGGCCCTGGCGCGCGGAGAGCGCGCCACCGACGCCCTGCCGCGCCCCTCCGAGGTCGTGGCCCAGCCCGCCCAACGCGCCGAGCCCGGCGGAGCCGAGGTCGCGCTGGAGCTCCCCGAGGAGGCCTTCGAGCGCAAGTCCGGCGAGGTCGCCGGCTTCGCGCTGCCCGCGGTCGCCAGCGTCGCCGCGCCCACGCGCGACGCCGAGGGCCCCGAGCGCGCCACCGACGTTCAGCCCACCGCGATTTCCGCGAGCGAGGGCTCGGATCCGCTGCCGCGCGACGTGGGGCCACTCGCGAGCCTCGCGCCGCCGACGCTCGCGTCGGGCGACCTGCCGCCGCGCCGCGCCACCAGCGATCCGAACCCCACGCCGTCGCGCGGCGAGCCCGACGTGGTGCTCCGCGACCTGGCGCCGGACGAGCTGCGGCCGCCGGTGCGCGAGGTCGAGGCGCCGCCGCGCTTCGACGCGACGAACAGCCTCGCCGCGACCACCACGCGCCGCGCCCCGGTCGTGGCAACCGCCGAGATCCAGCCCGAGCGCTTCCGCTTCGAAGCGCAGCGCGACGAGCCCGCCGCGCCGCAGCGCCGCTCCTTCGAGCTCGCCAGCGCCCCCGCTCCCGCCGCCGACGACGTCCCGCGGCGGATGGAGCACACGCCCTACCGCAACCGCTTCGGCGACGAGAAGGAGCGCGCTCTGGAGCTCTACGGCGGCGGCGAGGAGACCGAGGCCGCGGTGAAGTCCGGGCTCGACTACCTGGCCTCGATCCAGACCGAAGACGGCTACTGGGGCAGCCCCGACGACTTCCACGAGAAGTACCGCCACGTCCTGGTCGGCAAGTCCGCGCTCGCGCTGCTCGCCTTCCTCGGCGCGGGGCACACCCAGGAGTCGGAGACCGAGCACTCCGACGTGGTGGAGCGCTCGATCGCGTTCCTGCTCGCGATCCAGGACGAGCGCACCGGCCACTTCGGGAACAGCTCGGCCTACAGCCACGGCATCGCGACCTACGCGCTCGCCGAGTGCTACGCCATCACCGAGGACGAGGAGCTGCGCCCCGCGCTGGAGCGCGCCGTGCAGCGCATCCGCTCGCAGCAGATCACCGGCGGCGAGGGCCGCAACGTCGGCGGCTGGGGCTACTACTACCCCGACGGCTCGACCTACCGCAACGACCGCTGGCCGCGCGTCTCGGTCACGGCCTGGCAGGTGATGGCGCTCGAGTCCGCGCGGCTCGGCGGCCTCGAGGTGCCCGACGAGGTCTTCGACCGCTCGCGCGACTTCCTGGCCGGCGCGTGGGACGGACGCCGCGGAGCCTTCCGCTACTCGCACGACCCGGGTCGGCTCAACTCGGTCTACCCGGTGCTGCCGGCCTCGACGCCGGCCGCGATCTTCGCGCTGTCGCTGCTGGGCGTCGAGGCCGACTCCGAGCAGCTCGCGGACGCCGTGCGCTTCGTGCTCGAGCGGGCACCCGACTCCTACCGCTACACCAGCGACGACGACTTCGTCTTCCGCGCCCAGGGCAACCTCTACTTCTGGTACTACGGCACCCTGGCGATGTTCCGCACGGGCGGTTCGGCGTGGGACCGGTGGAACGCGCAGATGAAGGAGACCCTGCTCGAAGGCCAGGAGCGGGACGGCTCGTGGGAGGCGATCTCGATCTACTCCGAGTACGCCGGAGACGACGACGAGGACCGCGCGTACTCGACGGCGATGTGCGTGCTGACGCTGGAGATCTACTACCGGTACTTCACGCCGCTGCTCGAGGTGAAGTAGCCGGGTGCGGGGCGCGGACTTTCCCGCGCCCCGCACCGCATGGCTTGCCGGATACGCGGAGGAGCGACTAGGCTGGCGGCAGCTCGCGATGCCGCTCCGCCCCCCCGCCGTCCACCAAGGCGCCCGCCGCCGCTGAACGCCGCGCCGATGGCCCGCGTCTTTCTGTCCAGCACCGGGGCCGACCTCTCGGCCTACCGCCAGGCGGCGATCGAGACCTGCCTGGCGCTGGGGCTCTTCCCCGTGGCCATGGAGCACTTCGAGGTCGAGGGCTCCGGCGCGGCCGACGCCAGCACCGCCAAGCTCGACACCTGCGACGTGTATGTCGGTGTCTTCGCGCACCGCTACGGCACGGTCGACGTCGCGCGCGGCGTCAGCATCGTCGAGCACGAGTACGACCACGCCGGCGCACGGGGCGTCGAGCGGCTCTGCTTCCTGGTCGACGACGAGCATCCCTGGCCGCCGTCGTCGGTGGACCACGAGCACCACGCGGCGCTCGCCGCCTTCAAGGAGCGCGTCGAGGGCGAGGTCGTGCGCGGACGCTTCACGACCGTCTCGGACTTCCGGGCGCAGCTCACGACGGCGCTCGTCGCCTGGAAGGACGCGCACGGGGTGTCCGCGGACCCCGCCGCGTCCGCGCCTGCGGCGGCCGGCGCGCTGCCTCCGATGCCGTCGCTGGTGCTGGGGCGCACCGCCGTCCTGGGGGAGCTGCGCGGGCTCCTGTTGGGCGGGAACGAAGACGCGCCGGCGCTGGTCGCGGTGCGCGGATGGCCGGGGGTCGGCAAGACGACCGTCGCGTCGGCGCTGGCGCACGACGCCGAGCTCGCGCGCGGGTTCCCCGACGGGGTGCTGTGGGTCTCGCTCGGGAAGGCGCCGAACGTGGCGCAGCTCCTGGGCGGCTGGGGGCGCGCGCTCGGGCTATCCGAGGACGTTCTGCGCGGGCTGCCGGCGGACGAGCTGAACCGGCACCTGTGCGCACGGCTGCGCGACGAGCGGCGGCTCCTGATCATCGACGACGTGTGGGATGTGCGCGAGGCGGCTCCCTTCCGGGTCGGCGGCCGGCGCGCGGCGCAGCTCTTCACCACGCGGCTGCAGTCGGTCGCGCGCGAGCTGGTCGCGACCGAGGAGCAGCTCTACCTCTTGCCCTGCTTCGACGAAGCCGACTCGCTGGCGCTCCTGCGCCTGCTGGCGCCGCGCGCCGTCGAGCTCGCGCCGGACAAGACCGCCGAGCTGGTGGTCGCGCTCGAGGGTCTGCCGCTCGCGCTGCGCGTGGCCGGCAGCCTGCTGCAGGCCGAAGCCGCCAGCGGCTTCTCGATCGAGCAGTTGCTCGACGAGCTGCGCGAGGGCGCGGCGCTGCTCTCCTCCGAGGCGCCGGCCGCGGATCTGGACCTCGCCGAGGGCGCCCGCCCGACGGTCTCGGTCCTGCTGCGCCGCAGCACCGACCACCTCGACGACGAGCTGCGCGACGCGTTCGCCTTCCTCGGAGCGTTCGCGCCCAAGCCGGCGACGTTCACGCTCGAAGCGATGGCGCGCGTGTGGGGCGTTCCCGACCCGCGTCCCGCGGCGCGCGCGCTGATCGCGCGCGGGCTGCTCGAGCCGATCCCCGAGACCGGCCGCTACCAGATGCACGCGCTGCTCGCGATGCACGCGCGCTCGCTGATCGAGGAGGACTGACGATGGTGCGCCGCTCGCTCGCGCGCAACCGGCATGCGCTCTTCTACCTGGAGCAGGTCGAGCAACGGGTCGAACGCGGCGAGCGCGCGCTCCTCGTCCCCGAGTGGCCGAACCTCAAGCGCGCGATCGACTGGGCCAGCGAGAGCGGGCAGCGCACGCTGCTCCACGCGTTCCTCCGGGCCGGCCGCACGCTGCTCGAGGAGCTGAACGCCGGCCCGTCGTTCCTCGCCTGGGCCGAGGACCTGGTTCGCCTCGTGCGCCGCGACGGCGCGGGCGACGGCGAGGATCTCAACGACGCGCTGGCGATCCTGATCGACGCGCATCAGTGCCTCGCGAACTCGCCCGGCCCGGGTCGCTCGCAGGCTCTGAAAGCGGCGAGCGTCGTGGGCCAGGAGCTGCTCAGGCGCTACGGCGAGGAGCACGCGCGCTACCCGCAGGCGTGCGTCGAGCTGGGCCTGACGCTCTCCCGCCTGGCCGAGGTCTCGCCCAACGAGCGCGCCACTCAGCTGGAGAACGCGGTCGACCACTTCGAGCGCGCCCTGAACCACGGCGGTGACGACCCGGTCGTGCGCCGGAACGCGCTCTCCAACCGCGCGCTGGCGCTCAAAGACCTGGCCACGCTGCCGGGCCGCGACCGCGCGCGGCTCATGCACGACGCGCTCACGACCCTGCGCGTCGCCGAGCGCGAGCTGGCCGAGGCCGGCGGGAACCTCGACCAGCTCGCGACCACCCGCCTGAACATCGCCAACCTCCTGCACGAGTCGCCCGAGGGCGTCGGCGGCTACGCCGAGGATCGACTGCCCGAGGCATTGGAGCTCCTGGAGCGGGTGATCCGCGATGCCCCGTCGGTCCTGGCCCGCGGGCGAGCGCTGGTGTCGCGGGCCAACATCAACCACTCGCTGGCGGAGCAGCTAGAGGAGGATCCGCGCGCGCGCCTGCTCGCGGCCCTCGCCAGCCACGACCAGGCCCTGGCCGCCTTCCGCGACCATCCCCTGCTCTACGCGACGAGCCTGAGCAACCGCGCGGGCGTGCTGCTGGAGCTCGGCCAGCTCGCGGGCGAGGACCGCGCCGCGCGCGCCGATCAGGCGATCGTCGACCTCGAGCAGGCCCTCGCGATCCGCGAGGGCGCCGCCATCGAGGAGATCACGACGCGCAACAACCTGGCCCAGGCACGGCTCGAGCGGATGCACGCCGCCGGCGAGCCGAGCCTGGTCGAGGTGCAGCGCGCCTTCGTCGACGCCGCCGAGGGCTACCGGCTGGCCGAGGCGTTGGAGTACGGCACCCGGCTCCGTGCGCTGCTCGTCGCGCTGCAGCGCGTCCGCGACGAGGCGGCCGCCCTGGGCGGGCTGGCACACTTCGAGGCCTGGTGGCGCGAGGCCTTCGACCGGCCGCTCCCCGACTGGCCCGCGCCGACCGGGACGGCCCCCTATCCGCAGGGCGCGGACAGCCTCATGCACAAGCGACGCAGCACGGCGCTGATGCGCTACATGCGCGTCCACTACGCCGAGCGCGTGCGCCTGATGAAGGAGCACGGGGACGTGCTGCTCGCCGACGAGACGATCGCACAGCTCGCGCAGCTGGCCGAGGCGCCGGAGCTGGACGAGAGCACGCGCGAGGACCTCCACGTGAAGCTGCACTTCTTCCAGCGCAGCAAGGCCCTGGGCGTGGACGGCGCCGTCGCCGAGTGGGAGGCCGACAATCAGCAGTCGCCCAAGCCGCCGCCCGAGGTGGCGGCCAAGATCCAGCTGCTGCAGGACATGACGCCCGAGGAGGCCAACGAGTACGCCCGCGCGCACCCCGACGAGATCGCCGAGCTGAAGGCCGGCGGCTGGATCGACGTCGTCGAGCAGGGCGGCGTGCGGATCCAGGATCCCGGGTTCGTGGAGCGGGTCAGCACGTTCCTCAGCGCGAACGACCTGGAGGAACGCCTGCGGTTGCTGCGCGAGCACGAGGAGGACCTCTGCTCCTCGTCGGCCGAGGTCGTGTTCGACGCCGCCGAGCAATCGCACCAGGGCCGACTGGGCGTCCTGCAGCGGCTCGCCCAGCTGCGCCAGCTGGTCGAGCGGACGCGCAGCGTGGGCTTCGAAGCCGCGGCGGAGGAGGCCCGGCGCGAAGAGCGCGACGCCGACAGGTGGCGCGGGCCGCTCGAGCGCCTGCTCGCCGCCCGCTCCATGACGGAGGCCGGCGAGCTGCTCTTGACCGAGGGCGAGGCCTTGCTGCGCGATGAGGTCGCGCGCGAGCTCACCATGCTCGTCGAAGCGCAGGAGGCCCCGGCGGCACGACACATGGTCGAGCTGTACCGGACGATGGTCCGCCGCGCGCGCGAGCTTGGCCCGCGCCGCGCGATCAGCGAGGGCGTCCTGAACTACTACGCGCAGATGCGCTCTCTTGAGGAGCGCCGCGAGTTCCTCGCGCTCGAGCTGGGGAGCGTCCTGCCCGAGCACGTCGAGCCCTGGTTCGACGAGCTGCTCGAGCTGAACCGCTCGCGGCCGGGCAACCTGCCGTCGATCCGCCGCGCGCGCGACCTGCTGCTGCGCACCATCGAGATCGGCATCGACGACGCCTTCGCCGAGGAGGAAGCCTGGCTCGCGTCCGTGCAGCGCTTCCAGAAGGTCTACGGCGGCCTGTTCGGCGTCACCGTGCCGGAGGGCGTCGCCCTGTTCGAGGAGCATCGCGACGTGCTCACCGATCCCGCCATGCTCGCGATGATCCAAGAGGGCATCGACGCCGCCGAGCAGATCCCCGAGGAGGTCCAGGGGCACGAGCTGACGGTCGAGGCCATGCGGAGCCAGCTCTGGGCCCTGCGCCGCTGCGCCGCCGAGGGCCCGCATCCGGTGTTCGACGGCATCGTGCGCGCGCGCAAGGTGCTGCACGAGCTGTCCGAGAGTACGGACGCCGAGGAGAGGCTGCGCCTAGCTCGCGAGAACCAGGAGCTGCTGCTGGGAGGCTCCGCCCGCTTCGACCTGGTGCACAGCATGATCGAGAACGGGCAGCGGAAGCCGCACCCGCTGCTGCGCTTCGTCGAGGACTGGAGTGAGCGCGGGCTGGAGGCGGCCATGGCCGACTACATCCGCGCACGCGAGCACGGCCGGCGGATCGCCCACGCGCTCGACCAGGTCGTCGCCGCCACGTCCTGGGAGCAGGCACGCGCCTCGCTGCGCGAGCACGCCGAAGTGCTCGACGCGCCGGAGAACCGCGACTTCCTGACCGGCATCACCAAGGACTTCAGCGAAATGGCGCGCCGGGAGGACGTCGACCCGGGCACGGCGCGCTCGGCGGCGTACCACGTCGAGCTCTTCCAGCGCATCCTGGCCCACGGCACCTCCCGCACGATCGAGGAGTTCGACCTGCGCTTCTCCGCCGACGTCGACCGGCTGCCGACCGAGACGACCCAGGCCGATCCGACGCACGACGAGCGCATCGCGGCGGCGCTCAACGGGCTCTTCGCCAACCGCTCGGTCGAGGCGACCGGGGTCTATATCGAGCACAACCGCGAGCTGCTGCTGTCCGACCGCGCGCTCGACTTGCTGCAGCGCTCACTGCTCGAGCGTCTGGACAACGCGAAGGCGGTCGAGGCGATCCGCTGGGTCCAGGAGCTGCTCGGCGTGTGCCGCGAGCGGGGCGTGCCGGCGGCGACGGCCTGGATGCGGGAACGCGCACGCGCGCGCGGCGCGGGCGGGGCCGAGCCGGAAGGCGACTAGTCCTCCAGCGACTCCCCGAGCTTCGCGGCCAGGCTCTCGAGGCCGCGGCGCAGGCGCGCGACCTCGCTCTCCAGCTCGGCGACCTTCTCTCCGAGGTCGACCGGGCGCGGCTTGGGCTCGAAGCGGGCCGCGGGGTCGGCCGGGGCGCTCGGCGCGGCGGGCGTAGGTGCGGGCGCGGGAGCCGCCGGCTCGTTCGGGGGGCAGAGCAGCTGCGCGAAGCGCGGCGCGCGCGTGCCCGCTGCCGGCGATAGCTCGGTCACGAGGCCCTTGCGCGTCAGCGCCGTGAGCGTCTCGGCCAGCTCCGGCAGCGACGCGATGGTGACCATGCGGCTGGCGCGCGTGCGGAGCTCGCCGCGCTGCTGGGGGCCGCGCAGGAGCAGCTCGGCGAGCACGGCCAGCTCGCCGCCCATCAGGCTCAGGGTCTCGCGCGCCGAGGGCCCGAAGCGCTCGACGCGGCCCGACGCCGGATGGTGCACGCTGGCGAGGTGCTTCTGCTGCAGGCCGTCGAGCGTCAGGCGCGCCTCGGCCTCGGAGACCATCATCACCGGGTCGCGGTTGGACTTCTGGTTGCAGCCGGCGAGGAGGGTGTTCATCGAGAGCGGCGACTGGTCGGGCGTCGCGAGCTCCTTTTCGATCAGCACGCCGAGAATGCGCGCCTCCAGGGGGTCGAGGTTCGGGATCATGCGAGCAGCTCCTCCAGAGCGCAGACCATCGTGAACGAGTCGGGCGTCGCCATGCGCAGCCAGGCGGCGTACTCGGCCGGCACGTCGGAGCCGAGCAGCTGCCCCGGGCGCAGGTAGTTGTAGATCTCGGCGTAGCTCTTGACGTCGGTGTGCGAGACGCGCCGGTGGATGTGCCAGGGCATCAGCTCGTCGGGATGACCGAGGCCGGCGGCTCCGACGAGCTCGAGCAGCGCGTGGACCGACTGGTCGTGGTAGCTCCTGACGCGCTGGGTCTTGTCGGTCACGACCAGCCCGCGTACCAGCCCGGGCTTCTGGGTCGCGACGCCGACCGGGCAATCGTTGGCGTTGCAGCGCAGCGCCTGGATGCAGCCCAGCGAGAACATGAAGCCGCGCGCCGAGTTGCACAGGTCGGCGCCGGCCGCGATGCGCTTGGCCATCTCGAAGCCGGTGATGATCTTGCCCGAGGCGATCACCTTGACGCGCTCGCGCAGGCCGAACCCCACGAGCGAGTTGTGCACGAACACCAGGCCGTCGGTCAGCGGCGAGCCGACCGAGTTCGCGAACTCGAGCGGCGCGGCGCCGGTGCCGCCCTCGCCGCCGTCGACCGCCAGGAAGTCCGGCGTCAGCTCGGTCTCGACCATCGCCTTGCAGAGGCCCAGGAACTCCGAGGGGTTGCCGACGCACAGCTTCACGCCGACCGGCTTGCCGCCGGACAGCTCGCGCAGCCGCTGCAGGAACGAGAGCATCTCGCGCGGGCTCCCGAAGGCCGTGTGCGCCGGCGGCGAGAGGACGCTCTCTCCGATCTTCACGCCGCGGATCTCCGCCACCTCGGGCGTGACCTTCGACGCCGGCAGGATGCCGCCGTGCCCGGGCTTGGCGCCCTGGGACAGCTTGACCTCGATCATCTTCACCGCGGGCCGCGCCGCGTTCTCGGCGAAGTGGTCGGGGTCGAAGCGCCCGCGCTCGTCGCGGCAGCCGAAGTAGCCGGTGCCGATCTGCCACACCAGGTCGCCGCCGGGCTCCAGGTGGTACGGGCTGATCCCGCCCTCGCCCGTGTTGTGGTAGAAGCCGCCGGCCCGGGCGCCGCCGTTGAGCGCGAGCACGGCGTTCTTGGAGAGCGAGCCGTAGCTCATCGCCGAGATGTTCAGGAGCGACGCGTCGTAGGCCTTCTCCCCCGCGCCGATCCGGATGCGCGGCGCGGGGTCCAGCGCGGGCTGGGCGCAGAAGGAGTGGTTGATCCACTCGTAGCCGCCCTCGTAGACGTCCCGCTGCGTCCCGAACGGCTGGGTCTGGAGCTCGGCCTTGGCGCGCTGGTAGACCACCGAGCGCAGCTCGCGGCTGAACGGCCGGCCGTCGGTGTTCGACTCGATGAAGTACTGGTTGATCTCGGGCCGGATCATCTCGAACAGGTAGCGGAAGTGCCCGATCACCGGGAAGTTCCGCAGCACCGCCCGGCGCTCGTTCATGGCGTCGGAGATGCCGAGGAGGAGCAGCGGCACCAACACCACGAGCAGCCAGAGGATCGGCGGCCAGAAGACCGCGACCAGCGCCACCAGCGCGAAGACGGCAACCGCGATGATGACGAAGGGCTTGAGCATGGTCGTTCACTCCCCCCCATCCGCTTCCGAGCCGCGGCGGGCATGCGGGTCCTGGAGCGACGCCACCGGCGGCGGCACCGCCCCCCGGCCGCCGAAGGGCGCGAGCCCCTTCTCGACGATCCCGTCGGCCACGCGCTGGCCGCGCCGTTGCCCTTCGAAGTCGCTCTCGGGCCGGTCGGGGTGTTCGAGGTCCTCGTCGCGCGCCATGTGGAGCGTCTGGGTCGGGAACGCGAAGCTCACCTCGAGGCTCTCGGCGAGCCGCAGGATGTCGGCGAACAGGCGGTGCTTCTCGCGCAGCTCGGTGCCCCAGTCGGGACACGCGACAAAGGCGTAGAGCAGCACGTCGAGCGAGCTCGCGCTCATCGCGTTGAGGTACACGTGGAAGTAGTCCTTCCGCGTGTACGGGTGCAGCTCGAGGATGCGACGCACTCCGCCGCAGAAGGCCTCGATCTTCTCCGGCGGCGTGTCGTACGTCAGCGACAGCAAGGTCTTGATGCGCCGGTAGCGCCGCCGGCCCATGTTGTCGACGTCCGAGGTCACGAAGGTGCGGTTCGGCACCGTGATGATCGAATCGTAGAACGTGCGGATGCGCGTGCTGCGGAAGCCCACGTCCTCGACCGTCCCCTCGTTCGAGCCCACGCGGATCCAGTCGCCCAGCTCGAACGGCCGGTCGAGCAGCACCGTGAACGTCCCGAAGAGGTTCTCGATCGTGTCGCGACCCGCGAACGCCACCGCGATCGAGCCGACGCCCAGGCCGGCGACGACGCCCCAGAGATCGTCGGTCCACTTCGAGGCGAGGTACACCAGCCCCACGATCGCGACCAGGATCTTGAGCGTGCGCCGCAGCAGCGGGATCAGCACGTCGTCGAAGCGCGTCGCCGTCTGCCGCGCGCGCCCCGTCAGGTAGCCGCAGAAGACGTCGACCAGCCGGTACGCGGCCCACGCGCCCGCGACGGTCGCCACGAAGGCCGCCGCGATGTCGAGCGGCCGCAGGAAGTCCGGCTGCAGGTCCAGGGTCGGCAGCAGCCAGGCGAAGGCCGAGGCGCCCGCCAACAGCCCCAGCGGGCGGCCGAAGCTCTCGACCGAGCGGCGCTCGAGGTCGACCGAGTCGGCGCGCGCGAGCCGCCGCAGCACCGCCGCGGACAGGAACCGCACCAGCCGGTCGAGCACGGCCCCCAGGAAGGCCAGCACCGCCAACCCGGCCCACTGCCAGTTCTCCAGGAGGAACCCGCGCGCGAGCAGCGGCGCCGGCAGCGCGCTGCGCACGCGGTGGTGCAGCCGGTGGAGGAACGGCAGGTCGCCGATCAGCGGCAGCTCCTTCACGCGCGCCCAGATCTCCGGCACGCGCGCGAGGCTCTGCTTGGAGATGCGCCAGCCCTCGTCGTCACCGCGGAGGAACGCGAGCTCGATCACCGCGTCCTCGTCGCTGGGTGGCGGGCCGAAGAGATGCCGCACGTAGCCCGAGCGCAGCGACAGCTCGCCCGGCCCCGGCAGGTCCTCGAAGCGCACGTACTCGACCCGGTTGAACGCGGCGTAGAGGTCGACGGCGACCTGCCCGCCCTCCTCGCTCCAGGCGCCCGGCACGCCGTCCTCGTCGAAGGTCGAGATCGCGGCCTCGAGGTAGCGCTCCTGCCCGTGGCGGCGGTACAGGCGCATGTTGTCGAGGAACACACGCATCACCTCCCGCGGGCTGTTCAGCACCGTGGCGGCGGGCTCCTGCTCCTCCTCCTGCGCGCCGTGGGCGGGCGGGAGGAGAGCCAGCAGCAGGACGAAGATGAGCGGAAGGCCTCTAGTAACCGTCCCCGAGTTGCTCCAGATCATTCGCATCGAACAGGCCGCGCTCACGGAAGCGGTCGCGATAGCGCTCGACCTTGGCGGCGTAGGCGAGCACCGAGGAATTGCCCGCGGCCAGGCGCTCCTCGCGCCAGGCGTCGTATCCGCCGGCCTCCTTGACCCATCGCGCTAGCTTGGTGGGTCCCGCGTTGTAGGCGACCAGCGCCCGTTCCACGTTCCCGTCGTTGCGATCCAATAGCCACGCGAAGTAGTCCGCGCCCAGCCTCGCATTGAGCAGCGGGTCGCTCAAGAGCTGTTCCTCGGTCGGCTCCGGCAACCCCAAGACCTGGGCGCGCTCCTTGGCCGTCGGCAGCATCAGCTGGAAGAGCCCGAGGGCGTCCGCGTGGGAGCGGGCGTTCACGCGGCCGCTGGACTCCGAGAAGAGGATCGCGGCCAGGAGGTGCGGGTCGAGCTGCGACTCGTAGGCCGCCATCAGGAGCTCCTCGCGGAAGCCCTCGACGCGCCGCATCGCGGGGAAGTCGCGCGCGGTGCGCATGGCGGCCCGGCCGCTGTCGGTGGACCCGAACCAGCCGACGACGAAGCCGCCGGCGATCAGGGCGGCCGCGAGGGCCCAGCGCACTCTCCTCCCCACCTGCATCCCTCGCCTAGCCGCCCTGTTCCCCGGTGCCGAGGCTCGCGCGCAGCTCCTCGCGCCAGGCCTCGCGCAGGGTCCCGCGGGCCGGAAGCGACCCGATGTCGGCCCCCATGAGGCGCGAGAGCTCGCGCCGCGCCCGCTCGACCAGGTAGGTCTCCTCGCGTCCGAGCACCTCCACCAGGAACAGCTTTGCGCGCAGCGTGCCGCCCTCCTCGAACTCCTCGGCGGGCGGCGTCCGCAGGCCCAGCCGCTCGCAGCCGGCGCGGAACCAGGCCAGGGGGTCGTCCGGGAGGACCGTGCTCCACCACTGCCGCCAGGCCATCGCCGGGTCGCTGCGCTCGCGGAAGTCGATGGCGCTGAGCACCGCCAGCTCACCCGCGGCGCGGATGTCGCGCGGATCGTCGCTGAGGACCGCGATCAGGACCGGCGTCGCCGCCGGCACCAGCTGCTCGGCGAGCACGAGCGCCGCGTCGCGGCGCGCCATGCTGGCCGTCGAGCCGGCCGCCCGCAGGAGCGCCTCGTGCCCCCCGGGGCCCAGGTCCAGCAAGCCGCGTCGGGCGGGCCGGTAGAGCGGAGAGCGCTCGCCGCGGGCCAGGAGCGACACCAAAAGCTGCCCCGACGCGGGGTCGCCCAGGTCGGCGAGCCCCTCGGCGGCGGCGATCTGCACGCCCTGGTGCGGCTCGGCCAACGCGGCCACCAGAGCCTCCATCGCGCCCTCGGGCGCGAGCAACCCCACGGCCCGCAGCGAGGCCGACCGCACGCGGGGGTCGGCGATGCGCGCGCGGAACAGGAGCTCGACGTCGGCATCGTGGAGCCCGTTCTCGGCGAAGGCGAGCACCGCCGCGGCCTCGACGTTCTCGTCGCTGTCGCCCAGCAGACGCTCAAGCGCAGCCACGCTCTCGGCGTCGCCGCGGCGCCCGAGGGCCGCGGCGGCGAGGGCGCGCAGGAGCGGGCGCTCGTCGGCGGACAACCGCTGCGCGAGCTCGGGGTGCGAGGCGCCCAGGAGGTCGACGATCTCGCGCGTGGCCTCGCCCGAGAAGCGCGCCGCGAGGACCATCAGGAGCCGCTCGGCAAGCGAGCCGTCGAGCGGCTCGCCCTCGACGCCGGTCTCCCCCGCCGCCGCACGCGCGAGGCCGACCAGCCGGCCGACGCGCTCGCCGTAGTAGCGCTCGTCCTCGAGCATTTTAAGGAAGCGCGGGAAATCCGCCGAGCCCACCGCGCCGCGCAGGCCGAGCTGCTCCAGCTCGGCCAGCCCGGGGCCGCGCTCGAAGGCGTGGAGCCCGTCCATGTGTGCGAAGACCAGCTGCTTGAGGCGCGCGTCGCGGTCCGGCTCGGAGCGCTCGGCCTCCCACCAGCCGTGCTCGGCCTCGAAGAAGGCGCGCGCGTCGTCGCCGGCGTAGCGCTGCCAGCGGTTGCGCTCCTCCAACCGCTCCAGCGTGTGGGCCAGGCGGTCGAACCACGCGTCGACCTCGCCGCGCGAGGCCGCCGGCAGGAGGAAGCGCTTGGTCTGGTCGCCGACGCGCACCTCCAGCATGCGCGAGGCGCCGGCGAAGGCCGCGCCGGTGGTGGGGAGCCGCTCGGCGCCGAAGACGCCCTCCTCGGAGAGCCGCGCCATCAGGTCGGAGGTCGTGGCCGGCGAGAGCAGCACGTCCTCGCCCAGGGCGGGGCTCTCGCCGCCCGCCTCCAGCACGACATCGGGGCCGAGGAACCGCAGCGCGCGGTGGTGGGGCGGACCCGTGCGGTAGTGCAGCTCGAGGCTGCCCAGCTCTTCGGGCCGCACGTCGAGCACCGCGCGGTGCGCGTGGAAGCTCGGGTAAGCCCCCACCCACCAGCCGCGCCAGGCGTCGCCGCCGGGGCCAAAGGAGTGGCCGCTGAGCAGCGACAGGCGCCGCTGCGCGGGCTCGACCATCGAGCTGAAGTCGCGGTGGAAGATCTCGCCCGAGACCTGCCGCACGATCTCGTGCGGCACCTCGCGGTCGAGCCAGCCGTAGCCGCGCGAGCCCTCGCCGCGGAAGCCGATGCCGGCCAGCACGAGCGCCGCGGCGCCGCTGCAGAGCGGGTCGCGGCTGACGAGGTCGTCGAGCAGGCCCGCGACGTGCTGCTCATCCACGAGCGCCAGCCCGCGCCGATCCTCGACCTCGACCAGCGCGAGCCGCGCGTAGCAGGCCCGGCGGCCCGGGGTCGCGGCGGGGAAGGCGGCGGCGAGCAGGTCGTCGATGGCCTCGGGCTCGGCGCGCTTGGACAGGAGCTGCGCGGCGCGCCAGGCGACCTTCGCCGTCGCGTCGCCGAGCCGGTCGATCAGGATGTTGCGGACGGTCGGGTCCTCGAGCTCGGCCGCCAGCTCGACCGCCAGGAGCCGCGTCTCGCTGCGCTCCGACCGCAGCCGCCCGGCGAGCAGCGGCAGGGTTTCGGTCGACATGCGCGCGCCCAGGAGCCGCGCCGCCGCCTGGCGGACCGACGACTGCGGGTGATCCAGCAGCCCGGCGAGCAGCTCGGGCGAGCTCCGCACCGGGTCCCGCTCCGCGAGGAGCTCCAGCAGCGTCCCCGCCGCGCGCGCGGGCAGCTTGCCGCGCAGTCGCGCCACGACCGCGTCGCGGTCGGGGTCGGAGCCGGCCGTCAGGAGCACCTCGGCCCCCGTCAAGAGGGTCCCGACCCCGTCGGAGTGGAGGGCTGCACGGGCGGCCGACAGCCCGGCGTCGCCGAGCGAGATCAGCTCGAGCACGGCCGCATCGAGCGCGGGGTCGTCCGTCGTCTCGACGCCCCGCAGGCCGTCGAGCACCGCGCCGGCGCTCCGCGCGAAGGCGTCGCCGGGCTCGCTGGGCTCCGGCTCGACGCCCGGCGGCGGAGCGGTCGCGGGCGGACCGGTGGTGGGCTCTGCGGGCTCGGGGCGCCGACGCCCCGGGCCGATGTCGAGGACGCCCTTCTTCTTATCCCTCTCCTTGTCGCTCTGCTGGCGGCGGAGGCCCGGCTCCGGGCCAAGCCCGTGCCCCGCCTCTTGGGCGGCAAGGGGTCCGAGGGCGGGTCCGAGAACGAGCAGGGCCGAGAGCAGCGGGAATCGAACGGACATAAAGGAATCCTCGGGGACGGGACCTGTCGACGCGGCGGGCTACCCCGTGGCGGCGCCCAGGATACGCAATCCTGGCCCCGACGAAGGCTCCGGCGGGGTCCTTCCGCGCGCCGGCCCCCCGACCAGGCGACTTGTGTTTCTTCCCCGACTGGGGGCTGCCCGTGCCGCTCTACAGGGTCCTGGAGGCCGGTTTTGGGCCTCACTTGAGCGGCGCGGGCGCTGATTCGAAAGAAATCGACAGGCGGATCTCAAGGGCGGGAACGATCGAGACGATGCAGGTCTTGCCAGCGGGTCCTCGACCGGAATCGAGACCACGACCTGCCCCCGTCTCCGCGCCTTTTGCGCTTCCCCAAAACATGCCGGACCTCGCTTTCGAGAGAGAGCTGACCGTTTTCATCGAGCAAGCGGCCAAGCTCACGAGCCTCCCTACGGTGGCTGTCGACCTGCTGCGCATCGCGCGGGCCGAAGACGCCTCGTCGGAGCAGCTGTCCGCCGTCCTTCTGAACGATTCGGGCCTGTCGGCCCGTCTGCTGCGCGCCGCCAACTCGCGGCTCTTCCAAGGTCCGCAGGAAACTCGCACCCTGCGGGACGCGATCGAGAGCCTCGGGCTCCCCTCCGCAAAGTGGATGTCGCTCGCACTCTGCTTGGCGGAACGGATCCCGGCCGAGGGCTCCGACTTCGACTTCCACGGCTACTGGCTGCGGAGCGTGGTCGCCACGGTCGCCGGGAGGGCCCTGGGGCGCATCGCGGGGCAAGAGCCGACGGACGACACGATGGTCTCCCTGGTCGCCCAGGTGGTCTGTGACGAGAAGAAGAGCGAGCCCTATGGCAAGCTCGCAGAGCTCTTCCACCGTCGCTACCAGCTCACCGAACACGACCTCGGGACCTTCCTGGCCGACCTTGAGCCCGAGATTCGTGAGGCTTCGGAGGTGCTCTCCTTCCCCGTCCCGGACGGGCTGGACCTCCGCGCCATCGTCGAGCTCGCGCGCTTCCAAAGCGGAGGCGTCAGCGTGGGCAAGGAGCTCGACCGCCACGTCGCGGAACGTCACCCCGACGACCGCAGCGTGCGCAGCCGCCGCCTCCAGGACAAGTCGACCATGGACTCGGCCAGCGGCTTGCCGAACCGGGTCGCGTTCGACGAGGCGCTCGCGCGTGAGATCGAGGCGCGCATGGAGGGCACGCTGCCGCGCTGCCTGGGCCTGCTCCGCATCGAGCTCGACCGCTTCGGCAGGCTGTGCGAAGAGCACAGCGACGAGCTGGGCAAGGCGCTCCTGAACGCGGTCGGCGACGTGCTGTTCCGCTGCACGCGCAAGGGCGACCTCGCGGCGCGGATCGGCGACGCGGACTTCGCGGTGCTCCTGCCCGCGACGACGCCCGCTCTTCTGAAAACCGTCGCGGACCGGATCCGCGGCGCGGTGGAAGCCGAAGCGGTGACGTTCGGCGGGAAGGACTGGAGAATGACAGCCAGCTCGGGCGGAGCCTGCCTTGAGGTGGCGCAATCGGAGAAGGACGCTGAGGGGCTCATCCGCGTCGCGGAGAGCTACCTCACCAAAGCGAAGGAGAACGGTAGGAACCGATGCGAGGTCTACTCGCAGTCGGAGCTGCCTGGACGGTAGGGGCCGACCGAGGCAGCCGCCCTTGACCCGGTCCCGGAGGGACACAAAAACGGGTGGAAGGGCATCCAGGGCGGGGGATTCGAGGTCCAAGGGTACGGGACCTCGGAAACCCCGCCATCTCCGTTAGGGGTACCTCAAGGATCGGCGCTGGCCGGGCCGATCCTTAGCCCCGCTCCCGGGGATCCCCCTCACTTTCTCTCCGGGTCGTACCCAAAGCATGACCGGCCTCACGTTCGAGAAAACCCTACCCGAAGCTATCGCCCGGGCGGAGAACCTGCCCTCTCCGCCCGCCGTCGCCGTCGAAGTCCTAAGGCTGTGCGA
Source organism: Planctomycetota bacterium (assembly GCA_039029355.1). Classification (GTDB taxonomy): domain Bacteria; phylum Planctomycetota; class UBA1135; order UBA1135; genus JBCCGI01. The sequence goes on from JBCCGI010000033.1 coordinate 68,879, forward strand.
GGACGAGCGAACCACGCTCGACGATCTCGCAGGCGCGGTCCAAAAGGACCCTGCGCTAGCAGCCAAGATGCTGAAGTTGGCGAACTCGTCGCTCTTCAGCCTGGGACACGACGTCTCCACCATGAAGCACGCCGCGATGGTCCTCGGCATGAAGACCGTCAAGCTGCTGTCGCTGTCGTTCTCCTTAGCGCAGTCGCTGCCTAAGGAGGGCAAGCCGAACTTCGACTATGCTGCGTATTGGCATCGAAGTCTGACAGCCGCGGTAGCCGGGCGCTCGCTAGCGAAGCGGCTGGGACAGCCCTTCCTAGACGAGGCGTTCCTCTGCGGACTGCTCTCGCACCTCGGACAGCTCGTGTTGGCGGAGTGCCTCAACGAGCTCTACTCCGACGTGCTGGCGAGCGCCGAGGAGGGCTACCCCACCGGCGTCGAGGAGCAAGCCCAGCTAGGCTTCAGCCACTCGGATGTCGCGGGCACGCTGCTCTCCTCCTGGAACCTGCCGGAGCTGATCTGCCTGCCGGTCGCCTTCTTCGAGCGCGCCGACGAGCTGCCGGACGGGGCCGCCGACGAGACGCGCGAGCTCACGCGGATCCTGGCCACGACCGCCCACGTGGTCGGGCTCTTCTGCCGCCCCTCGGGAAGCGCTCACCTGTCCGCGCTCGAGGAGCTGTGCGAGCCCTATCTGGGAATGGACCGCGCCGAGCTCGAGGCGTTCCTGGTCGACCTCGAGCCGGCGATCCACGAGACCGCCGACATGCTCTCGATCTCCCTGCCGCAGTCGGAGTCGCACGGCGACATCCTCAACCGCGCGCGGGCGAAGATGGTCGACATCAGCCTCAATACGTCGGCCGACCTTCAGACGGCCGAGCGGCGCGCGAGCACGCTCGAGTCGGAGAACCGCGAGCTGGCGCGCCGGGCGACAACCGACAAGCTCACCGGCTTGCCGAACCGCGCCGCCTTCGACGCGCGGCTGGCCGAGGAGATCGATCGACGCCTGCGCGGGGGCATCTCGCGCGCGCTCGGGCTCGTCATCTTCGACGTCGACCACTTCAAGTCGTTCAACGACGAGCACGGGCACCAGGCCGGAGACGCGGTGCTCGAGCGCATCGGCCGGGTCGTTCGGGAGATCACGCGCAAGAGCGACTTCGCCGCCCGCTACGGCGGCGAGGAGTTCTGCATCGTGCTCCCGCAGACGACCCCTTACTTCCTCCGCATGGTTTCCAATCGCGTCCGCGAGGCGATCGAGCGGGAGGTCATCGAGTTTGAGGGCGAGGAGCTGCGCGTGACCGCCAGCTTCGGCGGCGCGTGCCTCTCGCAGCCGACGTCGCCACAGGACGGCCCGGTCCTCCTCAAGCTCGCCGACCAGCTGCTCTACCGCGCCAAGGAGAACGGACGCAATCGAGTCGAGGTGTATAGCCAGACGCGCCTCCCAACATCGGAATCCTGACCGCATGGGCCAGACCTTCGCCGGACATCCCTTCCCCCAGGAGCTGCTCGACGCGGGCGACCTTCCGTCGCTCCCGAACGTCGCGCTCGAGATCCTCCGACTCTGCCGCGATGAAGAGACGACGCTGGACGACCTAGCGCTGGTGATCGAGAGAGATCCCGCGCTCGCCGCGCGGCTCCTCCGCTACGCCAACTCTTCGCTCTTCAACCTGGGGCAGGAGGTGACATCGCTCCAGCGCGCGACGCTGGTGCTGGGGCAGAAGTCGCTCCAGCTGATGTCGCTCTCGTTCTCGCTCGCCAGGGGCCTGGTGCGCGAGGAGCCGGCCTTCGACCAGACCATGTTCTGGCGCCGCAGCGTGGCGCACGCGGTCGCGGCACGCTCGCTCGCGGGGCTCGTCGAACGCTCGATCGAGGACGAGGCCTTCACCTGCGGGCTGCTCTCGAACATCGGCCAGCTACTGCTCGCGCGCTGTTTCGCCCCCTACGCCGAGGTCTTCGAGGCGTCGGGCAACGCCTGGCCCGTGGTCGAGCAGGAGGACCGCATCCTCGGCTTCAACCGGGGCGACGTCGGGCGCGCGCTGCTCGAGTCCTGGCAGCTCCCCCCGCTGATCTACCTGGGCGTCGGGCACATGCACCACCCGAACGAGCTGCCGGCGAACGCTGGCCCGCACGCCGAGGCGGTGACCTACCTGCTGCACGTGTCCGAGTGCGCCGTGCGCACGTTGATCGACGGCTCGGGACAGGCGCTGTTCGACCTGGAGGAGCACTTCGAGTCGCGCTATGGCCTCGACACCGCGCAGGTCGGCGAATACCTGCTCACGCTCGAGGACGCCTTCCGCGAGACCGCCGAGCTGCTAGAGCTCCCCGCGCCGACCGACCGCTCCCACGAGGAGATCCTGATCGAGGCGCGGGACGAGCTCCTGCGCGTCGGCATGGAGGCGATCGGCGACATGCGCCATCCCAGCAGCGCGTCGGCGGACCTTGCGCACCGCCGCTCGATCCCCAAGAACCAGGCCTACGTCGACCCGATCACCGGACTCTCGGACGCGGTCGGCCTCGAGGAGTACCTGCTCTGCGAGACCCAGGCGCGCGCTTCGGCCAACCTGCCGCAGGCGTTGGGCCTGATCCTGCTGGAGATCGACCACTTCGAGGACCTGCTCCGGACGCACGGAGACGAGGCGGGCGACGACATCCTGCGCTCCGTCGCGGGCGTGCTCGGCCGGACGACGCGCGTCAGCGACTTCCTCACGCACATCGAGGGCTGCCGCTTCGCGGTGGTGGTCGCCGAGACCTCGCCCTTCGGCCTGCGCACCTTCGCCGAGCGCCTGCGGCACGGCGTGCACATGCAGACGATCTCGTTCGAGTCCCGTGCGCTGCACATCTCGGTCAGCCTCGGAGGGGCCTCGCTGGGCCGCGTCTCGCGCAACTCCGACGGCGCGGCGCTGATGGAGACCTGCCTCAAGTACCTCGAGCGGGCGCAGTCCAAGGGCGGCAACCGCACCGAGCTACACGCGACGGTGATCCACCACGACTAGCGGCGTCCCGCTAGCGGCTCTTCGCAAGGTGGTCCGACAGGAGCGCCAGCCCGCGGTACAGCGCGTTGCGGACCGACGACGGCGTGCGGCCGAGCTGCCGCGCGATGTCGGCGTGCGGCAGCCCGACGATGCGGGCCAGCACGATGATCTCGCGGTAGTCCGCCGGCAGCCCCTCGAAGGCCTCCTCGACCCGCCGCAGCTCCTCGCGCGCCATCGCGTCGCGGCTGGGCGTGAAGAGCGTGCCGTAGGCCTCCAGCAGGCGCGAGTCCTCGAGGCCCAGGTCGTCGCCGTTGACCTCGCGCGCCGCGCTGCGCTTCTCGGCGTTGTAGTACCGGAAGCGGTCGATGATCTTGCGCTCGGCGGTGCGGTACAGCCACTGGCGGAAGCCCGCCTCGGAGCGGTACTGGTAGCGGTCGATGTGCTCCAGCACTTCGCGGCAGACCGACTGGACCAGGTCCGATTCCGACTCCTTGGCACGGATCAGCCGGTCCGAGCGGAGCCTGACGTAGGCCCGCAGCCCGGGGATGTGGCGCTCCAGCAGCGAGTCCAGCGCCATCGAGTCGCCCTTGGAGGCGCTCTCAACCAGCTTCCTTGACGGGTCCGACATTTGGGGGGGGAGGAGCCCTCCTATCTTAGCCCAGGAAGCGAGGTCGCTCGAAAAGCGGTCTAGAATCAAACCGTGACCGCCGAGGAAAGCGAGCCGAGGGGCAGCGAGGTCGATCCCGTCGTCGAGCTCGTGGCCGAGTGCCTGGCTCGGATCGACGAGTCCGGGGAGCCACCGTCGGACGTCATCGAGGCCTTCTGCCGCGAGCATCCCGAGCGCGAGGCCGCGCTGCGGGAGCGCCTGGGGCACCTGGAACGGGCGGGCCTCGCGACCGGGCGGACCGCGGCCACGGGCGGCGACGGACGCACGCTCGGGCGCTTCAAGATCCTAGGCGAGCTCGGGCGCGGCGGAATGGGCGTGGTCTACCTCGTCCTCGACCCGCGTCTCGGACGCCGCGTCGCGCTGAAGGCGCTGGGCCCGCGGCTGGTCATCAGCGACCGCGCCCGCACCCGCTTCGAGCGCGAGATCCGCGCGATCGCCGGGCTCAACCACCCCCGCATCGTCCCGGTCTACGAGGTCGGCGAGGAGTCGGGGGTGCCGTGGTACACGATGGAGCTCGTCGAGGGGCGCACGCTGGCCCAGGTGGTCCAGTCGCTGCGGGACCTCCACGTGAGCACCCATGAGCTCAGCACCAGCCACCTGAACCAGGTCACCTTCTTCGAGCGCACCGACACCGACACCGGGCTGCTGCACGACACCGACTCGAGCGCGTTGCTGCGCGCCGACACGCCGCGCGAGGAGGCACCCTCGCTCCCCTCGCAGTGGGGCAAGACCTACGTCGAGACGGTGTGCCGCATGGTGCACGACGTGGCCGACGCCTTGGAGCACGCGCACACCCACGGCGTCGTGCACCGCGACGTCAAGCCCTCCAACGTGCTGATCGACGCCCGCGGCCGGGCGCTGCTCTTCGACTTCGGCCTGGCGCGGCTCGACTCCGAGGAGGCGCTCACCCAGACCGGCGACTTCGCCGGCACCCCCTTCTACGTCGCGCCGGAGCAGATCTCGGGCAAGGGCAAGGCGGTCGACCACCGCGCCGACATCTACGCCCTGGGCGTAACGCTGTTCGAGCTCCTGACGCTCCAGCGCCCGTTCCAGGGACGGAACACGCAGCAGGTGTTCCGCCAGATCCTGACCAAGGACCCGCCGCTGCCGCGCAAGCTCAACCGGCTCGTCCCGCGCGACCTGGAGACGATCTGCCTGACGGCGCTGGAGAAGGAGCCCGGCCGCCGCTACCAGCGCGCCTCGGACCTGGCGGCGGACCTGCGGCGGTTCCTGGAGTTCCGCCCCGTCCGCGCGCGGCCCGTGGGGCTCGGGACGCGCATCGCGCGCTGGGTGAAGCGCAAGCCGGGCGCCGCGACCGCGGTCGCGCTGGCCGGCGTGATCGCCGTCGGGGTCCCGGCGGCGGTCCTCGGCACCGGCGTGCGCCTGGCAACCGAGGCCGAGCGCACCAAGCGCGAGGCCGCGCGCGCCGCGCGCATCAACGACTTCCTGCTGGAGATGCTCGGCGCGGCCAACCCCGCCGAGCTCGGCTTCGACGCCACGATCCGCGAGGCGGTTGACCTGGCGGTCGAGCGCCTCGACGCCGGCTTCGAGGACGCCCTACTCGAGGCCGGCGTGCGCGCGACGATCGGCACCACGTACCTGGCGATCGGCGAGTTCGAGGCGGCCGAGCTGCACCTGCGCCGCGCCCTGGAGCTGCGGTCCTCGGCGCTGCCGGGGCTCCACCCGGACGTCACGCGCAGCCTCGACGACCTCGGGGTGTGCCTGCTCCACAAGGGCTCGCGCGACGACGACGACGCGCGCGGGGCGCTGACCGAGTCGCGCGAGCTGCTGACCCAGGCGCTCGCGGCGCTCGAGGCCCAGGAGCCCGCCAACCCCGCCGACCTCGCGGGGGCCTTGGCGCACCTCGCGCTCCTCGCGGCCGAGGAGGAGGACTTCGGCACCGCGCGCAGCCGCATCGCCGAGAGCCAGGCCCTGCGCCGCGACGCCTTCGGGCCCGAGAGCCGCGAGGTGGCCCAGGGCCTGCTCGACGAGGGCGACATGCTCGAGCGCGAGTGGCGCGCCGACAAGCGCGACGATGGCCCGCTCGAGCTGGCCGAGGAGCGCTACCGCGAGGCGCTCGCCCTCCTGGGCCGCATCCAGGGTGAGTCGCACCCCGACACCTCGGCCTGCCGCAACCGGCTGGCGAAGACGCTGATGACCCAGCGCGAGATGCCGGAGGCCGAGGAGCTCTTCCTGCGCAACAGCATGAGCTACACGCAGCGGCTCGGCGCGCGCCACCAGCTCGTCGCCCAGACCAACGCCAACCTGGCGCTCGCGCGCCACCTGTTGGGCAAGAACGACCAGGCCGAGCAGGGCGCGCTCGAGGCGCTGCAGCTACAGCGGGCGATCCTGCCGGCAGGCCACCCCCACATCGCCTCGACCGAGATCGTCCTGGCGCAGATCCTGCTCGACCTGGACCTGCCGGAAGACGCCTCGCCCCTGCTGGAGGACGCGGTGCGCATCCGGCGTCAGAAGTACGGCGACCGCGCCGAGGCCACCGCCTACGCGATGCACCGGCTCGCGAAGGCCTACTACGACCAGGTGCGGCTCGAGGAAGCGCTGGAGGTCGGCGAGGAGGCCCTGTCGATCTACGCCGAGCTGCCGCGCCCCGACCGCGAGATGATGGGCGGGCTGCAGCGCGTCCTCGGCCTGGCGTGGAACGGCATGGGCCGGCCGGACCTCGCGCTAGAACGCCTCGCCTCGGCCTCCGAGGTCTACGTCGAGCTCCGCGGCCGCGATAACACCAGCACGGTGACCTACCGCGCCGACCTGGCCAACTTCTACTTCACCCAGGGCCTCTGGGAGGAGGCCGGGGAGACGTACGAGGAGGTGCTCTCCTCCTACAAGCGCACCGGCATCTACGAGGAGCGCCACACCGTGCTCGCGCTCAGCAACCTGTCCGAGACCCTGGCCCAGCGCGGCCTGCGCAACCAGGCGCTCGACGTGGCGGAGGAGGCGATCGCGCTGAACGAGGAGCTCGGTAGCTCACTGCCGGTCATGATCGCCAACTGCCACCTGCGGATCGGTCGCATCCTCTACGAGGACGGGCACCACGAGCAGGCGCTGGGCCCGCTGCTGGCGGGCATCGAGCTCGGCTTCTCCTTCCCCGCCGTCGACCGGCGGCTGCTGCTCGACTGCGCGCGCATCTACGGCCACATCCACCACCGGATGGGCAACTACGACGAGGCCGAGGCGCGCCTGCTGGAGACCCAGCGCGCGCAGGAGTCGTTCCTCGGCATTCAGCACCCCGACACGCGCATGACGCTCGAGGAGATCCTGCGGCTCTACGGCCGCCTGGAGATGGTCGAGGAGCACGGCTACTTCGAGGGTCGTCTCGCCCTCTCCTACGCGCTGCGCGACGCGGGTGCCCCGCCGTACGTCGGCACGCTGATCGACGGCCCGATCCACTACCGGCGCAGGTACTAGCGAGCCCGGTGGCCCTGCTCCGCCCGGGGTGCTCTAGAATCGGGGAAATGGCAGGACAAGGGCAGGCTGCGGGGAAGGAGCCTGAAAGCGCGCCGGAACGGGTCATCGAGCTCGTGGCGCGCTGCCTGGAGCGTCTCGACGAGCTGCCTCCGGAGCAGCGCAACGGCCCCGCCGCCGAGGCCGAGATCCAGCGCATCTGCAGCGACGATCCGGAGTCGGCCCCGGCGGTGCGCGAGCGCCTCGAGCTGCTGCTGCGCGCCGGCCTCACCGGCGACGGCGAGGGCGGCAACCGGCCACGGCTGCGCACCCTGGGCCGCTACCGCCTGGTCGGCGAGCTCGGCCGCGGCGGGATGGGCGTGGTCTACCTCGCGCTCGACCCGCGGCTCGGGCGGCTGGTCGCGCTGAAGGCGCTGGCGACGCGGCTGGTCGCCTCGGACATCGCGCGCACCCGCTTCGAGCGCGAGATCAAGGCCATCGCGGGCCTGAAGCACGGCCGCATCGTGCCGATCTACGAGGTCGGCGAAGCCGCGGGCGTGCCGTACTTCACGATGGAGTACGTCGAGGGCAAGACGCTCTCCGAGGTCGTCAGCGTGCTGCGCCAGCTCGACGTCCCGACGGACGAGCTCAACACCACGCACCTGGGCGCGGCGACCTTCCTGCAGCCAAGCGACGACGACACCGCGTTCGACCCCGAGCGCACGCCGCCGGGAGGCGTCGAGTCGCAGGCGCCCGATCCCTCCTCGCCGCCCCCGCCGCGCTCGGTCCCGTCGACCTGGGGCAAGACCTACGTCGAGACGATCTGCGGCATGATGCTCGACGTCGCGGACGCCCTGCAGCACGCCCACGAGCACGGCGTCGTGCACCGCGACGTGAAGCCCTCCAACATCCTGGTCTCGGTCGACGGCCGCGCGCTGCTCTTCGACTTCGGGCTCGCGCGGATGGAGCTCGAGGACACGGTGACGATGAGCGGCGACTTCGCCGGCACGCCCTACTACGTCGCGCCCGAGCAGATCTCCGCCCGCGGGCGTGGCGTCGACGCGCGCAGCGACGTGTACGCCCTCGGGGTGACGCTGTTCGAGCTCCTCACCCTGCGGCGCCCGTTCGAGGGCAAGAACGCGCAGCAGATCTTCCGCCACGTGCTGTCGAAGGACCCGCCGCTCCCCCGGCGCTTCAACAAGCTGATCCCGCGCGACCTGGAGACCATCTGCCTGACCGCGCTCGAGAAGTCGCCCGACCGCCGCTACCAGTCGGCGGCGGAGATGGCGGCCGACCTGCGGCGCTTCCTCGCCTTCCGCCCGGTCCGCGCGCGTCCGATCGGCTGGCCGACGCGCGCGCTGCGCCTGGCGCGCCGCCACCCGGGCGCCACGACGGCCATCGCGCTCGCCGCGGCGATCGCGATCGGGCTGCCCGCGGGGCTCGGGGTGTCGAACCTGCGCATCGGCCGCGAGGCCGAGCGCGCGCGCCTGGCCGAGGCGCGCGCCGAGCGCGAGGCCGAACGCGCCCGCGCCGTGAACGACTTCCTGATCGAGGTGCTGTCGTCGGCCGATCCGCAGGTCGCCGGCGCGCCCGAGCTCAAGGTCGGCGAGCTGCTCGACCTGTCCGCCGCACGCGTCGGGGCGAGCTTCCCCGGACGCCCCGACGTCGAGGCCGCGGTGCGGCGCACCGTGGGCAACTCCTACCTCGCGCTGGGCCGGCTCAACGAGGCCGGCGAGCACCTCGAGGCGGCGCTCGCGCTGCGCCGCGGCGCGGACGGCGGCGAGCCCGAGGCCGTCGCCGAGAGCCTCCACGACCTGGGCCTCTACCACATGCGCCGCGCCGACAAAGTGCGCGCCGAAGAGCTGATCGTCGAGGCGCTCGCCCTGCGCCGCGAGACCCTCCCCACCGACCATCCCGCCATCGCCCAGAGCCTGTCGGGCCTCGGCGCGCTGCTGGCCGACACCGACCGGCTCGCGCAGGCCCGCGAGCAGCTGGACGAGGCGCTCTCCATGCTCACGCGCCTCCACGGCCGCGAGCACAAGGAGGTCGTCGACGCGCTGCTCAACCTGGGCAAGGTCGCGCTTTGGATGGACGACCTCGGCGCCGCCGAGGCGCGCATGCGCGAGGCCCTCTCGCTCGCCACCTCGCTCTTCGGCGACCGCGCCCTGGCCGTCGCGTCGGCGCAGGTGCACCTGGGCTCGCTGCAGCGGACGCGCGGCATCTTCCGCGAGGCGGCGGACCTGTGGGAGGACGCGCTCGACATCCGCGTCGAGTTCCTGGGCGAGGAACACCTCCTGACCGCGCAGCTCATGGTCAACCTGTCGCGCGTCGCGCGCATCCTGTCCGAGCCCGAGCGCGCCGAGGAGCTCGCCCGACGCGGCCTCGCGGTGCAGGAGAAGATCCTGGGGCCGGACCACGAGGAGCTCGCCAACGGGCTCGCGAACCTCGGCATGGCGCTGCTGGCACTAGAGCAGCCCGACGAGGGCCGCACCGCGCTGCTGCGCGCGCTGGAGCTGCACCGCGCCACGCACGGCGACGTGCACACCGACGTCGCGATGGCGCTCTTCGACCTCGGCCGCTTCGAGGCCCAGGTCGGCGACGACGACCGCGCCGCCGAGCACTACGACAAGGCGCTCGCAGTCCTGCGCCAGACGCGCCCCGACGACGCGCGCGTGCTCGGGAACACCTGCATGCTCTTCGGCGAGGTACAGCGCCGCCGCGGCGAGCTGGAGCACGCCGAGGAGCTCCTGTCCGAGGCCTACCGCATCCACAGCCAGCACCTCTCGCCCGCCTCGCCCACGCTGCTGATGAACCGGCAGGAGCTCGGGGTGGTCCTGTGCCAGCACGAGCGCTTCGACGAAGCGCTCCCCCACCTCGAGGCGCCGTTCCGCATCTACCACGACATGCACCACGGGCTCTCCGGCCCGGTGCTCTACGTGGGGCTGTGGCTCGGGCGCGCGCTGGCCGGCCTCGACCGGACCGAGGACGCGGGCGAGCACTACCGCAAGCTGGTCGACTACGCCGACGACGCCGTCCCCGACGGCTCGCCGGGCTTCGCCGACGTGCTCGCCGCCTACGGCGACTTCCTGCTGGCTATCGAGCGCCCCGACGAGGCCGCGCCGCTGCTCGAGCGCGCGATCGAGATGGGGCCCAGGGTCGCCCCCGACGCCGCGCTGGCCCACGCCGAGGCCCGCGCCAGCCTGGGGCTCGCCTACACGCGGCTCGCGCGCTACGAGCAGGCCGAGAGCCACGCGGTCGAGGCCTACGAGGCCATCGTCGCGGCCGAGTCGGCCGAGCACGCCTCATCGCGGCAGGCGTTGGCGGCGGTGATCGAGCTGTACGCCAGCTGGGGGCGCGAGGACGAGGAGCGACGCTGGCGGATCCGCGCGGAGTAACGCTCTCACATGGCGCTCGCGCGCGCAAAACAAATTGAGATTGAGTCGCAATAGCATCGAAAAAGACAGCTAACCTTCCCGGCCGGTCATCGACGCTTCGGGCGTCACCTCCCCTACGGCTCCCACCCTGGGAACGACATGAAAATCGGACTGGTCTACGGAAGCACGACAGGCAACACCGAGGACGCTGCGGAGAAGATCCAGGAGCACTTCTCCGGAGCGATCGAGTCCGCCGAGGACATCTCCGGCGTCTCGCTCGACGCTATGACGAGCTTCGACGTGCTGATCATCGGCGTCTCGACGTGGAACATCGGCGAGCTCCAGCAGGACTGGGACGCCGTCTTCGACGACCTGGCGGACGTGAGCTTCGACGGAGTCCGCGTCGCCTTCTTCGGCCTCGGCGACCAGGACGGCTACCCCGACAACTTCCAGGACGCGATCGGGATCCTGCGCGAACGCATCGTCGAGCGCGGAGGCATCTGCAACGTGGGCCACTGGCCCACCGAGGGCTACGAGTTCGACGGCTCGCTCGCCCTGGCCGACGGACGCTTCGTCGGACTGGCGCTGGACGAGGACAACCAGGCAGAGCTGACCGAAGAGCGCATCGCGGCCTGGTGCGAGCAGCTGAAGCAAGAGCTCGGCATCGGCGTCGCGGCCTGACTCTCATCCGGATCGCCCTGCGGACGCGCGGTGGGAGCACCGCCGCCCTCGCTGACGCGGGCTAACCGCGCGGCGCAGGCGACCCGATCGCGGCGCCGACCGCCTCGGGATCCAGAACCTCGGGCGCGGCCGCCTCGAGGTTCGCGTCGGGATCCTTGAGCACGTGGCCGGTCAGCACGCACACGGCGGAGTCGTCCGGCCCCACCGTGCCGGCCGCGCGCAGCGCCCGCAGGCCGGCGACCGCCGCGCAGCTGCCGGGCTCGGCGCCAATCCCGGCGCGGTCGACGGCGCGCTTGGCGGCGCGGATCTCGTCGTCGGAGACCGACAGCGCGACGCCGCCGGTCTCCCGCAGGCTGCGGACCGCGCGCCGGTACGACACCGGGTCGCCGATGCGGATCGCGCTGGCGAACGTCTCGGCGCGCACCGGCTCCAACCGGTCGAACCCGCGCCCGAAGGCGGCGGCGAACGGCGCGGCGCCCTCGGCCTGCACCGCGGCCAGCCGCGGGACGCGGTCGATCCAGCCGAAGGCACGCGCCTCGCGCAGCGCCTTGCCAAAGGCGGCGCAGTTGCCGAGGTTGCCTGCGGGGAAGACGATCCAGTCCGGCGGCTCCCAGCCGCGCTGGGCCAGGAGCTCGAGCACGATCGTCTTCTGCCCCTCCAGGCGCCACGGGTTGGCCGAGTTGACCAGCGCGACGCGCCCTTCCTCCGCCGCCGCGAGCACCAGGCGCATCCCCTCGTCGAAGTCACCGCGCAGGAGCAGCGTGCGCGCGCCGTGCGCGATGGCCTGGCTCAGCTTGCCGAGCGCCGTGCCGCGTTCGGGCGCGAGCACTACGCACGGCAGCCCCGCGGCGCCGGCGTATGCCGCCAGGCTCGCGGCGGTGTTGCCGGTCGATGCGCAGGCCAGGAGGCGCGCGCCCGCCCGCCGCGCGCGCCCGACGGCGACGGTCATGCCGCGGTCCTTGAACGAGCCGGTGGGGTTCCTGCCCTCGTGCTTGAGCGCCAGGCGCTCCAGCCCGGCGAAGCGGCTCAGCGCAGCGGAGCACAGGAGCGGCGTGTTGCCCTCGGCCAGGGTCACGCGCTCCTCGGGCGCGAGCCCGGGGTCGACCACCTCGGCGAAGCGCCACACACCGCTCGGCGCCGCGGGGCGCGCGAAGGCCTCGCGCGGCGCGTCCGGGGCGGGGTGCTCGAGCTCGAGCAGCTCACCGCACCCACAGCGCAGGACGTCCGCGTCCGCCCCGCGCCGGGAGCCGCAGGCGGGGCAGCAGAGGGCGCTCACGACAGCGCCGCCGGCTCCTCGATCAGCACGTCGTCTCCCGCCAGGCGCACGCGGTAGACCGGCGTGTCGAGCGGCGCCGGGCCCGACAGCGCCCGCCCGGTCGCGAGGTCGAAGCGGGCGTCGTGCAGCGGGCACTCGACCTCGCCCGCGTGCACCACGCCCTCGCTCAGCGGCGCGCCGACGTGGGTGCAGCGGTCGCCGAGGGCGTAGATCTGCCCCTCGGAGCGGAAGAGCCCGACCGGCTCGTCGCCGACGCGCACGCAGAGCGCGCCTCCCTCGGGGATGTCGGACAGCGACGCGACGCGGATGAGCCTGGGCATGGGGCCACCCTACTCGGGATCGGCCGCCGGCAGGTAGCGCGCGCGCACCGCGGGATCGCAGACGGCGCGGCCGGCGAAGAGCAGCAGCTCGACGTCGGCCTCGGGGTCGGAGAGGCCCTCGAAGCTCTCGCCGGACTGGCGCAAGCCGGCCAGGTCGCCCATGCCGCGCTGCGCGAGGTCCTCCTCGGCGATGCGGAAGCCGTCGTCGGTCTCCTCCAGCACCGCGCAGCGCTCGCGCGCCTCGCCCCGCGCGATCAGGAGGCAGGTCGAGTCCGCGCTCCCGCGCCCGATCCGCCCGCGCAGCTGGTGCAGCTGCGCCAGCCCGAAGCGCTCGGCGCCGTCGACCACCAGCACGGTCGCCTCGGGAACGTCGACGCCGACCTCGATGACCGTCGTGCCGACGAGGAGCCGCGAGTCGCCGCGCCGGAAGCGCTCGACCCGCGCGGCGCGCTCCTCGCCCGCGAGCCGGCCGTGGACCAGCTCGACCCCGTGCGCGCCGAAGCTCTTCGACAGCGACTCGAAGGCCTGCTCCGCGGCGGGGACGGTCTGCTCGGCCGCCTCGGGGTCGTCGTCGTCCGCCTCGATGCGCGGCGCCACCCAGAAGGCGCGCTCGCCGCCGTCCAGGCGGTCGCCCAGGAAGCGCAGCACGCGACCGAGCTCGTCCGGCGGCACCACGCGCGTCGTCACGCCGCCGCGCCCGGGCGGGCGCTCGGACAACAGCGTCAGCTCGAGGTCGCCGTAGAGCGTCAGCGCCAGCGTCCGCGGGATCGGCGTGGCGGTCATCAGCAGCATGTGCACGTCCTCGCCCTTCGACAGGAGCGCGCGCCGCTGCGCCACGCCGAAGCGCTGCTGCTCGTCGATGACCGCCAGGTCGAGCGAGGCGAAGCGCACGTCGTCCGAGAAGAGCGCGTGGGTTCCGATGGCGAGCTGCGCCTCACCGCTCGCGAGCGCGGCCAAGGCCGCCTTGCGGTGCCGCGCCGCGATCGAGCCGGTCACGAGTACGGCGCGTACCCCCGCGCGCTCCAGCATCGGCGCGAGGCCGGCGAAGTGCTGCTCGGCCAGCAGCTCGGTCGGCGCCAGAAACGCGCACTGCCCGCCCGCGCGCGCCGCGTGCAGGCACGCGGCGACGCCGACCGCGGTCTTGCCCGCGCCGACGTCGCCCTGCAGCAGTCGGCGCATCGGAACGGTGCGCGCGAGGTCGCCCAGGATCTCGGCCAGGGACGCGCGTTGGGCGCCGGTCGGCTCGAAGGGGAAGTCGGCGAACAGCTCGGACTCGGCGCCCGGGGCGACGGCCACCGCCCGCGCGCGGCCCTCGACGCGCCGCTCGCGCCGGTCCGCGAGCCGCGCCTGGAGCGCAAGGATCGGCTCGAGCGCCACGCGGCGCCGCGCCGCGAGGAAGGCCTCCTCGGCCGTCGGCGCGTGCAGCTCGCGCACCGCGTCGGGGAGCGCCGGCAGCCCGAGCCCCGCGAGCTCGTCCGCGCTCAGCGTCTCGTCGAGGTCGTCCGCGTGCTCGCGCACCGCGTGGCCGATCGTCGTGCGCAGGAAGCCCTGCGCCAGCCCGTCGGTCGCCGGGTAGAAGCACTCGAACGAGCCGGGCGCGGGGAGCGGGCTCTCGCTGGTTCCGATCCGCGGCGAGGCGAGCGCGGGGCCGGACTTGGTCGCCACGACCTTGCCGTACAGCTCGACCTCCTCGCCGCCGTCCTGGAGCTCGCGCATCCGCTCGCGCTGCCAGGGCTGGTTGAAAAAGAGCGCGTCGATCGAGGCGCCGCCCTTCTCGAGCTGCGCGCGCACCAGCGAGCGGCGCCCCCCGGTCCGGTGGAAGCGCACGCCGCGCACGAAGCCGCGCACCGAGACCTCGGCGCCCACGGCCGCGCACGCCTCGGCCGCCGAAACGCACGCGCCGCGGCGCGCCAGCCGCCGCGGCTGGAGCAACAGCAGCTCGCGCACGCACGTCGCGCCGATGCGGGCCAGCCGCTCGGCCCGCGCCGGGCCGACGCCCGGCAGGCCCGTGGTCGAACCGGACAGCGCGATCACTCGAACAGCCCCGGCAGGGCGGCCTCGGCCGGCTTGCCCTGGGGCGTGTAGCCCGAGTGCTGGGCCCCGCCAGCGCGCGGGTCGGGGTTCCACGACCAAAGGTAGAGGCCCGCGAGCGCGGCGGTCTCACGCAGCTCGTCGAGCGCCTCGTCGAGCAGCGTGAGGAGCCGCAGCTGCGCATCGACGTCGACCGGCCCCTGCGGGACCGTGGCCCGCTGCGCGGCGCGCGCGTGCGAGGGGAAGCCGGTCTGCACCAGCAGCAGCGGCCGCTCGGCCACGCGCGCGACGTCGACGCAGCGCGCCAGCTGCGTGCGCAGCGCGGCACGCGCGTTGCGCTCGGACGAAGCGCCGGCCGGATGCGGCAGCTTGGGGAAGAAGTCGACGCCGACCAGGTCGAGCTGCGGCCAGAAGCCGACCTCCTCGATCTCGCGCGATGGCGCGGCGGCGTAGGTCAGGAGGCCGGAGAACGCTCCGCGCATGCGCTCGATGAGCGCGAGCCAAGCGTCCTGCAGCAGCCGCCGCCGCTCCTGCTCGGCGGCCAGCTCCCGGTCGGTGCCGTCAAACGCGTCGCCGGGCGGCAGCGTGCGCGCCGCGCCGTCGCGCTCGTTGCCGAGGCACAGGGTGTCGGCCCCGAGCAGCTCCGCCAGCAGCGCGTAGTGCACCAGGACCGAGCCGTAGAGCTCGAAGAAGGCGTCGACCTCCTCCGCGTCGCCGAGGCCGGTCTCGTCGGCCCACGTGCCTCCGCCGGTCGACAGGAGCTGCGGCGAGAGCAGGAGCCTCAGCCCGGCGCGGCGCGCCTCCCCCGCCGCCGCCGCCAGCGCCAGGTCGCCCGGCGCCGCGTCGGGCCAGGCAGGCCGCCCCTGTCCGGGGAAGCGCGCCGACCGCGGCTCGGCGTAGACGAGCGGCGTCAGCGCGACCGCGTATGCACGAAACCTGCTGAAGATTGCGGATCAGCGAACCGATCGAAGATTGCTGCCGGGTGCGTTGAGCGCAGCCACAGCTCTCGAAGAGCGACTTCGCCGCTTGCTCGACCCGCAATTTCGACTCGCCCGGACCTCA
>JBCCGI010000034.1:0-84318 GCA_039029355.1 Planctomycetota bacterium
ATGGATGAATTCGGCTTCGTTGCTTCGCCTTGACTCTTTGAGGCCTGCAAGATGAAACGAGGCTGTGCAGCGGACAAGACAATCATCCAAAGAAGGAGAGCTGGGGTGCCTGCCCGCACCGCGCCCCGCGGCTTGTCGCGCGGACGCGCACGCGGGTTCCGGACCGGCCTCTGCGCCTCCAGCGCGGGCGCCGGTGCGCACCGGCGCAAGGTCCGCCGCGGCGCAAGGTCCACCGCAGCGCAAGGTCCACCGCAGCGCAAGGGCTGCCGCAGCGCAAGGGCTGCCGTGGCGCAAGGGCCGCCGCGGCGCAAGGGCTGGCGTGGCGCAAGGGCTGGCGTGGCGCAAGGGCTGGCGTGGCGCAAGGGCTGCCGCGGCGTAGGGGCCGCCGCGGCGCAAGGTCTGCCGCCGCACAAAGTCTGCCGCGGCACAAGGTCCACCGCGGCACAAGGTCCACCGCGGCGCAGGGGGTCACCGCAGCGCAAGGTCCGCCGCGAAGCAAGGGCCGCCGCGGCGTAAGGGCCGCAGGAGCGCAAGGTCCGGCGCAGCGCAAGGTCCACCGCAGCGTGAGGGCGAGCCGCGCGCCTTGCGCTGGCTGTACGACGCCCTGGCCCTGGGCCTCGGCACGGGTCTCTTCAGCGCGGACTGGCATGATCTTGCTTCATCCGTTGGAGCAAGATCCCACTGCCGGCGAGGGGAACGGTCGGGTCCTGCCGACGCCGGCGCCGGCCGGTCAGCGCAGGTCCGCGAGGAGCGCGTCGACCCGTGCCCAGAGCTCCGCCCAGGCCTCGCGCTCGCCGAGGTAGAGCCGTGCGAGCGGCTTCGGGTCGCGGATCGTGCTCAGGTCGGAATCCCGCCGCCAGTGCTCGAGCTTCGCGCGCAGCGCGTCGGGTTCTAGGGTGCTCGCCTCCAGAGCGTCGAGTTGTGCCCGCAGCCAGTCGCGTGCCTGCTGGCGCTGGCCGGCGCGGGCTTCGGGGCTCCGCTCGGCCGCTGCGGCGGCGAGCGCGGCGGAGCAGGCGGCGTTGTAGCGATGCGGCGGTTGCAGCTCTGCGGCCAGGGCGGGCTCTTGCCCGAAGCCGTCGGCGTAGAGCGCGGCGGACAGCTCGTAGTCGTGCGTGCGGTAGGCGAGGTGGGCGAGGGTCATGAGCTCCTCGGGGTCGCCGGGCTGTTCCTCGCCCGCGGCCACCCGTTCGAGGCGCCCGGTGAGGGCGCCCAGCTCCTCGGCGTCGCGCAGCCAGTCGGCGGAGGGATAGGGCCAGTCGGGCCGGCGCGACCCCAGCTCGTGACCGCGGCGCAGCTCTTCGAGCGCCTCGGCGAAGCGGCCCGAGCGGCCGAGGGCGTGGCCCAGGTTGCAGTGCGCTTCGGCGTAGTCGGGCAGGATGGCGAGCGTGCCGCGGTAGCCCTCGATGGCGGCCTCGAGGTCGCCCGCGCCCATCCGCACGCCGGCGAGGTTGTAGCGCGCGTAGGGGTTGCGCGGCTCGATGCGGATGGCCTCGCCGTAGGCCGCTGCGGCTCCCTTGGCGTCGCCGGCCGCGGCCAGGGCGCTGGCCAGGCTGTACTGCGCATCGTGGTCGTCCGGGTCGGCGCGCACCGCCGCGCGGTTCGACGCGAGCGCGGCCTCCGCGTCGCCCAGGCCGCGGAGCGCGGTCGCGAGCGCGCGGTGGGCGTCGGGGTCGGAGGGATCCAGCTCGATGGCCCGGCGGTAGGACGCGACGGCTTCGTCGGGTGCGCCGCTCCGCGCCAGCGCGTTCCCGAGGTTGTAGTGCGCGTCGACGTAGTCGCCGCGCAGCCGCAGCGCCTCGCGGTAGGCGGCGATCGCGCCCTCGACGTCGCCGCGGTCGGCGCAGGCGATGCCGAGGTTGTTGTGCGCCTCGGGGAAGGCGGGCTGCAGGCGGATCGCCTCGCGGAGCGCCTCGGCGCCTGCTTCGGGCTCGCCCGCCTCGACGAGCGCCAGGCCGAGGTTGCCGGCGGCGAAGGCGAAGTCGGGGCGCAGCCGCAGGGCCTCGCGGAAGTACTCGCTCGCGCGCGCTGCCTCCGAGCCGAAGCCGAGCACGTAGCCGGCCCAGTAGTTCGCGGCGGGGCTCTCCGGCCAGAGCGTCACGAGGGTCGCGGCGATCTCTGCCGCCCGTCCGTCCGGGGGCGCGAGGCCGCGCGCGTGGGCGTGCTCGAAGTGGTAGAGCGGTCGCGCGTGGAGCGAGCGCCGCAGCGCCCGCTCCATCTGCGCCGCCGCGCGGGCGAAGGCCGCGGGGTCGCCGGCGTAGCCGCGCGCCAGCTCGCGCGCGCCCTCCACATAGAAGTCGAGCGGTCCGGAGGGGGCGGGGATCCGCGCGGCGAGCTCCTCGGCCTCCGCGGTCCGTCCCGCGCGGCGCAGGGCGTCCACGCGCACGCGGGCGAGCCCCGGCGGTTCGGTCGCGCCGGCGCGTCCGCGGTCGAGCGCGGCCAGGGCGCCGGCCGGATCGTCGAGGTCGAGGCGGGCCAGCGCGATCCCGGCGATCGCCTCCGGCAGGCCCGGGACCTCGGCCAGCGCCCGTTCGAGGACCGCGATCCCGCCGGCGGGGTCGCCCTCGCGCCAGCGGAGGAAGCCCTCTTCGAGGTGCCGCTCCGCGCGCTCGGAGCGCGCCAGGCCCTCGGCTGCCCGCACCTCGCCGCGCGTCGAGAGCACGTACGTCCCGAGCGAAGCGGCCGTCGCCAGGCCCAGGATCGAGAGCGCGAGGGCCGCCGCCAGCGCGCGGTTGCGGCGCACCCACTTGCGCAGCTCCACCAGCGCTCCGGTGCGGTGCGCCCGTACGACGCGGTTCTCCAGATAGGCGCGCAGGTCGCGCGCGAGCTCGGACACGTCCGCGTAGCGCTCCGCTGGATCCCGCGCCATCGCCTGCTCGCAGATGGCCTCCAGCTCGGCGGGCGCCGCCGGATTGCGCGCGCGGATCGGCTCCGGCGGCCCCGCGAGCAGCTGCGCCAGAACCGCGCGCGGCGGGAGCGTGGGCGGGGAGTACGGCGCGTGCCCGGCCAGCAGCTGGTAGAGGATCGCCCCGATCGAGTACACGTCCGCGCGTCGGTCCACGCGGTCGAGCTCGCCGCGGGCCTGCTCGGGCGGCATGAAGGCCGGCGTGCCGACCACGTCGCCCTCCATCGTACGGAGCGGCGACTCGCCGGCTTCGGCCTCGGCCTCCGCCGGCCGCAGCCGGAGGTCGCGCGGGTCCTCGCGCCCTTCGATGCGCGAGAGCCCCCAGTCGACGACGTACACCTCGCCGAAGCTCCCGACCATCACGTTGGCGGGCTTGAGGTCGCGGTGGAGCACGCCCTTGTCGTGCGCGTAGCCGACGGCCTCGCACACCTTGAGCAGCAGCCCGAGCGCGCGCGTCTGCGTCCACTCGTCGCGCCCGTCGCGAATCGCCCCGAAGACCGCGTCGAGGTCGCGGCCCTCGACGAGGCGCATCGTGAAGTACGGCCGGTCCTCCGGGTCGACGCCGAGCTCGTGGACCGGCACGATGCCCGGATGCTCCAGCTGCGCGGTCACGCGCGCCTCGGCGAGGAAGCGCCCCAGCCGGCGCGCCTCGGCTGCCGAGGAAGCGGCGCGCGCGGGTGTCGAGGAGGTCACCTTCATCGCGAGCGAGCGCCCGAGCTCGCCGTCGCGCACGCGGACGACGACGCCCATGCCGCCCTGGCCGACCTCGCGCTCGACGCGGTAGCGCCCGAAGGCGGAGCGCCGCGCGGTCAGGCCCGCGATCAGCTCCGAGAAGGCCGAGGCGTCGCCTTCGGCGCTCTGTGGCCCCAGCTGCTCCAGCACGGGTGCGAGCCGCTCCCACTCCGAGCGCAGCCGGCGCAGATCGTCGCCGAAGCGCGGCCAGCGCCGGCACAGCTCCTCGAAGTCGGGGGCGCGCCCCTCGCGTTGCTCCATGAGAAACGCGGCGAACGCTCCCTCGGCCGAGGTGGCGTCGGGCCGGGACTCTTCGTGAGCGGGCATGAATCCAGCGGAGATTCTCCTCGCGCCACGTTCCGAGGACAACCCGCCCGGCGCCGGGCGGGGCTCGCGTCCTCCGGAAGCGTATCCTGGGCCCTGTGGACGCCCGCGCGAACGCCGGTGACTCGGACTCGATCGAGCTGGTCCGCCGGGCACAGGACGGCGAGCTCGACGCGCTCAACGCGCTCTTCGGGCGCTACTACGAGCGCGTGCGGCGGGTCGTGCGGGCGCGGCTCGGCGCGCGCCTGCGCGCGCAGCTCGACTCCGGCGACATCCTGCAGGAGACCTTCGTGTCGGCGGTCCGCTCGTTCCCGAGCTTCGAGCGGCGCGACGAGGCCAGCCTGATCCACTGGCTGGCCCGGATCGCCGAGCGCCAGGTGAACGCGGCGGCGGACCGCCTCGGCGCGGCCAAGCGCGACCCCGGAATGGAGCGCGCCCTGGAGCACGTGCGCGCGTCGCTCTCCAGCGGCGACCTGCGGCTGGAGCCGGCGGCCGACGTGCCGCTGCCGCCCGAGCAGGCTGCGCGGGCCGAGCTGGTCCAGCGCGTCGAGGAGTGCCTGGCCGAGCTCAAGGAGGAGTACCGCGAGGTGATCCTGCTGCGCACCTATGCGGGCGCGTCCTGGGAGACGGTCGCCGCGCTGATGGGCCGCGCGAGCGCGAATGCGTGCCGGATGCTGCACACCCGGGCGCTGGTCGAGCTGGCCGCGCGCGTCCGCGGGCCGGGGGCGGACTGAGGGCCCGGGGGAGTCCCGCGCGTTTTTTCGCGTGCGCTCTTCCTCCCGCTTCCCATGTAGCGGGCATGAAGCAAAGGACTCCCGGCCTAGGGGGTTGCCCGCATGTCCACGCGCCGCTGCTGCTCGCCGCCCTGGCCTTCGGCTGCAGCAGCTCGCGCACCGACATCGAGGGCGACGACAACACGCTCTTCGGCGCGGCGCGCGCTACGTTCCCGACCGACGAGGCCGCCCCGGGCGACTCGCGCGCCGGGTTCCGCCTGGACGCGGACTTCGGCCGCGGGGAGTTCGGCCAGGACCTGTCGCCGGGCGAGGTCGTCCAGCTCGACGACATCGCCTTCTCGGGCGGCGACCCGGTCGAGGTCGAGTTCGAGCACACCTTCCTCGGCCTCGGCGGCTACATCGCGCGCGAGAGCTCCACCGGCGTCCGGCTGGAGGGCAGCTTCGGGCTCGGCGCGTCGCTGCTCGACATCCAGGCCGCCCAGGCGGGCGTGTCCGAGTCGACCGACGTCCGGGGCTTTGGCCCCTACGTCGGCGGCTCGCTCTCGTACGCGCCGGTCGAGCGCCTGTCGCTCTTCGTCGAGGCGCGCGTCCTGTTGGGGTTCATCAGCACGCTGGACTCGCTCGACATCGCCACCGTGGCGGCCGGGGCCGCCTGGAGCGTGGGGGACCACCTCCTGCTGTCGGCCGGGGTCCAGGACTGGGACTACGACGCCGAGCGCGAGGACGGCAGCCCCGATCCTTCCGACCTGGACCTGGGCCTCGCCGGGCCCTTCGTGCGCCTGGAGTACGTCTTCTAGCCCGCGGCCGGACCTCGAAGCGGGGCGGGGGCGAGGCTACATTCGACGCCATGGCGCCCGAGCCCAGTTCGCCCGACGAGCCGGAAGCCGACTACGAGAGCACGCCGCTCTCGCGCTCGGAGTACATCGCGGCCGTGGTGCACCTCTACCGCGGCGAGCTGTACCGCGCCAACTCGTGGCGCATCCGGCTCGACAACACCACCAACTGGGCGGTGCTGACCGTGGCGGGCCTCTTGACCTTCACCTTCGGCGAGGGCGCCCACAGCCACTGGGTGCTGCTGCTGGGGCTCGCGATCCTGCTGGTCTTCCACGGCTTCGAGGCGCGGCGCTATCGCTCGTGGCACGTGTGGCGCTCGCGGGTGCGGATGATCGAGGAGAACTTCTACGGCCCGATCCTGCGCCGGGATCCGGTCAGCCCCGACCACTCCTGGGGCGAGCTGGTGGCCCGCGATCTGTTCCACCCGACCTTCAAGATCGGACGCCTCGAGGCCATGCGGGCGCGGCTGACGCGCAACTACTGGGCGCTCTACCTGGCGGTTTTCGGGGCCTGGGTGCTGAAGGTGCTCACCCTGCCGCAGATGGTCGAGAACGAGCTGACGCTGCGCGAGCGTCTGGCCGACGGCATGGTGCCGTGGTGGGCGGCGCCGCTCTACCTGGCGCTCTTTTTGGGCGTGATGGGGGCGCTGCTCCTGGTTCGGCCGGCCGAGATCGGCGAGGAGCACGTCACCTGGCGCCGCGGGGAGGACGGCGCGGAGCGCGTGCCGATGGATCTGTAGCGGCTGCACAAGCGGGGATGACAAACCGACCGGAATCCGGTTGGCTAGAAGAAGGAGTATCCCCCATGCGCGCACCTGCCAGCATCCTCACCTCGACCCTCGCCGCGGCTGCACTGGCCGCGGCCCCGTTCGCCCAAGGCTCCCAGCACTCGCTCTCCCTCGACGGAGCCGGCGCGGCGGCGGAGATCCCGCTCGACGACAACGCGCCCGGCGCGGCCAGCTCGCCGACCGACGTGGGCGCGGGCGACTTCACCCTGGAGCTCTGGGTGCGCGGGCTGCTCGCCGACAACCCGACCGCGAGCGCGGGCGGCGACGTCGAGCTGCCCGCGGGCGCCTGGCTCGCGGGCAACGTGCTGCTCGACCGCTCAGCTGGCAAGACCGGGCGCGAGTTCGGCGTGAGCGTGGCCGGCGGCCTCATCCGCTTCGGCACCGGCACGGGCGACGCGCCGGCCCAGGAGGCGGGGCACACGCTGGAGGGCAGCACGCCGGTCCTCGACGGCGGCTGGCACCACGTCGCGGTGACGCGCGACGCGACCACCGGCGAGAAGCGCATCTACGTCGACGGCGCGCTCGACGTCGCGAGCAGCCCGGCCAGCTCGACCGTCGACCTCTCCTACCCCGACGACGGCACGCCCGGTGGCGGCGATCCGCTCAACCCCTTCCTGGTGGTCGGCGCCAGCAAGGACGGCTTGGCGGGCTTCGACGGCTCGGTCGACGAGCTGCGCATCTGGACCCACGCGGTCGACGAGGGCGACGTGCTGTCGTGGTACGACCGCGTCGCGGTGCCGATTCTGCCGGAGCTGGCGGGCGACTACCGCTTCGAGGCCGGCGCCGGCGCGGTCGTGGCGAACAAGAGCCTGAGCGGCAGCCCGGACGGCGCGCTGGTCGGGGGCTTCGCGTGGCGCAGCTACTTCGCCGCGCCGGCGGACACGGCGCCGATCTCGGTCGGGCTCCTGCCGTACGGCTTCCACCGCGAGCGCCGGCTGACCGGGCTGATCGAGCCGACCTGCCTGCAGGCGCTGCCCGACGGCCGCTTCCTGATCGCCGAGCGCGCGGGCAAGGTGCTGCTCTACGACGGCTCCTCGACCACCACCGTGCTCCAGGTGACCGCGGACCTCAGCACGATCGAATACGGCATCGTCGGCCTCGAGCTCGACCCCGGCTTCCTGGGCAACGGCTGGTTCTACCTCCACTACACGACCACCGAGCTGCGCGATCGCGTGTCGCGCTTCACCTTCGCGGGCGACGCGGTCGACCCCGCGAGCGAGTTCATCGTGTGGGAGAACGCCGACCTCGGGCCGGGCCACACCGGCGGCTCGATGTCCTTCGGCCCCGACGGCAAGATCTACATCCCGACGGGCGACGGCTTCTTCCCGCCGAACTCCCAGGACCTGACCAACGCCAACGGCAAGGTGCTGCGTCTGAACCCCGACGGGACCATTCCGCCGGACAACCCGGGCGTGAGCATCCCGGGCGCCGACCCCGCCATCTGGGCCTGGGGGCTGCGCAATCCGTTCCGCTCCGGCTGGGACTTGATCTCGGGCACCTACTGGATCGCCGACGTCGGCGGGGACGACGCGATGGCCTGGGAGGAGCTGCACGTGGGCGTCGCCGGCGCGAACTACGGCTGGCCGGACCAGGAGGGCCCCGAGTGCGTCGTCGCCGACTGCACCGGCATGGTCGCGCCGGAATACGGCTACCGGCACGACGATCCGCTCACCGCGCCGACCTTGGTGTCGGGCTCGATCACCGGTGGCGTGAGCTACTACGGCAACAGCTTCCCGGCCGACTTCCACGGCAACTACATCTTCGGCGACTACGCCAACCGCTGGATGCGGCGCCTGCGCTTCGACGGGGCGGGGAACATCGTCGACGCGCCGGTCTTCATCCCGATCCTGCTCGGCGGGACGCTGGTCGAGCTCGACGTCGATCCCGCGGGCGCGCTGTGGTACGTGACGGTGGGGCTGCCGTGGACCGGCGGTCCCGACGAGCCGTCGCTGTACCGCGTGGGCTACACCGCTCCCGGCGATCCGACGCCGGTGTCGACCATCGTGCTCGACACCAGCCCGTCCGGGCTGCTCCTGAACCTCGACGGCTACGCGGTGACCACGCCCTTCGCGTTCCAGACGCGCGAGGGCTACGTGCACGAGGTCGACGCGCCGGCGAACCAGCTCGTGGGCGGCATCACCTCGGTCGACTTCCTCTGCTGGTCCGACGGCGAGGCGATCGAGCACGAGCTGGTCGCGCCGGCGGGCGGCATGAACGTGACCGCGAGCTACGGCAGCGGCGGAGCGGTGTGCGACGACGGCTGCGGCTTCTCGACCTACGGCCACGGCGCCGGCGGCGTGAACACGCTGGGGCTGGTCGGCGGCTCGGGCGCCAGCGTCGGGGGCACGCTCGTCACCAAGACCACCGGGCTCGACGAGGGCGCAACGGTCTGGGTCGGCGTGGCGCTGAACGACTGGGACTTCCCGCTGCTCGGCGGCACCGTGCTGGTGGACTCGTTCTCGCAGTTCGCGACGGTGGTGCTCGGCACCGCGAACGGCGAGTCGGTGTGGAGCGTCGGCCTGCCCAACACGCCCAGCGTGGCGGGCGCGACCTTCTACATGCAGTCGCTCGCGACCGACGCGGGCACGCCCTTCGGGCTGGCGTACTCCAACGGGCTGAAGCTGACGCTCTGCCCGTAGGGCTCGCCCTCCACGGGCGCCGGACCGGGCGCGGCTTGGCAGGAGGCCGCGGGGGACGTTACCGTGCCCCGCAGCTTTCGAGCCAGGGCGTCGGGCTCCGGCTCGGGTTGATCGATCGGCGCCTGAATCCGGAGCTCTTCCCCGTTGCGTGAGCACCCGCTCTTCATCCTCGCGGTCCTGAGCGGCTGCATCGCGCTCTCGGAGCTCTTGGTCCGGCGCACTCCCCTGCGCCACCTCGGCACCGCGCTCCTGGTGATCGTGGTGGCGGCGGTGGTCGCCAACGCCGGGCTGATCCCGACCTACTCGCCCGACGTCCCGATCTACGACGGGATCTTCGGGCACGTCGCGCGCGTCGCGATCTTCTGGCTGCTGCTCTTGGTCGACCTGCGCGACGTGCTGCGCGCCGGCTGGGCGATGCTGGTGCTGTTCTTCGCGGGCGCGATCGGCACCACGCTGGGCGTCGCCATCTCGATGCGCGTGGTGGGGGGCGAGGAGGCCTTCGGCGAGCTCCACCACGCGCTCGGCGGCATGTTCGTCGGCACCTACACCGGCGGCAGCATCAACTTCCAGGCGCTTGCGCTGCACTACGACGTGGTGAAGGAGGCCGCGCTCTACGCCGGCGCCAACGCGGTGGACGCGGGCATGACCACCGTGTGGATGGCCGCTTCGATCGGGATCCCGCGGCTCGTGCGTCCGTTCTGGCCGCGGGGCCGCTTCGGCCTGGCCGAGGAGGGCGAGGCCGAGGCCGCGCCGGCGGCCGGCGATGAGGACCGCGAGGCGGTGGCGCCGGCGGACGTCGGGCTGCTGCTGCTGCTCGGGGCCGGCGGGGTCTGGCTGGCGGGGGTGGGCGCGGACTGGCTCGCCGAGCGCGGCGCCGCGGTGCCGTCGATCCTGCTTCTCACGACCCTTGCCCTCGTGATCGCCCAGACGCCGTTTGCGCGCGGACTGCGGGGAGCGCGCATGCTCGGGATGTTCGGCGTCTACCTGTTCCTGGCGGTGATCGGCGTGCTCTGTGACGTCGAGGCCCTGCGCTCGATCGGGGACCTCGGCGGAAAGCTCTTCGCGTTCGTGACGCTGACGATCCTCATCCACGGCGCCGTCACCTTCGGAGCCGCTTTTCTGCTGCGCCTCCCGCCCGACCTCGCCGCGGTGGCCTCGCAGACCAACATCGGCGGGGGGACCTCGGCCCTTGCGCTGGCCCGCAGCCTGGGCCGGCCCGACCTGGTGCTGCCGTCGATCCTCGTCGGGTCGCTCGGGACCGCCATCGGCACCTATTTGGGCTTCTTCACCTCGCGCTTTCTGCTCTAGCGGACCCGCGGCCCACGAGCGCCCCCGCGAACGGTAGATTGGGGGGCATGAAGGTCCCTTCCAACCTCACCCTCTTCGCTGCGGGCGGGCTCGCCCTCTCCGCCCCTTGCCTTGCCCAGGAGGACGGCGTCGCGACCGTCTTTCAGGATGAAACCGACGCCTGGGGCGTCTACCACCAGGACTACGGCGGCACGGTCAACTTCCAGATGGGAGTCGGCGCCGCCTGGGTGGACTACGACGCCGACGGCGACGAAGACCTGTTCCTGCTGCGCGGCGGCGGCGAGAGCCGGCTGATGCGCCGCGACGCCGCCACCTTCGTGGACGTGCAGGCCCAGTTCCCCAGCCTGAGCTTCGACAACACGGTCGGCGTGATCGCCGCCGACTTCGACCAGGACGGCCGCGGCGACCTGTACATCACCACGACGGCCGAGAACCAGCTGCTGCAGAGCCAGGCCGACGGCACCTTCGCCGAGCGCTCCGACTGGGGCGCCGGCGGCAGCCCGACCGCCTTCAGCACCAGCGCCTCGGTCGCGGACTTCGACCGCGACGGCGACCTGGACCTGTACGTGGGCAACTACGTGCGCGTGCTGGGCTTCCCGTACCACGTGGGCGAGCCCAACAACCTGTTCGTCAACGGCGGGACGTCGGGCCAGCCTTCGTTCACCGACGTCGCGCGCGAGCTCAACGTCGGCGACACCGGCTTCTTCGGCCCGAGCGTGCCCGGCTTTCCGTACATCTCGCCCGAGGGCGAGCCCACCGCCGGCTGCACCCTGTCGACCTGCACGCTCGACGTGGACGAGGACGGCTGGCCGGACATCCAGGTGGGCAACGACTTCGGCGAGTGGGTCCTGCCGAACCGGCTCTACCGCAACACGAGCGCCGGCGGCTCGCTGTCGTTCCAGGACCTCACCGAGGCCTCCGGCTTCGACGACGCGCCGCAGTACAACATGGGGATCAACCCCTGTGACTTCGACCACGACGGCGACTGGGACTTCTACCTCAGCAACCTGGGCGACAACGTGCTGCTGCGGAACGACGGCGGGGTCTTCGCCGACGCGGTGCAGGAGCTCGGCCCGGTCGAGGGCCTCGCGCCCGACGGCTTCGCGCTGCTGACGTCGTGGGGGACCACCTTCGCCGACCTCGACAACGACGGCTGGGAAGACCTGTACGTGGTCAACGGCTACATCCCCGCGGCCGACTTCATCGAGAACGCGCTGCGCGAGGCCAACGCGCTGTGGATGAACAACCAGGGCGTCTCCTTCACGCGCGTCGACGACGCCGAGTCCGGCTGCGGCGACGAGGGCGTCGGCCGCGCCGGCATCGAGGCCGACGTGAACGGCGACGGCCTGCTCGACTTCTACGTCACCAACAACCGCGACATCTCGACCTCGCTGCCCGAGGACGCCTCGCGCCTGTTCATCAACCAGGGGCCCGCCGCGGCGGGCAACCACTGGCTGATGCTGAAGCTCTCCGGGCGCTTCTCGAACCGCGAGGGCATCGGCACGGCGGTGAACGTCGTCGCCGGCACCGAGACCCTGCGGCGCCAGCTGCGGGCCGACCCGGTGTACCTCGCCAGCGCCACGCGCGTGCTGCACTTCGGCCTGGGGACGGTCGACGAGGTCGAGCGCATCGACCTGCGCTGGCCGTCGGGCATCCAGCAGACGCTGCTCTCGCAGGGCGTCGACGAGCAGCGTGAGCTGCGCGAGCCGCTCGTGACCGTCGGCGCGCTCGAGGCGCCCAGCGCCGCGGGCGGCGTCGTCACTCTCGGCGCGAACGTGCGCAACCACGATGCGGTGCCGGCGGCCGCGACGCTCACCTTCCGGGTCGAGCTCGCTGCCGGCGGCGGCCCGGTGATCGAGCAGAGCTTCGACGTCAACGTCCCGCCCGGCGCCTCGCTGGTGCAGGTGAACCCGTCGCTCGCCGGCCTCTCGGCACGCGGCTACTCCGGGCAGACGCTGCGCGTCACCGTCACGGCCGAGGCCGACGGCAGCCTCGACATGGGGCGCGCGCAGTTCTAGCCGTGATCTCCTGAGGCGGCCGGGCTAGGTTCGTCCCCCGTGTCCGCGCTCCTCGGCCGCCTCCTGCTCCCCCCGATCTCGATCCTGCTGCTCGCCGCGGCGGGCGCGCTCGTCGTGCGCCGCCGCCGGCGGCTCGGGATCGGGCTGATGGCGGCGTCGTTCGCCAGCCTCGCGCTGCTGTCGACGCCGCTGGTCGCGACGGCGCTCCTGAAGAGCCTCGAGTGGGACGCGCCGCGCGATCCCCGCGCCGGCGCCGACGGCGCTCAGGCGATCGTCGTGCTCGGGGCGGGGCTGGAGCCCTACGCCCCGGAGTACGCCGGAGCGACCCCGGGCGCGCTAAGCGTCGAGCGCGCGCGCTACGGCGCCTTCCTCGCGCGCCGGCTGCGGCTGCCGGTGCTCGTCACCGGCGGCGCCCTGGACCCGCGGGCGCCGGCCCTAGGGCCGCTGCTCAAGAAGACCCTGACCGCCGACTTCGGGATCGAGGACGTGCGCTGGGTCGACTCCGCGGCCGGCAACACGTGGGAGAACGCCGTCCGCGCGGCCGAGCTGCTCGCGCCCGAGGGCATCGGGCGCGTCGTGCTGGTCACACACGCCTGGCACCTGCCCCGCGCGCGCTACGCCTTCGAGACGGCGGGCCTCGAGGTGGTGGCCGCTCCGACCGGCTTCCGGCCCAGCCCGCGGCCGCTGCTGGGCGACTTCCTGCCCTCGACCCGCGGCCTGCGCCAGAGCACGCTGGCGCTGCACGAGTGGCTGGGACTGCTCTGGTACCGGCTGCGCTATCGGTAGACTCTGAGTCCCATGGCGAAACGAGGCCTCCTCGCGATGCTCGGGCCCGGGCTGCTCGTCGCCGCGACCGGCGTCGGCGCGGGCGATCTCGCGACCGCCGCCTTCGCGGGCGGACACCTCGGGCTGGCGTGCCTGTGGGCGGTCCTCGTCGGCGCCTTCCTGAAGTTCGTGCTGACCGAGGGGCTCGCGCGCTGGCAGCTGGTCAGCGGCGAGACGCTGCTCGAGGGCGCCGTCCGCCGCATCGGGCGGCCGGTGCGGGTCTTCTTCCCGCTCTACCTGCTCCCGTGGAGCTACTTCGTCGGCGCCGCGCTGATGAGCGCCTGCGGAGCGACGGCGCACGCGCTCGTGCCGGTCTTCGACGACCCCGCGCGCGGCAAGGCGGTCTTCGGGCTCGCGAGCAGCGCCCTCGGCGTCGTGCTCGTGCTGCGCGGCGGCTTCCGGCTGTTCGAACGCCTGATGCAGGTCTGCATCGGGCTGATGTTCGTCACCGTCGTGGTGACCGCTGCGCTGCTCAAGCCCGACCTCGGGGAGCTCGCGCGCGGTCTTTTCGTCCCGACGATCCCCGGCGAGGCCGCGGACGGCGCCGGGTGGACCATGGCGCTGATCGGCGGCGTGGGGGGGACGCTGACGGTGCTCTGCTACGGCTACTGGATCCGCGAGGAGGGCCGCGAGGGCGAGGGCGGCATCGGGCTGATGCGGCTCGACCTGGCCGGCGGCTACTTCGTCACCGCGGCCTTCGGGCTCGCGATGGTGGTGATCGGCAGCACCGTGCAGGTCGAGGGCCGCGGCGCCGGTCTGATCGTCGACCTCGCGACGCGCCTGGAGGAGCGCACCGGCGCGCTGGGTCGCTGGGCCTTCCTGATCGGCGCCTTCGGCGCGGTCTTCTCCAGCCTGCTCGGCGTGTGGCAGGCGGTGCCGTACATCTTCGCGGACTTCGTGCGGCTGCTTCGGGGCGGCGCTGGAGGTGGCGCGGGAGGAGGCGCGGATCCGGTCGACACGCGCGGCGCGCCTTACCGCGGCTATCTCCTCGGGCTCGCGACGGTGCCGGCCCTCGGCCTGTTCACGGGCTTCGCGACGGTGCAGAAGCTGTACGCGGTCGTCGGCGCCTTCTTCCTGCCGCTCCTTGCGCTCGTCCTGCTGCTGCTCAACGGTCGCCGCGGCGCGGACGCCGTGCCGGAGGCCCTGCGGAACCGACCCGCGACGACGGGGACGCTGCTCGTCACGCTGCTCTTCTTTGCGGCCTTCGGCCTGCGGCAGGTCGCGCGCGCCTGGGGCTGGAGCCTGTAGCATGGCGCCCATGCCCGACTCCCCCGAACGCGCCCCGTTGCGCTCCGTGTGCGTCTACTGCGCCTCCAGCCGCCGCTGCGACCCCCTGCACCACCGCGCGGCGGGGGAGCTCGGCAGGCACCTCGCCGACGCCGGCCTGCGCATCGTCTACGGCGGCGGCGCGGTGGGCTCGATGGGCGCCCTCGCCGACGCGGCGCTGGCGGCGGGCGGCGAGGTGCTCGGCGTACTGCCCGCGTTCATGAACGACCTGGAGTGGGGCCACGGCGACATCTCCGAGCTGGTGATCGTCGACGACATGCACGAGCGCAAGAAGCGCATGCTGGCCGAGGCCGACGCGGTCGTCGCGCTCCCCGGGGGCACCGGCACCCTGGAGGAGCTGGTCGAGGCCCTGACCTGGAAGCGCCTCGGGCTGCACGCGCACCCGATCGTGATCGTCGACGTCGAGGGCTACTACGGGCCGCTCCTGGAGGCCTTCGAGCGCATGGTCACCGAGCGCTTCATGGACGAGCGCCACCGCGAGATGTGGTCGGTGGTCGAGCGGCCGGCCGATGTGCTCGAGGCGATCCGCACGGCGCCGGTCTGGGACGCGGACGCGCGCGGCTTCGCGGTGCCTTAGCCGTCGTCTCCGGGTGCGCGGCTCCCCGGAACCTCGGAGCCGGTTCTGGGCGCGGCGGGGCGATGGCCCTCAGCGAGGGGACGCTCCGCGATGCTGGTCGGGGGAGAGGGTGCGCAGCTCTCCAGAACCGTCGAGCCTCGTCGCCGTGCGAGCCGCGAGTTCAAGCTGCCTCTTCTCGATGGACTCGGGCTTCCCTAGGCCCAGGTCCCACAATTCGGTCCCCCTGTTCGAGACCGTGCAGAGCCAACGACCGGCGGCACCCAAGGTCGCGGAGCTGACCCGTCGCTCTTCCTCGAAGACGTGAATCGGTGCCGCTTGGTCGATGGCCCAGAGCTTCGCTCCGCCCTGACCCCACGTGACCGCCCGACCCTCTCCACCGAAGGCGATTCCCACAAGAGCGGAACCATGATCCAAGCTATGGACGGGCTCGTCGGATCCCACCTGCCACTGCTGCAGCCGGCTACCGCCCCAGGACCAGATCCTCGTTTCGTCCGACCCGAACCTCACTCTTGCCGGCGCTTCGCCGCTGCGAAACACCTGCACCGGATCCTGTTGGCCGATCGACCACAAACGAACGGTCTTGTCGGCCCCGCATGTCACCACCTTGTCGGAGCTGCTTCCGAAGGCGACGTCGTTGACGATGTGGTCGTGCGATAGCGTCTGAGTGGGCTCTGCGTCCGGGGTTCTCCAGGCGCACTCCTGCCACAACAGGACGTGGCTTCGATTCCCCCACACGGCGAGAGTCGTGTTATCCGGGCTCAGTGCGACTCCGAGAACACCCGGATCTCGTGAACCCAGCTCCAGGATCTGACCCGTTGTGTCGGGATCCTCTACCCGCCAGAACCGAACTCCCGAGTGGCTCCATGCCAACGCCGTCGTGCCGTCGCGGCTCAGGAGGGCACCCGAGACCGTGGAGCCGGATCCGTAGTCGAGCACGTGAAGGGCCTCGGCCTCTTCGGGGCTCCATACTCCCACCAGGTTCTTGCCCCACCCGACGATCCTGGAGGCCTCCGGCGAATACACGACATCCGTCACGGCGAAACCCGGCCGTGCGGTGAGGTCGAGTGCCTTCCACGCGGTCGATGGAGCGTCTCCAGGCTCCGTCAGCTGCATTGGACGCATGTAGTCCCATAGCAGGAGGCGGTTGCTGGATCCCAGGAACCGTGCTTGGCGTATGGGGCTTGGGCCGGAGGGAGCGATCGATCGCGAGCTCCCGAGCTTCCATTGGCGAATGGAGCCATCGGAGCTCCATGTCAGTGCGTACTGACCGTCGCGGCTGAAGGTCGCGCCGTTGACCGTGCCTTCGTGGACGAACTCCCGCTCGGGGACTTCTTGCCCAATGCGCCACAGCGACGCCTTGTTGTTCGCGCGCCACGTAAGCAGCGACCGTCCACTCGGCGAGAACTCCATGCCGCGTAGCCGGCTCTTGTACGGGTCCCCTTCGGTCGTGCGCGGCAACATCTGAATCAACTCGCCCGAGGTGCTCGACCGGATCTGTCCGGGGCCGTCCAGGCCCCAGGCCGCGAAGCGCGTCCCGTCGGGGGAAAACGCGACCCCCTGCGGGTTGGTGTCGATCGTGACGGTGACCTTGGGCTGCGAGTAGGTCTGCCACAGGCGCACGGAGCGATCCGTGCTCCACATCGCAAGGTGTCTGCCGTCGTCGGAGAAGACGGCGCCGGATACCTCCTTGGTTCCGGGGATGGTGAATGGCGTGTCGGGCTCGTCGACCCGCCAAACACGGGCATCTGTGCCCGGTGCCCAGGCGACGACCCGCTTGCCTGCTCTGTCGATCGTCGCGCCGCCCAGAGCACGCTCCGTCCCGTACTCCTGGATCGCGGACGGGTTGCCTAGCTCCCACAGGCGGGCGACGCCGGCACCGGTCGTCAGGACCCGCGACGTGCCCGCGAACTGCACACTGAGATCCCGCGACCCGTGCTCGAAGACCTCCGTCGACGGCTCGTCCCCGACCTCCCAGAGGTTGGCGAGGCCATCGGCTCCCCAGGTCACGACGCGTCGTCCGTCCTGATCGATCTCCGCGTTGAGGCACTCGTGCTCGAGCACGTGGATCGGCTTCCGGTCTCCGACCCTCCAGAGGCAGACCTGCGGCCCCCACCCCCAGGTGACCACGTAGGAGCCATCCGGGCTGAACTTCGCCTTCGCCACCGCTGGGTCGTGGACCCAGGTCCAAGCGACGGGGGCTGACGTCAACGCGCCGGCCAGGGTCGCGTCCTTGGCGCTCCGTGCATCGTCCGCGTTCTCGAAGTTGGAGGCGGCGCCAAGGAACAGGTGTGCAGCCCGAACCGGATCCTCCTCGCGTATCCGATCCGCGAGCAGCCACTTGGCTCCGCCGGCCTCCAACTGGGCTGTTCGGTTGAACTCCTCCGCCTCGGCTTGGCGCTTTCGTGCGACCAAGGACTGCCAGATCGCGATCGCCGTCAACAGCAGGAGAAGCAGGACCGCGCGTTGGACCAGGCGCGTCGTGTTGCGGTGTTGTCGGACATCTTCGCCGTCGACTTCGTCCTTGTCGCGGCCGAGGAGGGGGGCCGCGATGTCGAGTGTGCTGTCTCGGAAAGCGGAGTTCCGCAGGGACCAGCTGTCCGGCGAGCGAGCCCAGCGAAGGTCGACGTACCTGGGCTCTTCCTCGTACCACTGCAGCAGGCACTCGGGCAGTGCGGTCGTTCGCTCCCGGTCGAAGCCGGCGGCGACGTGATTCCAGGCAAGGTCGCCGTCCGTCAGGACGATGATCACGCTGGAGATCGACCTGTTGGCTCGCCAGAGCTCCAGTTCCCGAACGACCCAAGGAGAGCGCGCGGCGTCGGGAGAAGCCAGGTAGACCAGGTGCTCCGCGTTCCGCAGGGCCGCTTCGATCGTCGGCCAAAGGGCGGGGTTGGCGGCGATGCCCGTTTGGTCGCAGAACGTGCGCATGGCCCGCATGCGGTACCAGGGCTTCCCGATCCGGTGAAGACCGCTCTGAAGCGCCCGCGCCAGCGCGGTGTCTGCTTCGTGGCTGTAGGAGAGGAAGGCGGTGTACTTGAACGAAGCGGTGTCCCGCCGCACCGGCCGTGGCTTACCCGGGGATTCCTCCTTGCGTGTGTCCATCGAGTGCTCTCTCCGACGACCGGCGCGGTTCGTATGACCCCTTGCTTCGACGAGCTAGCGCGGCAGTCCCGCCGCGATCAACGCCGCGGCCACGACGTCGTTCCCGCGCGCGCTGTAGTGCGAGCCCGGCATCCAGAGGCCGTCGTCGGTCAGCGCGCCCGCCTCGACCAGCGCCGGCGAGCAGTCGAAGCTCTCAACGCCGCGCTCGCCCAGGTCGGCCAGGAGCCGCTCCCAGAAGCCCGCCCCCGCCTCGGCGCGCAGCACCAGGTCCGCGCGCGAGGGCAGCACCACGATGCGGAACGTCGCGCCGGCCGCGCGCGCCTCGGTCGCGAAGGCCAGCAGCAGGTTGCGCATCACGACGTAGATCTCGCTCTCCGGGTCCTGCAGCCAGGCAGCTCGGTCGCGGCCGCGGGCCTCGTGCAGGGTGAGCGCGAGGCGCGTCGCCGCGCTCCAGTGCAGCGGCGACGAGCCGCGCGGCGCGAAGGCGGCGGGCGCGCGGCGCACCCAGAGGTCGGTCGCGCCGATCGCGTCGAGGAACGCCTCCTGGTCGCTCAGGAGCCGCACGTAGTCCTCGTGCCCGTTCACCGGGTTCGCGATCAGGCGCAGCCCGGTGTCGTCGGGGCCGCCGGCCGGAAGGAAGCGCGGCTTGAAGGCCGCCATCGTGGCCCAGCGGTAGTAGGCCGGCGCGTAGTGCGTCGACACGCGCAGCGAGGCCTGGGGCATCAGGCCGAACCAAACCGCGTCGGGGGCGAGCCCCGGGCCGTCGCGCCGGAAGCGCAGGAGGCCCTGGTCCAGCCCGTACCCCGCGACGCCCAGGTTGACCACCTCGACGTCGCCGAGACCGGCCTCGACGCGCGCGGGCCAGGCCTCGGTGTCGCCGACCTCCATGCCCATCGTGAAGCTCCCGCCGAAGGTCAGCACGCGCCGCACCCCGGCGGGCTTGGCGCGCGCGTGTGGCTTGGTGCTCGCGCGCGCCCCGAGCGCGTCGAAGCGGGCGCCGAAGCCGTTCGAGCTCGGCCGCGGGCACCACCCGAGCTCTTGATCGAAGATCGACTGCGCACGCAGCTCGTCGTCGCCGGCGACGATGCGCCGCGCGTCCGCGAGGTGGCGCAGCTGGGGCTCGATGAAGACC
This sequence comes from Planctomycetota bacterium, assembly GCA_039029355.1. Taxonomy (GTDB): domain Bacteria; phylum Planctomycetota; class UBA1135; order UBA1135; genus JBCCGI01. The sequence goes on from JBCCGI010000034.1 coordinate 19,199, forward strand.
GGCGGGTCGAACGGGGCGACGATCTGGCCGAGGAAGCGGCCGTCCGCGAGCGCGGTGTGGAGCACCGCCTGGTCGACGGCGGCGAGGGCAACCAGGGCCAGGAGGGCGAGTCGGGAGCGGCGCACGCCCGGAGCCTAGCCCGAAGGCCTGCCGAGCTCACGGCCGGAGTCGCCCGGGTCGTCTCGTGGCCGGCGGGCGCTGGAGCCCGCGCCCCCGGCGGGGGACAATCTGGCGGACGCGGCCGGCGGCGGTCGTGGGCACTAGGGAGCCCAAGGCCTTGCCGCGCCGCTCCTCCGTCCGCATGACCCCGCCGCGCCACGATCCGCCACGAGCCCGGAGCGCCTCCGAATGAACGCGGAGCGCTGGGCGCGCGTGAAGGGGCTCTTCCTCGACGCTCTCGACCTTCCCGAGGCCGAGCGCGAGGCGTTCCTCGACCACGAGGCCGGTACGGACGCCGAGCTGCGCGACGAGGTGCTGCGCACGCTGGCGGCGCACGCCGAGGGCTCGCAGCAGGACTTCCTCGGGCGCGTGCCCTCCCCGGCCGAGGCGATCGCGCGGCGCATCCCCGGCGCGGCGCCGGACGCCGGGCTCGCGCCGCGGACGGCCCCGCGCGTGCTCGGCGGCTTCGAGCTCGCGGAGCGGCTCGCCGAGGGCGACGACGGCGTGGTGTTCCGCGGTCGCGAGCGCGCGAGCGGCCGGCCGGTGGCCGTGCTGGTGCTGAGGTCGGGGTTCGCGTTCGCCGCGGATGCGGCCGAGCGCCTGCGGCTCGACCCGGGCCGGCGTGCGCCCCGCACGCACCCGGGTCTGGTGCCGGTGGTCTTCGCCGGGCCGCTCGATGGCGAGCACGTCTACGTCACCGAGCTGGTCGAAGGCCGCGGCCTGCGCAAGCTGCTCGCGCGGCTCCGGGCGCGCTGGAAGCGCGGCGGCGAGCCGCGGCCCCCGCGCGTCGCCGGCGGCCGGCGCTCCTCGTACCTGGCCTGGGCGGCCGAGATCGCGGCCGAGCTGGCCGAGGCGGTCGCCGCGCTGGAGGAGGCCGAGCTCGCCCACGGCGACCTCACCGTGGACCGCGTGCTGCTCGACGCCGAGGGGCGGGCGCGGCTCTCGGGCTACGGCCTTGCGGGTGAGCTCGGGCGCGAGCCGCGCGACGACGTCGTCGCGCTGGGGGAGCTGCTCTACGAGCTCCTCACCCTGCACACTCCGGGCGAGCGCGGGCAGGTGCCTCCGCTGCGCGCGAACGAGCTCAACCGGCGCGTGCCGCGCGACCTCGAGGCGGTGTGCCGGCGCGCGCTGGAGCGCGGCTACCCCTCGGCGCACGAGCTGGCCCTCGACCTGCGGCGCTTGCTCGGGTTCGAGTCGATCGCCCCGCAGACCGCGTCGCCGCTCCGGCGCGCGGCGCGGCTGGCGGCGCACCGCCGGCGTGGCCTCGGGGTGGCGGCGCTGGCGCTCGTGGCGCTGGTCGCCCTCATCGGCTTCGCGGCGCGCCACGCGGGTCGGCCGGCGGGCGGCGAGCTTCCGCGGCTGCTCGCTCCGCTCGTCGAGCTGGCCGCGGTCGACGAGCTCGCGGGCGAGGACCTCGCCCGCCTGACCGCGGCGCGCGATGCGCTGGCCGCGCTGCGTCCGCGGCTCGCGGAGCTCGACGGGGCCGAGCGCGAGCTTGTCCGCGAGCTGGACCGGCGGCTGGGGGAGGAGGGCCTGCGCGCGGCGCGCGAGCTGCGCCGCTCGCTCGACGCCGCCTACCGCGAAGCGGGTGCGGACGGCGCTGCGCTCGCCGGCTACGCCGACGCGGTGCGCGCGGCCGCGTTGGCGCCCGACGCCGCGGAGGTGTTGCGGCTCCTGCGGCAGGCGGGCGGCGCGACGCTGACCGTCACGAGCACGCCGCCCGGGGCGGAGGTCTACCTGCGCACGCTCGACCCCGCGCACGCGCGGCCCGGCGAGCCGGTGCGGCTCGGGCGGACGCCGCTGCTCGCCGCCCCGGTGCCCCCCGGGCTCGCGCGCGTCGTCGTCGCGCTCGACGGGCTGGGGCACGCGGAGGCGACGCGCGTCCTGCGCCCGGGCGTCGCGACCGAGCTGGCGGTTCCGGTCCGTTCGCGCGCCGCCGTGGTCGATGGCATGGCCGCGATCGCGGCCGGCCCGTTCGTCTTCGGCGAAGGGGCGCGCGAGGGCGACCGCTACGCCCGCAGCACGCGCGAGGTCGAGGCCTTCTACATCGACCGCCGCGAGGTCTCGATCGCGGAGCTGCGCTCGTTCCTCGACGCGGTGGGGCGCCCGTATCCGCGCGTTTGGCCGGACGCGCCGGAGCTCGACCGCTGGGGCGACCGCGCGGCCTTCGGCGTCGACGCGCGGCTCGCGGAGGACTACGCCCTGTGGGCCGGCAAGCGGCTGCCGACGGTGTACGAGTGGGAGCGCGCCGCGCGCGGCACCGACGGGCGGCTCTATCCCTGGGGCGACGACCCGGAGCGGCTCGCCGCGGGCGCCAACCTGGCGGCCGGCACGGTGGCGCCGACCGCCGACCCCGAGCGCCTGCGCCGGACCGTGCTCGGGCTGCTGCGGGCGCACCTCGAGCCCGTCGGCGGGCGCCCGCTCGGCGTGGGCCCCGAGGGGCTGCACCACGCCCTCGGCAACGTGTGCGAGTGGACCGAGTCGCCGTTCCTGCCGGCGGCGCGCGCGGGGCTGGTCCTCGCGGTCTCCGCGCCGCGCGTGACCAAGGGCGGCAGCCTGGAGGGCTCGCGGAGCTGGTCGCTGAGCGCCAACGGCCCGCGCGCGCCCGACGAAGGGGGCTGGGGCATGGGGCTGCGCTGCGCCCTCTCGCTTTGGCCTCCGACCCCCGCCCCGGCGACGAAGCCGACGGGCGAGGAGCCCGCGGCGCCGCGATGGTGAGCGCGGCGGGGCGCCCGGTTAGGATGCAGACGATGCGCCGACCGATCGCCTTCCTCGCTTCGGCCCTGACCCTCGTCCTCGGCGTCGTGCCGGGCTGCGGCGGCTCGGGCGGCGACCGTCACGGTCCGCCCGTGGTCGTGCTGGCGATCGACGGCTTGGAGTGGTCCGTGCTGCGGCCGATGCTCACCGACGGCCGCGCGCCGAACCTGCGCCGCCTCGCCGACCGCGGCGTCGCCGGGCTGCTCAGCACCGACGTGCCGACCTTCTCGCCGATGCTGTGGACGTCGGTGGCCACCGGCGCCAAGCCGCGCCAGCACGGCATCCTGCACTTCGCCGAGACCGACCCCGCGACCGGCGAGATGAAGCCGGGCGGGCTGCCGTACACCTCGAACAGCCGCAAGCTGCCGGCGATCTGGAACGTGTGCGGCGGCAACGGCCGCAGCGTGCTGTCGGTCGGCTGGTGGGTGTCGTGGCCGGCCGAGCCGGTGCCGGGTGGCCGCATCGTGGCCTCCTACGCCGCCCAGGCCCAGGCGCAGGTGCTGTGGAAGGCCGGCGTCTGGACCGACGGCCTGGAGGAGCTGACCTTCCCGCCCGCGCTGCAGGACGACATCGCGCCGTTGCTGCGCGAGGGCGCGCCCGAGGGGCCGCTGCAGGCCGAGTTCGAGGCCGACTTCGCGCTGGTTCCCAGGGGCGCCGCGTGGCCGATCGAGCGCATGGTCGAGCGCAACCTGCGCTTCACCTTCCACGGCGACCGCACGCACCACCGCATCTTCCTCAGCGAGCTGGAGCGCCGCGTCGCCGACCTCAACCTGGTGTACTTCGGCGTCGCGGACGTCGCGGGGCACTTCTTCTGGCGCTACCGCGAGCCCGGGGCCTACGACTACGCGGTGCCCGAGCACAAGGTCGAGTTGCTCGGCGAGCGCGTCGAGGAGGTCTACGGCGTCGTCGACCGCTGGGTGGGGGAGGTGCTGGAGCGCCTGCCCGACGACGCCTATGTGCTCGTGCTCTCCGACCACGGCATGCACGCGGCGCGGCCGGACGAGCCGCGCCACCTCTCCAGCGGCGGGCACGACGACGGCCCGCCGGGAATCGTGATCGCGGCGGGGCCGGGCATCCGGGCCGCCGGGCTGCCCGCGGGCGAGCCCGAGGTGCTGGGGAGCATCTACGACGTGTTCCCGACGCTGCTCACCTGGCTCGCGCTGCCGGTGCCCGACGACGCGGTCGGCTCGGCCCGGCGCGGCTGGATGGAGGACGGCTGGAATGCCGCCCATCCGCCGGCCAGCGTGGCGACCTACGCCGCCGGCTTCCGCGCGGCGACTCCGCCGCGCGCGCCGGGCAACCAGGCCAACGAGGAGTTCCTCGAAGGCATGAAGGCGCTGGGCTACTTCTGATGCGGGCGGTGCTTCTGCGCGCGACGCTCGCCGTGCTGCTCGCGGTCGGCGCGTCGGCCGACGTGCGGCTGGGGACGCCCTTCGGCGACCGCATGGTGCTCCAGCGCGACCGCGCGCTCTCGGTGTGGGGTACGGCGGACCCCGGCGAGAGCCTGTCGGTGGTGTTCGCCACGCACGTCGTGTCGACCCGCGCGGACCTGCTCGGCCGCTGGTCGGTCGAGCTGCCGCCGCTCGACGCCTCGGCGCGCCCGCGCCCGCTGCAGGTGCACGGGGCGGGCGGCACGCTGCGAGTAGAGGACGTGCTGGTGGGCGACGTGTGGATCTGCTCGGGGCAGTCCAACATGCGCTTCGCCCTCGCGCGCTCGACCGCGGGCGCCGAGGCCGCGGCCACGGCGACGGACGCCGGCCTGCGGTGGCTCGACCTCGCGCCGCGGGCCGCGCCTGACGCCGGCGCGTTCACGGCCGAGGAGCTGACGCTCTGCAACCCGCGCGACTACCTCGGGGGCGGCTGGTCGGTCGCCGGACCGGAGACCGCGGCGCGCTTCTCGGCGGTCGCCTATCACTTCGGCCGCGCCCTGCGCGACGTGCTCGGAGTGCCGGTCGGGCTGGTGCTCAACGCGGTGGGGGGCTCGCCGACCGAGGCCTGGATCCGGCCCGAGCTGGCCGCTTCGGCCTTCGGCTTCGGGACCGGGGTGGGGTCGTGGCTCGACGACACGAAGCTGCACCCCTGGTGCCGCGAGCGGGCGTCCGAGAACCTCGCCGGCTGGATGGACGAGGTGCTGGCCGCCGCCGACCGCGGCGAGCTGCCGCCGCCCACGCCAGGCCACCCGTTCCGGCCCGGCTTTCTGTACGAGGCCGGCATCGCGCCGCTCGTCGGGCTGCGCCCGCGCGGCGTGCTCTGGTACCAGGGCGAGTCGAACGGGCATGACCCCGCGCTGATGCGCGCGCTGACCGGCACGCTGATCGCGGACTGGCGCGGCCGGTTCGACGACCCCGAGCTGCCCTTCGGGCTGGTACAGCTGCCCGGGATGGGGACCGCGGGCGGGTACCCGGCCGAGCTCTGGCCCGACGTGCGCGAGGCGCAGCGCACGCTCGCCGCCGAGCTGGATGGAGTCGGCCTCGTCGTGACGATCGACCTCGGCGCGCGCGACGACGTGCACCCGCGCGCCAAGCGCGAGGTGGGCGAGCGCCTCGCGCGCTGGGCGCTGGCCGAGGTCTACGGCCACCGCAGCCGGGCTCCCGCGGGCCCGCTCTACTATGCGCACCTGCGCGGCGAGGGCGTGGTGCGGCTCTTCTTCCAGCACGCCGCGGACGGGCTGCGTGCGGGCGGCGGCGGCGAGCTGCGCGGCTTCGAGATCGCCGGCGCCGACGGCCGCTTCCTCGCCGCACAGGCGCGCATCAGCGGGCCGGACACGCTGGTGGTCGAGAGCCCCGACGTGCGCGATCCACGCTGGGTGCGCTATGCCTGGGCGCCCTTTCCCGACGGCAACCTGACGAGCGGCGAGGGTCTGCCCGCCGCGCCGTTTACGACCGAGGAGCTTTTCTAGCCGCCATGCGCCACGCCCTCCGCCACGCGGCCTCCGCCGCCGTGCTCCTCCTCGCCGCCGCGGCCTGCGGTGGCGACGGAGGCGCGCCCGGTGAGCCCGGTGAGCCCGGTGAGCCCGGTGAGCCCGGGCCGACGCCCGGCGCCGCGCCCGCCGAGGCTCCGGACGGCATGGTCTGGATCCCCGGCGCGACCTTCGACATGGGCGACGACGCCGGCCTGCCGGACGAGCGCCCGCGCCACCGCGTGAGCGTGTCGGGCTTCTGGATCGATACCCACGAGGTGACCAACGCCGAGTTTGCGGCCTTCGTGGACGCGGCCGGCTACGTGACGACGGCCGAGCGCGCGCCGACGCGCGAGGAGCTCGGCCTGCCGCCCGACGCCGAGGTGCCGCCCGAGGCGCTGCTCCCCGGCTCGCTGGTGCTCAATCCGCCGGCGCCCGGCGCGAGCCCGCGCAGCGCGCTGGAGTGGTGGCGCTGGCAGCCCGGTGCGAGCTGGCGCCACCCGGCGGGGCCGAGCTCGGACCTCTCCGGCCTCGACGACCACCCGGTTGTGCACGTCTCGTGGGACGACGCACGCGCCTACGCCGCCTGGGCCGGGAAGCGGCTGCCGACCGAGGCCGAGTGGGAGCGCGCGGCCCGCGGTGAGCTCGACGGCGCGCCCTGGATGTGGGGCGAGGAGAAGCTGCCCGAGGGCCGCTGGCTGGCCAACGTGTGGCAGGGGCCGTTTCCGCAGCGCGACGAGGTGCTGGACGGCTTCGGCGGCACGGCTCCGGTCGGCTCGTACCCTCCCAACGGCTTCGGCCTCTACGACATGGGCGGCAACGTGTGGGAGTGGACCGCCGACTGGTACCGCCCCGACACCTACCTCGTCCGCGCCCGCGCCCTAAGCGGCGGCGGCGTCGTCGCGGACCCGACCGGTCCCGACACGAGCTTCGACCCGATGGAGCCCGGCCTGCCGAAGCGCGTGACGCGCGGCGGCTCGTTCCTCTGCAGCGACACCTACTGCGTGGGCTACCGCCCCGCGGCGCGCATGAAGACCAGCCCGGACACCGGGCTGATGCACACCGGCTTCCGCTGCGTGCGCGACCCGGAGTAGGGCTTGGGCTAGAAGGTGTAGCTCGCGCCGAGGCCCACGGTCCAGCCGTCGGCCTCGATGCTGCCGTCGATCTGCGGCGGGGAGGAGATCGCGTCGGCCTCGGTGAACTCGGCGAAGCTGTAGTGCACCTGGCCGTTGAGCGCCAGGCGCGGCGTCACGAAGAAGCTGAGGCCGCCGCCGACGTTGACGCCGATGCCGTCGAGCTCGGCGTCCTTGACCACCGACAGGTCGGTCGTGAAGGCCGCGTCGTCGAGGCGCATCTCGAGCATCTCGATCCCGAGGAAGAGGAACGGCTGGAGGTTCCCGTCGACGTTGTAGAACTCCTTCCAGTTGATCTGGAGGCCGAGCAGCTCGGTGTCGACGGTGCTGCCGAAGTCCGGATCCCACTCCGAGTAGGCGATGCCCACCTCGAGCGCGCGCCGGTGCCAGCGGTAGCCGACCGTCGGCAGGATCCCGATCCCGGTCTCCCCGTCGAAGGACGGCACGGTGACGAAGTCGTTCTCGCCGACCACGACGCCGCCGCTCTCCAGGTCGTCGGCGAGGTATTGCGCGGTCGTCTGCGCCAGCCCGACGTAGAGGCCCTCGGCGTGGTACGCCTCGTCTCCGCCGGTGCGCTGCGGCGCGTAGGAGGCCTCGCGCAGCGCCACCGGGGACGGCGTGCTCGCGCAGGCGGCGAGGAAGAGGGCAGGGACGGTTGCGTATCCGAGACGCTTCATGGGGAGCGCGATCTCCGGTCGGTTCGTGGGGGACGGGAGCCGTGGAGCTCCACGGCGGGTCCCATCGGCTGACGGCCGCGCTGCGTGGAGTGGAATCCGCGCCTTTTGCCCTAAAATGGCGCTGCGCGGCGCCCGCAGGACGCCGATGCGCGAAACCCTTTCCCCCCGGCCGAGAGCACGGCGATGAGCCTGAACCGACGCAACTTCCTGACCGCCGCCACCGCGACCGGACTCGCCTTCACCTCGCTCGGCCGTGCCGCTGGCGGGGCCTACGCGCCCGGTGCGCCGCGTCCCCGCGCTACCGACGGGCTCGGGCCCCTGGTGCCCGACCCGGAGGGTTTCTTCGACCTGCCCGCGGGCTTCGAGTACCGCGTGCTCTCGCGCGTCGGCGAGGAGATGGACGACGGCCTCCTCGTGCCGCCGCGGCACGACGGCATGGCGGCCTTCGCGGGCGAGGACGGACGCACGGTGCTGGTGCGCAACCACGAGAACCCGCCCGGGCAGGGCGGCGCGTTCGGCGAGTCGAACGACCGTCTGGAGCGCGTGCCGGCCGACAAGCTCTACGACGTCGGCGTGGAGGGCACCGCGTGCCTCGGGGGGACGACCACGCTGGTCTACAACACCGAGACCCAGGAGCTGGAGAAGCACTGGCTCAGCCTCGCGGGCACGATCGTGAACTGCGCCGGCGGCCCGACGCCCTGGGGCTCGTGGATCAGCTGCGAGGAGGTAGTGCTGAGCGCCGAGGGACCGCTGCAGCGCGAGCACGGCTACTGCTTCGAGGTCCCCGCCGGGCCCGAGGGCTTGGTCGACCCGGTGCCGCTGGTTGGGCTTGGGCGCTTCCGCCACGAGGCGATCGCGGTGGACCCGCTCAGCGGCTGCGTCTTCCTCACCGAGGACGTCCACGACGGGCTCTTCTACCGTTTCGTGCCCAGTCAACCGGGCGACCTGGCGGCGGGCGGCAAGCTGCAGGCGCTCCGCGTGCGCGAGGCGCCGAGCCTCGACACCCGCAACTGGCACCGTTTGACCCAGGTACCGCCCGGCGAGGAGCTGACGGTCGACTGGGTCGACCTGGACGACGTCGAGGCGCCGCTCGACGACCTGCGCCACCGCGGCTTCTTGGCCGGCGCCGCGCGCTTCACCCGTGGCGAGGGGGTCTGGTTCGGCGGCGGCTCGATCTGGTTTACCTGCACCAGCGGCGGCGAGTCCAAGCTGGGGCAGATCTGGCGCTACACGCCCAGCAAGTACGAGGGCGACCGGAAGGAGCGCATGCACCGCGGCACGCTCGCCCTGTTCCTGGAGCCCAACGACGGCGGCGTGCTGGAGAACTGCGACAACCTCTGCGTCGCACCGTGGGGGCACCTGGTCGTGTGCGAGGACGGCGGCGACGACGACTACCTGCGCGGGGTGACGCTGGACGGCGAGGTGTACCAGCTCGCCCGCAACGCGGCCGACTTCGGCGAGCTGGCGGGCTGCGTGTTCTCGCCCGACGGCTCGACGCTGTTTGTGAACTCCCAGAAGCAGGGCGTGACGCTGGCGGTTACCGGGCCCTGGGAGAAGGCGCGCGATCTCTAGGCTCCACCTACGGCGTTTTCTTACACGCGCGCGGCGCGGTGGCGGCTCAAGGCCGCCCTGGGATCGGTCGATGAGCGTCCTGTTCCACTCCGTCGTCGCGCACCATGACCGAAGCCTCCTCCGAGACCCGCTGTGAGTCCTGCGGCTACGTCAGCAAGAAGAGCCGCACCACCTGCGCCCTGTGCGGCGCCTATCTCTTCGGTAGCGAAGAGGAGGCCCCGGCACGGCCCGAGCCGCCCACGCCGGCCCCGCTGCCCGTGCGCGAGCCGGGCTTCGGCCCGGCGCCGGACCTCTACTCGGTCGACCTCGGCACGTACACCGGCGGGGATCCGCTGGCGCAGCCCGAGCAGGCCGAGAGCGAGCTGCCCGAGCTGACGATGGCGTCGGCCGGCGCGTCGGTGGCCGACGCGGACGGCGCCCCGCGTTCGATCTACGGCGCGCCGGGGCAGTCCCTCGAGGACGGGCCGGTTGCCGGCGAGGAGCCCGTCGAGGAGCCGGAGCAGGCCGAGCAGGGCCCGCCGATCTCCGCCCCCGAGCCGGTCGAGCTCGAGACGCGCGAGGCGATGGTCACCGCGCCGCGCCCGCTGGTCGGACCGCGCGATCACCAGCCCGGCAGCCACGACGAGTACCGCCGCAACCGCCTCTACCGCCGCCGGATGTTCCAGCGCTGGGTGCGCCACGGCGTGGCCGGGGCGGCGGCGACGTTCCTGTTCCACACCCTGGTCGGCCTGCCGGACAGCCTGCTGATCGGCCCGGTGCTGGCCCACCTCATCGGCTCGGCGATCTTCGGCTTCCCGCTCGGCTTCCTGATCAGCCGTTCCCAGGCCGACGTGTTCCGCGGGATGATCTACGGGGCCGCGTTCGGCGCGCTGCAGGGCATCCCGGCCTTCGCGCTCACCGGCGTGACCGGCCCGACGGCGTTCGGCATCCCGACGCTCCTGATCGGCGTGTGCGGAGGCGTGCTGCCCGGCGCGTTCCTCGGCATGCACGTGCAGTCGAACGTGTAGTCGCGGGGCGCTTCGGGGTACCCTCGTCGCGCGAGGAGGCTCCGATGTCCCAACCCGACGCGCCCGAAACGCCGCTCGAGATCGAACTGAAGCTCCTGGTCGATGGCCCCGAGGCCTTGGCCCGCCTGGCGCGCGCCGCCGAGGCGCGCGGCGCGCGCGCGTCCGAGCCGGTGAGTCAGGTGAACCACTTCTTCGACTCCGAGGACGGCCTGCTGCGGCGTACCGACCGCACGGTGCGTGTGCGTCGCGAGGGGGAGCGCTTTCGGCTGACGGTCAAGGGCGCGCTCTCCGACGCGGGGGGCGGCGACGCCGCGGACCTCCACACCCGGCCCGAGGTCGACGTCGGGCTGGAGAACGAGCGCGCCGAGGCGGTGCTGCGCGGCGAGCTCGATCCGCTCGCGCTGCTGCGCGAGGTCGCGGGGCGCTCCGCGCTCGCCGACCGCGTCGAGGCCGACCTCGCCGGCGCTCCGCTGTGCCACAGCGGCAGCTTCCGCAACGAGCGCACGCGCGTCGGTCCGCTGCGCGTCGCCGGCTCCGAGCTGGTGCTTGAGCTCGACCGCACGAGCTTCCCCGGCGACCGGCTCGACTGCGAGGTCGAGCTGGAGCTGCCCGCCGCCGCCGTCGAGGGGGGTCGCGCGCTGCTGGCCGAGCTGTTCGCGGAGGCCGGGATCGAGGGGCGCCCGGCCGAGGGCAAGGCCAAGCGCTTCTTCCGCGCGCTCGCGAACGGCTGACGCCGCGCGCGGTTGACCGGGCCGGGCCGAGCTGTTTCCCTTGGGCCATGCGCCTCGCCGTTCCGCTCCTCCTCCTTCTTGCCGGCGCCTGCGCCGCCCCCGGCGCCGGGCGGGTCGCCGTCCACGCGGACGCGGGCGAGCCGGGCGCGCCGCGGCTCCTGGCGGTCGTCGCGCACCCCGACGACGAGACGGCCTTCGCCGCGACGCTCTTCAAGGCGGCGACGCACCTCGGCGCCGCCTGCGACGTGGTGGTCCTGACCAACGGCGAGGGCGGCTTCAAGTACGCGACCCTGGCCGAGCGGCTCTACGGGCGCGAGCTGACCGACGAGCCGGTGGGCCGCGCGCACCTGCCGGAGATCCGCCGCGACGAGATGCTGGCGGGGGCGCGCCTCCTGGGCGTGCGCGACGTGTACTTCTTCAATCAGGCCGACCACCGCTACACCCAGGACGTGGACGAGGTGCTGGGTGAGGGCGCGGAGGTGTGGGACCTCGCGGCCGTGCGGGCGACGCTCGTGGAGCTGCTCTTGAGCGGCGAGTACGACTTCGTGCTGACGCACGCGCCGACGCCGACGACCCATGCCCACCACCAGGCGGCGAGTCTGCTGGCGGTCGAGGCCGCGGCGCGGCTCGCGCCCGCCGAGCGCCCGGTGCTGCTCGCGGCGCAGACCGCCGAGCTCGGGGAAGCCACCGCGCCGGCGCCCGCTACGGTCGACCGGCCCGGGGCGCTGCTGCTCGACGCGCCGCCGCTCCTGTTCGATCGCACCCAGCCCTTCGGCCACCGCGACCGGCTCGACTACCGCATCGTCGTGAACTGGGTCATCGCCGAGCACAAGTCCCAGGGCACGATGCAGCTGGCGGTGAACGGGCGGCCGCTCGAGCGCTTCTTCCTGTACGCCGCCAACGCAAAGGGCGCCCGCGAGCGCGCCGAGGCCTTCTTCGAGGCGCTGCGCGGCGCGCAGTTCGAGGCGCGCGACTACGGGGCCTCGGCCGGGACGAATGCAGCCCGCGCCTGAAGGCCCGGGCGCACCGGGCGCACGGGGCACCGAACCGGCGCGCGCGACCCGTTGGATCTCGATCGACGCCCTGCGCGGCTTCGACATGTTCTGGATCACCGGCGGCGCCGGCTTCGTCGCCGCGCTCGCCGCCGCGACCGACTGGACCGCGCTGCGCTGGATCGAGGCCCAGTGCGAGCACGTCGAGTGGCACGGCTTCCGCCTGTGGGACCTGATCTTCCCGCTGTTCCTGTTCCTGGCCGGGCTGTCGATGCCGCTCTCGTTCGCCGCACGGCGCGCGCGCGGGGCGAGCGAGCGTGAGCTCCACCTGCACGCGCTGCGGCGCGGCGCGACGCTGGTCGCGCTCGGCGTCGTCTACAACGGGCTGCTGACCTTCGACTGGGAGCACCTGCGCTACGCCAGCGTGCTGGGGCGCATCGGCCTGGCGTGGATGCTGGCCGCCTTCTGCGTGCTGCGGTTGTCGCTGCGCGGGCAGGTGGCGGTGGCGGCGGGGTTGCTGCTCGGCTACTGGGCCGCGCTCGCGTGGATCCCGGTGCCCGGCGTCGGCGCCGGCCACCTGGAGCCGGGCGCCACGCTGACCGATTGGTTCGACCGGCGCTTCCTGCCCGGGCGGCTGCACCGCACCGTGCGCGATCCCGAGGGGCTCCTGTCGACGCTGCCGGCCGTGGCGACGGCGCTCTTCGGCGCCTTCACCGGGCGCTGGATGGCCGCGACGAAGCGCGACGGGCGGCGCCTGCTCGGGCTGGTCGCGGCGGGGCTCGTGGCGCTGGCGCTCGGCGCGCTGTGGCACCTGGCCTTCCCGATCAACAAGAACCTGTGGTCGAGCTCGTTCGTGCTGTGGACGGCGGGCCTGAGCCTGCTCCTGGTCGCGCTCTTCCATCTGGTCGTCGACGTCTGGGGCTGGCGGCGGCTGGCCTTCCCGCTGGTGGTCATCGGGAGCAACTCGATCCTGATCTACATGCTGCAGGGCTTCGTCGCCTTCGACGCGCTGGCGGAGCTGGCGTTCGCCTCGGCCGAGCGCCGCGTGCACCCGGCGCTGCTCGCGGGGGGCGGGGTGCTGCTGCGCTGGCTCTTCCTTTACGCGCTGTACCGGCGGCGCCTGTTCCTGCGCGTGTAGGATCTCGGGCATGACTCCCGTTGTCTTCCTCGCTTCCCTTTTGTCCTTTCCCTCCGAGGGCTCGATCTCGGTGTCGGCGTACGTCGACGCGGACGAGCTCGTCGTGGGCGAGGAGTACACCTTCGTCGTCGAGCTCGACCTGCCGGCCTCGATGGACGCCTCGAAGGCCGGCGCGCCGGCCCCCTTCCTTCAGCTGGACGTGCCGCCGTCGGTGCGGCTCGTCGGCGAGGAGGTCAAGGGCTTCCGCGCGCTGTCGCGCAACGAGTTCCTGCACGAGCCCTACGAGCGGTTGATCACCGAGACGCCGCTCGCCGTGCCCTTCGACCTGATCGCCGAGCCCGCCGAGGGCGAGACGATCGGCATCAACATCGTGACCTACGCGCGCGCCGCCGAGGGCGAGGGCGCCGAGGGTGACGGCGGCAAGGACTACTTCTTCCGCGAGCGCCTCGAGCTCCCGGTGAAGCCCCTGGCCGAGGGCGTGAAGGCCAAGGCGCCCAAGTCGTCCTGGGGCACCGACGAGAAGGCGCTGCAGATCGGCGACCGCGCCACGTCCTTCGCGCTGCCGCGGGCCGACGGGACCGAGTACGACCTCGGGAGCGTGCTCGGCAAGTCCAACGTCATCGTCACCACCTACCGCGCCCACTGGTGACCCTTCTGCGCCCAGCAGCTCGGGGAGCTGCAGCAACTCCAGGAGGAGTTCCAGAAGCTGGATACCGTGGTCGTCGCCGTGTCGCAGGAGGACACCGCGCTCGAGGATTTCGCCGCCATGCCGGCGCGCTTTCCCAACCGGGCGTTCCCGATCCTGGCCGACCTGAACCGCGCCGAGACCGAGGCCTACGACCGCGCGACCGCGTACCTGATCGACAAGGAGGGCGTGGTGCGCCAGGTCTTCCCGATGATCATCCACGCGCGGCCCTCGTGGCGCGTCGTGCTGGATGAGGTGGCGCGCATCACCGGCGCGGCCGAAGTCGGCGAGGGGTAGCTCCCCCTAGGAGCCCTTCCCCCCGGGGGGCTGATCCGCGACCTCCCCGTGCGAGCTGCGGGAAGGCCGCGGACCAGCGTCCGGGCCCGGCGGTGCGTTCGCTTCTCCCCAAGAAAAGGATCGCCACCCAACCCCCGGGCCTGGGCCTTGCTAGAGGTTTGCGTAGAGGCGCAGCTTCTTCTCGTTCTTGAGCAGCGCCTTCTTGAGCTCCGCTCCCGCGGCTTCGTGGTCGCCGCCGGTCGCCAGCGCGTGCTTCAGCGCCTGGTGCGCCTCGATGACCGGCGCGCACTCGCCGTCGAGGACGAATGAGACCAGGAGGCCGGCCTCGGTGATCATGCGACCCGAGCCGTCCGGGTCGTTGGCGTCGATCTGGAAGGCGAAGATCGCCTCGAGGTCGCGCAGGCCGCCGCCGTCGCGCAGGTTCTGCAGCGTCCAGGCGCGCGCCCACCAGGGGTCGCCGTCCTCGCCGACGTTGGCGTCGCGGAAGTAGCGCTCGCAGTAGGACGCGACGCCGAAGCGGAACCAGGTGGGCAGCTTCTTCTCGCCCCAGAAGCTCTGGGTGTTCACCGGCGTGCCGGGCTGCTGCTGGAGCATCTGCGAGACCGTGTCCCAGCTCGGGTCGACCTCCTCGATATAGGACTGCGCGGCGGCGTGGCGCACCGCGTGCTGGCCCCAGGGCTTCAGCGTCTCGTCGTCGGCTGCGTAGTAGCAGACGCCGAGGCCGCGGTACTCCGGAGCGCCCCCCGAGAAGTCGACGTAGCTGTCGGCGTGGAAGGCGTAGTGCACCGACGACCAGCCGCTGCCCTCGGCCGGCGGCCGCTGGCCCTCGGTGCTGCCGGCGGCGAACTCGTTGTACTGGTCGAGGCTGCGCAGGACGACGACCTCCGGCTTGCCGTCGGGCTGCACCCCGATCGCGCGCGCCAGGTCGGCGTAGGTCTGGTCCGCCCACCAGGAGGCCCAGTCGGTGGCTTCGCGATCGGCGGTGGACAGCGCGATGAAGCGCTCGCCGGGGCGCTGCCACCAGCGGCCGAGCTCGGCGTGCCAGGCGTTGGCCGCATCGGTGTCGAGCCACTCCTCCCCGCACTTCCAGAGCCCCGCGCGCCAGGGCTCGAAGTCGTCGGGGTGGATCCAGGTCAGGTCCTGCTGCTGCCAGCCCTCGGCGGTGTACTTGGCGTCGGCCTCGCGCCGCTGGACGGCGGCGGGGCTGATCCAGGCCTTGTCCTCCTGCACCCAGCCCATGCGGACGAAGGGCACGTCGGCCGCCGCGACCCAGTCCTGGCCGTGGCGCACGAGGCCCTTGGCGGCCATGCGCTCTTCCTCGGCGCGGCGGTACTTGGAGAGCTCGCGGTAGGTCTCGAACCAACGCTCGTCGTAGCGGTGGTGGCGCAGCTTCTCGTGGGCGCCCTCGTGCTCGGGGGCGAGCTTCAGGATGCGCTCGAAGGTGCTGCGGGCGTCGTCCTCGTGCTCGTTCGCCTGGCACCAAAGCGCCAGGTCCCAGAGCTTGTCAACGTCGTCGCCGGCGGCCTTGCGGCGGTCGGAGAAGTCGTCGCCGAGCGTGAGCGCGGGGAGGAGGAGGAGGGGCAGTAGGAGGCTCTTCAGCATGGCGGGACCTGAGAAAGCGTCGGGGAAGCGTTGGTCTTCTGGTCGGGGCGAACGCGCAAGTACGGGCCCCCGACGCGCCTCGGCAGAGGACGCGCCGGGGGCCCGATCCCATCGCTACAGGGGCGAAACCTTCTCGATCAGCTCAAAGACCTGATCGGCTTCCGCCACGTCACCGGACCGGAGGGAGCGGTGGAACCCGAGGCGGCTGTCGAGGTAGCTCAGGCCGTAGCCCTTGCCCTTCGACATGCTCTTCACGCAGAACTCCGCCGCGAGGGTGAGGTCGCGCGCACGGTCGATTGCCCCATCGTCAAGCGCGGTGATGACCTCGTCGTGAACCCGCTCCTGAAGCCGGCTCCAGTGATCCTTGTTGCCCATCTTCTTCAGCGCCGCGGCCGCCGTGTAGGCGTCGATCAGCGCGGTGTCGTCGCTAAGCTTCTGCTTGGTGGCCTTGGCCAGCGTCTTCTCGCTCACCTCGCCGCCCTTCATGGCGACGAGCGCGGCGCAGCGCAGGTCGCTCTTGGCGCGCGCCTTGGCTTCCTTGAACATCGTCTCGGAGCCCGACTCGGCGAACGCGAGCACGTGGTCGCCGTTGAACGCCTTGGCGTCCATCTCGTGCAGCTTCTCCGACAGCGCGACGGCGGGCTTCTGCGCGCCGGCCCACGCGAGGAGGTCCAGCATGCGCTCCTTGTCGGCGGCCGCGGTGCCGCGGTCGGCGAAGCGCTCCTTCACCATCGGGCCGACGACCTTCCAGCCGGCCGGCTTGGCCTGCAGGTGATAGGCGAAGAGCTCGCCGGCGGGCGCGCAGTTGCACTCGAGGTTGCATTCGCCGGTTTCCTCGCAGATGGCCTTCTCGCCGCACTGCTTGCGCTCGGCGACGGAGGTGAGCTCGGCCTGGACGTCGGCGACGAGAGCGCGTTCGAAGGCGGCCTTCAGCTCGCTCTTCTCCGCGTCGGTCAGCTCGCCGCCGGCGAACGCCGGGGCGGCCAGAAGGGTGAGGCCGGCGAAGATGCCGCCGGCGAAGAGGGAAGTCCTCATGGTTTTCTTTGCTCCAATGGGAAGGCCCGAGGTACGCCCGGGCGGGACGACCGCTCTAGTCGTCGGCGACCCAAAACGGGGGCAGCGCTCCTGCGAAAAGCCCATCAGCGCAGCGCGGCCAGGGCCGCGCGGATCTCTCCGGGGGACTGCACCTCGGCGCTGCGCGCGCGGAAGTGCGCCAGCCAGCGGAGCTCGATCAGGCCGTAGCTCGGGAGCTCCTCGGCGCGGTGCTCGCGGAAGAACTCGGCGAGCAGCACCAGCCGCGCCGCGCGCGGCGACGAGCGCAGGTCGAGCGACTCTTCGACCTCGTCCTCCAGGCTGGCCTGCAGGCCGTCCCACGCGCGTGGCGCGCCGCCGTGGGCGAGCGCGCACGCCGCGATCCAGGTGCGGACCAACCCCCAGGGCTCGTCGACCGGCGTCGCGACGATCTCGTCGAGCAGCGCCAGGCCGTCCGCGTCGCCGTCGGCGCCCAGCCGGCAGGCCGGCAGCAGGAGGTCGTCGAGCGTCCCGTCGCGCGTCGCGACCATGTCGCGGACCTCGCGCTCGAACTCGAACGCGCCGCGCTCGGCCAGCAGCACGATGTTCCCCGCGTTGAAGCTGTCGGGCGCGCTCAGCCACAGCTCGCGCAGGAGCCGCGTGGACTCCTCGCCGTCGTGCATGCAGAGGAAGTTGACCCAGGTGGTCTTCACGCCGATGCGCTGCTTGGGGTCGCTCGCGTCGGCCTGCGCCATCTCGGACAGGACGTCCCAGTGGGCGGGCGAGGCGTCGAGGTAGCCGAAGAGCGCATCCAGCGCGTCCTCGCCGGCCTCCATCACCGGGGCCTTGCCCGAGTAGGGCCAGAGCTCCTCGATGCGGGCCTTCACGGCCTCGCGCTCGGCCGCGGTCAGCGCGCGCGGTGGGGGGGACTGCTCGGAGAGCACGAGCACGTCGCCGCTCGTCAGCTCCTCGTGCCAGCCGGCGCCGACCAGCCGCGCCGACCCCGCCGAGACCGTGACGCGCAGCACGCGCGGCGGGGCGGTGTCGCCGAGGCGCTGGAACCACAGCCCCGGGTGCTCGTCCGCCGGCACGGCGGCGCCGTCGGGCTGCAGGCCGACCCGCGCGCGTCCGCCGGCCTCGAGCTCGAGGCGCGCGAAGCCGACGCCCAGGGCCAGCGGGACCCCGGCGTCGGCGGCGAGCTCGCCGAGCACCAGCGCGGCGCCCTGCTCGCCGAAGGCGACCAGCGACCGGCTGCGGAGGCTCAGCTCGCCGCGCCCCTGGAGGTCGAGGAGCCCCGGCTCGTCGTCGGTGAAGACGGCGTCGCCCAGGCGGACCTCGGCCGCGCGCAGGCTCGCACCGTCGCGCAGCACGCCGAGCTCCGTCACGGCCCGGGCCACGAGCGAGCCGCTAGCGCCGGCCGGTCCGGGAACGCCGGGGGCGTCGTCGCCGCGCCGCGCGACGAACCAGACCGCCGCCGCGAACGAGGCCGCGACCAGCGCCGCGGCGGCCGCGCGCCGGAACGGGCTGAGCACCCGCCCGCGCGGCGCCTCGCCGGCGACCCCGGGCTCGGGTTGGCCCTCCGCGCCAGGCTCGAGGTCCAGCCCCGCCAGGTCGTCCGCCTCGTCCCCGCGCTCCCACGCGGCGACGATGCGGCGCGCGCGCTCCTCGGCGTGGCGTTCGTCCTCCAGCAGGCGCTCGAGGGCCTGCTCCAGGGTGCGCTCACGCGGGTCGCTCACGTGGCGAGCCTCTGCTGCACGCACTCCCGCAGGCTGCGCTTGGTGCGCGCCAGGATCGACTTGACCCCCTCGCCGCTGATGCCGAGCCGGGCCGCGATGGCCTCGCGGCCGAGGCGCTCCTCGTAGCGCAGGCCGATGACCGACCGCGCCCGCTCGCGCAGCCGGCCCAGGCACTCGGTGAGCGCGGACAGGTAGCGGTCGCCGCCGTCCGAGCCCTGGAACTCCTCCCAGGACTCCTCGGCCACGGCCAGCTCGCTGGCGGTGGGCTGTCGGCGCTCGCGCTGCATGGTCTTCAGGTAGAGGTGCCGCGCGATCTTGCGCAGGTAGGCGGCCGTGGAAGCCGGGCCGCGGTCCTCGAACCGCGCCCTCAGGAGCGCCAGGAAGACGTCCTGCACCAGATCGTCGAGCAGGTGGCCGGGGCAGCCCAGCACCACCAGGTAGCCGCGTACGGCACCCTGGTGCTCGCGCACCAGCGCCTCGACGAGCCGGGTTTTCTGGCTGGATACGGTCTCCAACGGGCCCTCAGTCTCCGGCATCGGCGGAGGGGTGCAAGATTCTCGGATTCCCGCGGGACTCCCGGCCGGATCCGCGGGATCGGCGGCGGAGGGGCGGCGATCCTTGCCCTGGACCGGCGCGGATCGATAGGGTGCCCGGCTTCGCCCACGGCCCCAAAAAGCTGCCCCATGAGTGCCCACGACGATCCCGCCGCCGCCGACCCTGAGCGCGCGCGCAACTTCCTAGAGGCCGAGGTCGAGGCGGACCTCGCGCGGGGCGCGGCCCCGGACGGGATCCGGACCCGCTTTCCCCCCGAGCCCAACGGCTACCTGCACGTCGGCCACGTCAAGGCCATCTGGGTCGACTTCGGGATCGCCCGGCGCTACGGCGGGCAGTGCAACCTGCGCTTCGACGACACCAACCCGGCCAAGGAGGAGACCGAGTACGTCGAGGCGATCATGGACGACGTGCGCTGGCTGGGCTTCGACTGGGGCGACAACCTCTACTTCGCGTCGTCCTGGTTCGGCGACCTCTACCGCTTCGCCGAGGAGCTGGTCGAGAAGGGGCTCGCCTACGTCTGCGACCTGAGCCCCGAGGAGACGCGCGAGTACCGCGGCACGGTCACCGAGCCCGGCCGCAACAGCCCGTACCGCGACCGGCCGGTCGCCGAGAACCTCGACCTGTTCCGCCGCATGCGCGCGGGCGAGTTCGAGGACGGCTCGCGCACGCTGCGCGCCAAGATCGACATGGCGTCGCCCAACCTCAACCTGCGCGACCCCGTGCTCTACCGCATTCTGCGCGCCGAGCACCACCGCACCGGGAACGAGTGGTGCATCTACCCGATGTACGACTGGGCCCACGGCCAGTGCGACGCGCTCGAGGGCATCACGCACTCGCTGTGCACGCTGGAGTTCGAGAACCACCGGCCGCTCTACGACTGGTTCCTGGACAACATCTCCGCCCCGCACCGGCCGCGCCAGATCGAGTTCGCGCGCCTGGAGCTGACCTTCGCCGTGATGTCGAAGCGCAAGCTGATGTCGCTGGTGCAGGAGGGCCAGGTCGACGGTTGGGACGACCCGCGCATGCTGACCATCCGCGGCCTGCGCCGCCGCGGGTACACGCCCGAGGCGGTGATCGCCTTCTGCGAGCAGATCGGCGTCACCAAGAGCAACAGCCGCATCGGCATGCACGTCCTGGAGGACGCGCTGCGCGAGGACCTCAACCGCCGCGCCGAGCGCCGCATGGCGGTGCTGCGGCCGCTCAAGGTCGTGATCACGAACTTCGCCGCAGGCGAGACCGAGTGGCTCGACGCCGTCAACAACCCCGAGGACGAGTCGGCCGGCACGCGCCGCATTGCGCTGACGCGCGAGGTGTGGGTCGAGCGCGACGACTTCCGCGCCGAGGCGCCGCGCAAGTGGCGCCGCCTCGCGCCCGGGGCCGAGGTGCGCCTGCGCTACGCCTACTGCATCACCTGCGACGAGGTGGTCCGGGACGCCGACGGCGAGGTCGTCGAGCTGCGCTGCACCTACGACCCCGAGACCGGCGGCGGCCAGACGCCCGACGGCCGCAAGGTGCGCGGGATCCTGCACTGGGTCTCCGCCGAGCACGCGGTCAAGGCCGAGGTGCGGCTCTACGACCACCTCTTCGCCGTGCCCGAGCCCGAGGTGGGGGACTTCCACGAGCACCTCAACCCGAACAGCTTGGAGGTCGTCTCCGGCTGCCGTCTGGAGCCGTCGCTGATGGAGGCCGCGCCGGGCCAGCGCTTCCAGTTCGAGCGCCTGGGCTACTTCTGCGCCGACCCGAAGCTGTCCGAGCCCGGAGCGCCGCGCTTCCACCGCACGGTCGCGCTGCGCGACAGCTGGGCGAAGATCGAGAAGAAGCAGGGCTAGCGCGGTGCCGAGCGCGGGGGAACCGAGCCATGCCGAGCGCGCGGGGTTCCGGCTGATCTACGTCGCCGACCCCATGTGTGCGTGGTGCTGGGGCTTCGCGCCGGCGCTGGCCGAGGTGCGCGGGGCGTTGGGCGCCGACGTCGGCTTCGAGTTGGTGTTGGGCGGGCTCGCGCCCGACGACGAGCAGCCGATGCCCGAGGAGCTGCGGCGCTACATCCAGTCGGCCTGGGACGCGGTCGAGGCCCGAACCGGAGTGCGCTTCAACCGCGACTTCTGGACCGCGTGCGCCCCGCGGCGCTCGACCTGGCCCGCGTGCCGCGCCGTGCTCGCGGCCGAGCGCCTGGCGGCCGGGGCCGGCTGGCCCGTCTTCCAGGCGCTGCAGCGGGCCTACTACCTGGAGGCCAGAAACCCCTCCGAGCGCGAGACGCTCGCCGCGGTCTTCACCGAGACCGTACGCGGCGGGCCCGGTGCGGAGGCCTTCCTGGAAACGCTCGACGGGCCCGAGGTGCGGGCCGAGCTGGACGCCCACTTCCGGCGCCGGGACGCCCTGGAGGCGCACGCCTTCCCCACGCTGCTGGTCCAGCACGGGGAGCAGGTGGCGTCCCTGGCGCGCGGCTACGCGTCCGCCGCGGAGCTCCGTGGGCAGCTGACCGCGCTCGGCCTCACGCCCGCCTCGTAACCGGCCGGGGCTGGGGCTCTACTAGGGGAGCCTCGGGGCGCTTTCCCGGGGTTTGCCCCCGCGCGCATGCACGCCCTCCCGACTCTGCGCACCACCGCACTCCTGCTCCTGACGCTCGCCTCCGCCGCGGCCCCGGCCTCGGCGCCGCGCGACCTCGACGTGTCCGTGCCGCCGGGCTCGCCGGTGGACTGGTCGCGCGCCTTCCCCTCGATCACGCCCCACGGCGGCCCGCTGTTCCCGCAGACCGGGGGCGGCCAAGAGCCCGCGGAGCCCGGCGCGGAGCGCAGCAGCTCGGTGCCGGCGGCCGAGCCCGAGGTGGGGCTCGACGTCCAGGTCTCCTCGTCCTTCGCGCTGGTGCGCGTGCTGACGTGGGACCTGCCGGCGCACCTGGCGTGGGTGCGTATCCACCGCGAGCTGGTGCCACCGCCGGTGAGCGGCGCCTCGCACCCGCCGCTGCCGCGCGCCGGCGACGCGCTCTACTGGATGTCGATCGCGCCGTTCCTGCGCCTGATGCTGCACCCCGAGGCGGTCTCGCGCGTCGAGACCGTCGTGCACCTGACCGAGATCGGCGAGCCGGTGCTCGCGGTGGTCGGCGACGCCGGCCGCGAGCGCGGCCTGTGGGATACCGCGCGCGAGGTCGAGGCGCTGATCCGGCCCCTGCGCGACGCGGCGGCCGAGCCGCTGCGCGGCGACGACGCCCGCGCCGGCATGCGGCTGCGCTTCGTGTTCGACGAGCTGACCAGCCGCTTCGCGCACGATCCCGTCGCGGGCTTCGGCGACCGGCTGTTCCTGTTCGGCGACGACTTCCTCGAGGAGGTCAGCGCCTACACCGACAACGGCAACGCGTTCCTGCGGCGCAACGCGGTGGCGGCGCTGGCCCGCTACCGCTCGCCGGAGGCGGTCGAGCGGCTGGTCGAGCTCGCTGGC
Organism: Planctomycetota bacterium; assembly: GCA_039029355.1. GTDB lineage: Bacteria > Planctomycetota > UBA1135 > UBA1135 > JBCCGI01. Next base: position 41,585 of record JBCCGI010000034.1, read on the forward strand.
AAGAGCCGCGACCCGGTCGTGCAGGTGCGCGCGCTCGCGGGCATCGGCCGCTACCGCGGGCGCGTCGACCCGGCGCCGCTGCTCGAGCGCCTGCAGAAGACCGAGGATCCGGTGATGCTCGCCGCGCTCCTGAGCGCGATCGGGCGCGCCCGCATCGACGAGGCCGTGCCGCGCATCCTGGAGCTGGGCGAGGAGGCGCTCGACGAGCAGGACTCCGAGGTCCTGATGCCCGTGCTCACCGCGCTGGCCGAGATGCGGCCGAGCCAGGGCAAAAAAGAGGTGCTCAAGTTCGTGCGCGAGGTCGAGACAGCCGCGCGCTCGAAGCCCAAGGACTTCCGCTATCGAGGCGAGCGCAGCACCCAGGCGGCGGACATGTCCGATCCGGTCGAGATGCGCGCCACGGCGCTGCAGCAGCTGGCGCTGCTCGCGCGCGCGCGCATCGAGACCGGCGACGACCGCACCGCGCGCGAGCTCCTCAAGCTGCGCCACGACACGAACGACCGCGGCAACGGGCCCACCTTCCGCGGGACCACGACCGGCGACACGCTGTCGCGGCTCGTGCCCGCGGTGCGCTTCCTGTACCTCGCCACGCTGCGCGAGCTCGGCGACAAGGGCGTCAAGCACCTGCGCACCGTCGCGCTCGACTCGCGCAGCGAGACGGCGCTGCGCGGCTACGCGCTCGCCCAGCTGCCCTGGGAGGAGCAGCAGGAGGTGGTCTCGGAGATCCTCGAGGGCGGCGAGTCCGCCGAGGTCCGCATCCAGGCCTTCGAGGTGGCGGCGGCCGCGAAGCACCCCAAGCTGGCCGAGTACGGCCGCACGCTGCTGCAGCGCTGCGCCGGCCTCGGCGAGGGCGGCGGCCGGCCCGAGGAGCGCTACCTCGGCCTGGCGGCGCTGCGCGCGCTGGGGCAGCGGCGGCTGCTCAAGCTGGAGGACCTGCTGCCGCTCGTGTCGCTGGTGAAGTCCGACCGCAACGCCTTCGACCAGCTGCCCGAGGAGGTGCGGCGCCTGGCGGTCGAGCTGGTCGACCGCTCGTCGCGCGGCGCCCAGAACAGTGAGCTGGAGCGCCGCATCGACGCGCTGCTCGACCTGGTCGTCGACAATCGCATGAACGGCGCGCTGACCGAGGATACGCGCACCCGCGACCGCAAGTACGTGGCGGGTGTGCTGGAGAGCGCCCGCGCGCGGCGCGAGGTCGCGGGCTATCTGGAGCTGGTCGTCGACGAGCTCCTGGCCTTCCTGCTCGGCTACCGTGAGCCGACCGCGGACCACACGCGCGCCGAGTTCGCGCCGCGCGTGCTGCTCGAGGAGGAGATCCTGCTAGCCCTCGGCCGCACCGGTGATCCGCGCGCGCTCGACCTGCTCCTGAGCGTGCTGCGCAACCGCCGCAACCGCCACCGCGCGACCGCCTGCCTGGCGCTGGGCGTGCTCGGCAACGAGCGTGCGTCGCGCGAGCTCGCGACCTTCCTGCTCGACGGCGATCCCTTCGTGCGCTACTGCGCCTACCGCAGCCTCGCGCGCCTGACCGGCCACGACCTGCCGGTCGACTGGATGTACGGGCCGAGCAAGGCGCGCACCGCGGCGGCCGAGGACTACCTGCGATGGATCGAAGGGCGCTGACGTGGGCGCTCGCGCTGGCGGCGGCCTGCGCGTCGCCCGAGGACGAGGCGGTGGTCGAGCCGGCGCCCGCCGAGCGTCCGATCCACGAGCGCATCGACCTGCCGTCGGTCGCCGCCTGCGGCGGCTGCCACGTCGAGGTCTTCCGCGAGTGGTCCCAGAGCCTGCACGCGCGCGCCTGGACCAACGCCAACGTGCGCGCCGCGACCGACGACTTCGCGAAGGAGAGCTGCCGGCCCTGCCACAGCCCGCGCTCGATCTTCGAGACCGGCCTGACCCGCCGGCCCGCGTACCGCGACTTCAACCAGCCCGACGGCGTGCACTGCCTGGCGTGCCACGGGCTGGAGGACGGCGTCGCGGCAGCGCGGACGATCGAGGACGCGCCCTGCCGCCCGCGCTACGAGCCGCGGCTGCTCTCGGCCGACCACTGCTATCCGTGTCACGAGCCGACGCACCACGCCTTCGCCGAGTACGAGGAGTCGCACGCCTTCGCGCTCGGCATCCGCTGCGTCGACTGCCACATGCAGCCGACCGCGCACCGCCGCGGGCGCAGTCACGGGCCCAACGGCGGCCAGAACGCGGCCTTCGTTGCGCGCGGGCTCGCGTGCGAGGCGCAGGTCGACGGCCGCACCGCCGTGCTCACGCTGCGCAACCGCGCGGGGCATCGCTTTCCGGGCGAGATCCCGTCGCGCTCGCTCCTGATCGAAGTGAGCTTCGACGCGCCCGCGGACGCGCGGCCCGCGACGCTGGTGCTCCGCAAGCCCTTCCGCGGCGAGGAGCGCGACGACAACCGCCTGCGCCCCGACGAGGTGCGCACGCTGCGCTTCGACGCGCCGGACGGCGCGCGCACGGCGTACGTGCAGGTGCTCTTTCGGCCGCTCCCGCTGCTGCCGGCCGAGGCGTGCTTCGAGCTCTTTCGCGTCGAGCTCGCGCTCGCTTGAAGCGCGCGGCGGAGAGAGTGGCGCGACGCCTCAGCTGAGGGGTAGACGGCTTGCGTCCAGCAAGGCGTCGCGCCGGGACTCCGAGTCATTTCCCCGACTCAGGGTTTCGCAGACAGGCGGCAGGGCTCCGGGACGTAGGGTGCGGCCTTCGAGGCCTCTTCCTCCCAGCGCCGGATACGAATGCCGGCCTGGGCAGCGGTATCGGTCGCCCGCGGTTCGGATTCTGAGGCCGATCCACGAAACCCTGCGCAACCTCGCCTAAGCTGAGCCGTCGATGAAGCTCTACGTCGGTACCAGCGGCTATGCCTACAAGGAGTGGGTCGGCCCGTTCTATCCCGAAGACGTTTCCAAGAACGACTGGCTCAGCTACTACGCCGGCCGCCTGTCGGGGGTGGAGATCAACAACAGCTTCTACCGCGTGCCGCGCACCGAGGTCGTGGAGAAGTGGGCCGCCTCGGTGCCGGCGGACTTCCGCTTCGTGCTGAAGGTCACGCGGCGCGTCACGCACTTCTCGCGGCTCAAGGAGACCGCCGACGAGCCCATGCAGTGGATGTGCAAGGCCGCCGAGGCCTTGGGCGAGCGCCGCGGCCCACTGCTCTTTCAGCTCCCGCCGAACCTGCGCGCCGACGTCGACCGGCTGCGCGACTTCCTCGGGCGCCTGCCCGCCGGCATGCGCCCGGCCTTCGAGTTCCGCCACGCGAGCTGGCTTTCGCCCGAGGTCGCGGAGGTGCTCGGAGCCGCCGGCGCGACGCTGTGCCTGGCCGAGACCGACGACGAGCCCGCGCCCGAGCTGACGACGTCGGCTGACTTCGGCTACCTGCGGCTGCGCAAGCAGGGCTACGAGGACGACGAGATCGCGGCCTGGGTCGACCGCGCGCGGGCGATGGACTGGCGCGAGGTGTACGTGTTCTTCAAGCACGAGGACGCGGGCGTAGGGCCGGCGCTGGCGGCGCGCTTCCGCGAGCGCTTCGAGGCCGCGGGTTGAGGGCGCTGGCCGCCCTCGCGGTCGCGCTGGCGCCCTGGGCGTGCGCTGCTCCGGGGCCCGAGCCGCCCGATTCTCCTGGGGAGCGCACGCTCTTCGACGGCTCCACGCTCGACGGCTGGTCGAGCGTCTCCTTCGGCGGCGAGGGCGAGGTCGAGCTCTCCGGCGGCGAGCTGCACCTCGGGTTCGGCTCGCCGCTGACCGGCGTCGTTTGGGACGGGCCGCCGCCCGCGGGCGAGTACGAGATCGAGGTGGCCTGCCGGCGCCTCGCGGGCACCGACTTCTTCACCGCGCTGACCTTCCCGGTGGGGGATGCGCATGCCTCGGTCGTGCTCGGCGGCTGGGGCGGGGCGCTGACCGGGCTCTCGTGCGTGGACGGCTTCGACGCCTCGGAGAACGACACGCGCTCGTTCCGGAGCTACCGCGCGGGGCAGGAGTACGTGCTGCGCGTGGCGGTGACGCGGGACGCGGTGCGGGCCTGGCTCGACGGCGAGGAGCTCTTCTCCCAGCCGCGGAACGGCCACCGCTTCGAGGTGCGGACCGAGCTCCTCGCCTGCCGGCCGCTGGGGCTCGCCTCGTACAACACCCGCGGCGCCGTGCGCAGCGTACGCGTTCGCGAGCGGCGCTAGGGCTGCGCGCTTGCGCCGCCCCGCGCGGCTTGCCTAAGGTGCGCTCCGTGCAGCGCGTCCCCTCGATCGCCGAGACCCGCGCCGCGCTCGCGGCCCACCGTGCCGCGGGGCGGTCGGTCGGCTTCGTGCCGACCATGGGCTACCTGCACGAGGGCCACCTGGCGCTCGTGCGGCGCTCGATCGAGGAGAACGACGTCACCGCCGTCTCGGTCTTCGTGAACCCGGCGCAGTTCGGCCCCGAGATGGACCTCGACCGCTATCCGCGCGACATCAAGGGCGACGAGGCCAAGCTGGCCGAGCTGGGCGTGGACGTCCTGTTCTACCCGAGCGAAGAGGCGATGTACCCCGCCGGCTACTCGACCTGGGTCGAGGTCGAGGGGCTGACCGAGCGCCTCGACGGCGGCTCGCGGCCGGGCTACTTCCGTGGCATCTGCACGGTGGTGCTCAAGCTGTTCCACATCGCGCAGCCGAGCGCGGCCTACTTCGGTCAGAAGGACATCCAGCAGGCGATGGTGATCCGGCGCATGGTCGCCGACCTCGACCTGGACCTGGCCGTGCGCGTGATGCCCACCGTGCGAGCCGACGACGGGCTCGCGCTCTCCAGCCGCAACGCCTATCTGTCGCCCGCCGACCGCGCGCTGGCTCCGCAGCTGGCGGCCGCGCTGGGGGGCGCGCGCGAGCGCTTCCGCGGCGGCGAGCTGCGCGCCTCCGAGCTGATCGAGGGTGTGCGCGCCGACCTGGCCGCCGAGCCGCGCTTCGGCCTCGACTACGTCGACCTGGTCGCGCTGGCGACGATGCAGCGCATCGACGAGGTACGCGAGGACGCGTGCCTGGCGCTCGCGGTCGACCTGGCGGGGACGCGGCTGATCGACAACGTGCTGCTGCTCCCCGACGGGCGGCCGGACGACGCCCTCTAGGGCGTCAAATCGGCGTCAAACGGTCGCGCTCCGCGCGCCCGGCTGCTGCAATGGGGCCCGCGGCCAGCGCCGCCCCAGGCCCCGTTTTCGCGAAGGAGAAAGCCCGATGCTCAGTCTGCTCGCTGCCCTCACCCTTTCCGCCGCACCGGCGACCCAGGACGTCACGCTGCGCGTGGGCGATGCCGCTCCCGCGCTCCGCGTCGAGCATTGGATCAAGGGCGAGCCGGTGCCGTCCTTCGAGCGCGGCAAGGTCTACGTGATCGAGTTCTGGGCCACCTGGTGCGGCCCGTGCATCGCCGCCATGCCGCACCTGAGCGAGCTGCAGGCGAAGTACAAAGAGAGCGGCGTCACGATCATCGGCATGACCAGCGAGGACCGCCGCAACACGCTCGAGGGCGCGCAGAAGATGACCGCCGACAAGGGCGACGGCATGGGCTACACCGTCGCCTGGGACCGCCAGCGCGAGACCAACACGGCCTACATGAAGGCGGCCGGGCGCGGCGGCATCCCGTGCTCGTTCCTGATCGACCGCGACGGCAAGCTGGCCTACGTCGGTCACCCGATGTGGCTTGACGCGCCGCTCGCCGGCGTGGTGGCCGGCGGTTGGGACATCGAGGCGGGCAACGCCAAGCTGGCCGAGGTGCAGGCGGTATACGGGCGCATCCGCAAGATGGACGACCCGGAGAAGGCCATCGCGGCGATCGCGAAGTTCCGCACCGGCGCGCCGGCGCTCGCGCACCTGGTCGAGGACTACGACTTCACGTTCCACCTGCGGGCGGGCAAGTACGCCGCGGCCTACAAGCTGTGCGCGGCGATGGTCGACCAGGCCATCGCGAAGAAGGACGCGACGAAGCTCAACGGGCTCGCCTGGAAGATCGTGGACCCGCGCACGGACTACCCCGAGCGCGACCTCGACCTGGCGCTGCGCGCCGCCAAGGCCTCGGTCGAGCTCGATGGGGGGGCCAACGCGGCGAGCCTCGACACGCTCGCCCGCGTGTACTTCCTGCGCGGCGAATTGCAGCGCGCGATCGAGCTCCAGCGCAAGGCGGTCGAGGTCGCGCCCGAGCGCCAGAAGGCGGGCATGCGCGAGGTGCTCGGCGACTACGAGCAGGCCGCGGCCTAGGCCGCGGGCGCTCCACGGCCCCCGCCCCGGGCCTTTGGGACGGGGCGGGGGCCCGAAATCCGGCCCGGCGTGGCTCCGCTGGCCCTCGGCGGCCGATACATTGACCGGAACACGATGAGCGCAGCCAAAGGCCTTCTCCCCCTCCTCCTGGGGGCCAGCGTGGCGCTTGCCCTGGCCCCGCCGCGAGCCCCCGCCGAGCGCGTCGCGGGGAGCGACGAGGCGGTCCAGCTGCTGCGCGAGCGCGTGCTCCCGGTGTTGCGCGAGGCCTGCTTCGACTGCCACGGCCCGACCGCGCGGCGCGCGAAGGGCGGCCTGCGCATCGTGGACCGCGAGTCGCTCCTGACCGGGGGCGACAGCGGCCCGGCGGTGGTGCCGGGCGACCCCGACCAGAGCCTGCTGGTCGAGGCGCTGCGGTACACCGACGACCTCCTGGAGATGCCGCCCGACGGCCCGCTGCCGGCGGACGACGTGGCGGCGATCGAGCGCTGGGTCGAGCTCGGCGCCCCGTGGCCGCGCGAGGTCGCGGCGGAGGAGATCGCCTTTGCCGCCGAGGATGTGCGCTTCTTCGAGGACCGCATCCGCCCGGGGTTGGCCCAGCACTGCTTCCCGTGCCACGGCCCGAAGGTCCCGGCGCCGCAGAGCGGCCTGCGCATGTCCGGCCGCTCGGCGCTCCTGGTCGGCGGCACGCGCGGGCCGGCGCTCGTCCCCGGCGACCCCGACCAGAGCCTCCTGATCCAGGCCGTGCGGCGCCAGGGCCCGCCGGTGCCGATGCCGCCCACCGGTCCGGTGCCGACGCGCTTTGCCGAGGACCTCGAGGAGTGGGTCCGCCGCGGCGCGCCGTGGCCCGACGAGCCGGATGCACTCCCGCTGGAGGAGGGAATCGACGTCGAGGCCGGCCGCGCGTGGTGGTCCTTCCGCCCGGTCGAGCGTCCCGCGGTGCCGACCGTCGCGCACCCCGAGCTGGTCGCGACACCGCTCGACGCGTTCCTCGTGGCGCGCCAGGAGGCGGCGGGCATCACGCCCAACGGCGCCGCCTCGCGGCGCGAGCTGATCCGCCGCGCGACCTACGACCTGCACGGGCTGCCGCCCACGTTGGCCGAGATCGAGGCCTTCGAAGCCGACGACGAGCCGGGCGCCTGGGAGCGCGTGGTCGACCGCCTGCTGGCCTCGCCGCGCTACGGCGAGCGCTGGGCGCGGCACTGGCTCGACCTCGTGCGCTACGCGCAGACCAACGGCTACGAGCGCGACCAGGAGAAGCCCTTCGCGTGGCAGTTCCGCAACTGGGTCATCGACGCGTTCAACGCCGACATGCCGTACGACCGCTTCCTGCGCGAGCAGCTCGCGGGCGACGAGCTCGGCGACGGTGACGCGGGGGCGTTGATCGCCACCGGCTTCTACCGGCTGGGCCCCTGGGACGACGAGCCCGACGACAAGGAGCAGGCCGTCTTCGACGAGCTCGACGACGTGGTGCGCACGATCAGCGAGGGCATGCTGGGCGTCACGCTCGCCTGCGCGCGCTGCCACGACCACAAGTTCGACCCGTTCCTGCAGGAGGACTACTACGCGATGGTGGCCCTGCTGCGGAACGTGCGGCCCTACGAGGATCCCTCGTTCTCGGTCGAGTCGTCGACGCTGCGCGTCCTGAACTCGTCGCCCGAGGCGGCGGCGGCGCTCGAGGAAGACCGCCAGGGCGAGGTCGCCGCGACCCAGTCCGAGCTGGACGCGGTGCTCGACCTCGGCCGCCAGCGGCTGATCGAGGGGCGGCTGCCCGAGCTCGCACCCGAGGTCCGCGCCGCCTGGGGCCGGCCGGAGGCCGAACGCAGCGCGGCCGACCGCGAGCTGGTCGCGGCCACGGCCGCGCTCCATCCCAGCTTGCCGGAGATCCGCCGCCAGCTCTCCCAGGCGGAGAAGAAGGCGGCCAACCAGCTAGCGATGCGCTTGGAGGACCTGGCCGAGGGCTTCGCCGGCGACGTGCCCTGGGCGCTGTGCGTGCGCGAGACGGGGACGGTGGCTCCCACGACCTACCTCCTGCGGCGCGGCCTGGCGTCGTCGCCGGGCGACGCGGTCGCGCCTGGCTTCCCGCAGGTGCTCACCGCAAGAGACGCCGCGCCGCCGGCCTTCGCGCCGGCCGCCGACGGGGCGAGCTCCGGCCGCCGCACCGAGCTCGCCGACTGGATCGCGAGCGCCGACAACCCGCTGACCGCGCGCGTGCTCGTCAACCGCGTGTGGCGCTTCCACTTCGGCCGCGGCATCGTGCCGACGGTGAACGACTTCGGGCGTTCGGGCCAGCCGCCCAGCCACCCCGCGCTGCTCGACTGGCTCGCCAGCGCGTTTGTCGCCGAGGACGGCTGGAGCCTCAAGGCGCTGCACCGGCGCATGCTGACGTCGAACGCTTACCGCATGTCGTCGCAGGCGGCGCGCGAGGACGCGCTCGCGGCCGACGAGGCGAACCAGCTCTTCTGGCGCCAGGAGCTGCGGCGCCTGGAGGCCGAGGCGATCCGCGACTCGGTGCTGATGGCGAGCGGCGAGCTCTCCCTGGAGCGCGGCCGGCGCGGCTTCTTCCCGCGGCTCTCGCGCGAGGCGCTCGCCGGGTCGTCACGCCCGGGCTGGGGCTGGGACCTGTCGACCGACGACGAGCGCCGCCTGCGCACGATCTACACGTTCGCGAAGCGCACGCAGCCGGTGCCGCTGCTGGAGGTGTTCGACGGGCCGAACCTGTCGCTGCCGGTCGGCCGGCGCAGCACGACGACGCTGGCGACCCAGGCGCTGACGCTGCTCAACAGCGAGCTGCTAAACGAGCAGGCGCACCGCTTCGCCCTGCGCGTCGCGGAGGAGGCCGGCGATGATCCCGCCGCACGGGTCACGCGCGCCTTCGAGCGCGCTTTGGCGCGCGCACCGAGCACCGACGAGCTGGCGCTCGCGCTGTCGTTCCTCGCCGAGCAGGAGCGCGCCTTCGCGGCCTCGCGCTCCTACCTCACCCTGCGCCCGCGTGTTCCGGACCGGCTCGACGTCGACTACCAGCGTCAGCTCTCGGGCGAGGACGTGCTCTTCGGCCCGCGCGCGGGCTGGACCTACGTGATGGGCCGCTGGGGCAACCCGTACAACAGCACGCTCGGCGCCGACGAGCGGCGCGGGCCGGCGGCGCTGCGCTCGGACGTGCGCTTCAAGAACGGCCTGGTCGACGCGCGCCTGCGCATCTCGCCCGGCACCCAGGCGGTGGGGGTGCTGGTGCGCGCGCGGATCGACGACGAGGGCGAGGTGCAGGGCATCGAGGTGCGCCTGGAGCCCGAGGCCAAGAGCGTGACGGTGCTCGCCCACGGGCCGACCGAGTCGCGCGTCGGCGGACGCTTCCCCGCCCCGATCCGGACCGGGCCGTGGCAGGACCTGCGCGTGCAGATCCGCGGCGACTCGCTGCAGGTGCAGCTCGACGGGACGCAGGTGGCGCTGCTCGACGGGCTCCCCAAGCCGTCGCCGGGCGCGCTGGGGCTCCGGCTTCTGGGCGAGGGCGTCGCCTTCGAGCGCTTGCTCGTGCGCGGGCCCGAGGGCACGGTCGAGGTGCAGCCGGACGACCCCGGCCCGCCCGATCTGCGCGCCCTCGAGGCGCTTTGCCTTACGCTGTTCAACCTCAACGAGTTCGTCTACGTCGACTGATGGCCAGCTCTCCCGACTCACGCCGCGGCGCGCGCCGCGCTTCACTCAACCGCCGCGAGCTCCTCGCACGCGCCGGGGCGGGCGCGGCCGGGCTCGGGCTGCTGTCCGCCGCCGGCGGCGCGGGGCTGTTCGCGCAGGGGCGCGCCAACCCGCTCGCGCCGCGCGAGCCGCAGCTGCCCGCGAAGGCCAAGCACGTGCTCTTCCTGTTCATGTTCGGGGGGCCGTCGCAGATGGACCTCTTCGACTACAAGCCCGAGCTGCAGCGCCGCGACGGCGAGACCGTGCGGATGGAGCGCCGCAAGGGCGACGTGCGCGACAGCGTGATCTACGGCTCGCGCCGCAGCTTCCAGCGCTTCGGCGAGACCGGGCAGTGGTGCTCCGACGCGCTGCCGCGCGTCGCGCAGCACATGGACAAGCTGGCGGTCATCAAGAGCCTCTACACCGACTCGTTCGCACACGGCACCGGCGTGCTGCAGATGAACAGCGGGCAGATCTTCCAGGGCCACCCCGCGATGGGGGCCTGGGTGAACTACGGGCTGGGCTCGCCCAACCCCGACCTGCCGGGCTTCGTCGTCATGCACGACCCGCGCGGCGGCCCGATCTCGGGCGCGGCGAACTGGACCAGCGGCTACATGCCGGCCGCGTACCAGGGCACGCTGTTCCGCGCGAGCGGGCAGCCGCTCCTGAACCTGGCCGCGGCGCCGACGCGGACCGGGCGCTCGGGGATGGTGCGCGGGATGCAGCGCCAGCAGATCGAGGCGCTGAACGCGCTCAACGAGCTGCACCGCGGCGAGCGGCCCGGCTACTCCGAGCTGGACGCGCGCATCGCGGCGTACGAGCTCTCCTACCAGATGCAGTCCAGCGCGCCCGAGGCGCTCGACCTCTCCCAGGAGGACGAGGCGACGCGCGAGATGTACGGGCTCTACGACCCGAAGGGCTCGCACCGGCTCACCGTCGGCCCGGCGGTGTTCGGCCGCCAGTGCCTGATCGCGCGCCGGCTGATCGAGCGCGGCGTGCGCTTCGTGCAGATCTACCACGGCGGCGGCCACCAGCAGCAGACCTGGGACGCCCACCACGGGGTCGAGGAGAACCTCGCCATCCACTGCCCTGAGATCGACAAGCCGATCCACGCCCTCCTGACCGACCTGGAGCGCACCGGGCTGCTCGACGAGACGCTGGTGATCTGGGGCGGCGAGTTCGGCCGCCAGCCGGTCGCGCAGCAGGCCGGCAAGTTCCAGGAGGCCAACCCCGGCGGCCGCGACCACAACCCCAAGGGCTTCACGATGTGGCTCGCCGGCGCGGGCGTGAAGCCGGGCAGCTACGGCGAGACCGACGAGCTCGGCGCCGAGGCCGTGGTCAAGCGCCACCACGTGCGCGACCTGCACGCGACCGTGCTACGGCTCCTGGGGCTCGACCACGAGCACCTGGTCTATCCCTACGGCGGGCTGGACCGCAAGCTGACCGGAGTGATCCAGGCGCACCCGATCGAGGGCGTGCTGGCCTGACCCCGATCCCGGCGCCCCCTCGCTAGAGCCAGAGGGTGGCCCCGAGGTAGGCGTAGGTGGAGTCGCCCTGCACGGTGGCGTTGGGGGCGTCGTCGATGAAGTCTCCGGCGAAGAGGTGTGCGACCCCGCCCTCGAGGCGCAGGTTCTTGGAGACGAGGTCGTGGCGCACGCGGATCTCGGCCAGCTGGCCGAGGAAGCTCCCCGCGTCGCCGCTGGGGTCGACGAGCCCGGAGGTCGTCCACGCGTCGGTGTCCGACGCCAGGTAGTGCAGGCGGTGCGCGAGCATCACCTGGGTGCTCGCAGCCGGGGAGAGCTTGAGCCGCAGTCCGGGTGAGACGAGGTTGGAGCGCGCGAAGGCGCCGAAGATGCCGGTCGGCCCGAACTCGAAGCGGCGCGCACCGAACAGCGTGTCGAAGCGGTTGTTCTCGTCGTCGTCGGGGTCGTCGTCTCCGCTGGCGTAGTCGAACAGGCACTCGAGCGTCGGCTTGCTCTCGCCGGGGAAGCGGTAGCCGACCGACAGGTGATGGAAGTGCGCGCTGTGGTCCAGGTCGGTCTGGTCCGCGGCGCTCGTCGAGGCACGCGAGTCGCCGAACTGGTACATCGACTCCCACTCGAAGCCGAACTCGCGCTCGGCCGGGGCGCGCAGCAGGCGGGCTCCGGCGGTCCAGATGCGGCGGTCGCGCGTCGCGACGTCGTCCTCGTCGTCCTCATCCAGCCCGTAGATGTACACCTCGGCGTCCAGGTCGCGCTCGGGGAAGCTCTTCGCGGCATGGATCCCGTAGAACAGGGTCTCCTCCCGCTCCTCGTCGAACTCGATCTCGTTGTCGAGCAGCTCGTCCTGATCGCGCGGCAGGCGGCGGACGGGGAAGAAGGCGAAGGCGCGCACCGTCTCTTCGGCGGCTCCGCTCCACGCCGCCTGGAGGCCGGTGAAGCTGTTGATCGTGTTGCGGAACCGGTTGCGGGCCACGAGCCGCCGGCTGCCGAGGTTCAGCGTCTGCCGGCCGAGCTGCATGTCCAGCGCGTCGTCGGCGGTGAACACGCCTTCGGCGCGGTAGCCCACGTGCGCCTGCAGCAGCTCGACCGGGTTCACGATCGTCGTGTTCACAGGCGCGTCGTCGGGCGCGCCGTACTGGCGCGAGTCCATCAGCTCGGCCGTGGCACGCAGCGGACCCTCGTGGAGGGTTACGTCGACCAGCGTTCGCAGCGCGAAGAGCTCGTTCTCCTCACCCGCGTTCGACGCGCGGAAATCCTCGTCGAGGTACTCGTAGCGCGTGCGCTGCTCGACGCCGAGCTCGAGCCACTCGGGGAAGCCGGCGCGCTCCTCGATGCGCCAGGGGCCGTCGGCGGGGGCGGGGACTTCGGTCGCCTCCGCCGGTTGCGCCGGCGCGGCCTGGCCGCCGTCCGCGCGCGCGGGAGCCGTCGAAGGTCGCGGCGGGCCCGGGCTCGCACAGGCGGAAGCGAGGGCGGCGAGGAGCAGCGCCAGGGGCGACTTGGAGCTGGTGGTCATGAACTCGGACGGGGCGCAGGCCCGCGTCGCGCGGGCTCGGGGTAGGTGGCGAGGCTGGGTGCCGCTCGAACGTCGGGTTCTTCCCGTGCGCGGAGAGGCACGAGAACCTAGCAGGGCGAGGGCCCGGCGACCCCTCCGGTTTCGTCCGTGTTTTGTTCGCGGGCACAGGCAGCCGGCGAACCCACACCACCGCAAGCCGACCGGCGTCATCCAGGTGCACCCGATCGCCGCGCACCGGGCTCCCGGCGCCTGCGAGCACGGGCGGCAGCGCGGCGTGGGTCGATCGCCGCGCCGCGCCGCGCGCCGCCGGGCTACTGCTGGATGCGGAAGGTCTCCAGCACCGACACCAGGGTCAGCCCGGTGGCTCCGAGCGTGTCGTCGGAGGCCGCCTGCAGGTGCACGTCCACGCCCGCCAGGCTGGCGAGCTGCGGCAGCACCACCGGCGTGTGGGACGCGCCGCTCGCATCGAACTGCCCGACCTCGAGCACGCCGAAGGGGGGCAGGAGGTCGAACCCGCCGCTCGGTCCGGCCGCGAACGAGTCGGCCAGCGCGCCGAAGAAGACGGCGTAGAAGTTGTCGGGCTCGCCGTAGGTGGAGACCGTCAGCGTATCCCCGAGAGCCGGGCTCAGATCGTCGACCTTGACGAGGGTCAGGAGGCGCAGGAGGGCGTCGTAGACCTGGATCAGCCCGGCACCCCGGTCGTTGTCCTTGCCGGGAGCGCCGAAGTCGAGCGCGGTGATCTGAAGCGCCTGGGAGAGGTGCCGCGGCTCGGCCTCGGGGCGCGCGTCGAAGAGCAGCATGAAGCTGCCGCTGACGTGGGGCGAGGAGGCCGAGGTCCCCGAGAAGGGCGCGAAGCCCCCGCCGAGGTCGGTCGTCGTCGCGTTGAAGGGGGCCGCGACGTCCGGCTTCACCAGCCCCTGCCCGGAGCCGCCGAACCCGCCCACCGGATAGTCCCAGAGGGCGGGGTCCTGGGCGTGCGGGTAGGTGGATTCGTACAGCAGGACGTCCTCCCAGGCGACCGGGCCGTGGGAGGAGAGCGGGCTGAGGCCGCCGACCGCCACCACGCCCGACACGCCGCCTTCGAGCTGGGTCTGCACCGGGTGGCGCCAGGCGCTCGGGACGGCGCTGGGGGCGCAGACCTGGAACGGGATCGGATTGCTTCCGCCCAGTAGGCCCTGGTTGCCCGCCGCGTTCGCGTGCAGCATCCCGGCCGCGAGGATCATGTCCTGCACGTGCCGGTGCATCTCGTAGTCGGGCAGCGGCGTGTGGTCCCAGCGGTAGCAGTTCGACGAGCCGGTGGCGTCCGCGCCGATGCCGATGGCGTACTGCAGCGCGAGCCACTGGCCGGCCTCGGTGCCCGTGCGGGCGACCGCCATGGTGGCCTGGGGCGCGACGCCGGTGATCGGCCCCAGTCCGTCGGCGCCGTCGCCCACCATCAGACCCGCGGTGCGCGTGCCATGGTCGGCGAGGGTCACCAGCGGCGTGTCCCCGGGCGCGGGGTCGTTGTCGTCGTCGAGGAAGTCCCAGCCCCAGGTGTCGTCCACGTACCCGTTGCCGTCGTTGTCGAGGCCGTCGACGACCTCGCCGGGGTTGGACCAGATCTGATCGTCGAGGGCCGGGTGGTCCCGCTCGACGCCCGAGTCGATGTTCACCAGCAGCGTGCCGGCGCCCTGGTAGCCGAGGGCCCAGGCGTCGGGCGCCTGCACGGCCTCGAGCGTCCCGGTGGGGCCGCTCCCGTCCGCAGGCGGCCCCGGGGGCGGTTCGACCGCGGCATCGGCCCGCCGCACCGGCGACCAGCCGATGCGCTGCACCTCGGGCAGCTCCGCGACGCGCCGCAGCGCCGCCGGGGTGCCGCGGAAGACCACCGCGTTGGCGACCCAGAGGACGTCGATCCGGTCGACGGCTCCCGCGGCGCGCAGCTCTTCCAGCAGCGCCAGCGTCGCGCCCTGGCGCTCGGCGGCGAACACGCGCAAGCGCTCGGCCACGTGGCGCCGGCGCTCGGAGCGGCTCAGCCGCAGGGCGCCCTCGCCCCGCAGGTCGTCGAGGGTCAGGCGTTCCTCCAGCACGGCGTAGGCCCGGTAGAGCGTGCTCTCGGCACCGGGCTCTTCCGCCCAGAGGGCTCGGAGGGCGGGGTGGACCTTCGCCTCGGTCTCGGAGGAGGCCGCGGCGAACAGAAGGGGCACACAGATCAACGAAGCGAACATAGGGAGCTCAGAATCCGGCCTTGGGGACGCGAGCCGCGTCCTGCGGACGGCCGCAGGTCGACTCTCCGGGTAGGTGTCCGCCGGTGCTCCCTTGGCCGGCAAATCCCCAGGCGAAAATCGAGCGGCGCCCTGGGGCGTCCGCCGCCGGACGTGTCTCCGGCGACGCGGGACGCGTCTCCGGGGCTTCTAGTACTCCTCGACGACCCGGCTCAGGAACGGCGCCATCAGCCACGCGACCGCGTACACGCCGGCACCGATCCACACCACGGCGTTGAAGCCGAAGGCGATCGAGAGCACGACGGTCAGCACGCTGCCGATGACCGACGTGTAGCCGTTGATGCCCCAGGCCCACGCCACGAGCCCCGACGAGCCGCGCGCGATGCGGTCGACGCCGAGCGCGAACGGCATGCCCATCGACACCGCCAGCGGCGCCAGCAGCACCACCGCGATCGCGATGCGCGCCGCGGTGGGGAGCTGCAGCGTCGCGCCGAAGAGCGCGTCGCACAGCACGGGGTAGAGCGCGCCGAGCAGGATGACCACCGTCAGCGCGATGCGCGGGTTCCCGACCCGCGGCGACAGCGCGCTGCCGATGCCGCTGAAGATCAGCACGCTGAACAGCACGACGGCCAGCGAGTAGAGCGGGTTGCCGAGGTACAGGATGAACTTCTGCGCCAGCACGACCTCGACCAGGATGAAGCCCAGGCCGAGCGCGCCGAAGTAGAACAAGAGCGGCGTGAGGCTGCGCGATCCCGAGCGCTTCAGCTGCCGCAGCGGCCGCAGGACGAAGAACCAGGCCACCAGTACCAGCAGCACGAGCAGGATCACGAGGATGCCGTGCGCGGTGATGCCGCCGAGCGGGTTGAAGAAGCTCTCCTTCTTCGTCAGGTGGCGGAAGCGCGAGGTCTCGAAGAAGAACGGGCGGTCGTCGCGCGGCGGCGCGACGTCGTACGGGTAGCTCGCCAGGAAGGCCGCCTTGTCGGCGGCGGCGGCGTAGAGGTCGTACTGGTTCGGCGCCGGCAGCCCGGTGATCGGGTGCAGGAACTCCGACTCGCGCCGCGGGTGGTACAGCGGGCGGAAGGCCTTGTCGACGCAGGTCGCGTCCAGCGTGGCCAGCTGCTCGTCGCTGAACCGCGTGCGGCCGAACAGGATCACCGAGAAGCCGTTGCTCTCGACGAGGTAGATGTGGTCGCCGGGGTTCTCGACACCCGCCTCGGCGAGCGCGGTCCAGGCCAGCACGAAGAGCCGCAGCGTGTTGCGCGGGAAGCCGTCGCTGTCGGGCAGGATCCAGCGCGTAAGCGTGACGAAGCCGTCGTCGCGCGTGTGCTCCAGGTAGGTGCCGAAGGCCTCCTGGGTGTAGAGGAAGTTCTCCGACAGGCTGAACGCGCCCGCCTGGGTCGTGCTGGCGGTGTCGACGCCGGAGAGCTGGACGATGTCGTAGCGGTCGTGGTCGCGCTCGAGGTAGTGGCGACCCTCCGCCACGTGCACGGTGACCTCGGGGTGGCGCTCGGCGTCGTAGAGCCCGCCCTGGAAGTCGACCACCGAGCGCGCAGCGCGCACCACGCCGGGGTTGATCTCGACCCCGACGATGCGCTTGGCGCCGAAGCGCTTGGCGGTCAGGAGGTCCATCCCGCCGCCGGCGCCGATGCACAGGATCTCGGCCTCGGCCTTCACGCGGTGGACGAGGCTGGCGGGCAGGAACTCGAGCACCTCGGGCGGCTCGCCGTCGGAGCCGGTCTCGCCGCCGCCCCACTCCATGACGTTGGTCATGGCCCACGAGTCGATCGTGATGCCCTTCTGGCGGGGGAAGGCGCCGTTCCAGTTCGACGACAGGCCCCACAGCCCCCAGGACTTCTCCGAGGCGGGCCAGGTGAACGCGTCGACGCGGCTCAGCGAGGTCCACTCAGTGAATTCGATCAGGGACGCCGGCTTGACGTCGACGCTGCCGTCCTCGCGCAGCGGCAGGTCGGCTGGGGAGATCGACTTCCACTCGTCGTAGGGCGTCCGGTAGAGGATTTGGCCGCCCTCCTCGCGGAAGTCGGTGAACACCTCGCGCCGGCCGTCGGCCAGGACGACCGACTGGGGCTTCTGCTCGGCGTCGAAGGTCTCGACCAGGTGCAGCGGCTTCGATTTGGGCGCGGCCAGGTGGAAGGCGTCCCCGCGTCCGCCCCAGGCGAAGGCGGCGATCAGGAGGACCAGCGCGGCGGCGGGGGCCAGCGCTCCGCGCCAGCGCGCGGTGGCCGCGTACATCAGCCCTGCGACGGCCATCATCACGCAGCCGATCAGCACCGCGTCGGGCGCGCTCTGGTGCAGCAGGTCGAAGACCAGGATGGCGGCGCCGCAGCCCGCGCCGGAGCCCAAGAGGTTCGAGCTGTACACCACGCCCGCGCGGTTGCGGTGCAGCGTGAGCGTCGCGCTGATCGTGGCGCCGAGGAAGAAGAACGGCACCAGCAGCACGAGGATCTGGAACAGCAGGCCGCCCTCGTTGCGGTCGGCCAGCACCGAGAACGCGTCGACCTCGGTGTGGATCACCAGCCACAGGACGAGCGTCGTCGTCAGCGCGCTCCAACCCGCGAGTCGGGCGAGCAACGAGTCGGCGCGCTCCATGACCTCGGGCCGCAGCGCGAGCCACACTCCCGACGTCGCAAAGCCGAGCAGCGCGATCGAGATCACCAGGAACCCGAAGTGGTACCAGAGGATGATCGAGAAGATCTTCGTGAGCGCGATCTCGAACAGGAGGAGACCGCACGAGACCAAAAACAGCGCCGCGAGGCGCAGCCCCGGGAGGGACGGCGCGGCTTCGTTGGGGGGGGAGCCGGTCATGGGGGACGGATCGTACGAAGCCTACCCCGGGGCACAACCGCTCGGCGCGGATCCGGGGCAGGAGTTCGGGGGCGGAAGGTCTTTCCCGCCCCTCGGGCGCCCGGGCGGGCGGTCCGGGCGGACGGCTAGGGCAGGGGCAAGGCGACGGCTTCCCCGGCGCCGACGGCGGTGCGCGCGATCTCCTCCCAGGCCTCGGCCGGGTAGGCGCCGAGCGAGCGGTGCTTGCCCTCCGGCGAGAGGACCAGCGCGGCCGAGCCCGCGGGCACGCGGTCCACGAGCAGCTCGTCCGGAAGCCCGCGCAGGTCGACGGTGCGGAGCGCGACCAGACCGTCCGGAGTCTCGACTCGCAGCCACCCGGCCCAGTGCGGCGAGCCGTCGGGGCGGAGCGGAGCCGTCCCCGACAGCCGCACCTCGCCGGTGTCGAACTCGGCCTCCCACGTCGTCACGCCGCGTGCGAGCGTCACCGGCTGCAGGACCAGCAGGTCGTGCCCGGCGAGCTCGATCAGGTGCGCGCCCCCAGCGCTCACCGCGAGCTCGAAGGAGCCGTCCGCGTCGACCGCCGCCTCGGCGAGCGCGGGGTCGCCAAAGGCCGCGCGCGAGCCCGGCGCCAGCAGCCGCGCGACAAAGCCCTTGGGGCCGGTCCCGTCGACGCGCAGCGTGCCGCGGAAGCGGAACGCGCCCTCGTCGCGCAGGTCGAGGTCGATGCGCGTCGTCGCGCCGGCGCGCACCTCGCCGTCCCACTCGGCGCGCCGGTCCGCGCTCGGATCCCTCCCGCGCAGCACCACCGCAGCGGCGACCGGCGGGCGCGCGCGGCGCACCTGCCACGAGCCGGGCGCGAGCCCCTCAAGGCGGAAGCGTCCCTCGTCGTCGACGGACGTGGTCCACGCCACGCCCCAGCCGTTCGACGCGGCCACCACCATGCCCGCGACCGAGCGCCCCGGGGCGGTCCGCACGGTGCCTTCGATCGCGCCGGCGCCCTGGAGCTCTAGCACCAGCCCCGCGGCGCCCTCGTCGCGCGACCACTGGAACGGGCCCGCCACCAGCGGCGGATAGCCGTCGGCCCACACGCGCAGCGTGTGCCGCCCGTCGTTGTGCAGCGTCGCCACGAAGCGGCCGTCGGGCCCGGTGGTGGCGTCGCTGCGCTCGAAGCAGCCGCTGGCGAGCACCGCGAAGGGACGGTCGGGCGGAGCGACCTCGCGCGCGTACGCGACACCCGCGGGAAAGGTGCGCACGACGGCGATCCGCGCGCCCTCGACCGGCTGCCCGTCCGCGATCACCGTCCCGCGCACCGCCTCGCCGGGGATCAGCGTGAGCGTGAGCGTGTCGCCCACCGCGGCCGGGTCGAACGGGCCGAAGCGCTCGGTGCGGAAGCCGGGCGCGTACGCATTGATCGTGAACGGTCGCTGCGGCACCTGGATCCGCAGCCCGCCCGCCTCGTCGGTCGGCGTCAGCGTGAGCTGCGGGACCGCGTCGTGGCTGCGCACGTGGCCCCACGACACCGCCGCGCCGTCGGGATCGCGCAGGCGCAGCTCGGTGAAGCGCGCCGCGCCCAGCTGCAGCACGAGCTTCTCCTCGCCCCCGGAGACGGGGTCGACCTCGGCCGGGGCGTACCGCCCCTCGGTGTCCAGCGCGCGCACGAAGCCGCCGGTCCAGCCGGCCTCGACGGTGAAGGCGAAGGCGCCGTCGGCGTCGGCCGTCGCGATGCCCTGGCGCCAGTCGAAGCCCATCTCGCGGTCGAAGAGCTCGAGCCGCGCCCCGGGCGCCGGCGCGCCGTCCGGCAGGAGCACGCGTCCGGCCACGCGCGCCCGCGGCGGTGGCGGCGGGACGACCAGCTCGACCCGTGCCGGCCCCGCGTCGAGCGGCGTGACGACGGTGCTCCAGCCCCACCCTGCGTCGCCGTTGCGCCCGGCGAGAAAGCCCGGCGCGCGCGGCACGCCCGCAAGCGTGAAGGCGCCCTCCTCGTCGCTCGTCGCCCGGGCGGGCGCCTGCTGTGCGCCACGCGAGAAGGGCCCGCGCACGCGCGCCCGCGCTGCGTCCTCGGGGAACGCCTCCTCCGGCCACCACGAGATCGCGACGCCCGGCGCGGGGCCGCCGTGCTCCTCGCGGACGGTTCCGACCAGCACGGTGCCGAGCGCGAGCTCGACCGTGCCGAGCTCCAGCGTCCCGCCGGGGCGCAGGTCGAGGTCGAGCGCGGCCGTCGCGAAGCCCTCGGCGCGCACCTCGGCCACCAGCGCACGCACCAAGCGTGGCGAGAGCGCTCTGATCTTCGTGGGGGAGAGCGCCAGCTCGCCGTCGAGGCGTCCGTCCGCGTCGGCGGTGGCGAGCGTGGTGCCCAGCTCGGCCGCCACCAGCCGCGCGCCCTCGATCGGCTCCCCCTCCGCGTCGACCACGAGGCCGCGCACCAAGAGCGGCTTCGGCGGCGGCTCTTCGGCCGGCGCCTCGGGGCCGTAGCGCGACGCGGTCGGAGCGGTCTCGACGTCGACCTCGGCGGCGGCGCGGCGCGCCTCTCCGGCCGGGGCCGCCGGCAGCTCGTCCACCGTGGGGGCGCGCGCCGGGGCAGCGGTGACGGCATCCGGGCGCGCGGCTACGCCGTCTTCGGAGGCGCGCGAGCCGCCGAGCAGCGTACGACCCGCGAGCAGGGCCAGCGCAGCGGCCGCGACCAGGGCGAGCATCCTGACGGCGAGCTTCATGCTCGCCATGCTAGGCGCCGGTCCCGGTCTTCGCGATCCGCGATGCAGCGATCCTCGCGCCCAGCTCCGCGCCCCGCGAGGCGAAGCCTCCGCCCTCAGCCCACGGCCTGGGGGGCTTCGAGCACCCGCTTCAGGTCGTCGAGGTCGTGGTTCATCTCCTTCATGCAGCTCTTGAGCATCGGGCGCATCAGGACGCTCATCACCTTCGCCGCGAGGGTCAGCGGCTCGGCTTGGAAGGTCATCGAGAGCTTCGTGCCGGCCCGCTCGCCGCCGGTGGGCTCGAAGCGCAGCTCGGTGTGGTAGCGGCAGCCGTGGCTCTCGCAGCCCAGCGCGTAGCTCTGGTTGGGAGCGAAGGCCACCACCTCCATCTCCTCGGTGTGCTCCTTCCCGAACATCGCGCGCGTCTCGCGGAAGCGCGTGCCGAGGCGCGTGGGGCCGTCGGTCAGCACCTCGGTGTGCACGATGCGCTCGATGTGCTCGGGCGCGCGGCGGAAGTCGCAGGAGGCGTCGAAGACGCGCTCGATCGGCGCGCCGATCTCCCGTTCCAGCGTGAAGCAGGCCATGGTGTTCCTAACCCTTGCGCGTGAAGCGGACCTCGACCACCTGGGTCCCGGTCTCGCCGATGGGGAGGTCATGGATCTCGAGCACGATGTGGTCGTCGTCCGGGAAGCGCCACACGGACTTCACCATCTTGTCGTGCTCGCCGGTGAGGTACTCGTCGAGCGTGCCGTAGGTGATGAGCGCCTTGCGGTCGCGCGTCAGGTCGCCCTCCGCGTGGGTCATCGCCGTGTCGAGGCTCGAGACCGCGGTGGTGACGAAGCTCTGCTTGAAGTTGTCGTAGCCGAACAGGTAGTAGCTCTCCGTCTCGCGGCCGAGCATGCGGCCCTCGCCGCGCATCTGCAGCCAGCGGCCGTCCATCAGCCACGAGCAGGTCGACGTGCCCTTCTCGGCCGGCATGCCCATGCCGGGGAAGGTCGTCTCGGTCTCCCACGTGCCGACGAAGCGCGCGAGGAACGCGTGCGACTCGCCCGGCTCGGTGAAGCGGCGGGCCTTCTCCATCATCGCGGCGAGGTCGACGTCGCCGCCCTCGGGCGCGGCGTCCTGGGGGAAGGCGGGGGCCAGCAGCGAGGCGGCGAGTGCGCCGCAGAGGAGGCCGGGAAGGAAGGCGGTGTTGCGCATGGGCGGGGGCTCCGGAGTTCGGGGATTCAGGGACGGTTGCGGGACTCCTCCGCCAGGGCGAGCACCGCATAGCGCAGCCGCAGGCAGCCCTCCAGCTCGTCGAGCGGGGGGAGGCGGTCGGCCAGCCGGACCGCCTCGGAAGGAGCCGCCCCAGCCGCGAGCGGCGCGGTGGGGGCGATGACGGGGGGCGCCGGGGAGGCGGCCGGCAGGCACGCCACCGAGGCGGCGGAGGCGAGGAGCAGGGCTCCGGCGGCGCGCACCGGCGCGGCGATGCGGGGCGCGCTCTGCAGGCGCGCGAGCCGCTCGAAGAGCGCCGACGCCCCGAAGGCGAGGCCCGGAGCGTCGGCGAGCGGACGCGCGAGCTCGAGCAGCGTCCCGCGGTAGCCCGCGGCGCCGCCGGCGAGATGGCGCGCGGCCAGCGCGTCGCAGGCGAGCTCGCGCTGCACCACGAGCGCGCGCCGCGCGAGCCACACCGCCGGGTGCCACCAGGCCGCCAGGCACACCGCGGTCAGCGCCAGGCTGCGCAGGGGATCGCGCCGGCGGACGTGGGCGAGCTCGTGGAGGAGGACCGCCTCGACCCCGGCGCGCGCGTCCGGGGCGAGGAGCCCCGCCGGCAGCACCACGGTGGGGCGGATCAGCCCGACCACGGCCGGGCCGCGGGCGCGGAGCGAGACGCACACCGGCGGCAAGCGCCGCAGACCGAGCCGGCGCGCGGCGTCCCGCGCCAGCGCCCGGACGCCGGCCGGGACCGGCCGCGCGTCCGCGAGCCAGCGGCGCGCCCGGCGGCGCTCGGTCCACCCGCAGGCGGTGGCCAGCAGCGCGAGCCCCGCGAGCCACGCGAGCAGCGGCCACGTCGGCGGTCCGGGGCCGGCCGCATCCCAAGCGGAGCGCCCGAGGGCGGAGGCGGGCGCCGTCCGGAACGGCGAGCCGAGCCCGGGCGGCAGCAGCACCGCCAGCGGCACGGTCAACCAGAGCGCGGTCTGCACCTCGGCCCACAGCCGGCGACGCGTTGCGCGCGCCGCGCCGCGCGCCAGCAGCGCGAGCGCCGCGAGGGCGCCGAGCTGCACCGCGAGCGGCGCGCTCCAGCGCAGGAAGGTGTCGGCTGCGGCGGCGAGCGTCACGCGCCGCCTCTCCGGTCGTGCTCGTCCAGGAGCTCGCGCAGCCGCGCCCGCTCGCGACGCGACAGCCGCTCCTCGGAGAGCATGTGGTGCACCAGCGAGCCCAGGGTGCCGTCGAAGGCCTTTTCGAGCAGCGCGCGCACCGCCGTGCCGCGCGCGGCGTCGCGGGTCACCGCGGGCTCATAGAGCAGCGTGTTCGCCCGCTTGCGCGCCCGCAGCGCCGATTTGTCGACCAGCCGGTCGAGCATCGTCTTGACGGTCGAGTAGGCCCAGCCGGTCTCGGCCTCGGTCGCCTCGAGCACGTCGCGGGCACTCGCCGGAGAGCGCTCCCAGAGCACGTGCATCAGGGTCCATTCCGCGTCGCTGAGCTTCAATCTTCGACTCCTGTCGCAGAATCTACTACATCTGTAACAGGGTGCGCAAGGGCCCACGTGGCCCCCGCGTGGCCTCCCCTTCGCGACGGACGGAGCCACCCGTCCCGGGCACCGCGGGGGGGGAGCTGGTAAATTGAAGGCGATGCCCCCTATTCAGCTCCTGCCCCGCCTCCGCAAGCAGCTCCGCCGCGCGCGCCAGCCCTACCAGCAGCGCGTGCGCGAGCGCGAGATCGCCGAGCGCCGGCTGGCGCTCTCGACCGGGCCGGCCCACGTCAGCCTCGAGCTGACGGCGCGCTGCAACCTCGAGTGCTTCCACTGCCGCCGCTTCCACGTGCGCGAGGAGTACTCCGACGTCCGCGGCGTGTTCGGTGCGAAGGCCGTCGACAACGTGGTGGGGGACTCGGGCTACCTCACGCCGGAGGTCTTTGAGCGCTGCCTCGACCTCGTGCGCGACACGACCACGGTCGAGCTCGCCGGCTACGGCGAGCCGATGATGAACCCGCACTTCTTCGACTACGTCGCGGCGCTGAAGGGGCGCGGGCTGCACTGCAACACGATCACCAACGGCACGCTGCTCACCGAGGGCAACGTCAAGAAGCTGGTCGACCACCGCTTCGACCTGATCTCGGTCTCGATCGACGGCTACGAGAAGGAGACGCTCAAGCTGGTGCGCGGGCTGGACCGCGATGAGCTCTTCGACGGCTTGGAGCGCCTGCGCCGCGAGAAGGAGCGCCGCGGCCTGGGCCGCGGGGACGCGCCGCGCCTCAGCGTCAGCTTCTGCATGGCGCGCTTCAACATCCGCGAGCTGCCCGACCTCGTACGGCATCTGGAGCGGCTCGGCCTCGAGAGCTTCTACACCCAGATCCTCGAGACGGTCAACGCCGACGACGTGCTGGGCAAGCACCTGATCCACACCGATCCGAAGATCCGCGAGGAGGCGGTCGCGATCTGCGACGACGTGCGCCGCTTCTGCGAAGAGCACGGGATCCGTCACGACCTGCGCCCGATCCCGCACGGCGGCAACGGCGACGAGCCCGAGGGCGTCTCGCTCGACGACGCGCTCGCCGCCCTGCGCGACGACGTGAACGCGCGCATGCCCGAGAAGCGCGTGTACCTGCCGGTCAAGGAGATCGAGGCCGAGCGCGAGGCGGCCGCCAAGGCCTACCGCGAGGCGCGCGGCGTGCACCGGCCCGGTGTGCTGCCCGAGGTCGAGACCGCCAAGCACACCGACCTGTCGGCCGAGGCCTGCGCCGAGAACGAGCGCTGCCTCGACTTCTTCCGCTACGCCTTCGTCGCGTGGAGCGGCAAGGTGCTCTCGTGCTGCTTCGAGCGCTATCCGGTCGGCGACCTCAACGTGCAGACCGCCGATGAGGTCTGGAACGGCGAGGAGTACCGCCGCCTGCGGCGCTCGTACTTCGAGCAGGGCATCCGCTCGGTCTGCGACGGCTGCAGCAAGATTCTGGCCTGAGCGCGGGCGCAAACGGCGGCGGGGGCGCTCCGGACCCCGTCGGATCCGAAGCGCCCCCGCCCTTCGTCCTGTCCGTCGACGCTACACGTCGAAGGTCAGCTCCAGCCGGTTTGAGAGGCTGACGTTCGCGAAGAGCGGGCACGGGCTCGACGAGGTGGGCAGGAGCGCCCACTGGGCCTCCAGCTTGGATCCGATCAGCGTGGCCTGGTTCGGGATCGGCACGGTCTGCGCCGCGGACCCGCCGACCGGCACCTGGGTGAACAGCGTCCCCGGCGGCGCGAAGACGCAGGAGCCGCAGGGGATCGGCACGGTGGGGGCCGCCAGGTTGAGCAGCGCCAGGGTGGCGGACGGATCCGCGCCGTTCAGCTCCACCCGGAACGCCGCGTTGCCGATCGCGACCGGTCCGTCGGGGGACGCGGTCCCGCCCCCGGTGCAGCCGCCGCCGAGGTCGAGCACCGGGCCGCCGTCGCCGGTCGCCTCGACGACGTGGCCCGCGATGTTGTTGTCGAAGGGCAGCGTGAGCGCGCCCTTGGTGTAGACCAGCATCGCCTCGTCGCCGTCGGGGCCGGCGCCGCCCGCGGTGCTGCCGCCGGCGCCGGAGAACTGCGACGCGATGGCCGGCGATCCGGCGTGGGTGCCGGCGCCGAGCACCGCGACGTTCGGGTCGATCTGGGTCCCGGTGACCGCGTCGACCCAGGCCAGGTTGACGGTCGACTCGAGGAACGCGCCGGTGGGGTTCTCCCAGGCGACGGCGTACTCGGCGCTCGACCAGGCGACGCACGGCTTGACCTCGCTCAGCGGGCCGCTCGTGAGCTGCACCGGGTCGCCGATGAAGAGGCCGCTGGCGTTGTAGATCATGCGCCGCGTGAAGATGTCCTCGTCATCCCCGGCGGTCTTCTGCTGCTGCCAGGCCAGCAGGAAGGTCTTCCCGTCGCCGTCGATGGCCGGCTCCTCCTCGTCGGGGCCGATGGAGGCGAGGAACCCGCCTTCGAGCTCGTTGAGCTCGCTGTCGAGCACGGCGTACCAGAAGTCGTGGTCCCCCGGCGGCGGTGAGCTGAGGAACTCCTGCCAGACGGCGATGAAGAACCCGGTCTGCCCGCCGCTTTGGGAGATCGCCGGCTTGTCGGCCGTGGTGAGGTAGCTGAGGTCGTTGGGGGCGCCGACGAGGATCGGCGTGCCGTCGGGCTTCAGGCCGATGCGGTGCGAGCGGATTCCGGTCAGGGGCGCTTCCTCGACCCAGACGACGACCGCCTCGCTAGGCCCGCCGACGATCTGGCCGCCGATGTCGGGCGAACGGTGGCTGGTCCCGTCGCCGCCCGCGACCGATAGCGCCGAGGAGAGCGAGCCGAGCGAGGGGTCGACGGTGCGCGCTTGGATCCGCCACGGGCCGGCGATCGAGGCCGCCTGCTGGTAGACCACGATGAAGCGCGGCCCGCTCGCGAGGCTCGCCACGCGCGGCGAGCCGGCGAGGTCGGTCGTCGATGACAGCGCCAGCGGGCTGCTCGCGAGGATGCCGGCCGAGGTGACGATCTGGCCGTACACGTCGGTGTCGACGAACGAGAAGCTGCGCTCCCACACGATGAGGTAGCGGTTGGTCGCGGCGTCGTAGGCGACGTCCGGCTTGCCCTCGTCCTGGGCCGAATCGCCGAAGGCCTTCTCGGTGCCGATCAGCGGGTCGATCAGGAGCGGCAGCGCCGCGCCGCGCGCCCAGTCGCCGGGCACGACGAGCTCGAGCGAGTCGGTGCCCGCGCGCAGGGTGCCCTGCATCTCGCGACCCTCGGCGTCGATCGCGAGCACGCGCCCGACGCGCACGCCGCCGATCCCCGGCAGGGTGTAGGCGAGCCCACCGTCGGCCGGGGCCGCCGGAAGGTCGGTGATGAGCTCGCCGCGCACGATCAGGTCGCCGTCCGTCGCGGCCGGCAGCGCGTGGATCAGGAAGCTCTGCTCGACGCCCTCGCGGCGCACCTCGTAGCGTTCCTCGACGCCGCCCGGGTGGGCGTAGACGGCGGTCTTGTCCTCGACCCACGGCGCGACCGGCGCCGCCGCCCGCGCGTCGAGCAGCACCGCGTCGCCGAGGCGGATCTCCTCGAGCGCGAAGCGCAGCGGGTGGTTCTCGGCCACCCCGCGCCCGAGCGCCGGCACGAACTCGACCGCGCCGGGACCGAAGACGGCCTTGAAGTCCGGCCCGATGCCGAGCAGGTCGCCCGCGCGCGGGGCGATCCCGAAGCTCGCGGCCTCGACCGAGAGCGCCGCGGGCGGTTCGGGCGCCGTCTGCGCGGCCGCCGAGGCGGGCCCGAGGGCGAGGAGGGCGGCCGCGACAAGCGCGCGTGCGGGCCGCGTGCGGCGGGGTTGGGGGTGGTTCGTCGTGGGTGACATGTGGAGGGCTCCTGGGTTCGCTCTTCGTTCGAGGCGGGGCGGGGGCGTTCTCTGCCCCTCCTCCGGACGCAGAAGCGCCCCGGGACCCGACATCCCACTCCCGGGCCCTTGTCAGTCCGCCGGAGCCCCGGCGACAATCGACGGGCCTTCTCCCCCTCCGGAACCCCTCAGAATGTCCGCTGATAGCCGCGCCACGGTCCTCCTACGCCGTCTGAAGGACGGCGACGAGCAGGTCTCCGAAGAGCTCCTGCGCCTGCTCTACTCCGAACTCCACTCCCTGGCCGAGCGCCAGATGCGAGACCAGCCCGGGGGGCACACCCTCCAGCCGACGGCCCTGGTGCACGAGGCCTGGATCCGCCTGGTCGGCCTGGCCGACGGCGACGGCTGGAACCGGGCTCGGTTCTTCACCCTGGCGGCGCGCGCGATGCGTAGCGTGCTGGTCGACCACGCGCGCCGCAAGGGCTCCCAGAAGCGCGGCGGCGACCGGCATCGCTTCACGCTGGACGACCTGGTGCTGCGGGCGGAGGAGCGCGGCGTGGATCTCCTGGCCCTCGACGAGGCCCTGGGCGACCTGGCCCGGGTCGACGAGAGCGCCGCGGAGATCGTCGAGCTGCGCTTCTTCGGCGGCCTGTCCAACGAGGAGGTAGCGCAGGCGCGCTCGGTCTCCACGCGCACGATCGAGCGCGGCTGGAAGATGGCGCGCGTGTTCCTGCACGACCGCCTGGCGGGGGAGAGCGCGTGAGCGAACCGCTGGACGTCGACCGCTGGCGCCGGGTTCAGGAGCTGGTGGGCGAGCTGGAGGAGCTCGACTCCGCCGCCCGCGAGGCGCGCCTGGCCGCGCTCGGCGATCCGCCCGACGTGCTGCGCGACGTGCGGCGCGTGCTGGAGGATGAGCCCGGTCCCCCGGAGTCCTTCCTGGCCCCCGACGTCTTCGCCGGCGCGTTGCCCGCGACCTCGCCGGCGCCGGACGTCGGCGCCCGCGTCGGCCCGTTTCGACTGCAGCGCCGCATCGCCGCCGGGGGGATGGGCACCGTGTTCGAGGCCGCCCAGGACGCGCCGCGGCGCACGGTGGCGCTCAAGCTGCTCTCGGTCGGCCTCGCGACCGATCGCGCGCGCCGGCGCTTCGAGGTCGAGGCCGAGATCCTCGGCCACCTCGCGCATCCCGGCATCGCCCAGGTCTACGGCAGCGGCGTCCACCGCGACGAGGCGGGCCTCGAGGTGCCCTGGTTCGCGATGGAGCTCGTCCCCGGCGCGCGCGACGTGCTCCGCCATGCGGGCGAGGAGGCGCTGAAGCCGGGCGAGCGCCTGGGGCTCTTCCGCGAGATCTGCTCCGCCGTCGAGCACGGCCACGGCCGCGGGGTGCTGCACCGCGACCTCAAGCCCTCGAACCTGCTGGTCGACGAAGCCGGGCGCCCGCGCGTGATCGATTTCGGCGTGGCGCGCGCGACCGAGGCCGACCTCTCGACCACGTCCGAGCTCACCGGTTCGGGCGAGATCCTCGGGACGGTGCAGTACATGAGCCCCGAGCAGTTCGAGGGCGTGCCCGGCGCGCTCGACGTGCGCACCGACGTCTACTCGCTGGGGGTGGTGCTCTACGAGCTCCTGTGCGGAGCTGCGCCCTACGCGCTCGAGGGCCGCTCGATCTTCGAGGCGGCCCGGGTGGTGCGCGAGGTGGCGCCGCGGCGCCCCTCCGAGGTCGACCCCGCGCTCGCCGGCGAGCTGGAGTGGATCCTGCTGCGCGCGCTCGAGAAGGAGCCCGAGCGCCGCTATGCCTCGGTCGCCGCGCTGCGCGAGGATATCGAGCGGCACCTCTCCAACGAGCCGGTCCTCGCCGGCCCGCCGAGCGCGCTCTACCGCGTGCGCAAGTTCGTGCGGCGCCACCGCGTGTCGGTCGCCGCCGCGGCGATCGTCCTGGCGGCGCTCGTCGCCGGCGCCGGGCTGGCGGCCTTCGGCTTGGTTCGCGCCAACGAGAACCTGGCGCGGGTGGAGGAAGAGGCGCGCCGCACCGGGCGCGTCAACCGCTTCCTCTCCGACCTGTTCCTGGCCGTAGCGCCGGTCACCGGCGGGCGCGAAGTGCGCGTCGCGGACCTGCTCGATCAGGCGCGCGAGACCCTGCGCACCGACCTGGAGGAGGACGAGGCGGTGCGCGCGAACCTGCAGGGCGCGCTCGCCGGGGCGTACTTCGAGCTCGGGCTCTTCCGCGAGGCCATCGAGCTGCTCGAGCCGGCGCTCGCCTTCGAGCGCGGCCGCCTCGGGCCGGACGCGGCGCCGGTGCTGGAGCTCGAGTGGAAGCTGGAGGAGTGCCGCTTCAACGCCGGCTCGTTCGAGGGCTCCGAGGAGCGCATGGTCGCGCTGCTCGCGCGCTGCACCGCCGAGCTGGGGGAGTCCGACCCGATTACGATGGGCTGCCGCTCGGGGCTCGGTGAGCTGTATTGGGAGCTCGGGCGCCTGCCCGACGCCATCGGTGTGATGCGCGAGGAGGTCGCGCTGCGCGAGCGCTTCTACCCGAAGGACCAGCGCAACCTCGGCCGGAAGCGCTCGTTCCTCTCCTTCCTGCTCAGCCGGCTCGGCGAGCACGAGGAGGCCGAAGCGCTCGCCCGGCGGGCCTACGACGACCTGCGCGAGCACCTCGGCGACGACGACGTCAGCACGCTCTACGCCCGCGGCAACCTGGCCAAGATCTGGACCAATTCGGGGCGCTACGGCGAGGCGAGCGACGTCTACCGGGGGCTCCTGGACGCCCTCGAGGGGCCGCTGGGCGAGGAGCATCCGGACTTCCTCACGTACTCGTTCGAGCTCGCCCAGTGCGAGTACTTCCTGCACAACTACGACGAGGCCGAGCGCCTGGGCCGCAAGGTGCTCGAGATACGCGAGCGGACCATCGAGCCGCCGCACCCCGAGCTGGCGGCCGATCTCCTCTTCCTCGGCAAGGTGCTGCAGCTGACCGGCAAGCTGGACGAGGCCGAGCTGTGCCTCGAGGACGCCTACGACCAGCGCCTGGAGCTCTTCGGCGAGGACTACGAGCGCACGGTGCGCGTGCGCTACACGCTCGCCAGCGTGCGGCTCGACCGCGGCGACTACGACGGGCTGGAGGAAGAGCTGGAGGCCGTGATCGAGAGCGGGCTCGCCGAGGGCCGGCCGACGCGCCTCGCGATGAGCGCCTGCAGCACGCTGGGCCGGCTGCACCTGATCCGGAAGGACGACGAGGCCGCCGAGCGGGCCTTCCGGCGCGCCGCGGATCTCGGGCGCGAGGGGCTGCCGGAGGATCACCCCGACCAGCTCGACTACTTCAACTACCACGCCCGGTCGCTCGTGACGCTGAAGCGCGACGAGGAGGCCGGCGCGCTCCTGCGCGAGCTCGTCCCGAAGCTGGAGACGCGGCTCGACGAGGAGCACCCGGCGCTGCGCTATGCGCGCCAGTCGCTCGCCATCCTGCGGGAGCGCTCAACGGAAGCCGCGGCGACCTCACCTGAGGCCGCCGCGGAGGCGGAGGGCACCAAGCCCTAGCAGACGCGCCCGGGAAGAGGCGCTCTACTCGATCGTCAACAGGAGGCCCTCGGAGAGGTTGACTCCGAGCTCCGGGCAGGTGCCGCCGCCGGCCATCGGGGTGATGGCCCACTGGGCGCGGAAGCTAAGACCTACGACGCTGGCCGAGTCCGGCAGCGGCAGCGGGATCGCGGCACGCCCGACGTCGTCGGTAGCGACCGGGCCCACGACGTAGCCGGTGAACGGGTTGACCACCAGGCTGCACTTGGCGCCGCAGACCTGGTTGTAGGAGTCCATGCCGAGCAGCATCCAGGCCTGCTCGAACGGGTCGGCGCCCTCGATGCGGATGGCGAAGTTCTCGTTGCCGGCGTTCGCGCAGGGCGCGATCGTCTCCGGGCCGCCGCAGCCGGTGCTGAGGATGATG
Organism: Planctomycetota bacterium; assembly: GCA_039029355.1. Taxonomy (GTDB): domain Bacteria; phylum Planctomycetota; class UBA1135; order UBA1135; genus JBCCGI01. Next base: position 72,593 of record JBCCGI010000034.1, read on the forward strand.
TACTCGCCGGCTTCGGTGCGCCAAACGGCGCCCTGCAGCTGGCCGCCGCTGCCGGGGCTGGTCCACGAGCTGTAGATCACCATCGCCTCGTCCGAGGGCACGGCCGAGCCCGAGCCGCTGCGCTGGCTGGCGAGCCCGAACTCGCCGCCGAGGCTGACGTAGGACTGGTCCAGCTCGGAGATGTCGCCGCAGTGACCGCAGAAGCCGTCGAAGGTCTTCAGGACGACCCTCAGGTCGCCAAAGCCGCTCGGGCGGCCGAGGTAGGCAACGACGTACTCGTCGCCGGTGCTCGCGACCCGCGAGAACTTCTCGCTCGTGTTCTCCTGGTTGTCGATCAGGATCCCGGTCTGGTCGGTGCGGAAGCCGAAGGCGTCCTCGATCACGCTGGCGCAATAGAGGTCATCGAAGAGGGTCGTCAGCGTCTCGCCGACGCCGTAGGTGACGAGCCAGCTGTGGCCGTCGCCGTCCGACCGCGCGCGGGTCTCGTCCGGGCCGATCTGGCCCGCGATCGTGAGCGTGCCGCTCAGCGTCGAGCCGATGTTCGAGACGACCATGCCGAGGATGTCGTGATCGCCGGGTGCGGGAGTCGAGTAGAACTGCTCCCAGGTCAGAAGCTGAAAGCCGATCGAGTCGGTGCTCTTCGAGATCGACGGCCGGTGGGCGTTGGGGCTGCCGTAGTAGGTCGTCGTGCTGTAGAGCACCGGCGTCCCGCTCGAGGGGAGCTCGACCGTGCGGCCCTTGATGCCCTCGAACTCCTGCTCCCACACCACGAGCACGCGGTTGTCGAAGGTCGAGTTGGAGACGTCCGGGCGCTCGTCGTCGTCGAAGCTCGCCGCGACGGTCACGCGTTTGGAGACGAATCCGTCGGACGCGCGCACCGAGCGCCCGTAGATGTTCAGCCCCTGGGTGGTGGCGTCCTCCTGCCACACGACGAAGAACTGGTCGGTGTCGGCGGCGTTGCCGATCGCGGGCAGGTCGCTGCTGTCGGGAATGCTGGGCTCGAGGAACAGCGTGAAGCCGACCGGCGCGCCGTCCTCGTCCAGGCGCTGGGCCCAGATGTCGCCATCGTCGAGCGCGTACCAGCGCCGCCAGGCGCACAGGTAGTAGCCGGTCGTCTCGTCGTAGGAGAGCGCCGGATCGCGGTGGTCGACGCCCGCGGTCAGGTCGAAGATCGACGAGATCACCGGGTCGACGATCAGCGGCGCTTCGGCCGTCGCGACGAAGTCGCCGGGCAGGCGCAGCTCGAGCGCCGCGCCGTCGAAGATCAGCGATCCGGCCGCCTGTTGGCCGGCGGCGTCGATGCCGAGCACCGCGCCGATCTCCAGGCCGCCGCCGTTCGGCGCGACGAAGCGCAGGCCGCCGGCGTACTCGCCCGGCGCCGGCAGGCCGAGGTCGGTCGCGACGTCGAGCCGCACCGCCAGATCGCCCGCGCCGGCGGGGATGCGGTCGAAGACGTAGGAGAGCTCGATCCCCTCGCTGCCCACGTCGTAGCGCTCGCGCACCTCCAGCCGCTCGCGCTCGGCCCGCAGGTCGCCGGCGAGCTCTGGCGCGGCGCCCGGACCGGCGTCGATCAGCGCGCCGTCGCCGCGCCGGAAGCCGGCCAGCTCGAGCCGCAGCGGCAGGCTGCGCTCGGCCTCGCGGCCCAGCATCGCGGTCACGTCGACGCCGCGCTCGTCCAGGCGCGCCTTGTAGGCGTCGCCCCCGGCCCAGAGCTCGCCGTCGACGTGGTGGAGGCCCGCCAGGCCGCGGTCCGGCGCGGAGGCGAGGGGAACGAGCTCGTGCCCCTGGCCCAGGAGCGGACCCGCGAGCAGCGCGGGCAGGACGAGTTGGAACAGGCGAGACGGCGAGGGCTTCATCGGTCGTGGCTCCGTTTCTGGCTGGGGTCGCTTAGGGGGCCCGGCGGGGGAGGGGCCCGGCTCCAGCAACCAGGGACGCAATCGGGGCGTGCGACCCGACAGCCGGGGGCCCCCGCCCGCTCCCCGGAGCTGGCCGCGCCCCCCCAACCGGACGGGTTCGGAGTTGCACCGCGGCCGCAAGCTGCTGGAATGGCGGCGCTCGCGGCGCCGCGCTCCCCGGTCCCGCCCGCCGGCGCCAAGTCCCTCACAGGCAGGCGCTTACGGGGCTGGCGCGGCACCGACCGGAGCCACTTCGAGCGGATTGGTGGCAGCCGGGGCGAGACCGTCGCGCCACCCTCGTCGAACCCGCTCGCTCCCCGCGAACCCCACCGACCTCGACCCGATGAAGCACCTGACCACCGTCCTGACCGCCTGCCTGCCCGCCTTACTCGGCCTGGCCGGCTGCGCGGCGCCTCGCTCGGAAGCCGCCTTCTACGAGGGCTTCGGCAACTACACCCGGCGCATCTCGACCGCCTCGCCCGAGGCCCAGCGCTGGTTCGACCAGGGCATGCAGCTGCTCTACGGCTACAACCACGACGAGGCCATCCGCTCGTTCGAGCGCGCCGCCGAGCTGGACCCCGCCTGCGCCATCGCGCACTGGGGCATCGCGTACGCGAACGGCTTCCACATCAACAACACCGAGATGACGCCGGAGCAGTCGCGGGCGGCCTTCGAAGCCGCCCAGGCGGCGCTGGCGGCGCTCGCCGCTCCCGGCGACGGCGCCACGCCGGCCGAGCGCGCGCTGGTCGAGGCCGTCGCCGAGCGCTACGCCTGGCCCGAGCCCGAGGACCGCGGCCATCTCGACCTGGCCTACGCCGACGCGATGGGCGCCGCCTGGCGCGCGCATCCCGAGGACGCCGACATCGGCGCGCTGTACGCCGAGTCGCTGATGGACCTGCAGCCGTGGGACCTTTGGACCAAGGATGGCCAGCCCAAGGGACGCACCGAGGAGATCGTCGAGGCGCTGGAGACGACGCTCCGCATGCGTCCCGACCACCCCGGCGCCAACCACTTCTACATCCACACGGTCGAGGCCTCGCCCGACCCCGCGCGAGCCGTCGCGGCGGCCGACCGGCTGGTGGACCTGGTGCCCGGCGCCGGCCACCTCGTGCACATGCCCTCGCACATCTACACCCGCGTGGGCCGCTACGCGGACGCGGCCGACGCCAACGCGCGCGCGATCGCGGTGGACGAGGCCTACTTCGCCCTGGCGCCCGAGCCGGACTTCTACAGCCTCTACTACATCCACAACGTCCACTTCCTCGCCTACGCCGCGATGATGGAGGGCCGCTACGCGGCCGCGATGTCCGCCGCGCGCAAGCTGGAGGCCGACGTGCCGGCGGACTTCCTGCGCGCTTACGTGGCCTTCGCCGACGGGCTGATGGCCACGCCGCTGCACGTGATGATCCGCTTCGGCCGCTGGGACAAGATCCTGACCGAGCCCGAGCCCCCGGGCTTCCGGCTGCTCTCGCGCGCCCAATGGCACTACGCCCGCGGCGTGGCCTACTCCGCCCTCGGCCGCACCGACCAGGCGCGCGGCGAGCTGGCCGCCTTCGAGGCGCTCGCGGCCGAGGTGCCCGAGGACTGGAAGGTGGGCAACAACGCCTCGGGCGACGTGCTCTCGCTCTGCCGCGGCATGCTGCGCGGTGAGCTCCTCTTCCGCGAGGGCAAGCGCGACGAGGCCTTCGCGCTGCTGCGCGACGCGGCGCGCGAGGAGGACGCGCTGGTCTACGACGAGCCCCCCGGCTGGATGCAGCCGGTGCGGCACGCGCTCGGCGCCCTCCTGATGTCGTGCGAGCGCTACGCCGAGGCCGAGGAGGTCTACGCCGAGGACCTGGACCGCAACGCCGAGAACGGTTGGTCGCTCCTGGGGATGGAGCTCTCTCTGCGGGCCCAGGGAGCGCCGGAGGACGCGGCGGCCTATGCCGCGCGCCGCGCGGCGGCCTGGCGCCGGGCCGACGTACAGCCGGCCTCCTCGTGCTACTGCGAGCCCGGCGCGCAGGCGGTCGCCGGGGTGCGCTGACCCGAGCTCTGCGGTGAAGCACCTGCGGCAGGGCGCGTGACCGGCCCGCGCCTCGCCGTTACCCTCCGCCCATGGCCGAGCTGGGACTGGTCGACGTCACGCTGACCTTCGGGGGCGCTCCGCTCCTGGACGGGGTGCAGCTGCAGGTGGAGCGCGGCGAGCGCGTCGGCCTCCTCGGCCGCAACGGCGCCGGCAAGTCGACGCTCTTGGCCGTGATGGGGGGCCGGATCGAGCCCGACGGCGGCGAGGTCACGCGCCGCCAGGGGCTGCGGGTCGGCTTCCTGCCCCAGGAGGTCCCGCGCGACCTGACCGGCACCGTCGCCGAGGTCGTGGCCGGCGCCCTCGACGGCGCGGCGCCGGGCGATCCGCGCGTCGAGCGCACGCTGTCGCGGCTCTCGCTCGAAGCCGCGGCCGAGGTCGCGGCGCTGTCGGCGGGCACCAAGCGCCGCGTGCTGCTCGCGCGGGCGCTGGTGCAGGAGCCCGACCTCCTGCTCCTCGACGAGCCTACGAACCACCTCGACCTCGAGGCGATCGCGCGGATGGAGGAGCTGCTGCTGCGCCACGACGGCTGCGCGGTCTTCGTGACCCACGACCGGCGCTTCCTCACCCGCGTCGCCACGCGCATCGTCGACCTCGACCGCGGCCGGCTGCAGGGCTACCGCTGCGACTACGCGACCTACCTCGAGCGCCGCGACGCCGCGCTCGAAGCCGAGGCCGAACAGCAGGCCCAATTCGACAAGAAGCTGGCCCAAGAAGAGGCCTGGCTGCGCCGCGGGATCAAGGCGCGCCGCACCCGCAACCAGGGGCGCGTGCGCGCGCTCCAGGCGATGCGGCGCGAGCGCGGCGAGCGGCGCGAGCGCACGGGGACGGTGCGCGCCCAGGTGCAGGAGGCGGGCCGCAGCGGACAGCTCGTGCTGCGGACGAAGGACCTCGCGCACTCGTTCGAGGGCCACGCGGTCGTCGGCGGGCTGACGACCGAGGTGCTGCGCGGCGACCGCGTCGGGATCCTGGGCCCCAACGGCTGCGGCAAGACCACGCTGCTGCGGCTCCTTCTGGGCGAGCTCACGCCCGACAGCGGCAGCGTCGAGCTCGGCACCGGCATCGAGCTGGCGCGCTTCGACCAGCTGCACGGCCAGCTCGACGAGTCGAAGTCGGTGCAGGAGAACATCTGCGACGACGGCGACACCGTGACGGTGGGCGGCCGCTCGCGGCACGTGATGGGCTACCTGCAGGACTTCCTGTTCACGCCCGAGCAGGTGCGCGGCCCGGTCGACCGCCTGTCGGGCGGCGAGCGCAACAAGCTGCAGCTGGCGCGGCTGTTCGCGCGGCCCTGCAACCTGCTCGTGCTCGACGAGCCCACCAACGACCTCGACGTCGAGACGCTGGAGCTCCTGGAGTCGCTCCTGGTCGAGTTCGAGGGCACGCTGCTCCTGGTCAGCCACGACCGCGAGTTCCTCGACAACGTCGTCACCTCGACGCTCGCCTTCGAAGGCGAGGGCCGCGTGCACGAGTACGCCGGCGGCTACGAGGACTGGCTGCGCCAGCGCGCCGCCGCCGGCCGCGCGCCCGAGGCGAAGAAGGCCAAGGCCGAAGGGGTCAGCCGCAAGGGCAAGCCGCGCGCCCCCACGGTGCGCAAGCTGAGCTTCCGCGAGAAGCAGGAGCTGGACAAGCTCCCCGCGCGCATCGAGGAGCTCGAAGAGGAGCAGGGCGCGCTCGAAGCGGTCCTCGCCGACCCCGCCTTCTACAAGCGGCCCGGCGACGAGATCGCGGCCGAGACGCAGAAGCTGGAGCGCGTCTCGGGCGAGCTCGAAGAGGCCTACGCGCGCTGGGAGGAGCTCGAGGAGATCGCGGCGGGCTCGTGATGGCGGTGAGGCACCGCGCTCGTGCTCGATGACGAGGCCTTGCGGACGACCGCCGGGTGCATGGACCCCGATGGCCGCCGACGGTACCCGATGGAGATCGTCCTGACGCCGGGCGACGCCGCGTTGGCTGACGACGGCGTCCTAGGGGGACGTTGAGGACAACCGGATGCCGCTCGAGCTCGTGGCTTCCCAGATGGAGGGCCGCGAACGTCTTCCGACCTAGGCCTTCAGCTCGAGCAGCACCTGCAGCTTGATGAAGTCCACGTCCTTCACCTCGACCCGCACCTCAAAGCCCTCGGTGAACGAGAACGCGCGCTTGCCCGCGTGCAGCGTCAGCGTCGGGCCCTTCAGCTGGGGGCGCTCGCCGATCGTCTTGGCGGGCACGAAGCCCGCTACGTTGAACTCGGGCAGGTGCACGACCAGGCCGTAGCGGCTGACCCGCACGATCTTCGCCTCGTGCACCTCGTCGATGTGCGGCTCCATGAACTGGCAGACCTTCAGGTCCTTCACGGCCGTCTCGGTCATGCCGGCGAGCTCGGCGCGCATCGAGCAGTGGGCGGCGACCTCGTTCAGGTCGTCGAGGAAGGCCTCGGCCTTGAGCTCGTCCGCGGCGTCGTCGCCGCGCGACTCGATGGCGTTGAGCCAGCGGTGTACGACCAGGTCGGGGTAGCGGCGGATGGGCGAGGTGAAGTGGAGGTACGCCTTGCGCGCCAGCCCCCAGTGCTCGGCCACGTCCTCGTGGTCCTTGACCTCGTAGATCGCGCGCTCGACCAGGCCCATGATGCGCTGGATCAGCGCCTCGGCGTTCGGGCGGCGGCGGGCGAAGCGGATCATGTCGCCGATGTCGCGGCCGGTGAGGCGGTCCTTCTTGGGCACGCGGATGCCGTGCTCCTCGAGGGCTTTGGCGACCGCCGCGACCTCGTCGGGGTCCTTCTCGGGGTGTACGCGGTAGATGGTCGGCAGGCCGCGCTCGCGGAACAGGTCGCCGACGGCCTGGTTGGCGGCGAGCGCGGTCTCCTCGATCAGCGCCTGGGAGAAGTAGCGCGGCGCGTCGACGATCTCGACCACCTCGTGCTCGTCGTTGAAGACGAACTTCTTCTCGGTGGACTGGATGCGCATCGAGCCCTTCGCGTCGCGGATGGCCTGCTGCTTCTTGGTCCAGAGTTGGAACTCCTGCAGCGGCTCGCGCAGGAAGGCGATGGCGGCGGTCTCCTCGGACTCGACGCCATCGAGCAGCTCCTGCACGATGCGGTAGGTGTTGCGGTGCACGCTCTTGATGACGCTCTTGTGCACGCGCGCCGCGACGCGCTTGCCGCCCGGGTCGAACTCCATGATCACCGAGTACGCGAAGCGGTCGCGGTGGGGGACCAGCGAGCACAGCCCGTTCGAGAGCGACTGCGGCAGCATCGGCACGACCTGCCCCGGCACGTAGACGCTGGTCGCGCGGGCCAGGGCCTCGTCGTCGAGCGCGGTGCCGGGCCGCACGTAGTGCCCCACGTCGGCGATGTGCACGCCGACCTCGTGGTTGCCGTTCTCCAGTACCCGGATGCCGATCGCGTCGTCGTAGTCCTTCGCGTCGTCGCCGTCGATCGTGAAGATCGTCTCGCCGCGCAGGTCGACGCGGTCGCCGTATTGGGCCGGGTCGGGGTCGTCCGGCAGGTCGCCGACCTCGGCCAGGACGTCGTCCGGGAAGGTCGTGCGGCAGCGGAACGACAGGAGCAGCTGCATCTCCTCGGACTCGGGGTCGCCGTAGGGGACGGGGCCGTGGGTCATCGGCCCCGCGGCGGGCGGGCGGGCGCGGACGCGGTCGAGCGAGCCGACGTCCTCGAGCTCGGGCAGGTCGTCCAGGTTGAGCTCGTCCTGGGTCTCCAGGGTCCATCCGGGCCCCTCCTGCTCGTCCTTCGGGGGCTCCTCTTCGCCGCCGCCCTTGGCCTTGAGGAGGTCCTTGAAGCTCTTGAAGGACCCTCCGCCCTGCTCGTCGCTGCTCGCCATGATCGACCCAGTGTCGCGATTGGGCGCGGGGGCGCCACTTCTGCCCCCGGATTCGCGGCGCGGGCGCGGCGGCGGGTGCCTGAGGGAAACCGAGGCACCGGTGGACGGGCCCCAGGAGACGCTTGGTTGCGACCCCGGTCGCGGCTACAACCGGACGGGTGAGCCGAGCTGGCCTAGGCACGGAGCGGCCCTCGTCCCTGCCCTTTGGCGAGGCGCTCTACCGCACCCTGCTGGACGCCGTCCCCGAGGCCATCCTCGTGGTCGACTGCGACACCGGGCTCTTCGTGGACGGCAACCAAAACGCGCTCGAGCTGTTCCGCATGAGCCGCGACCAGCTGGAGTCGCTCGGCCCGGGCAGCCTAAGCCCGGACGTCCAGCCGGACGGGCGCAACTCCGAGGCGGCCGCGCACGAGAACATCGAGCGCGCCCTCGCCGGCGAGCGGCCGGTCTTCGAGTGGCTCCACCGCCGCGTCGACGGGCGCCATGTGCTGTGCGAGGTGCGCCTGGTGCGGCTGCCGGTGGACGGACAGCGCCTGGTGTGCGGGACGGTGTCGGACATCTCCGAGCGCCGCCACGCCGAGCAGCAGCTGCGCATGACCCAGCACGCGGTCGACACCAGCGCGTCGCCCATCCTCTGGGTACGGCCGAGCGGCCTGATCCGCTACGTGAACAGCGCGGTGTGCGCGAGCCTGGGTCACAAGCGCGAGGCGCTGTTGCGCATGAACCTGATGGACATCGCGCTCGACTGGCCGGCCGGAACCACCGCCGAGCAGCGTCGCGCGGTGCGCGCCGGGGCGGTCTCGATGACCTTCGAGTCGCGCCTCGCGCGCAGCGACGGCTCGGCCTTCCCCGCGCAGGTGCACACCAGCCTCTTTCGGTTCGGGGCCGAGGAGCTGCTCTTCTGCTTCGTGATCGACCTCAGCGAACGGCTGGACGCCGAGGAGGCCGCGCGCAAGAGCGAGTCGCAGACGCGCCGCGCGCAGCGCGTCGAGGCGATGGCGCGGCTGGCCAGCGGCGTCGCGCGCGACTTCAACAACCTGCTCACCGTCATCGGCGGCAGCGCCGAGCTGGCTGCGGCGCGCGTCGATGAAACCCACCCCGCGCGCCGGCCGCTCGACAGCATCTTGGAGGCGGTGCAGCAGGCCGAGGGCGTGACCGGCGGCCTGCTGAGCTTCGCGCGCCAGAACGCGGGCGCGCGGCTGCCGCTGCCCTTCGACGACGTCGTGACACGCGCCGCCCGCGCCGTCCTGCGCTCGCTACCGGGCGCCTTCAAGCTGACGCTCGACGTCGAGGGGGCGGCCGGCGCCTGGGTGCTGGGCGACCCCGATCAGCTGGGGCAGGTCGTCGGCGACCTGGCGATGAACGCACGCGATGCGATGCCGCGCGGCGGCCGGATCTCGATCGTCGTATCCGCCACCGACGACGCGGTGCTCCTGCGCGTCGAGGACCAGGGCGCCGCCATCCCCGACGACGTGGGCACGCGCATCTTCGAGCCGTACTTCGCGAGCAAGCCGCGCGGTCAGGCCACCGGCCTGCGGCTCTCCACGCTGCAGGGCATCGTCCGCTCCCACGGCGGCGAGGTGACCGCCGACTCCGGCTCGGGCGGAAGCGCGGGCGCGTGCTTCACCGTCCGGCTGCCGCGCTACCTGCGCCCCGAGGGCGCCGACGGGACCGAGCTGGAGGCGGGCGCGCCGCTCAGCGGTGTGGTGCTGTCGGCGGAGGACGACCTGCAGGTCGCCGAGCTCCTCTGCGGCTCGCTGGCATCGATCGGCCTGGTGGTGGAGCACACCGAAGACGGCGCCAAGGCGCTGGGACGCTTCCTCGCGAGCCCGGCGCGCTTCGACTGCGTGATCCTCGACCACGACCTGCCGGGGCTCACCGGCCTCGAGTGCGCGCGCCGCATCCGCGAGCTGGGGCACGAGGTGCCGGTGATCATTGTGACCGGCCACGCCGACGTCGAGGTGGACGGGATCCGCGGCCCGATCCAGCTTCTGCGCAAGCCGTTTGAGCTCGCGCGCCTGCAGCAGGCCGTGCGCGAGAGCATGGGCGCACGCCTGGGCTGAGCTTCCGAATCAGGCCGCTCGGGCGGCGCTCAGCTCGCGGCCTCGATCGCGAGGCTCTCGCGCAGCCCCATCATCACGTGGTAGAGCGTCGTCGCCGGCAGGTAGTCGACCTCGGGGGACAGGTCGCGACGCAGCACCTCGTTCCAGCCGCCGGTGTCGCCGCGCAGGTAGCGCTCGAAGAGCAGGCCGAGGGTCGCGCTCTGGTGTGCGGCCCAGGCGTCGCCCAACCGGCGGCGCGCGGCCGCGAAGGCCTTGAGGGCCTCGGTGATCGGCCAGATGCGCTTGGAGTCCTTGAGCGGCGTGCCGTCGCGGTCGGCCTCGTCGAAGTAGCCGCCGGCGTCCGCGTCGTGGCCGCGCTCGACGGCCCAGTGGAGCAGGCGCTCGGCGCGCGCCCAGAGCTCGTCCGCCGCCAGGCTGTGCGCCCCGCGGTAGTCGAGCGCGGCGCGGCGGTCCAGCAGCCAGATCCACTCGAAGTGGTGCCCCGGCTCCACGATCGTGCCGGTCTTGGCGTGGGGGCGGAGCTCGTCGTCGAAGAACTCGCCCAGCGTCCCGCTCGGCTCGTGGAAGAAGCGCGTGGCGAAGAGCTGCACCAGCTCGTCGGCCAGGTCCGCGTACGCCGCGTCGCCGCTCGCGTCGTACATCATCAAGCAGCCCTCCAGCAGGTGCATGTGCGGGTTCTGCCGGCGCACGCGCGGCAGCGGGCGCAGCTCGTCGTCGAGCGCCTCGGCAAAGCCGCCGCCGGCGGGGGCGGCGAAGTGCATGCGCAGGAAGTCGAGCGTCTCGCGCGCGGTCGCGAGCGGCTCGGGCCCGCCTACCAGGCGGTGCATCGAGGCGCAGGCGAGCAGCACGAAGGCGTGGGCGTACAGGTCGCGCGTGGCCGCCGGCACCGACGGGTGCTCGCCGACGGCGAAGCGCCAGCCGCGGCCCTCGCCGGCGTGGTAGCGCTCGCGCAGCAGTCCGAAGGCGCGCGCCGCCGCGTCGCCGAGCTCGTCGCCGCCGCCGAGCAGGGCTCCCTCGGCGAAGGTGAAGATCTGCCGGCACTGGGCCAGGAGCCGGCGGTAGCCGAGGTCGATCGGTTCGAGGCCCGCGTCGAGGCGCTCGTAGAAGGCGCCGTCGCCGTCGATGCCGCGCTCTTTCCAGCGCGGCAGCAGCGTGCCGAGGACGAAGCCCTTGAGGTCGTGGAGGTCGCGGCCGGTCATGGGGCTTCGGACCGTAGCCCGAGCCCGGGCGCCTTGCAACGCAGCGCGCGCCGGGGCGGCGGCGCGGAAGGAGCGGCTGCGGGCGGGGGAGCGCTCCAAAAGAAGACGGCCCGGCCGGCCAAAAGGCCGGGCCGGGCCGCCCGTCGGTTTCCCTGGGAAAGGGCTACTGGCTGACGAGGTCCAGACCCTTGGAGCTGGCGAAGAAGTCGCCGCCCGCCGTGTCGGCGACGAAGCCCTGCGCGAAGACCTGCGAGCCGGGCGAGACGACCGGAAGCTCGACGCCGACGACGAAGTCGCCGTTGCCGTCCAGCGCGCCTTCCGCGATCAGGAGCGGGGTGCCCGTGATGTTGAGCAGCAGGAGGCCGGGGATCGGGAGCGACGGCGCCGAGGCGGTGCCGAGACCGATGATCGCCGTGGTGCCTTCGCCCGCGCCGCTCGAGAGGGCGAGGAACAGCGTCGACTCGGAGAACGGCACCGAGAGGGCCGTCAGAGTCGGCTCACCGCCGGCCGCGCCGGAGGTGCCGGAGCCGTAGACCGTCTGGAAGGACGGGCCGTAGGAGCCGGTGTAGCTGTCGTTCGACGACGAGCCGGTGTTGCCGTACTCGTCCGACGAGGTGAAGCCGTAGCTGACCGAGCCGACCAGGTTGCCCGGAAGCTCGCCGCGGAAGATCTGGCCCTGCGAGCTCATCGCC
>JBCCGI010000035.1:0-80202 GCA_039029355.1 Planctomycetota bacterium
ACCCGGGCCCCCCTCTCGCTGGGCCCCTGAGGGGGGGGCGGGGGGGGGGGGGGGGGCGCCGCGCCCCCCGCCCCCCCGACCGCCGCCCCCACCAGGTGCGCGAGCGGCACCGGCACGAAGTCCGCCTCCGCGGAGGCGACGAAGACCGCCTCGCCCGCGAACAGCTCGAACGCCAGCTTGGCCGCGAAGCCGGCCAGCAGCAGCCCCCAGAGGCACGCGGGGCCAGCCGCGCGCGCCCGCACGCTGGCGCGCAGCTTCGCGGCGAGCCCCAGGCCGAAGGCAGCCGACACCAAGCCGCTGAGTCCGCGGTAGGTGTCGAGTCCGGGCGCGAGCGCGTGCACCGCACGCGGCACGACGAGCGCCGCGACCGCCAGCACGAGCGCGCGGCGCGCCCGGGACTGCGACCGCAGCCCGAAGCCGATCGCGGCCAGCGCGGCCGCGTCCCAGAGCAGGTGCTCGCCGGAGAAGTGCGCCAGGTGGCACGACGCGAGACGCAGCCCGTTGCCGATCAGCCCCAGCGCGCGCTCGTACTGCAGCGCGCGGGCGAGCCCCGGCACGGCGTACACCGCCAGCGCCGCGGCGATCAGCCACGCCTCGGGCGCCGCGAGCAGGTCGCGCCACCGAAGCGCCGGCGACGGAGCGCGTCGCTCCGCCGCCGGCTGATTACCGACCCTCGCGCTCACGCTCCCCGCCGGCGGCGCACCGCCCACGCCAGCATCGCGACGCCCCAGGCCAGGCCCGCCGTCCACGGGCCGAAGGAGCCTCCGCCGCCGCGGCCGCCGAACGCGGGCGCGCGGCGCGGAGAGGTCACGACGTCGAGCGCGTTGCCGGTCGGCGCGCGGTTCGCGGCCGGAGCCGACGTCGAGCGGTCGGCACCCGCCCCGCCGTCGGCGTTCGCGACCGGCGCGTCGGGCGCGATCGGACCCAGCGCGTCGGCGGCCTGCGAGCGCAGGTCGTCCAGCTGCCTACGCAGCTCCGACTGCGCCGCGCGGTCACGCTCGATGCGCGCCGCGTTGCGCCGCTCGATCTTCCAGCGCCGGTACTCGTCGTTGTTCTCGAGCACCAGGAACGACGCGTATTCCGACGCGATCGAGTAGCCCTCGCAGAGCTCGACGATGTCGGCGCGCAGGCGGTCGCTGCTGCCCTTCGCGCGCTCCTGATCCATCAAGCCCTGCACGCGGTGCCAGGCCCACATACGCTCGATCTCGGGACTCGACGCGTCGACGGCGGGGAGCTCGATCTCGAAGACCTGCTCGTGGGCACGCCCCAGCACGTTCGCGCTGAGCGAGATACGCGCGGGCCCGCTCTTCCCATAGCGCCCGTAGATCCGCACCGGCGCGCCGTGGAAGAGGTCGGGCAGCTCGCCCGGCTCGACGTCGTAGGCGCCCGCGCCCTCGACGGTGAGCACCACGTCGGTCATCGCCGGCCGCGTCAGCTTGCGGCGGAAGCCCTTGGCCTGACGCGCGAAGTCGTCGCCGTGCGACACGAAGGCCGCCAGGCCGCCCGCGTCCTCGGCCATCTGCTGGAGGAGCGGCCGGTTGACCTCGTTGCCGATGCCCACGCAGAAGACGCGCACGCCGCCGGGACGCTCGCGGATCAGCGCGAGGAGCTCTTCGAGGTCGGTCGCCTCGGTCATGCCGTCCGACAGCACAACCACGTTCAGCGTGCGGTCGGGGTCCACGTAGCGGTACGCCGCCTCGATGGCGGGCCGCAGCTGCGTGCCGCCGCGCGCCTCGAGCGACGCGAGGAAATCCATCGCGTCGCCGACGGTCTCGTTCCCCACCGCCGTCAGCTTGCGATTGAGGCTCTCGGGAGCGATGTTGAAGGCGATCACCTCAAAGCGATCGCGCGGGCCGAGCTGCTCGAGGAACGACACGACGGCGCGGTTCGAGAGGTTCAGCTTGCCGTCGTGCCCCATGCTGCCGGACACGTCGCCGACGAAGACGTAGTCCATCCCGTCCTGCTCCTGCTCGAGCTCAGGCCCGGCGGTCAGGGTGAGCTGGAAGAAGCCGTCCTCGCCCTTCGCCTTCGAGGTCACCAGGTCGAGGCCGGTCGTCCCGCGCTCGGCGCGGTAGGCGACCACGACGTCACGGGCGAGGTCTCCGCCCTGTAGCTCGAGGCTGGCCTGGTGGTACTCGGACGTGTGCTCGACGAAGAGGAAGTCGGTGTGGGAGGGGCTCTCCATCGCGGCGATCGGGACCTCGCTCTTGGCCTCGATCGAGAGCGAGAAGCGCCCGTGCACGCGCGTGTCGACCGACGCACGGGTCGAGGTCGCCAGCGGGTAGACGTAGGTCGCCCAGTCGTCGTCGACGTCGAGCTCCTGGTAGTAGCTGACGCGCACCCGCTGCTCCGCTCCCGCGGGGATCGGGAAGATGCGCATCTCGAAGGTCTTGTAGTCGGTCTGCTCGAGCAGGCCGGGGTCGACGCGGCGCGCCTTGTAGCTCTCGTAGATCTCGCGCGCGCGCTCCTTCTCGAGCACCTCGCCGACCATCTCCTTGCCGTCGATCCACATGCTGAAGCCGGAGACGCTCGCGTTCTTCGGCACGGGGAAGGTGTAGAGCGCCTCGACGATGCGGTCCTCGGTGTTGAGGAACACCTGGTCGATCTCGGTCACGGCGATGCCGTTGTTGATCACGACGCTGACGTCGTGCTCCTGAATCGTCAGGATCCCGCCGAAGCCCCCATCGGCGATCAGGAGGCCGCCGGGGCTGGCGGACGCGCTGGCGGCACCCAGGGTCAGGGCTCCGGCCAGGGCGAGGAGGCGCCGCCCGAAGGCGCGGGCGCCGTTGCTTTTTTGTCGCTGCATAGCTTCGACTCCTTTGTGGTTGGGCGGGCGTTCGGCCCGCGGGAGTCGGCGAGGAAAACAAGGCGCGTGCCAGCATGCGCAGCAATGAGGTAAGCCGTTTTCCAAAAACCACTTACAGCGCACGGCGCCAGTCCGTCGCACCCGCCTCGCACCGCGCCCCCGTACACTCCATGATCAGACACCTGGCACTGAATGCACAAGCCGCCATGCTCTTCACCGCCCCACAGCTCCGCTTCGCGCAGACCGTCGCCCGCATCGCCCACTGCAACCCGTTCTTGGCCGAGCGCATCGAGCTCGAGCGCGAGGCGCTCGGCGAGGACTTCGACGAGCGCGACGCCGACTGGAACCGCCGCTCGGAGCTGGGCCCCACGCCCGGCAACGTCCAGCTGCTGCTCGCGCGCACCGAGGAGCTGCTCGTAGCGGCCCGCGAGGCCCTCGCCGGCGGCAAGCGCCCCGGCGACGCGGAGCGCGAGCTGTACCGCGACCTGGTCTACTTCGCGCTCTACCAGCGCTACCGCGAGGGCTTCGACGAGAGCGTCGCGAGCGTCGAGCGCGGCCGGCCGGCGGCGAGCGTGGCCTCGCTCTACGACCGCATCCGGCGCGACGGCACGCGCTACCTGACGCCGCTCGGCGAGGACGGGGTCGAGCGGGAGCTCGCGCACCTCTTCGCGCTCTCGTTCCAGGTGCGGCGTGCGTTCCGCAACGTCTTCCTGTGGATCGTCGGCGTGTCGCAGCCGGCGGTGCGGCTGCGCGCCGAGGTGTGGCAGTCGATCTTCACCCACGACCTGCGGCGCTACCGCCGGGCGCTGTGCGAGCGCATGGCGGACTTCACGACGCTTGTCACCGGGCCGTCAGGCACCGGCAAGGAGCTCGTGGCTCGCGCGATCGGCCTGTCGCGCTTCGTGCGCTTCGACCCCGGGAAGAAGGCCTTCCTGCACGACGTGGCGCTGTCGTTCCAGTCGCTGAACCTCTCCGCGCTGAGCCCGACGCTGATCGAGTCCGAGCTGTTCGGGCACAAGCGCGGCGCCTTCACCGGCGCGATCAGCGATCACCGCGGCTGGCTCGAAGGCTGCCCGGAGGTGGGCTCGGTCTTCCTCGACGAGATCGGCGAGCTCGACTCGGCCATCCAGGTGAAGCTCCTGCGCGTGCTCCAGGACCGCACCTTCAGCCGCCTGGGTGAGACCAAGGAGCGCCACTTCCCCGGCAAGATCATCGCGGCGACCAACCGCGACCTCGCCACCGAGATGGGCGCGGGACGCTTCCGCGAGGACCTCTACTACCGGCTCTGCTCCGACATCGTCACGACGCCATCGCTCGCCGAGAGGGTGCGCGACTCGGTCGACGAGCTGCCGCAGCTCGTCCGCTTCCTGTCCACACGCCTCGCCGGCGACGAGGCCGATTCGCTGGCCGACGAAGCGCTGGCCTGGATCAACGCCGAGCTCGGCCCGGACTATTCCTGGCCCGGCAACGTGCGCGAGCTGGAGCAGTGCGTGCGCAACATCCTTATCCGACACGAGTACCGGCCGCCGCGCGCCGCCGCAGGAGAGCGCGGCCCCCACGCGCGGCTCGCGGCGCAGATCGCGGAGTGCGAGCTGAGCGCCGAAGAGCTGCTCGGCCGCTACTGCACGCTCGCGTATCACCGCATAGGTACCTACGAGGGTGCCGCCCGCCGGCTGGGGCTCGATCGACGTACGGTGCGCGCAAAGATCGACGCCGGGTTGCTCGCGGAGCTCCGCGGCTCCGGCGCCTGACCCCCGCGTTCGCGCGGGCCGCGTTAGGATCGGAGTACGCGCAGCTCGCCATCCTTGCCCTCCTTCCTCTTCTGCACGTCGTACATCACCGACCGCTCACCCTTCGCGCGGTGGACGCGGTGGCTCGACTTCTACGACGCCCGCCGCGAGCGGCTGGGAGTCGATCGGCTCGTGCTGATCGACGACGGCACGCCCTCCGAGCGGCTGCCGGGCGAGCTGACGATCGTGAGCGCCGACCGCCCGCTCCCGCCCGCGCTCCCGGACGGCCCGGTGATGTTCCGCTTCGCCGAGAACCTCGGGCGCACCTCGCTGCGCGGCTTCCCGGGCTGGTGGCGCAGCTTCACGTTCGCCGCGGCCGTCGCGGAGCGCTACGGCTACGAGCGCATCCTGCACTGCGAGTCGGATGCGTTCGTGCTGAGCGACCGCATGCTCGCCGACCTCGGCGAGAGGCGCCGGGGCTGGACCGCGTTCTGGTGCCCGCTCTTCCGTATGCCCGAGACCGCGATCCAGGTGCTGGCCGGCGACGGCGCCCGCCGCCTTGCGCGCCTGCATCGCTACGGCGAACGCCTCTGGCTCCAGAGCGACCCGCTCGTGCGCCTGGGCGTGCAGCGGATGCGCATGGCGCGCGCTGGCTACGGTCCGCGCGAGCTGCTCGGACTCGCCGGCGCGCTGCTGATGCCGCGCCTGGCCGAGTCGGTGCTGCCGTTCGACGAGGTCTGCCGCCGCTTCGTCGGCGACCGCTACAGCGAGCGCGGCACCCCGCCGCCCGCCGACGCGGACTACGTCTGCCAGACACCGCTCGACGCCGTGCTTCCGGGCGTCGGCGCCGTCAGTCTCGACGCCTGAGCACCAGGAGCTCGTCCTCGCACGGCGGCAGCCAGCGGCGGACAGCGACGCGGCGCTCGACCGCGTAGCCGTCGATGGGCGCGAAGGCGAGGACGTACTCGTCGTCCTCGACCCACCACCAGCTGC
This sequence comes from Planctomycetota bacterium, assembly GCA_039029355.1. Taxonomy (GTDB): domain Bacteria; phylum Planctomycetota; class UBA1135; order UBA1135; genus JBCCGI01. Next base: position 5,530 of record JBCCGI010000035.1, read on the forward strand.
GCTCCGGCGCGCGCTCGTAGTCGCGCGAGTAGAGGTGGAGACCGTTGAACTCAAAGCCGCCGTCGATCCGCGACAGGGCGACCCCGCGCTCGCCCACGAGCTCGTGCAGCTCGTCCCAGCGCGCGCGGTTCCACGCCAGGTAGTCGCGCGTCCCGGCAACGGCGAACAGGAGCAGGCAGACCGCGGGCGCCAACGCCGCCGCGAGCCGCGGAGCGCGCAGCGTCGGCCCTTCCGCCCGCGCGGCGAGCGCGCCGCAGGCAAGCGGAAGCACGGGCAACAGGTAGCGGTCGAACGCCCCCGGCAGGAAGGCGGTCGGCAGGCAGTAGAACGCGCTCGCCACCAACAGGAACAGCGCGGCGGAGTCGGCTCCGTCCCACGGGCCCGAGCGGGCGCGGGCGTAGAGCTCGCCGCTGAGCGTCAGCGCGGTGCGCACGAGCAGCGCTCCGCCCAGGAGCGCCAGCGCCGTGGCCGCCGCCCAGAAGACGGGCCCGAGCGGCGCCCACCCCGCGGAGTCCAGGAAGAACGCGTCGCGCAGCGTCAGCGGGCCGATCCCGGCCGCGACGATCACGTTCCCCTCCGACACCGTGGCCAAGAACGGCATGCGCCAGCCGGCGGCGACGATGCCGGCGCCGCCCGCCAGCGCAAACACCAGCGCGCCGGCGTCGGCCAGGCGCGGCGCGCGGGCGACGCGCACGGCCGCGAGCACGGGCAGAAGGAAGAGGCCGAGGTAGAGCGGGGTCGCGAAGGCCTGCGCGAGCATCCGCGGAGCCGAGCCCAACCACACCGCCAGGCCGGCAAGCCCCGCCACGCCCAGCCCCGAGGCCGTCGCGGCCGCAGCCAGCCGGCGCGCCGGCGCTCCGCGGCGAACCCAGAGCGCGAGCCCGTACGCAGCCAGCGGAACCAGCCCGATGTGCCGCCCGAGCAGGGCGACGACCGCGAGCGCGAGCCCCGCCGCGCTCCAACGCCGCCCTCCGCCGCGCAGCCCCCGCGCCAGGCAGGCGGCCGAGGCCGTCGACGCCGCCGCATAGGACACGTCGGTCATGAAGGTGTTGGCGAGCGCGAAGTACACCGGGTTGAACGCGACCACCGCGGCCGACAGCAGCGCGAGCTCGCGCCGCCCGGCGACGCCGCGGACGAGCGCATATGTGCCCCAGGCTCCGATCAGCCCGGCCGCGAGGCTCGCGACCTTCAGAGCCGCGAACGAGAAGCCGCCGGGCAGACAGAAGAGCGCGCCCCACAGGACGTGCGTCACGAGCGTCGTCGCGGTCCACCCCGTCGGAGCGTAGCGGCCCTCCTCAACCAAGCGCTGGACGGCGACCCCGTAGGACCACGCATCGTTGAGCGGAAAGTCCGGCGGCGGGCCGACGACGACCGCCGCCAGGCACCACAGCGCCGCGAGCACAACGCCGTCCAACGCGGCGCCGCGGGCAAGCGCCGTCCTCTCCCCGAGCTGCGAGCTCACGCGCTCCATCGTAGTCCAACCGTCGGAGCACGCGCGCGATCTCGACGCGCTCGGCGAGTTGACCGGAAGCTTACCCCCAACACTCTCGGTAACGCGGGCGGCCGCCCATGCTAGAGGTCCGGGGGAAGAACGGGAGACTCCCCCGCGTTCCGAAACAGGGAGACATCGATGATCGGCCTTGCCTTCCGCCGCGTGCGCGGGAGTTGGCGCAACCTGGACCGCCTGCGGGTCCCGCGCCACTTCCGGTTGCTGGCGGTGTTCTACCTCGTCGAGTACTTCACGCGCATGGCGTTGCTCGGGCTGCAGATCCGGTTTGGCCCGCACCCGAAGGCGCGGCCGGAGCGCCTCACCGTCATCGTGCCGGCCTACGGCCGCCTGGAGAACCTGGCGCCGATCGTGCGCTCGGCACTCTGCCTGCCGTTCCTCGACCGCATCATCGTCGTCAACGGCAACCCCGACGCGCGCGTCGCGGAGTGGATCCCCGAAGACCCGCGCGTCGTGCCGATCGACGACCACGGCTCGGGCGTGGGCGTGCGCTTCTCGGTCGCGTCGGACCACCCGGCGGACTACTACATCACGTTCGACGACGACATGATCCCGCGCCCGACTCAGATCGCGCGCCTCTTCGGGGCGCTGGTCGAGGACCCCGAGGTCACGCACGGCATGATCGGCGTGCGTTACACCGGCAGCGACGAGCGGCCGTTCGAGTTCGGTATCCGCGGGCGTGAGGAGTCGGTCGACCTGCTGAACGGCTGCCACGCGTTTACGCGGCAGCACCTGGAGCGCTACCACGAGCTGCTCGAAGCGCTCGACCTGCCGCCGAGCCGCGAGGTGCACAACGGCGAGGACATCGTGATGAGCGCCGCGGGCGCCGGCCAGCCGCGCGTGCATCGGCTCGGACGCTGGATCCAGTGCCCGTCGACGATCGACCCGACGGTCGCGATCCACCTGCGCCGCCCGGGGTTCCGCACCGAGCGCCTCGAGCTCTTCCGCCGCGCGCGGACCGTCGCCCGACACGGGGAGTAGCCACATGGGCTGCTTCGGCTTCTTCGTGCTGCCCGGCCACGGGCACATCCCGCCGTCGCTCGAGCTGGCGCGCCTCCTGCGCGCCCGCGGGCACGAGGTGGTGTACTACACGACCGACCACTTCCGCCCCCAGCTCGAAGAGGAGGGCATGCGCGTGGTCACCGTCAGCCTGGCCCCCGGCCGCGGGCGGTCGCGCTTCCTCGGGCGCTACGGGCGCATCCTCGACTCGTTCGGGCGACTGATCGACACCACCGTCGCCGAGCTGCCGGATCAAGTGCTTGAGGACGGCGTCCAAGCCCTGCTCGTCGACCAGTCGGTCGTGTCGGGACGGACCATCGCCGAGATCGCCGGCGTGCCGTTCGTCACCTTCATCCCGGGGCTGCCGCTGCGCCGCGACCGCAGCGGACGCCTCGCGCCGCTGTTCGCGCCGTGGGAACCGTCGACCGGCCGGCTGGCGCGCATGCGCAACCGCGCGGCCTTCGGGCTCTTCGACCTCGCCACCGTTCCGTTCGTTCGTCGCTTGAACCGCTGCCGGCGGCGCGCCGGCCTGCCGCCCCACGCCCGCTTGGACGACACGTTCTCGGACGACGTGGTGCTGACGCAGTTCCCGGCCGAGCTCGAGCCCGACGGCGTGCGGAACGACCGCCCGTTCCACCTGGTCGGCCCGCTGGTCGACCTCGAGGCGGCGGAGCGACGCGAGCTGCCCGCCGCGAGCGCTTTCCCGTGGGAGCGGATCGACGAGCGCCGCCCGCTGCTCTACATCTCGTACGGCACCGTCGCCCCGGCGACCGAGCCGCTCTACCACGCCGCGCTGGACGGCTCCGAAGGCCTCGGCTTCATGCGCGTCGTCACGATGGGCGGCCGGCCGATCCCGCCGTCGCTGGCGGACCGCGTCGATGAGCACACGCTGATCGTCCCCTTCGCCCCGCAGCTGGCGCTGCTCAAGCGCGCGGCGGCTGTGGTCTCGCACGGCGGGCTGAACTCGACGCTCGAGAGCCTGCTGCTCGGGGTGCCGATCCTGGCCGTACCGATCTGCGACGATCAGCTCGGCATCTCGGGGCGGCTGTCGTGGGCCGGCGCGGGATTGGCGCTGCGGGCCAGCAAGCTGTCGCCCGAACCGATGCGTCGTGCGCTGACGCGCCTGCGCGACGAACCGGAGTTCCGCGACACGGCGCGCCGGCTCGCGCGCGACATTCAGCGCGGAGGCGGAGCGCCGCGCGCAGCCGACCTCATCGAGCGGCTTCTGCCGGTCCGCCGGGAGGCCCCAGCACATCCCGTAGGTGCATCGCCAGGTCCAGGTTCCCCGTGACCTGGATCTTGCCGGTGACGAACTCGCGCGCGACCGCGACCCTGCCGTTCAGCACGTCGAGGAGCGTCTGCGCGTGCAGAGCGACCGACAGATCCGCGGCGCGGTCGTCGACCGTGACGCGCCCGCCGTCGCGCTGCAGCTCGATCCGCCACATACCGCCGCCCGGGCCGTCGACGACGAAGCGATAGGAGGCCTCGAAGTCCCTCGTGCCGAGGCCGGCAACGCGCGCGCGGATGTGCTCGAACACCTGCGGGACCGTGGCGAACGCGCCGCCATCGTCCGTGGGGGCGGCGCGCTCCGCGACCTCGGGCGCCAGCTTGCAAGCGAGCGTAAGACGCGGCGCCGGGCACAGGCGGCTCGGCGGCGAGCCCGCGTGCAGCAGCGAGCCGCGGAACAGGCACAGCCGCCCCGGCCGCGGCGAGACGGCGACCCGCGCGTCGCCCTTGCCGTCGTAGAGCACGAGCTCGCCGCGCCAGTCGAGCTCCCAGTCCTCGCACAGGAACCAGAGCGCCGTCACGTCCCGGTCCGAGGGCGGGCAGTCGCGGTGCACGCCGAGCGCGTCGCCGTGGCTGTTCAGGTTGCAATAGGCGCGGAAGGCGGTCTGGGCCTCTCCGGGGTAGTACTTCTCGACGAGCTGCAGCGTCCGCTGGCCCGCCTCGGAGTCCGCGAACTCGCCCACGTCGAGCTCGGTGACCCAGTGCTTGTACTCGAGGCTGCGCGACGTGGCCGCCTCGGAGCGCGAGTAGAGGCGCTCGCGCGAGAACTCGTGAAAGAGGCGTTTCGCGGTCTCGTCGCCGAGCTCCGCGTCGAAGACGTAGACCTGCTCGTCCTCGAGGGTTTCCTGCCTGGCAAGCGGCATTGCGTTGTGTCTCTCCTAGGGATCAGGACCGGGCTCCTTCCGTCGCGGCAGCCGAGAGGTAGCGCCCGCTGCTCGCGAGCGACGCCAGAAACCGCAGCGCCGTGCGGCGCCTCCACACAAAGCCGTGGAGGGACCGCGGGAGGGGCAAGCTCGCGCGGCGTGCGGGAACGGGCATCTCGGCGACGTAGCCGCTCAGACCGAAGGGTACCTGGAACTCATAGAACACGACTTGCTCCCTGAGCCGATCGACGCACGCCGGATCGGCCAGGGCTTGCGGGTCCTTCACGCCCACGTCGAGGCAGGCCACGCCGAGCGGGCCGCCGAGGCGCTCCTCGAGCGCCGCGAGGAAGGGCGTGAAGAAGGCGTCCATCGCCGCGAGCTCGTGCGGCGGGGGCAGCAGGCCGACCGCGCCCTGGCTGATGTTGCCGGTCGCGATCAGGTCGACGCGCTCGCCCGCGGCCGGGACACGCCCACGCTCGGCTTCCGGCAGCCGGCGCGCATAGCGCCGCTGACGCTCGCCGGCGAGTCGTTCCACGGTAGCCGTCCCGTCTCCGACGACGTGCGGGCGCACCTTCTTGTACGCGATCCGCCAAACCGGGCCGTCGCCGGGACGTTCGAGGTCGCCACGGGCACGGTGCACGATATAGCGCCAGTCCTCGACCGGGCGCTCGAGGCTCTGGGCGAGGTAGTCACGCTTCTGGCCGCAGAGGAAGCGCACGGCGGCCGCGCGGTCCGGCTGTTCGCACGCACCGCGCCCCATGAAGCCGTCCAACGGCTTGCAGAACAGCGCGTCGCCGGCATCGAACGCATCGGCGAGTAGCTCCTCGACGCGCGCGACTTGCGTGCGCGCGGGCACCAGACGGCTCATCGGAGCGAGATAGCCCAGCTCGCGCACCAGGTCACCGAAGCGGTCCTTGTGCGCGAGGCGCTCGGCCTCGTCCAAGCCGTTCAGAATCGAGCAGAAACGCACGCAGACACTCGCCATCGAACCTCCGACGTTAAGTGCCCACAGATAGGGAGGAATGAGCGCGAGAAGCCGCAAGTTCTGCGTAACCCAAGCTCGGTGCCAAAGACGTTCGTCCGGCGCGGCAAAAGTCAAACGAGAGGGGTCCTCGTGAGGATATCGGAGGTCGCCTATCATGACTTGTCTGCCACCGAATCAGCTCGCAGCCGCCACGCTCGCCGGCGGCCAAAGCTCGCGCATCTTGGGAGCCAACGCCTTGTCGCTTCAAGACCCTATTGATCGCTACCACGCCCTGCTCGCGGGCGGGAGCTTCGAAACCACGCGCTCTGCACTCGAGCGCGCAATGGTTGAAAGCAACCTCTACTTCCTGGGCCGCCCGCTGTGCGGTGTCCTGCGTCCGTACTTCCTGACCGAAACGATGCACGGCGAGGTGATCGAAGCCGCCGGCGCGTTCGCGGAAGGACTCCGCAAGCTCTCCGAGCTCTTGCTCGACGACGCCGAGCTGCGGCACGAGGTCGGCCTGACACCGGAGGAAGAGCAGGTCCTGACCTTCGACCGCGAGCCGCGCGAGCTGGTTGGCAGGGTCGACGGCTTCCTGGGTGACGACGGGAGGATTCGCTTCCTCGAGTACAACCCCGAACCGGCGGCGCTGATCAATCTCTTCAAGGTCAGCTCGATTTTCGAGTCGCTGCCGATCATGCGCAGCTTTGGAGAGGCCCACTCGGTACGGAACCCGACCGCCTACAGCGCGCTGATGGAGGCCTTCTTCGAGCTGGGCGGGAAGATGGCCGAAGAAGGCGGAATCACCGTCGTGCGCCCCACCGTCGTCGACGGCGACGAGGTGACCGAGAGCCAGCACGACCTGGAGATCGACGTCGCCGTCAAGACCGTGGCCTCGCTCGGGATGGAGATGCACGTCGTCGCGGCCGAGGAGCTCACCTGCCGCGACGGCCGCGTGTTCCACGGCGACCGCGCGCTCGACCTCACCTACATCTTCGACTGGCCGAACTTCTTCGACACGATCGGCCTAGCGCACCCCTTCTGGGAGGTGCTGCGGGATGGCGGCATCCAGGTCGTCAACACGCTCTCGGGGCGCATTCTCCACGGCAACAAGGGTACCTTTGCCGTTCTGAGCGACCCGCGCTTCGCCGATCTGTTCGAGCCCACCGTCGCCGCGTCGCTCCAGCAACACGTGCCCTGGACGCGCCTCGTACGGCCCGGCGAAACGGAATGGCGGGGTGAGACGGTCGACCTGTTGCCGTGGATCGAGCGCGAGCGCGAGCACCTCGTGCTCAAGCCCTCGTCCTCGTACGGCGGCCTCGGGGTCGTGCTCGGCTGGCGCTCCGATCCCGCGGAATGGTCGCGCGCCCTCGCCGAGGCGCTGAAGCGTCCCTACGTCGTGCAGGAACGCGTCCACACACAGCGCGAGAGCTTCCCGCTCTTCGCGGACTCCACGTTCGCGCCGCGCGAGTGCCTCGTCGACCTCAACACGTTCGTGTGGCGCACCGAGAAACCGCAGGGCTACCTGGCGCGTATCTCGGGCAGCGACCTGACCAACGTGACCGCCGGAACGAGCACGACCGCGCCTGTGTTCGTGCTTCAAGCGTAGGAGCCAGGATGGACCAAACGTTGCCGCACCCCGGCGCCTCCGTGGACGAGCAGGACAGCGAGAAGCGGATCCTCAGCCAGCGCACCCACGTTTGGGGCCTGAAGCTGGTGTCGCGCCTGGTGACCGCGCGCTGGCGCCGCCGCTCCGGGCGCACCGGCCCGGCGCGCTCGCCGCACGAGGCGCAGCGGCCGCACTTCTACTTCCCCGGCCTGACCGCTCAGCCCTGGTGGGATCCCGCCGAGCATCCGTGGATCGCCGAGCTCGAGGCCGCGGCGCCGAAGCTGCGCGCCGAGCTCGAGGCGCTGCTGGCCGATGGCTTCCTCAGCCCGCGCCCCATCGAGACGATCGCGCCCGAGGAGCGCGACCTCGACGAGCGCCTGATCCGCAGCGGCGCCTGGCACCTGTACCGGCTCTTCTACAACGGCATCGTGCTCGAGGAGAACTGCCGGCGCTGCCCTGAGGCAACGCGCGTCTTCCGCCGGATCCCGGGCTTCACCGGGACGGTCGGCTTCGCGGTGCTCGCGCCGGGCACGCACGTGACGCCGCACTGTGGCGCCAGCAACGCCAAGCTGCGCTGCCATCTGGGGCTCTCGGTCCCCGCGGACTGTGGCATCCGCGTCGGAGGAGAAGCCCGCACCTGGGTCGAGGACAGGTGCATCCTGTTCGACGACTCCTTCGAGCACGAGGTATGGAACCGCGGCGAGCGCCCGCGCTATGTGTTCCTGATCGACATCCACCACCCCGAGTTGACCGGCGGCGAGGTCGCCTGGTTGGAGAAGGTCTCGCGGTTCGTGCTTCGCCTCGCGCCGCGCAGGCTGCGCACGCCCCTGAAGGCCGAACCGCGCAACGCACGGTAGCAACATGACGCAGGGATTCAGCAGAGAGGTCGCGGGACGCTACGAGGAGCTGCTCGAGGGCAAGCACCTCGCAACGACGGCCAAGGCCATGGTCGAAGCCGACCGCGGCATGTACATCGACACGGACGAGGTCCCGCTGCGGCCGGTCTTCCTGTCGCCCGCGGTGCACGAGGGCGTGATGCGCTCGGCGACGCTGGTCATGCGGGGCCTGAACGCGGTGGCGGACCACCTGCTCTCGTCGGCGGAGGCGCGCCGCCGGATCCGCCTTACCGCGGCAGAGGAGCGCATGGTCGCGACCGATCCGCGGCCCGGCGAGATCGTGGGTCGCCTGGACGGCATCCTCGACCAACAGGGCGAGATCCGCTTCGTCGAGTACAACACCCGGCCCGGGTCCGTGGTTAAGCACATCCGGCTCAGCGACACGTTCACCGAGCTGCCTATCTTCGAGGAGCTCGGCGCGCAGGCGCAGCTGAAGCCAACCTTCGGGCGCTCCGGCTTTCGCTTCGCGCTCGAGTCGCTGAAGTCGCGCTTCGACCTGGGGCCGACCCCGATGCTGACGGCGGTCGGCGAGCCCGGAGACGTCACCGGAAGCGACGTGGCGCCGGATGCCCTCTACATCGGGCAAGCCCTCGATGAGGCCGGCTTTCAGGCCGAGCTGGTTCCGTTCCGCGAGCTGACGTGCCGCGAGGGGCGCCTCTACCGGGGCGACCGAATCGTGCGCGCCGCCTACGTCATGAACTGGCACACGTTCCCCGACGAGGTGCCGTTCGAGCACGACTTCTGGGGCTGCGTCAAGAGCGGCGAGCTGATGCTCCTCAACTCGGGCGCTGGGCAGGTGCTGCGCGCGAAGAAGGACGTGTTCGCCGTGCTGCGCGACGGCTCGCTGCGGCACCTGCTCGACGATGACGTGGCGGAAGCGGTCGAGCGCTACATCCCCTGGACGCACATCGTGGAGGAGCGCGAGGTCGACTTCCACGGCGTTCGCGCCGGGCTGCGCCAGCTCCTCTACGACAACGGCCCGCGCATGGTGCTCAAGCCGACGTCGGGCTACGGCGGACAGGGCGTCGTGCTCGGCTGGGCGTGCACGCCGGACGAGTGGCGCGAGCACGTCGACGCGGCCTTCGAGGCTCCGTTCGTCGTGCAGGAGCGCGTCATGCTCTTCAAGGAGTCCTTCCCTTGGCTCGTCAACGGTAGGCCGCAGCGCGAGGACTTCTACATCGACCTGAACCCCTTCGTGTGGAACACCGGCCGTGTCGAGGGCTGCATGGCGCGCGTCTCCCCCACCGAGATCACCAACGAGTGCAGCGGAGGAGGCGCCTCAACCGCGGTGTTCATCGCCCAGGAGCTGGCGGCCCGGTGAGTCCCGGCGAGCGGACCGACGCCGCATCACCGGCGGCGCGGCGCGAACGTCTCCGGCGCTCGCTCCAGCAACTCTCACGGCGCGCGACGCACCCGCTGTCCGTCGGCCAGCGCGCGCTGTGGTTCCTGCATCGCCTCGCGCCCGACAGTGCCGCCTACAACCTGTACCTGGCGGCGCGCGTGCGCGGCCAGGCCGACCGGCGAATCCTGGCGGCCGCGCTCGAGCGACTCGCCCACCGTCACGCGGCGCTCCGGACGGTGTTCGGCGAGAGGGAAGGCGTACCGTTCCAGCGCATCCTGGCCGAGGTCCGCTTCGAGATCGACGAGCAGGACGCGCGCGGGGAGGACGCCGACGCGCTCAACGCGCGCATCCGTCGCGAGGTGCGCCGCCCGTTCGAGCTCGAGGCGGATCCGCCTCTGCGTGCGGCGCTGCTGCGGAACTCGGACGTCGGAGACGTGCTCGTGCTGACGGCCCACCACCTGATCGGCGACTTCTGGTCGCTGGTCGTGCTGCTGCGCGACCTCGGCGCGTGCTACGAGGAGGCCCGCGACGGCGTCTCGGTTCCGCCGCCGCCCAAGACGGTCGACTACATCGACTTCCTGCGCTGGCAGCAGGAGATGCTCGCCGCGCCGCGCGGGGCGGAGCTCGAGGCGTACTGGCGCGCCGAGCTGTCCGGCGAGCTGCCGACGCTGGACCTCCCCCCCGGACGCCCCCGGCCGCCGCAGCAGACGTTCGACGGAGCCACGCACGGCGTGGTCGTGCCGCGCGCGCTGCTCGAGCCGTTGAAGGCGCTCGCGCGCGCCGAGGGCACGACCCTCTACGTCGTGCTCCTCGCCGCGTATGTCGCGCTGCTCCACCGCTATACCGGACAGCGCGACGTGCTCGTCGGATCGCCGGTCGCCGGGCGCAGCCGGCCGGACTTCGAGGGGGTGTGCGGGTTCTTCGTCAACATGGTCGTGCTCCGCGGGCGCCCGCGTCAGGGGCAGTCGTTCGCCGAGCTCGTGCGCGAGCTCAAGCGCACGACGCTCGCGGCGCTCGAGCACCAGGACTATCCCTTCCCGCTGCTCGTCGAGGCGCTCAACCCGCGCCGCGATGCGTCGCGTCCCCCGCTGCTGCAGGCGACGTTTGTGCTGCAGCGCAGCCAGGACGCCGGCGTACCTGTCCTGTCGCCGACGCGCGGAGGTCAGCGCATCCGCCTCGGGCCGCTCGAGCTCGAGTCGCTCAGCCTCGACTCCGAGGCTACGCAGTTCGACCTCACGCTCTTCGCCCAGGAGACCGAAGAGGGGCTCCTCGCCGAGCTGACATACAACGTCACGCTGTTCGAGCCCGCCTTCATCGAGCGGATGGGGCGCCACCTCACGCGCCTGCTCGAGCACCTGGGACGGTCACCCGAGCGCGAGCACGCGCTCGCCCCGTTGGTCTCCGAAGACGAGCGCAGCGAGCGCGCCGCCGTCTGCGGTCCGGACGAGCCGGAGCCCTGGCTGCCGGTCCACCGCTCGTTCGAGCGTCAGGCCGCGGCAACCCCCGACCGCCGCGCGCTGGAGTGGGACACGGGCGAGCTCACCTTTGCCGAGCTCGACGCGCGCGTACGGCGGCTCGCCGCGGGCCTAGCAGCGCGCGGCGTGAGCCGCGGGGATGTCGTGGGGCTCCACCTCGCGCGCTCGCCGGAGCAGCTCGTCGCCGTCCTCGCGGTGCTCCGCGCGGGAGCGGCGTACACGCCGCTCGATCCGGCCTACCCCGCCGAACGCATCGCGCTCGCGGTCGAAGACAGCGCACCGAAGCTGGTGCTGACCGATGCGGCCGCGCGCGACGGCCTGAACGTCCCCGCGGCGTCCGTCGCGCAGGTGGAGCGAGAGGGACGCGACGGCGCGCCCGCACCCCCCGGCGTCGGCCCGGATGACCTGGCGTACGTGCTCTTCACGTCCGGCTCGACCGGCCGGCCCAAGGGCGTGATGGTGCCGCACCGCGCGCTCGCAAACCACATGCGTTGGATGCAGGACGAGCTGCCGCTCGCGGCCGACGACCGCGTGCTGCAGCGGACGTCGTTCGCGTTCGACGCGTCGGTGTGGGAGCTCTTCGGCCCGCCGCTCGCGGGGGCGACCCTGGTCCTCGCTCCGACGCGCGCGGCGACCGACCTCGGCGAGCTGCGGCGCGCCCTCGCCGAACGAGCGATCACCGTGGTGCAGATGGTGCCGTCGCTGCTCGACGCCCTGCTCGAAGCCAGCGCGCTGGCCGGGTGCGAGGCGCTGCGCCGCGTCTTCTGCGGCGGCGAGGCGCTCTCGCCTCAGCTGGCGGCGCGGTTCTTCGCGCACAGCGACGCGCGGCTGATCAACCTCTACGGCCCGACCGAAGCGTGCGTCGACAGCACCTGGCACGAGGTGACGGAGAACGACGTCGACACGGTGCCGATCGGACGCCCGATCCACGGCGCCGCGTGCCACGTCGTCGACGCGAACGGCATGCCGGTGCCGGACGGCATCCCCGGCGAGCTGTGGCTGGGCGGGCGCGGCCTGGCTCTGGGCTATCGCAACCGCCCGGCGGAGACGGGCACCCGCTTCGTGCCCGATCCCTGGAACGGTCGCGGCACACGGCTCTACCGCACCGGCGACCGCGTCCGCTGGAACGACCAGGGGCAACTCGAATACCTCGGGCGCGTCGACCGCCAGCTGAAGATCAACGGCGTGCGCATCGAGGCGGGCGAGATCGAACACGCGCTCGCGTCGCATCCGGACGTGCGCACCTGCGCGGTGGCACGCGACGGTGAGGACGGGACCCTCGCGGCGTACGTGGTCCCCCACGGCGCGGCCGCGCCGGAGGCCACCGCGCTGACGGAGTGGATGGAGCGCCGGCTGCCGCCGCCCGTGGTGCCGCGCCGCGTTGTGCTGCTCGACGAGCTGCCGCTCAGCCCGAACGGGAAGGTCGACCTGGACGCGCTGCCGCGGGCCGGTGGCGCTCCGCGCGCGCCGCGCACTCCGCCGCGCAACGACCTCGAGCGGCGCCTCGCCCGCATCTTCGAGCAGGTGCTTGGAGTGGCCGACGTCTCGGTCCACGACAACTACTACGAGCTCGGCGGCGAGTCGCTGCGCGGGTTGCGGCTGGCCGCGCTCTGCGAGGCCGAGGCGATCCCCGTCACGATCGACGACCTGCCGCGGCACCCCACGGTGGCCGAGCTGGCGCGCGCGGCCGCGAAGCGCTCGGACGGCGAACGGGCGAAGGCCGAGGATGAGGGGTGGCCGCTGGTGCCGCTGAAGCCCGGCGGAACGCGCGCACCGCTCTTCCTCGTGCACCCGATGGAGGGAACCGTGGACGGCTTGGCGCTGCTCGCCGGCCGGTTGGGCGCCGACCGCTCCGTCATCGGCGTCGAGGCGCTCGCGCTGCGCGCGGAGGGTTTCGTCGCGAGGAGCCTCGAGGAGCTCGCCGATCGTTACCTCGAGGCGATCCGACGCGCACACCCCGGCGGACCGATCCACCTGGCCGGCTGGTCGATGGGAGCGCGCATGGTCGCGGCGATGGCGGCTGCACTAGAGCGCGACGGCGAGGCGCCGGGTTTCGTGGGCCTGATCGACCCCGGGCCGCTCGACTTCGACGTGGGGCACTACCGCGCGCCCGGCCTGCCGGATCTAACCGGCCTGGCGGAGGACGTGCTCGCCGACGGCGAAGAGCAAGCGATCGATGCGCTGCTGGCCACGCCGGCCGCCGCGGCGTGGCTCGCGGGCTACCCCGACGCGCGCCGCGCCCGTCGACTCGCGCGGGCGCTGCTGCGGCACGCCGCGCTCCTACGCCCGTATCGCCCGCAGCCGCTGCGCGCGGCGTTCACGGTGTTCGTGGCCGAGGGCGAGCCCGCAAACCAAGGCACGCAGGGGAGCGCCGAGTGGGCGCGGCTGTCGGAGCATTCGAGCGTCGAGCGCCTACCCGGCTCACACTTCGACCTCGTGCAGCCTCCGTACGTGGGCGCGCTCGCGCGTCGCCTGCTCGCGGCCCTGCACGGCCGACCATAGCCCGAAGTCAGAACGCCCGCGGGAGCCCCTCGGCATCGAGGTGCGCCAGGAGCAGCTCCGCCACGCGCCGCGACCCCGCCTCGTTGAAGTGGCAGTCGTCGAAGAAGAAGCTCGGGTCGCCGTTCATCGACGACAGGTCGACGCACGGCACGTCCAGCTCGCGGCACGTTTCGGCGAGCGCGACGTTGAAGCGGTCCATCCCGTCGCGCAGCGGCCCCGAGCCGAGGAACACCCCGGGCTCGAGCTGCCCGAGCCACAGGAGCGCCTCGGCGTCCGCCGGCAGGTCGCGCCGGTAGAGCACCGGCTGCGTCAGGAACAGGCAGGCGACGCCCTTCTCGTGGCAGGCCTCGACCAGGCGGCGTACGCGGTCGCGGTACTCGCTCAGCGCGCGCTCGAGCTCCGGCGGCGCCTCGGAGTGCTGCGCCGCGGCGCGCAGGTCGCGCTTGAGCTGGATGTTCTCGCCGAAGGAGTCGAGCGTGTCGAGCAGACGGCGTTCGGCGCGCCAACGCGCCAGCTCGAAGGCCAGCAGCGCCAGCGACGAACGGCGCCAGAGCGGCGGTGGCCCGTACTCCATCCCGCCGACCACCGCGCGCCCGCCGTCGTTGAAGCCGACCAGGAAGACGACGCAGTCCATCTCGTCGACGATCGCCGCGCGCTCGACGAAGGGGACGTGCTCGATGGTCGAGAAGGCGCTGATCCCGGCCCCGCCAACCCACACCGGCGGCGCGCCGTCGCGCGCGTTCATCGCCCCCATCAGCAACGTCGGCCAGGACTCGGAGTCGTCGAGGTAGACGCACTCGGTCGTGCTTCCGCCGACACACAGGATCCGCAGCGCCTGGTCGCGCTCCGGCAGCTCGGGGCCGCGCAGCCCCTCGGAGCTCGTTCGGTAGAGCGAATCGCCGAACACGCCGGGGAAGAGCTGCGCCTCGGGGCGGAACATCACCTCCAGGTTCGCCGGGCGCCGGTGCAGACGCGTCCACTCATCCAGCTTCACCCGCGTGATGGCCTCGGACGCGGCGCACCCTCCGATCAGCGCGAAGGCCGCGAGCGGAAGCTGAACCGAGCGAGCGCCGAGGAACGCGCGGAAACGCGCCGAGAGCGCGAGGGCTAGCGGCACCAATGGAGACGCCAGCGCGATCGCAAACACCGCGACGAAGGCGCCGGGCAGCAGGTCCGCGCTGGGCGGCCGCCAGCCGCGCGCCCAGGCCAGCGACGTGTCGGCGAGGAACAGCAGCGGCAGCGCGAGGAGCGCGAGCAGCCCCGGCACGAACGAGGCGCGGCGCGCGCCGCCTTTGGAGGTCTCGGCCCGTCGGTCCACGGGTCAGCCGGCCCCGACCGATCCGCGCCCGCCCTCGCGTCGGAACGAGATGCGGTGCAGCTGGATCTTGCCCGTGTGGAAGCCGATGACGGCCATCTTGAGGTAGGTCTCGTAGCGCTGCACCGTCTCCGGTCCCACGAGCTCGACCGCCTCAGTTCGCTGCGCGCGCAGGTTCGCGAGCCAGCGGCGGCACGTGCGCTCGTATCCAGCACGGTCGTTGTGCTGCGCCACGACCTCGAACCCCTCCTCCGCCGCCTCGATGATCTCGGAGACGAACGGCAGGTCGGACTCGGGGAAGACCTGGCTCTCGATGAAGCCGCTCGAGCGCGCCTCGCCCGTGTGGCCCCACGTGATCGTCTGGATCGCTAGTCCACCGCCCGGCACGAGCCAGTCGCGAGTGCGCGAGAAGAAGTCGCGGTAGCGTGCCACCTTCTGGGCGCGCGTCAGCCCCGGCCGCGCGAAGGCCTCGAAGGCGGCCACCGAGATCACCGCGTCGTACGGGGCGTCGGGCCGGTGGTCGAACCAGTTCTCCAACCGCACGTCAACACGCGGATCGCCGAGCGCGGACACGTGCGCGAGCTGCCGCTCGGACAGCGTCAGCCCCACGACGCGCTCGACCCCCGCGTGGTCGACGAGCCGCCGGATCATCGAGCCCCAGCCGAAGCCGATCTCGAGCACCCTCCCCGCCCCTCGCGCCCTCGCCTGGTCGATGTGGTAGTCGAGCTTGCGCTCCTGCGCCGCCTGCAGGGTGTCGTCCGGACCGTCCCAAAGCGCGCCGCTGTACGTGACCGTCGGGTCGAGCCACAGCGCGTAGAAGTCGTTGCCGACGTCGTAGTGGTGCTGGATCGCCTGCGTCGAGGCTCCGCCGTAGGTCTCGCCGGACGGCATCAGGCCACGCCTCCGGTCGTCGACAGCTCGGCCAGGTGCGCGGCCAGCTCGTTGATCGTCGGGTGGTCGTACGCGACGGTCGGGTCGAGGTCGAAGCCAAGCCACTGCTCGAGGTCGCCGGTCATCCCGACGGCGGCCGACGAGTCGATGCCGTAGCGTTCGAAGGGCACGGTCGCATCGATGTCGGCCGCGGGCAGCTTGAGGATCTCGGCCACGTACGTGACGAGCCAAAGCTGGACGTCGGCGACGCTCTTCGCCGCTTGCCGGTCTTGTTCGATCTCCATCTCGGTTCCTCTCCGAATCTCTGCGGTAGGTCTCGCTTCCACGGGGAAGGAGCGACTCAACCCGGCGGCGTCTTTCCGGCGCCGACTCCCTTCACCCCTACGGCAAGGCCGAGGAGAGCGAGGGTCGCGACGACCAGGTAGCCGACGTCGAGCTGCCACCAACGCAGGCCGAACCTCGCGGACGAGGGATACGCGTGGTGGTTGTTGTGCCAGCCTTCGCCGAACGTGGCGAGGGCCAACGGGTAGTTGTTCCTGCTGCGATCGCGCGTGTCGAACGCGCGCCGTCCGAGGGCGTGCCCGAGCGAGTTGATGCTGCACGTCGCGTGGAAGCCCGCGAACTGCCGCGCGAGGCCGCCCCAGATGAGCCCCTGAAGCGCCGCTCCCCAGCCGCCGTGGACGAGCCCCCACAGCACGGCCGGCGCGAGCAGCCCCGCCAGCACGAGCAGCGGGTAGCCGCGGTTGAGCCGGCGCGCCAGAGGATCGCCGAGCAGGTCGCGCGCGAACACGGCCGAGTTCGGCAGCTCGCTGTTCAGGAGCCATCCCATGTGCGCGTGCCACAGGCCGAGCGCGCGCTGGCGACCGGTCTCGCCGGCGAGGTGCGGCGAGTGCGGGTCGCCTTCGCGGTCGCTCTTCTGGTGGTGGGCGCGATGCGTCGCGACCCAGGAGACCAGCGGCCCGTGCCCCGCCATCGAGCCCGCGACGCCGAGCGCCGCGCGCACGGCAAGCGGCGCGTCGAAGGCGCGGTGCGTGAAGAAGCGATGGTAGCCGACCGAGATCCCGATGCCCGTCAACGCGTACATCGCGGCGAACAGCAGCACCTCGCCCCAGCCGGAGCTCCCGGAGACCAGCAGGATCACGGCCACCGCGAACCCGGCGCCCGACACGCCGTTGAGGCCGAGCACGAAGCGGCGCTTCACGGCCTGGATGCGCGGACTCGATACCGTGGCGGACGGGCGCGCGGCCCGCGCCGAACGCTCGATGCTCGGGGCCTGGCTCATCGAAGCTCCTCCAGACTTCCGCTCGCGACCAGGTCGCGGCACGCGCCGCGCATCACCTTGCCGCTCGACGTCCGCGGGATCGCGGTCGCGCGTGTGAGTACGACGCGCTCGACGCGCAGCCCGTGGCGCTCGGCGACCGCCTCGGAGATGTCGCGCGCGAGCTCGCTCGTCTCCAGTCCGCGCACGGCTTCGCGGCGCACGGCCTGCACGACGACGACCGCGTCAGCGTCTTCGTCCGGGAGGAAGGCCGCGCCGCTCGCGGGCTCGAGCGCGGGATGGCAGCGCTCGACCGTGCGCTCGATGTCCTGCGGGTAGTGGTTGCTACCGCGCACCACGATGAGCTCCTTGCGCCGCCCGGTGACGAACGTCTCACCGCCGTGCACGAAGCCGAGGTCGCCGGTGCGGAGGTAGCGCTCCTCCGAGCCGTCGGCGAGCCGTGCGCCGAAGACCGGCGCGGATTCTTCCGGACGCCCCCAGTAGCCGGCGGCGACGGTCGAGCCACGGACCCAGAGCTCGCCGACCTCGGACTCGGCGCAGGGAACGCAGCGTCCGGGGTCGACGACGCGCAGCTCGAGGTCGCCAAAGGTGCTCCCGCACCCCACGAGCGTCCTCCCGCGCGGGTCGCTCACGTCACGCGCAACCGCCCGGCCGCCGCGCAGCTCGGTCGCGTCGAAACGCCCGCGGCGCAGCTCGCCCGGCCGGCTGGGTCCGACCACGAACAGCGTCGCTTCGGCCAGTCCGTAGCACGGATAGAACGCACGGTCCGAGAAGCCCTGGGGCGCGAACGTGCGGCGGAAGTCCTCGAGCGTGTCGGCGCGGATCGGTTCGGAGCCGTTGAACGCCACCCGCCAGCTACGCAGGTCGAGCCGCGCGCGCTCCTCGGGCGCGATCCGCCGCGTGCAGAGCGCGTACGCGAAGTCGGGTCCTCCGCTGATCGTCGCCCGATAGCGGCTGACCGCCCGCAGCCAACGCGCCGGGCGCTGGATGAAGTAGAGCGGTGGAAACAGCACCACGGGGAAGCCGGTGAAGAGCGGCTCGAGCACGCCGCCGATCAGCCCCATGTCGTGGTACGGCGGCAGCCAGATCACCCCGCGGTCGTCCGGGCCCAGGCCGTAGCAGTCGCGGATCATGGCCAGGTTGCCGAGCAGGTTGCGGTGCGTGACGATCACGCCCCGCGGGTGGCCGGTGGATCCGGATGTGTATTGAAGGAAGGCGGGCGAGTCGCCGTCGATCCGTGGGGCTCGCCACGCCTCCGGGCGCCCGCCGTCGTGGTCGTCCATCACGATCCAGCGCACGTCCCGGGCGTCGTCGAGCAGCTCGCGCACGTGCGGCAACAGCTCGGGCGAACCGATCACCGCGCGCGCGCCCGCATCGTCGAGGATGCGCGCCAGCCGCTCGGCAGCCGGGCGCACGCGGCGCCGATGGGGTGGGTAGGCCGGCACGGGAACGGCGCCGGCGTAGATGCAGCCGAGGAAGGCGAGCACGTAGCTCGCACCCGGCGGCAGCAAGAGAAGCACCGGCTTGCCCTCGAGCCCTCCGCGCTGGAGCCCGGCCGCGATCGAGCGCGCGCGCTCGTCGAGTGTGCGGTAGTCGAACGCCGCCTCGGTCGCCTCGCCATCCGCGAGGCACGTGATCGCCTCACGCCGAGGCTGATCGCGCGCGCGCCGCCGCAACACGTCGAGCAGCGTGCCGGAAGCGGGTGCCGCCGTGCGCGATCCCCACGCCTTCGTCGCCGGTTCGCGCTTCATTTTCGAACACCTCGTTTCCTGCGCCGTACAGCTCGATACTGGAGTGCAGATCCAAAGCGATGAAACCCGCCCTTCGAGACCGGCTCTTCCGAATCACGCTCCGCGCCGTCGGCGCGGGCTCGTCCTACCGCGACGCCGTCCACGGCGGCCCGCCCTTCCCGCGGCCGACAGACCCGAAGCGGGTCGGCCTCCTGCTCGACCATGCGCGGCACAGCGTGCCGTTCTACGCCGAGGGCCTCCCACCGCTCGCCGCCGCCGATCCGCTCGGCGAGTTGCGCAGGCTGGGCTTCCGCACGCGCAAGGAAGACGTCAAGGAAGACGTCTGGCGCTTCATGGACCGCGCCTACGGCGGTAGCGCTGACGCGCTCGACTACAAGCACGCGGGGCTTCGCCGCATCGTGCGGCTGCTCCGCAAAGACGCGCTGATCGAGACGAGCACCAGCGGGTCGACCGGGCGTCCGCTCCACTTCTATCGCAGCAAGGAGAGCGTGCTGCGGCTCCTGCGGTCGATCCTCGAGGCGCTCCGCCACCTCGGCTGGCAGCCCGGCGACGCGATCGTCTCGGCCTGGCAGACCGAGCGCGACGCGGGGGGCTCGGGCGTGCACCGTGCGGTCGCGGCGATCGGGCTGCCGATCTTCTGCTTCAGCGGGCTCGACGAGCAGCGCACCCGCGACTTCCTCGACCTGATGCGCCGCACGGGGCCCGCGGTGCTCTTCGGGTTCCCGAGCTACTACCTCGAGCTCGCCGCATGGATGCGCGACCTGGGCCTGCGCTTCGAGCGCCCGCCGCGGCTGCTCCTCTGCGGCGGCGAGGTGCTGCGCGACGAGGACCGGCGCGTGCTCGAGGACGCCTTCGAGACCCGCGTGTACAACAGCTACGGCTCCAACGAGCTGGGCTTCGTCGCCACCGAGTGCGTCCACCGCACCGGGCTGCACGTGCTCGAGCACTCGTACGTCGTCCAGCGCGACGAGACCGGGCAGCTGCTGGTGACGACGCTCGAGCAGCTCGAGATGCCGCTGATCCGCTATGAGATCGGCGACCGCGCCGAGCTGCGCGTCGAGGCCTGCCCGTGCGGTGTGACCGGGACCAAGATCGTCGAGCTCGAGGGACGGACCGAGGACTACCTGCTGAACGCGCGCGGCCAGCGGGTGTACGCGCGCTTCTTCCGCGAGAGCCTCCTCGCCGCCAACCACGCCTTCGGCGACGCCGTCGAGCAGGCGAGCTTCCACCAGACCGCCGACCGGTCGATCGACTTCCGGCTGCGGCTCGCCCGCGGCTTCGAGCGCGAGGCCGAGCTGATCGAGCACCTCGCCCGCAGTCTGGAGGCCGGTCTCGGCCTGCAGGCTCGCGGCGCGAGCGCGGCATCGCTGCTGCCGAGGCGCGGGAAGTTCCGCTTCCTCAGCCGCGAGTCCGCGCGATAGGCAGGCGCGGCGCCTCACGCTTCCTCCTCGCGCAGCGACGCATCGGCGGACTCCTCGAGCTCGACCAGGAGCCGCTCGACCTCCTCCTCGGAGAGGTCGTCGACGCGGTCCAACAGGCGGTCGGGACGCTCGAGATCGGGAGTCTCGGCAACGTGCCCGTTCGTGCCGTTGCTCCCATTCACGGGCCCGGACTCGATCTTCACCAGCAGCGACGCTCCGAGCTGCCGCAGCGACGGACGCTCGAGGAAGCTCACCATCGGCACCGCGACCTCGAGCTCGACTTCGACGCGGTTGCGCAGCTCGAGCGCCATCAAGGAGTCGATGCCGAGGTCGGTAAGCGGCTGATCCGGGTGGATGCGGCCATCGGTGCCGACGGTGCGCGCGACGAGGTGCGAGAGGTGCGCCTCGAGCGCGCCGCCGCGCTCCTTCGCGGGCAGCGCGAGCAGCTCGGCGCGGCTCAGGCTGCGCACGGCCGGATCGTCGCGTTCGGTCCCTTCGGCCGGCGCCGCGAAGATCTCGCGCAGGAACGGCCCGGCGGCGGCGCGCGGGTGGTGCGCCGCCCACTCGCGCCAGTCGTAGTGCACAGGCGCGACGCCGTCGAGGTCGTGCGCCAGCACATGCTCGAGCAGCTCGAAGCCCTGGCGGTCGCTGAAGCCGAGCATCCCGTGGGGCTGTTGCGCGCCGCGGTTCTCGCGCAGCATGCGGGCCGCCATGCCGCTCTCCTCCCAGAAGCCGAAGCGAACGCTCAGCGCGGTCCGGCCGGCGGCGCGCAGCTGCTCGGCGTACGCGTCGAGGAACGCGTTCGCGGCCGCGTAGCCCGCGAGGAGCGGCGATCCCAGGATCGACGCGCCCGACGAGAACAGCACGAAGAGCTCGGGCTCCTCATCGGCGAGCGCACGGTGCAGAGCGTGCGTGCCCACCACCTTGGCGCGCAGCGCGCGCTCGAGGTCGGTCTGCGTCAGGTCGGCTACGGCCGCGGGCTCGACCGAGCCCGCCAGGTGGAAGCACCCGCGGACCGGCGGACGGCCTGCCGTGCGCCAGCGGCCCAGCAGGGTGCGCAGCTCGGACTCGGCGGCGACGTCGACCGCCGCGGTGTCGACGCGCGCGCCGAGGGCCTCGAGCGCGCGGATGCACTCCACCTTCGGCCGCGCCGGATCGTCCTCGGCGAGGCGCTCCCAAGCGTCGAGCGGCGGCAGCGGCGTGCGCCCCAGAAGGAGCAGGTCGCGCGCCCCACGCTCGACCAACCAGCGCGCGAGCGCGAGCCCCAGCTCGCCCAAACCGCCGCTGATGAGGTACGTCCCCGCGGGCTCGATCGAGAGCTCGGCCTCGACCTCGGCGCGCGGCGCGCGCACGAGGCGCAGCACGTGGCGCTGGCCTCCGCGCAGCGCGAGCTGGTCTTCGCCGTCCGTACCGCCGACGAGCAGCTCGGCCGCGCGCGGAGCTTGCGCCCCGTCGTGCTCCGCCGGATCGAGATCGAGCATCCCGCCGAACACCTCGGGGCGCTCCTGGGCGATCGTTCGCCCGAGGCCCCACAGCGTGGCCTGCGGAAACGCGACGCACGCTTCCTCCGCCGCGACCGCGTGCGCGCCGCGCGTGACGAGCCAAAGCCGCGTGGCGCCGCCTTCCGGTGCGCGCCGGGCCGCGAGCTCGTTTGCGAGGTTGAGCGCTCCTCCGAGCGCCGCCGCCTGGCCGGCGGCCAGCTCGCACGGCTCCTGACTCCAAGAGGCGTCGAGGTCGAGCGCCGGCAGGTACGCCACGCCCAACGCGCCGTCTCCCGGGACCTCGATCTCGTCGAGCAGCCGCGCCCAGCCGCCGCGGCGGCGCGGGTCGAGCTCGCGCTCGCGGAGCGACACGCAACGGCAGGCCGCCCCGCGCCGCTCGAGCTCCGCGGCGAGCGCGGCCCCGGTTCCCGCCTCGTCGGCGATGACCAGCCAGCGTCCAACGGGCTCGGGCGCGTCGGCCCCCGGCTCGGGCTCGGCCGCGCGCCAACGGGTGCGGTAGAGGCCGTCGAAGGGCTGCGCGTCGCGCAGGAAGCGGGAGTGGTCCGCGCAGCGCACCGTCGCGATCGAGCCGACCGCCGCGCCTTGCTCGTCGACGAGGCGCAGCCCGCGGTAGACGGCTCGGTCGTCGGAGGCGCGCTCGGCGTGGATCCAGATGCGCCCCTCCCCGACCGCGGCGACGGCGACGTCCGACCAGTGCAACGGCACGGCGACCGCGCCACCGGCGAGCCCTGCGTGCGCCGCGAGCAGGTCGGACACAGCTTCGAAGAGCCGCGCGGAGCGCGTCGGTACCGCGCCCGGATCCTGCGCCGCGAGGCAGGCAAGCACCTCGTCTTCGCTCCACCAGACCTCCGCCAGCAGCCGGGCTTCGGGCGCGACGTGGACGCCCGCCTCGTGCAGGAGCCGATAGACCTCGCGGCCGTCGGCGTGCTCCGGGAGAGCTTCGCGCCGCGCGCGCGGGTCGTCGGCCGTAGCCGGCGACTCGGGCTCGGCGAGGCGGCCCTCGGCCAACAGCTCGGCGACCTGGGAGCTCTCGCCGGGCGCGCCGCGCAGGCGGTAGAGGCGCGCCTCGCGCTCGCCCGCGTCGCCGCGCACGACCAGCTGCACGGGCAGCGAGCCGTCCGCGCCGAAGAAGGCGGTGTGGTCGACCCGCAGCTCGCGCAGGTGCAAGGCGTCGGCTCCGGCGGCCTCGCTCAGGAGCTGCACCACGCCTCCCGGCGGAAGCGCGCCCAGCCCTTCGATCCGGCGGCTGAGCAGCCACGACGAAGGCGCGTCCGACACGTCCGCCTGCCAGAGCGCGAGGCCCGGGTCGTACGCGGGGCGCAGGCCGGGCCCGAGCAGCGAGCCTCCGGACGAGGCCCCGCGTGCGCCACCATCGGGCGTCCCGACGCGGCGGACGGTTGCGCGGCGGTCCTCGAACCAGTGCGGGCTGCGGTTCCAGGGGTAGAGCGGCAGCGGCGCGTGCGCGGGGCTCGGTCCGTTCAGCCGTTCCCAGCGGACGTCGCGCCCCTCGGCGTAGAGCCTCGCGAGCGACTCGAAGAGCGCGCGGTGCGCGCCGCAGTCCGAGCGCAGCGAGGGCACCGCGGCGCCGCGCCGGTCGAGGTGGCGCAGCGTGTCGCCGACCGCCGGCGAGAGCACCGGGTGGGTACTCAGCTCGAGGAACAGCTCGAAGCCGTCGCGGACGAGCGCCGTCACCGCCTCGAAGAAGCGCACCGGCTGGGTCAGGTTGCGCGCCCAGTAGGCGGGTCCGGGAGCGTCGGACACGCGCTCGGCGACGACGGTCGAGTAGAGCGGCAGCGCAGGCGGCTCGGGCCGGATCTCCGCCAGGCGCTCGGCCAGCTCGGCCTCGAGGTCGGTGCGCTCCTCCTGGTGCCCGGCCCCCGGGACCGGCAGGATGCGCCCCGCGATGCGCCGCTTGCGCAGGAGGCGCAGCAGCTGGTCCAGCTCGTCGCGCAGCCCGGCCACCACGACCGAGCGCGGCCCGTTGTGTACCGCGATCACGAGCGAGTCGCCCGCCTCTGCGAGCAGTGCTTCCACGTCCTCGCGCGAGCCGCGAACGCCCGCCATGCCGCCCGGCGCGTCGGTCGAGCGCGCTTCGCGGGCCATCAGCTCGGACCGCGCCACCACGACGCGCGCCGCGTCGTCGAGCATCAACGCGCCCGCCACGTGCGCCGCGGCGACCTCGCCCAGGCTGTGCCCGACGATGGCCTCGGGCACGAGCCCCCACGAGCGCCAGAGCTCGGCGAGCGCGACCTGAACGGCGAACAGCGCCGGCTGCAGCGACACGAGATCGTCGGGGCGACGCCCGCGCTCGAGGCGTTCGATGACCGCGGGCACGCCGAGGGGGCCGAGCGCTTCGTCGCAGCGCGCGAGGGCCTCGCGAAACACGGGCTCGCGCAGGAGCTCGGCGGCCTCGCCCGACCAGCCGCTGCCCTGGCCGGCGAAGACGAAGACCAACCGCCGGGGCAGCCCGCCCACCACGTGGTGGCCGTGCGAGACGCCGGCGCTCTTGCGGCCAGCGAGGTAGGCCTGGACGCCGTCACGCAGCTCGGCGGGCGACGTGAAGGCGAAGCACGCGCGGTGGTCGAGGTGCGAACGCTGCAGCGCCGCCGCGGCGCAGAGCTCGGCGATCGGCGCGGGGTCGGCGCCGTCGAGCATGCTCCCCCACGCGCCGGCGAGGCGACGCAGCGACGCCTCGGAGCGGGCGGAGATCGGCAATAGGAAGGCGCCACGCCCCTCGCGGTGCGCGCCGGACGCGGGCCCGCGCTTCGGCTCCGGCGGCGCTTCGAGCACCATGTGCGCGTTGGTGCCGCCGAAGCCGAAGCAGCTGACGCCGGCGCGCGGCGTGTCGCCCTCGGGCCACGGCTCGGTCTCGGTCGGCACACGCAAGCCGAGTTGCTCGAGCGATGCGTAGGGGTTCGGCTCGCGGAAGTGCAGGCTGGGCGGAAGGCGGCGCTCGCGCAGCGCCAGCACGACCTTGATCAGGCTGGCGACCCCGGCGGCAGACTCGAGGTGGCCGAGGTTCGACTTCACCGAGCCGATGGCCAGCGGGCCCATGCGCGCGCGGTCCTTGGCGAACACCGCGCTGAGGGCCTTCAGCTCGATCGGATCACCGAGCAGGGTGCCGGTCCCGTGCGCCTCGACATACTGCACGTCTTCGGGCGCGACGGCGCCGTCGGCGCAGGCGCGGCGCAGGACCTCCTCCTGGGCGCGCCGGCTCGGAGCGGTCAGGCCGTTCGTCGCGCCGTCCTGGTTCACGGCGCTGCCGCGCACGACGGCCTGGATCGGGTCTCCGTCGCGCAACGCGAGCGAGAGCGGCTTCAGCACGACCAGCCCGGCCCCTTCGCCACGCACGATCCCGTCGGCCGAGGCGTCGAAGGGCTTGCAGCGACCGTCGACCGCGAGCGCGCCCGCCTTCGCGAAGCTGATCGCGGGCGCCGGCGACAGGATCAGGTTCGCGCCTCCGGCGATGGCGAGCTCACACTCGCCCGCCCGCAGGCTCAAGCACGCGTAGTGCAGCGCGACGAGCGACGCCGAGCAGGCCGTGTCGATCGACACGTTCGGCCCGCGCAGGTCGAGCGCGTACGACAGCCGGTTGGCCGCGATGCAGAGCGAGCTGCCGGTGCTCCAGTAGGCGTCGATGCGCTCGGGATCCCGCGGCTGGACGAAGGAGTAGTCGTTGGTGGAGATGCCGACGAAGACGCCCGCCGACGAGCCGGCGAGGTCCTTCGGAACCTGGCCGGCGTCCTCGAGCGCCTCCCAGGCGACCTCCAGCAGCAGCCGCTGCTGAGGATCGATCCCAGCGGCCTCGCGAGCGGAGATCCCGAAGAAGGCGGCGTCGAAGCCCTCGACGTCGTCGAGGAAGCCACCCCAGCGGCTGATCGTCCGGCCGGGAGCGTTGGGGTCAGGGTCGTAGAAAGCGTCGGCGTTCCAGCGGTCGGGCGGGACCTCGCGGACGGCGTCGCGGCCCTCGCGCAGGAGGTCCCAAAAGGCGGTCGGGCTCGGGGCGCCGGGAAAGCGGCAGCCGAGGCCGATCACGGCGATCGGCTCCGCCCCGTCAGGGCGTTCTTCGGGCGTAGGAGTCATGCGAGCGCGAGCGGCAAGGCCCGGTTCCTAGAGCGGGTTCACCTGGTAGACGGGAAAGTACGTCGAGATGCGACCGGCGGCGAAGTCGTCGGCGAGGAGCGGGACCTCCTCCCAGCTGTAGACGCGGTCGTCGACGGGCGGGACCCACCCGGTGCGGCTGGCGTACTCCACCGAGACCGCGCCCTGATCGAGCGGGCAGCCGTGGGTGTGCACGTACAGGTTGTGGCTGATGCACTCGTTGGCACGCGCCAGCGTCAGCATCATCCCGCGCCGCCAGCCGGCGGTCGTGATCACGCCGCGTCGGGCCAAGGCGCGCTGGGTCGCGCGGAAGACCGGGCCTCCGATGGCGTCGATGAAGATCGAGACCTTGGCGCCGTCGGTGCGCTCGAGCACGGTGTTCATGAACGTGCGCTCGGCGCGGATGTAGCGCCGCTTGTAGGCGCGGTCGGTCGCGAAGCGCTCGGCGTCGAAGCTCAGGTCGGCGAAGGGGCGCCGGTCGATCGCCTCCAATCCGCAGGACTCGATCAGCGCCAGGCGCTCGTCGGTCGACGCGATCATTGCGGCGCGGCAGCCGTCGCGCTTGGCGAGGATCAACTCGCCGAGCGACATGCCTCCGCCCCAGCCCCAGACGATGGGCTTGCCCTCGTTGCCGAACTGCTGCTGCCAGCAGCCGTAGGCGACCTTCCAGTTCGCCCAGGCCGTCGCGTAGCGGATCGGAAAAGCGGCCCACTGGCGGTACGAGTGTTGGTCGTCCGGCGGGATGTGCAGGAGCTGCTTCCGGTGCAGCTTGATGCGCTTGGCCAGCATCCCGTACGTCCCGCGGGCGTCGTAGCCGAGGACCTTGATGGTGTGTCCCGCCTCGTCCCACTTGCCGATGGGGACGACGATCGCGATCTCACCTTCCTCGAAATCGGTCACGGCCCGTCCGGGGCGCAGCACGCGCACGACGCCCGCGTTGCCGAGGACGATCTGCTCCTCGCCGCGGACCTGGCAGATGTCGACCGGGTCGCGTTCGACCGCGTGGGTCATGTTCGCTTCCCAGCAGCCGTAGATCGGCTCGACCAGAAGCTCCTCGTCGGTCGGCTCGTCGAAGCTAACCTCGCCGAGCTCGAGCGCGCCGGGCCCGCAGTTCGCACCTTCCCCCCGCCGAAGCACCCAGGCCTCGGTCGTGACGGTTCCGCTGATGACCGTCATCAGGCCGACCCCGGCGAGTGCGCTGCGCTCTCGAGGAACGAGATGTTCCGCCCGCGGGCGAGGTTGAGCTTGAGGGCGAGCAGCCCCAGCCCCCAGCCGGACCGAAGGGTGGTCCGCACCGCCGCCTTCGCGACGTTGCCGAGCGAGAAGAACCGGTTGTGAATCCACTGCGTGCCCTCGCGCAGCTGCTCGGGCGTCATGTTCTTGGGCTGGTAGACGACGTTTGGCGTGACGTACTTCGACCAGTCGCGCTCGATGATGCGGCCTTCGCGCTCGAAGCGCTCGAACATCGGCGTGCCGGGGTAGGGCACGAGCACGCTGAAGTTCACGAGATCGGCCTGACTTTGGCGGATGATCTCCCAGGTCCGCGAGAAGACGCCCGGATCGTCGTTGTCGAAGCCGAACACGAAGGCAGCGACGATCGCCATCCCCTTGCGCTGCATGTTGCGCACGGCCTCGACGTAGGTCTTCTGCGGGTCCTGCGCGACCTTGCGCATCATGTGCTGCGGACCGATCGCGTCGAAGCCCACGAACAGCCCCAGGCAGCCCGACTTCTTGGCCAGGGTGAGCGTCTCGTCGTCGAACGTGATGTGCCAGGTGGCCTCTCCGGTCCACTTGCGCTTGAGCGGCGCCAGCTGGCGGAAGAGCTCCCGAGCGTACTCCTTGTTGGCGTACAGGTTGTCGTCGACGAACAGCAAGGGTCCGGGCGGCAGGTTGCGGATCTCCTCGATCACGCTCTCCACGCTGCGGAAGCGCATCTTGTAGTCGACGACGGCCACCAGCGTGCAGAACTCACAATCGAAGGGGCATCCCTTGCTCGTGAGCATCACGTTCGGGATCTGGTAGTCGCGGAACCGCATGTGCTCGCGGTTCGCGGGCGGCGAGGCGTCGAGGTCCGCGAGCAAACCCGGCTCGTAGCGGGGCTTGAGCTCGCCGCGCCGGAAGTCGTCGATCAGCCGCGGCCACGACAGCTCGGCCTCCCCCACGACGATCGAGCTGGCGTGCTGCTCGGCCTCATCGGGGTTCATCGTGACGTGCACGCCCCCGAGAACGACGGGGATGCCGCGGTCGCGGTACTGCTGCGATACCCGGTACACATGCGGCGCGGTATGCGTCAGAGTCGTGATGCCGACGAGGTCCGGTATCCAGTCGGGATCGACGTCCTCGACCGATTCGTCGACGACCCGAACGTTCACGTCCGGGGGAGTAAGCGCCGCCACGGTGAACGGCCCGAGGCCGGGGTAGCCGGTCGACTTCCGCATCCGCTTCCGCTCCTTCGCGGAATACGAGTGCAGCCTGGTGACAGGCTGAATGAGCAAGACGTTCATGAGTCCTCCAGGAGTTGCGAGCGGGGACTGTCCCTCAGGTTGTAGGCGCATGCGTGCGTTTTGGTAACCCGTTTCGGCTTCGCGAATCCGGAGCCTTACGACGTCGCGCGTCCGCGCCGGCCCGAGGAAAGCTCTGCGTACAATCGCTCCGACAAACAGCGATCTATGGCGATACCGCACGCTCGCTTTCCGGTATCCACTGAGGAGTCTCGCCTTGCCTACACTCAGCACGCCTTCCGACGCCGAAGTCCGCCGCAAAGTCAAAGCAGAGCTAGGAGAGGAGCTGCTTCGGCCGCGTCCAACGCGACTGTTCGCGCTCGTTCCGCAGCTCGCATTAATCGTAGGGATAAGCGCCTTCCTCGCGCTTGCCCGACCTCCGCTCGCCGTCGCGTCCTTGCTGTCGGTTCTGCTAGGAACCTTCTACGGAGCCTTAATGTTCTTCGCACATGAGGTCGGGCACGGCGCCGTCGTCCGCGGACGTCGCGCGCAGGACGCGGTGCTCTACCTCGGCTGCCTGATCTTCTGCTTCTCGCCCAGCCTTTGGCGCGTGTGGCATAACCAGGTACACCACGGGAACACGAACGTGCCCGGCCGAGATCCCGACAACTTCGGGGTCGGCGAGGGCCAAGGCGAAGTCCGGCGGCGGCGTTTCCTAAGCATGGCGCCCGGGATGGGGCTCGCCGGGTTCGCGTTGACGACGGTGGCGTTCGCGCTGGCCGCCCAGGACGTGCTGTGGCGCAAGTCGCGGCGCATGCCGGGTTTCGAGCACCTCCCGCGCCGTCGCGCGGCGCTCGATTCGCTGGGCATGCTGCTCTTCTGGAGCGCGCTCGCGCTCACGCTCGACGGCTACGGGATCCTGTTCGTCATCGTCGTGCCGATGCTGGTTGCGAACTCGACCGTGCTGCTCTACGTGTTGACGAACCACATGCTGATGCCGCTCGGGACCCCGACGAACGCGCTGCGCGGGTCGCTGAGCCTCCGCACCCTGGGCGCCCTGGACGTGGCGCACCACTACTTCAGCCACCACACCGAGCACCACCTCTTCCCCGCCTCGCCCGGCACCAGCTATCCGGCGGTGCGGGCGGCGCTGCTCCAACATTTTCCGGAAGAGTACCGCCTTATCTCACACGCGCGGGCACTGGAGCTGCTGCGCAGCCGCCCGCGGGCCGACGACAAGGTCCAGCTCGTCGAGGCGGTCGCGGGGCGCGCCGGCGGCTGACGGTCGGCGCGCCGGGTGACCGCGCGGTTACCGAACTCCGCTCGACGGCGGGGACGATCCGTATACTTTGGTGCGTCCATCCAGCGACGAACCGATGCGACGAGACGAGAGCCCGCTAGCGCCCTTTCGGGCCACGACCGACGACCCGTGGGACCGCGAGAAGGCGGCTCACCTCGCCCGGAGGGCGGGCTTCGGCGCCGGCCCCGACGAGCTGCAGCAGCTGGTCGAGCTCGGGCCCGAGGCAGCCGTCGACCGCTACGCCGACTTCGGGCCGACCGACCCGCACGTCGAGGCCGAGCTGCGGTCGGTCGGGTCCGAGCTGGACATCGCCCACGAGCGCGTCGGGAGCTACGGCGCCGCCGCCAGCAACCGCATCCGGCGCTGGTGGCTCTTCCGCATGGTCCACGGGCGTCAGCCGCTGCAGGAGAAGCTCACGCTCTTCTGGCACGACCACTTCGCTTGTCAGGAGACCAAGGTCGTCCGCACGCGGCTATTGGTGCAACAGAACGAGCTGTTCCGGAAGCATGCGGGCGGTCCGTTCCGCGAGCTGGTGCGCGAGGTCGCGCGCAACCCGGCGATGCTGGTGTTCCTCGACAACCGCCTGAGCGAGGCCCGCAACCCGAACGAGAACTGGGCACGCGAGCTGCTCGAGCTGTTCACGCTGGGAGTCGACCGCTACACCCAGCGCGACGTCACCGAGCTCGCGCGCGTCTTCACGGGCTGGACGACGCCCAAGCTCGACTCGAACGAGTTCGCGTTCCGCCCGGACCTGCACGACCCGGGCGACAAGGAGCTGTTCGGCGAGCGGATCGAGGGCCGCGCGGGTGAGGCCGGCATCGGCGAGGGGCTGGACGCGATCGACCGCCTGCTCGCGCATCCCGACTGCGCGCGCTTCCTCGCGGGGAAGCTGCTGGCGTGGTTCGCGAGCGCGCAGCCGCCCGCGGAGGTCGTCGACGAGCTGGCCGACGCCCTGCGCGGCAGCGACTTCTCGATCCGCGAAGCGCTCCGGACGCTGTTCCGCTCGGCTTGGTTCTACGCGCCCGAGAACCGCTTCGCGCTGTACCGCAATCCGGTCGAGCTGGTCGTCGGCGTCGCGCGCGCGCTGGGGCTGCAGAACGCTCACCTCGCCGAGCTGGAGCGCTACTGCCTGCGCATGGGGATGGAGCTCTTCGAGCCCCCCTCGGTCGCCGGCTGGAGCCACGGCGAGGCCTGGGCCCAGACCGGCTCGGTCGCGCCGCGCTTCGACTTCGCGATCGGGGTATCCCAGCTGCCGCACGCGGCGCGGCGCGTGACCGGGCGCGCGTCGATCCACCTTGACGAGCTCGCCGGCGAGGGGCTGCGCGGGGACGTGCTGGTGCCCTCCGCGCTCGTGCAGGCCGTGGCGCAGCGCGTGCTGGAGCAGCCGCTCGCGGCCGAGAAGGAACAGGCGCTCGTCGCCTACCTCAACGAAGGCGAGCCCCAGCCCGAGGACGCGAAGGCCGCGCGCCGATGGCGCCGCGAGCGCATCCGCGCCTGCATCCACCTGATCCTGACCGCACCGGAGCTGGCCTTTGCCTAGACGAACGCTGAACCGACGTGACCTCCTCGCGGGGACGACCGGCGCGCTCGGCGCCGCGTTCGCCGCGCCGCTTTGGGCGGGAGGACGGGAGGGGCGCACCGCGCCCCGCAGGCTCGTGCTGCTCGTTCTCGACGGAGGAAACGACGGGCTGAACACCCTCGCGCCGATCGAGGACGACGCGTACCACAAGGCACGCCCCGCGCTTGCGCTTGCCGCGCCGGACGCGCGCCGCGTCGACGAGCTCAATGCGTTCCACCCGTCGCTCGCGCGCACGGCCGAGCGCTTCCGCGAGGGCGGCGTGTGCGTGCTGCGCGGCGTGGGCTACGACACGCCCAACCTGTCGCACTTCCGCAGCATGGACATCTGGAGCGCGGCGAGCCTCGCGCTCCCGATGCCGGCGACCGGCTGGGCCGGGCGGCTGGTCGATGCGGCGCTGGACGGCGAGCGCGGCGAGACCCCCATGCTGTCGGTCGGCGACGTCGCGGTGCCGTTCGCGCTGCGCGCGTCCCGCAACGTGGCCAGCGTGGTGCCCAACCGCCAGCAGTTCCGCGTGCGCTCGGGGCCGTCCTCGAGCTCGATGGATGAGCTCGACGCCCGCCGACGCGCGCTCGACGTCCTCAACGGCGGCGCCGGATCGGTCGGCGACGCGGTCGCGGCGGCCACCGCGTCCAGCGAGGCGATCGCCGCCGCGCTCGAGCGTTCGCCCCGCGTGGAGTACCCCAAGACCAAGCTCGCCCAGGACCTCGGGATCGTCGCCCGCGTGGCTGAGGCCGGCCTACCGACGCGCTGCTTCTACGTGGCGCAGAAGGGCTACGACACCCATGCGGCCCAGGCGGGCACGCACGCCGAGCTGCTCGCGACACTGGACGCCGCGCTCGACGCCTTCCTGCGCGACCTCGCGGCCTGCGACGCGCTCGGGGACACGCTGGTCCTCGTGCTGAGCGAGTTCGGCCGACGCGTAGCCGAGAACGGCGTCGGCGCCACCGCCGGCACCGACCACGGCGCGGCTTCGCTCGTGATGCTGCTGGGCGGCGGGATCCGCCCAGGGCTACACGGCGGACAACCGCGGCTGGACGACGTGGACGAGAACGGCAACCTGCGCCACAGCATCGACTTCCGCAGCGTCTACGCCGACGTCGCGAAGGGGTGGTTCGGCGTCGACGCAGCGAGCGTGCTGGGCGGCGAGTTCGCGCCGGCGGGCGTGGTGGTCGCGTGAGGCGTCTTCAGGCGATCGCGGTCCTGACCTGCGCGGCGGCCTGCGCCACTCCCGGCGACGTCGCGCAGCTCGTGCCCTACGGCGACCAAGCCGCGGCGCCGGTCCAGGTCCCGACGGCGCCGGGGATCGGCGCGGCGCGCGGCGACGCCGTGCCCGCAGGCGGCACGATCGGCCGCGACGCCGCGCTGGCCGACACCTTCACGGCGGAGGGACAGGCGGTCGAGTACCGCTTCGACAGCGGCGCCGGCGAGCTCTCGATCTTCGAGCTCGAGGCCTGGGGCCTGTCACGCGGATGGTCCTCGGTCGCCGGCGTCCAGGTGCTGGCCGGGGACGGGTCGGTGCTGCGGGAGGTCGAGCGGCCCGGCGGCACCCGCTACACCTGCGTCGTCGACTTCGTCGCGCCCCAGGACGGCGAGTACCGCCTGCGCATCGAGGCGATCCGCGAGCACTACCGGTACACGCTGATCCGCCACTCCGGCCTGGTCCGGCCCGCCGAGGGCGCGCGCCTCGCGCTCGGCCAGCACGAGCTGGTCTACGGGTTCCTGGCGGATGCCGAGGACCGCGCGCGGTTCGCGCTGCCGCTCGCGGCCGGCGAGCGCGTGCTGCTGCGCGTAGCGCCGCTGCGCGAGAACCACGAGGAAGACCTGCACAAGAAGCGCGGCGGGCAGCTCACGACCTTCGTGACCCGCGGCGAGACGCCCGGGCTGCCCGACGTCGACGGCCTGATCGACGGCCTGCGGGCGCGGATCCGCGAGCGCGGCAACACGCCGTCGTACCCGTTCTTCGGGCTCGCGGCCGGCGCCTCGCCCTATGGAGCGGACCGGCCGCTCGTCGTGCTCCAGGCCGACGAGGCGGGCGACTATCCGGTCGACGTGGTCGCGCGCGACGACTCCGAGCCCGGCATCTTCCGCTTGACCATCGAGCGCTCGCCGGAGCTCGGCCGCGTGCGCGGACGCGTCGGGGACATCGACGACGAGCCGCTCGCCGGCGTGCGCGTGCAGCTGCTGCTCGAGCCGGACCTGGTGCTCGTCGCCGAGACCGACTCGGACGCCGAGGGCCTCTTCGCCAGCGACGTGCCGGTCGGCGACTACACCGTGCTGTTCGCCGTCGACGAGGCCTCGCCCGCCGCGCGCGCCCGCACGCACGTCGCGGACGAGACCGAGCTCAACCTGATCTACGGCGAGTAGCCCCGCAGGCCCGGCGTCGGGCTCAGTGCTCCTTGATCGCGGCCAGGATCGAGCGCGTCGCCTGGCTCTTGTTGAGCGTGTAGAAGTGGATGCCCGGCGCGCCCTGCTCGAGCAGGTTGCGGCACTGGTCGATGGCGTGCTCGATGCCGGTTGCCATGACCGAGCCCGGGTCGTCCTCGTAGCGGTTGAGGCGCTCGAGCAGCGCGCCGGGGATGCGCGCTCCGCACATGCCCGTGAAGCGCTTCACCTGGCTGACGTTCGTGATCGGCATGATGCCGGGCGTGATCGGCACCGTGATGCCGGCCGCGTGCGCGCGCTCGACGAACGAGAAGTAGTCCTGGTTTTCGAAGAAGAGCTGCGTGATCAGGAACTCGGCGCCCGCGTCGACCTTGTTCACCGTCCAGCGCAGGTCGTCCTCGGGCGAAGGCGACTCGGGATGCACCTCGGGATAGCACGCCCCGCCGATGCCGACGTCGTAGTTGTCGGCCAGGAACTCGATCAGCTCGCTCGCATTCGAGAAGCCGCCGGCGGCCGGGACGAACCTGACCTCGCCCTTCGGCGGGTCGCCGCGCAGGCCGAGGATGTTCTCGACGCCGCTGCCGACCAGCTTGCCGACGACCTCGCGGATCTCGTCGACGGTGTGGCCCACGCACGTGAGGTGCGCCATTGCGGTGACGCCGAGCTCGCTCTGGATACGCGAGACGCACTCCAGCGTGCGCCCGCGCGTCGACCCGCCGGCGCCGTAGGTCACGGAGATGAAGTCGGGTGAGACCATCTCCTTCAGCTCGGCGGCGGCGCGCATCAGGTTGTTGGCGCCCTCGTCGGTCTTCGGGGGGAAGAACTCGAAGCTAAAGACCGGGTGGTCCCCACCGTGCATTTCCTCGATTCTCACGCTTCCTCCATGATGGACTCGAAACCGGTGCGGTACTTCTCGGGGATCGGGGTGGACTTCATCCCGGGCAGCTCGACGCAGACGACGGTCATGTTAGCGGTCAGGCAGGCGACGTCGTTGACGAAGAACCGATACCGCAGGCTGATCGAAGAGTCGCCCAGCCGCGTGCACGTCACGTGCACCAGCGGCCGGTCGCCGAAGCGCAGCGGGTTACGGAAGTCGACCTCGGAGTGCACCAGCGGAAAGCCGACCTTGCGCTCGAGCAGCAGGTGGTAGTAGCGAGCGCCGACGTGCTCGTCCCACAGCTCCTCGAAGGCTTCGTGGATGTAGTCGTAGATCTTCGGGTAGTAGACGATCCCGGCCGGGTCAACGTCTCCGAAGCGGACCTTGAGCTGGGTGATGAAGGCGCTCAACCGAAGAGCTCCGGCCAGGCCTCGCGCACCGACTCGACGATCATCGTGGCCAGCCGGTCGATCAGGTCGACGCCCTCCTCGGCGCTCGCGCTCGCGGGATCGCCGCAGTACGCAGCGTCGGCCCCGGCCTGCTGGAAGGTCTTGGCACCGCCCTTCATCTTGCCGATCAGGTCGATCGCCACCGGCGGGAGCGCGGCACGCTCGTCCTCGCGGACGGCGCCCGGGTCGGCGGCGAGCACGATGCTCGACTCGTAGCGGCCGGCGTGGCAGTCACCGCTCTTGAACTCCTCGCCCAAGGTGCCGGCCCATCGGCGCCGCGTGTTGTCGGGGTAGATCACCTGGGCGCGGTACTTGGTGAGCTCGGCGCAGTCGCCCGCCACGCCACGCAGGATCTGGACGTGGGCCGGCTCGAGGTGCGCGTTCGAGAACACGATGCGGCGCACGCCCTGGTCCTCGAGCGACTCGATTACGTCTTCGAGCAGCGCCCACAGCGTGCCGGGGCGCAGGCTGATCCGCCCGGCGAAGCCGTCGGTGAAGTGCGTCAGGCCGTAGGCGACGGACGGGAGGAGCACCGTCTCGACACCCTCGGCCGCCAGGCGCTCGGCCGCGCGCCGCGACTGCGCCTCGGCAATCGTCACGTCGGTGTCGAGCGGCAGGTGCGGTCCGTGGGGTTCGGTGGCGCCTACGGGGAGGATCACGACCACGCGGTCGTGCAGCCGGCGCTGTGCCTCCGGCCAGGTCAGTTTGGCGAGGTCCGTCATTCCTTCGACCGTCCGCGGGTTTCGAGCTCTGCCTTCAGCTCCTTGCGCGCCACCTTGCCGCGATCGTTGCGCGGCAGCGAATCGCGCCATTCGAACCAGCGCGGGTACTTGTGCGGCGCGAGTCGGTCCTTGACCCAGGCCTTGAGCTCGGCGGCGAGCGCCTCTCCGCCCTCGGCGCCTTCGGCGAGCCCGACGAAGGCGAAGGGCTTCACCAAGCCCTCCGCGTCCTCGTGGCCGAGGATGCAGACCTCGCGCACCGCGTCGTGCCCGAGCAGCGCGTTCTCGATCTCGAGCGGCGACACCCAGATCCCGCTGACCTTGAGCAGGTCGTCGGAGCGGCCCTCGTAGTAGAAGAAGCCCTCGTCGTCGCGGCGGAAGATGTCGGCCGACGTGCACCAGTCCGCCTGGTACGTCTCGTTCGACTTCTTCTTGTCGCCCCAGTAGCAAAGCGCCGTCGAGCCGCCGCGGACACGCAGCCGGCCGGGCTCGCCGTTGGGGAGCTCGGCGCCCGCGGGATCGACGACCTGCGCGTCGTAGCCCGGGACGAGCTTGCCGAGGCTGCCGATGCGCACGTCGCCCGGGTAGTTCGAGATGTAGATGTGGAACATCTCGGCCGAGCCGATGCCGTCGAGGATCTCGACGCCGGAGCGCTCCTTCCAGTCCTCGTACAGCTTGGCGGGCAGCGCCTCGCCCGCCGACAGGCAGACCCGCAGCGACGAGAAGTCGGCGCCCTCGCAGCGCTCGGAGCGCAGCATGTTGTTGATCATCGTCGGCACGCTGGTCAGCAGCGTGGGCCGGTGCGCGGCGATCTGGTCGAAGAGCTCGTCGGCGGTCGAGCGCCCCGGGAAGAGCACGGCCGTCGCGCCCGCGCGGAACGGGAACATGAGGTTCGTGCCGGTTGCGTAGCCGAAGAAGAGCTTCGGCACCGAGAGGCACACGTCGTCCTCGCAGTACCCCACGACCTGCCGCGCGTAGGTCTCGGTGCTGTAGGCGAAGTCGGCGTGCGTGTGGACACAGGCTTTGGGCTTGCCCGTCGAGCCCGAAGTGAAGAGCCAGCCCGCCAGGTCGTCGGGCCCGGTCGGCTCGACCGCGGCGAGCTCGGACGCCGGGTCCTCGGCCGCCAGGGCCTCCTCGTAGTCCACGAAGCCGCCGGCGTCGCCACCGACGACGAAGACCCGCTCGCAGAGCCGCGCCGCGCGCGCCGCGGGCCCCAGCTCGGCCAGGACGTCGGCGTGCGTGATCACCACGCGCGCCTTGGTGTAGTCGAGGTAGTACGCGAAGTCCTCGCGCTTGAGCAGCGGGTTGACCATCGCGAAGACCGCGCCCGCGCGCAGCACGCCGTAGAAGGCCTCGGCGAACTCAAAGCGGTCGGGGAGCACGATCAGCGCCCGCTCCTCCGGCCGTACCCCCGCCCGGCGCAGGGCGGCCGCCAAGCGCGCGGAGCGCTCAGACAGCTGCGCGTAGGTCCGCGCGTCGCCCCCCGCCCGCAACGCAACCTTGCCCCCCCGCCCCGCCTCGACGTTGTGGTCGAGGAAGTAGGAGCACAGGTTGAACCGGTCCGGGAAGGTCGGAGCGGCGACCGAGGAATGCTGCCCCATGGCGTCGGCGCTCAGGCGTCCAGGAACGGGCGCAGCCGCTCGACGAAGCTCTTGGCCGTCGCGTAGCGCTGCTTCTTGTCCGCGAGGCAGCCGGTGACGATGGCGGCCTCGAGCTCGGGATCGATGTCTAGCTCGGGCATCCGCTTACGGAGGGACGGCGGCGTCTTGTCGAGCTTGGCCTGGAACACCTCGAGGAACGACGTGCCGTTCCATGGAAGCAAGCCCGCGATACACTCGAACAGCACCGTCGCGACGTTGTAGATGTCGGACTGCACGTCCGGCGAGTCGCCGCCGAACTGCTCGACCGGCGCGTAATACGGCGTTCCGATCAGCGCGGTCTTGTCGCCGAGGTCCTTGGCGGTCCACAGGCCCGGGGTGATGCCGCCGTCCACCAGCACAGCCTGGGCGTCGCCGCCCTCGCCGGAGATGTGAATCGTGTACGGCTTGATGTCGCCGTGAACGAGGCCGTGGGCGTGGATCTCGACCAAGCCCTCCAAGAGCTGCACCCCGAAGCGCACCGCGTCCTCGAGCGGCAAGTGCTTGCGCGAGTTCAGCACGGCCCGCAGCGAGTCGCCGCTGGGGAAGTCCGAAACCAGGACCAACGTCGCATCGCCCAGCGCGAGGATGTCGCGCACCCGCAGGACCGCGGCCGACTCCACGCGCTTCCACGGATTCCAGGACGCCGAGAAGTCGTGAATCTGTGCGTCGCCGTCGAAGAGGGCGCCGGGGAACAGCTGCATCTCGCAGCGCTCGTCGGACTCGGTGTCGCGGACCTCGAACGCGGTCGAAAGGCCACCCTGCCGGTGCGCGCTGACGACCTCGTAGCGCCCGCCGACCACCTTCCCGGGTTGGAGGTCGTATACGGTCAGGCTCTCGCTGCTCATGGGAATCGTCTTAGTGCTGACGGAGGTGTTCGTCGAGGAAGGCGAGCGCGCGGTTCCACGCGTCGGAAGCCGCATCCTCGTGGAAGGCCGGTCGCCGGTGGTTATGAAAACCGTGCCCGGCGCCGGGATACGTGAAGATAGCGAAGTCCTTGGCGAACTGCGACAGGACGCCGTCGAGGCGCTGCACGTGCTCGGCGGGGATCGAGGCGTCCTCCGCGCCGAAGAGACCGAGGAAGGGCGCGCCGAGGTTGAGCGCCAGCTCTAGCGGCTGGGTCGGCTTGTTGGCCGACAGCTCGGGGTAGACGATCCGGCCGTAGAAATCGACCACCGCCGAGACGCTTCGACTGGCGCAGCCGAGCAGGTACGCGTAGTTGCCGCCCATGCAGAAGCCGAGCGCGCCGAGGCGCTCGTCGTCGACGCCGAAGCGCTCGATCAGCAGCGCGGCGGCCGCTTCGAGGTCGGCGATCGCGCGGCGGTCCGGCATCGACGCGACGGCGCCGCGGATCTGGTCGGAGTCCCACGTCGGTGCCGGCTCGGCCTCGGTCGACGCCGGGCCGGGCAGCCCCTCGCGCGAGTAGAGGTCGGGCGCGATGACCGCGTGCCCCGCCGCGGCCAGGCCTTCGGCGACGTCGAGCACGTACGCATCGAGGCCGAACACCTCGTGCACCAGCACCACGCCGCTTCGTTCGCCCGGCTCTTCGGCCGAGCCCTGAAGCATCACCGCGCGAACCTCCTCGCCCGATGCGCCGGGGAAGCGGAGCTCTTCGCGCTCGACGTTCATCACCGCCCTCAGTAAGCGTTCGCGACGGCGAGGTGCTCGCGCCAGCGGCCGGCCTCGCGCAGCTCGGACATCACCTCGGCGAAGGTCTGCAGCTCCTCGCGTTCGGTGTAGAAGTGCGGGCTGACGCGGATGCCCGCCTCGGGGCGGTGATCGACGAGGATGCCGCGCTGCTCGAGCGCCGCCACGTAGGCCGGACCGTCCTCGTCGTCGTGCAGGCCGATCGTGAGCGTTCCGCCCCGCTTCCCCGGGTCTTCCGGCGAGGGGACGGTGAAGCCGCGGTCGAGCATGTTCTGTCGGAGCTCCTCGGTCAGCTCGATCGACCAGCGCCGAATCGTCTCGACGCCAACCTCTTCGATGATCTCATAGCCGGCCGTCGCCGCGTACAGCGAGGAGACGCCAGGAGAGCCGTGGAGCAGGCGCTCGGGTCCCTCCGCGTAGCGTTGCTCGCCGAGCTCGAACGCGAACGGCGCCGTGTGCGCCGCCCAGCCCGTCATCCGCGGGTTGAGCTCGGGCATCAGCTCGGGCTTGACGTAGAGGTAGCCGGCGCCGGGACCGCCGCACAGCCACTTCACCGAGCCCCCGCACACCATGTCGACGCCTAGCTCCTGCACGTCGACCGGCACGGTGCCGAGCGACTGGTAGGTGTCGAGCACGACGTAGGCGCCGACCTCGCGCGCCCGCTCGCACACGGCGCGCGCGTCCTGCAGGTACGAGCTGCGGAAGCAGACGTGGCTGATCGGGACGAGCAGCGTCTCTTCGTCGATCGCCTCGAGCAGCTGCTCGGTCGGCACGCCCACCGAGTCCGGGCTGGACACGGTGACCGGGCGCGCGCCGTGCTTGCGCATCGCCTCCCACACGTACATCACCGTCGGGAAGTTCTGATCGGTGTAGACGACCTTGTTCCGCGGCCCGCTGAAGTCGAAGGCCGAGGCGAGGAGGCTCTGCACCACCGACACGTTCTGGTGCATCACGACCGTGTTCGGCTTCGCGTTCATGATGCGCGCGAGCTGGTTGCCGACGTCGACCGGCGAGGTCCACCAGCCCTCGGCCCAGGCGCGGACGCCGCGCTTGGCCCACTGATCGGCGAAGTGCTCGAGCTTCGCGTAGACGGTCCGCGGCATCGCGCCGAGGCTGTGCGTTACCAGGTACGTCGTGTCCGCGAGGATCGGGAAGCGATCCCGCCACTGGGCCGGTTCGTGAGGCATGGGCGCATTCTAGCGCCGCGGGCCGCCGGTCCGACCCGGGAGGCCGAGTTCCTCGCTAGACCGCCGCTGCGCCCAGCTTAAGCCCGCTCGGGACCTCGAGGCCCAGGGCGTCGGCGGCCGGAAAGGTCAGCCCGCACGACGCGATGAAGGGCTTGAGGCGGTTGACGAACTCGCCCACCGCGTCGGCCGAGCGACGGCTGCGCAGCGACAGCTCGACGGCGCGCTCGTCGCCCCGCGTGCCCGGGCGCCCGAAGGCGGGCAGCGCGATCGCGAACCAGCGCTGGAAGAGCTCCTGGGCCCGCGGACGATTGGTGGGCTCGGCGCAGAAGTCGAGGAAGCGCGTAGGCCGCGGTCGGCTCGACGAGGCGTCGACGTAGGAGCGCGCGATCGCCGCGAACTCGCGCGACGCGCTGTCGACGTAGCCCTCCATCGCGACCTCTTCGGCGAGGTGGCAGACGTAGTACGCGACGCCGAACTCGAGCCGCGACTCGGGGTAGGGCAGCTCCTCGTTCCGGTCGCGCACGGCCGACTCAAGGTCCTGCCAACCGAGCTCGCCGTAGAGCACCTGCACCTCGCGGAAGAGCCGCAGCGCGAGGTTCAGGTCCTCGGCGATCTCGGCCTTCGTCTTCAGGTCGGTGATGTACTTGAGGCAGTGCCCGAGCATGTTGATCGCCATGATCTGGCGGTGGGCCTGGCTCTCCACGATCCGACGGAGGATCGGGCGTGCTTCTTCTTCGATCTGGATGGTCATGAGGCCGAATCTCCGCCGGAGAGCATCCCGCCAGGGTCTCTTCCCGTCAACTTGTCGTCGGGAATGACCAGCCGCGCGACCGGGCGGCCGCCGACGATGTGCTCTTCGATAATGGTGTCGACGTCGTCGACGGTCACGCCGCCGTACCAGACGCCTTCGGGATAGACGACCAGCGTCACGCCGCGCGCGCACTGGTCGAGGCAGCCCGCCTTGTTGGGGCGCACGATGCGCTTCAGGCCACGATCGTACAGCTTCTTCTTGAAGGCGGCCGCGACGTCGGCGCCTCCCTTGGATGCACAGCAGCCGCGCGGATCCGAGGCGTCGCGGCCGTTGATGCAGATGAAGACGTGGTGTTGGAACTTGGCCATTGGGCTCAGGGGCGGTCGAGCACCGCCTTGCCGATGATCAGCTTCTGGACTTCGCTCGTGCCCTCGTAGATCCGCAGCGCGCGCACCTCGCGATAGAGGCGTTCGACGAGCGTGCCGCGCTTGACGCCCAGGCCGCCGAAGTGCTGGACGGCGCGGTCGCAGACGTAGCCGGCTGTCTCCGTCGCGAAGAGCTTGGCGCGGGCGACGGCGAGCGGCGCTCCGTCGTCGTCCTCGTCGGAAAGCGCAGCGGCCTCGTCCGTCAGGAGCTGCGCCGCGCGGAGGCGCGTGTCCATCTCGGCCAGGTCGAAGCGCAGCCCCTGGTTAGCCGCAAGCGGCTTGCCGAACTGCACGCGCTCGCGCAGCCGCCGTCGCGACTCGTCGAGCGCGCGCCGCGCAAAGCCGCACGCGGCCGCCGCGACCGAGGTCCGGAAGCGGGCCAGCGTGGCGAGCGCGAGGTCGAGGCCGCGCCCCTCCTCGCCCAGCAGAAAGGCCGCGGGGATCTCGCAGTCCTCGAGCACGACGTCGCCGATGAGGTGCGGTGCGATCACGTCGAAGGGCGTGACGTCCAGCCCCCACGCATCCCCCGGCACGAAGAACATCGTCAGGCCGTCCTTGTCGCCCGGCTCGCCCGACGTGCGCGCGAGTACCGAGTAGAAGTGCGCCAGCGGGACGTTGGAGATGAAGGTCTTGCGGCCGGTCAGGCGCCACCCAGAGGTCGTGCGCTCGGCGCGCGTCGAGACGTCGGTGAGCGAGGAGCCCGCCTCCGGCTCGGTCAGCGCGAAGGCCGCGATCTGCTGCCCCGCGGCGACGCCGGGCAGGACCTGGGCGCGGAGCTCCTCGCCGCCGCCGCGCGCGACGGCGTAGGACCCCAGCCCCTGCATCACGAACATCACGTCGAGCATGCCGCTGTGGTAGGCGAGCTCGTCGCGCACGGCGCACAGGGCGCGCACCGACACCTGGTCGTCCGGCGCAAGACCGCCGGACTCGGCGCCACCGTCGCGGTGCGGCACGGTCCAACCGAGGAGCTCGGCCGACGCGAGGGCGGTCAGCGCGCCGCGTGCCTCGTCCTCGAGCTCGTCGATCTGCTCGAGCGCGTCCGCGCTCTCCTCGCCAACGCCCCGCGCGCGGGCGCGGAGCTGCTCGATCGCCTCGCTCACCCTCGCGCCCCCGTCGAGCGGAAGTCCGGCTTGCGCTTCTCGCCGAAGGCCTCGAAGGCCTCGCGGTAGTCAGGGTGCTTCATGCACTCGCCCTGCACCCAGCCCTCGGCCTGCATCGCCTCGCCGAGCGTCATCGACGCCTCTGCGTTCAGCATGCGCTTGGTCACCGCCAGCCCCATCGACGGTCCGTCGGCCAGGCGGCGGGCCCACTCGGCGGTGGTGGCTTCCAGCTCGTCCTGGGGCACGACGCGGTTGTAGAGCCCGATCTCGTAGGCGCGGGCGGCGTCGATGAACTCGCCGCCCATCAGCAGCTCGGAGGCGTGCCCCAGCCCCACGATGCGCGGAAGCAACCAGGCCGCCCCCATGTCGGCGCCCGAGAGCCCGACCTTGGTGAAGAGGAAGGCGATCTTGGCGCTGTCGGCCGCGATGCGTAGATCCGCAGCGATCGCCATCACGGCCCCCGCCCCGCAGGTCGTCCCGTTGAGCGACGCGACGATCGGCTTCTCCAGCTTGCGCATGTTCTCGATCAGGTCGCAGGTCATGCGCGTGAAGGCGAAGAGCCGCTCCTCGGGCACGTCGAACAGTCTGCCGATGATGTCGCGCACGTCGCCGCCGGAGCAGAAGGCGCGCCCGGTGCCGGTCAGCACCACGGCCCGCACGTGGTCGTAGTCCTGCAGCGCCGCGAAGGCGTCGCGCAGCTCGGCGTACGAGTCGAAGGTGAGGGCGTTGAGGCGGTCGGGGCGGTCGAGCCGGATGGTCGCGACGCCGTCGTCCTCGGAATAGCGGAAGTGCCGGGGGTTCATTAGGGCGGGTAGGTTAGCGTCTGGGCCGAAAGGGGCAAAACCGGGCCCGAATCGGGCCGCAATCGCCCCGGTGAGGCGGCGGCAGGCGCGCCGGGGAGCAGCCTCGGTGGCACCGCGGCTCGCTTGCTAGCCGGCTCTATCGAGTCGGCTCAGTCGATCGAGCCGGCGCCTATCAAGCGCGAGCCCCGGCCTAGCGCTCGGGCAGGACCGCGGTCGCCTCGATCTCGACC
The DNA here is from genome assembly GCA_039029355.1 of Planctomycetota bacterium. Taxonomy (GTDB): domain Bacteria; phylum Planctomycetota; class UBA1135; order UBA1135; genus JBCCGI01. Next base: position 48,761 of record JBCCGI010000035.1, read on the forward strand.
AGCGCGCCCGGCTCGAGCAGGTCGGCCACCTGCACCAGCGCCATCGCCGGGTAGTGCCGCCCCATCACGTCGCGGTAGGCGGCGCCGATCTCCTTCAGCCGCTCGACATAGGCGCGCTTGTCGACCACGTAGACGGTGAGGCGCACCACGTGCTCCGGCCAGCCGCCGGCCTCCTTCACGACCGCCGCCACGTTGTCGAGCGCCTGGCGAAACTGGCCGACGAAGTCGCCGGGGGCGACGAGCTCCTGGTCGGCGTTCCAGGCGATCTGCCCCGCCACGAAGAGCAGCTTGCCGCCGCCCTGCACCAGCATGCCGTTGCTGTAGCCGCGGGCCGGCTTCCACCCGGCGGGGTGGACGGGGTCGATGCGCATGCCCATCAGGCCCTCCGCTGGACCGTGCCGGACCCGTCAAGCTCGAGCAGCACGCCCGAGTAGGACTCGGTCAACGCCTCCCAGACCGCCCCGGCGCACTGCTGCATCGTGACGAGCTCGCCGCCGGGATTCTGGCCGCGGAACCAGTCGCGCCACTCGGGTTCGCCCTTGTCGCTACGCTCGGCGTACGAGCGGATGTGGCCGTCGATCATGGGCGAATCGACGTAGTGCGGGCACACCGCGTTGATCGTGACGCCGGTGCCTTCCAGCTCCTTGGCCACGGCGAGCGTGTACCCCACCACGGCGAACTTCGAGGCGCAGTAGGGCGACATGTTCGCATAGCCGACCAACCCGGCCGACGACGCCATGTTCACGATCCGGCCGTAGCCGCGCCGCTCCATGTCGGGCAGGAGCGCCTCGATCATGCGGCGCGCGCCGTGGAAGTTGAGGTCGAGCTGGCGCTGGTACACGTCCTCGCTGCCCTCGCGCGGCTTCAGCACCCGGTGGACCTCCGCCACGCCGGCGTTGTTGACCAGCCAGTCGACCGGACCGATGGCGCTGGAGACCATGCGGGCCTCCTCCATCGCGCGCTCGACCGAGGCGCCGTCGGTCACGTCGAACGCGAGCGGCCAGGCATGGCCGCCGCCCTTGCGGATGTCCTCGGCGACGGTCTTGCAGCGCGCCTCGTCGCGGGATGCGATGAGCACGGTCGCGCCTTCGGCGGCGATGCGCCGCGCGACGACCTCGCCGATGCCTCGGCTTCCGCCCGTTACGAGGGCGACGTGTTCCCCAGCTACCATCCCCGTACGGTACTCTCTGCGCGGTCATGTCCGAAGCGAAGAAGACGACGCGCATGCCGATCCCGGCGGCGCGCTGGCCCGCGCGCGAGGAGGCGCGGTCGAGCCGCTTGTTCTCGCCGCTCCGCGTCGGCGCGTTCGATTCCCGGACACGGACCTGGGTCCCAGCAATGGTCCCGTGGCGCGCGACCGAGGAGGGCTTCGTCACGCGCGAGGTTCGAGACTGGTATGGCCGCTTCGCCGACGGACGCCCGGGCGTTCTGGTCGTCGAGGCAACCGGCATCCGGGATGTGCCCAGCGGCCCGCTCCTGCGCATCGGACACGACCGCTTCCTGCCGGGGCTCCGCGAGCTGGTCGAGGTCGTCCGCGAGCGCTCCGCCGGCGAGACGCGGCTCGTGATCCAGGTGATCGACTTCCTCGCGATCAAGCGGCGGCCGCCAAAGGACAAGTTCGTGCGGCGCTTCCTGACGCTCCGCGAAGAACACCGCGAGGCCCTGGCGCAGCGCGGCAAGCCCGCGGCGACCGGCGCCGACGAAGAGGTCCGCGAGGCGCTGTTGGCCCTGCCCGAGGAGGACCTCCTGGCCGCGCTCTCGCCCCGCGAGCGCGAGGACCTGCAGCGGGGCTATCGCGAGCGCGTCGACGACCTGCACCTCCCCCACGTGCGCGAGCTGCCGGCCGTGCTCCCCGGGCTCTTCGCCGATGCCTCCGAGCGCGCGGCGGCGGCGGGCTTCGACGGGGTCGAGCTGCACTTCGCGCACGCCTACACGATGGCCTCGTTCCTGTCGCGCACCAACCACCGCACCGACGGCTACGGCGGTTCGCCCGAGGGGCGCATCCGCCTCCCGCTCGAGGTCGTCGCCGCGGTCCGCGAGCGCGTGGGCACCGACTACACCGTGGGCTGCCGCTTCCTGGCCGACGAGGTCGTCGAGGGCGGCAGCCGAGTCGAGGACGCCGCCTTCTACGGCGAGCGCCTCGCCGCCGCCGGGCTCGACTTCCTCTCGCTCTCGAAGGGCGGCAAGTTCGACGACGCCCGCCAGCCGCGGGTCGGCGAGGCCGCCTACCCCTACACCGGCGAGAGCGGGCACGAGTGCATGCCGACCGTACGGATCGGTGGAGTGGGCCCGTTCGGCCGCAACCTCGGCGCCGCGCGGGTCGTCCGCGAGCGCATCCGCGCGGCGGGCTACGAGACGCCGATCGTCGCGGCCGGCGGCATCAACTCGTTCGAGCTCGCCGAGGCCGCGCTGGAGCGCGGCGACTGCGACCTCGTCGGCGCCGCGCGCCAGTCGCTCGCGGACCCCGATTGGTGGCGCAAGATCGAGCTCGGCCGAGGCGAGGAGACGCGCCGCTGCGTCTTCACCAACTACTGCGAGGCGTTGGACCAAAAGCACGTGCCGGTCACCTGCCAGCTGTGGGACCGCGACTTCGACGCGCCGGATCCGGGCGGCGCCGAGCCGCGCCGCACCCCCGACGGCAAGCGCCGGCTCGTGGCTCCGCCCTGGTCCGGGGTCGACGAGCGCGGCTAGCGCGGTTTCCGCGTCGGGATCGGGGCGCGGCGCTAGAATTCCGCCGTGCCCAAGCAGGTCGTCCTCACTTTCCCCCCCTCCGCCGAAGCCCCGCCGCTGGCCGAAACGCCCGAGTTGATCCGCCTCGCCGCCGAGGCGCTCGGCGTCGAGCGAGACGGCGTCGGAGCGGTGCGGCCGCGACGCGTCTCCTTCGACGGCCGCCGCCGGCGCCGGGTATGGCGCGCCGAGCTGGACGTCTGGGGGCCCGGCGAGGCGGCCCCCCCCGCCCCCGCGACCACGCCGCCGACCATCTCCGCGCCGAGCGCCGACGCTCCGCACGCGGTCATCGTCGGCTCGGGCCCGGCGGGGCTCTTCGCGGCGCTCGACCTCCTCGCTGGCGGGTGGAACGCCACCGTGCTCGAGCGCGGCGCCGACGCCCAGACCCGGCGCCGCCCGATCGCGGAGCTCAACCGCGGCCGGCCGGCCGACCCCGACTGCAACTACTGCTTCGGCGAGGGCGGAGCCGGCACCTATTCCGACGGCAAGCTCTACACGCGCGCCGCGGCCGGCGACGACGTCCGCGAGGTGTTCGAGCAACTCGTCGCCCACGGCGCGCCGCCCGAGATCCTGGTGCACTGGCGGCCGCACATCGGCTCGAACCGCCTGCCGAAGGTCGTCACCGCCATGCGCGAGACGATCCGGCATTCGGGCGGACAGGTGCTGTTCGGCGCCCGCGCCGAGAAGCTGCGCACGCGCGCCGAAGGCGAGCGCAGGCGCGTTCAGGCCGTCGTCTACCGCGACCTCGCGACCGGCGAGCCGCGCCGCCTCGACTGCGACGCGGTCGTCCTGGCGACCGGTCACAGCGCGCTCGACGCCGTGCACATGGCGCGCCGCGCCGGGGCGAGCCTCGCCCCGAAGGGCTTCAGCCTGGGCGTGCGCATCGAGCATCCGCAGCCGTGGCTCGACGAACGCCAGTACGGCGGCCTGCGCGCCGAGTGCGAGCTGCCCGCGGCCTTCTATGAGATCACCGCCCAGGCGGGCGGCCGCGGCGTCTACAGCTTCTGCATGTGCCCGGGCGGCTTCATCGTGCCGGCGATGACGGCGCCGAACCGGGTGGTCGTCAACGGAATGAGCCTGTCGCGACGCGACTCGCCCTTCGCCAACTCCGGCCTGGTCGTGCAGGTCGAGCCCGAGGACTGGTGCGGCGGGCGCGGGGTCTCGTGGGGCTGGCTGGACCTGCTCGGCACCGACCGCCTCCCCGACCGCCCCGAGGACGACCCGCTGTTCGGCATCCGCCTGCAGGTCGCGCTCGAGGAGCGCGCGGCGCAGGCCGGCGGGGGCAACAACCGCGCACCCTCGCAGCGCGCCGACGCCTTCGCCGACGGACAGAAGGAAGCCCCCGCGCCGCTGCCGACCAGCTATCGCCCCGGCCTCGCCCCGGTCGACCTGGCCGCGATGCTGCCGCGCGGCGTCGCGCGCAGGATGCGCAGCGCGCTGCGCGACTTCGACCGCAAGCTTCCCGGCTACGCCTCGGACATCGGGCAACTGGTCGGCGTCGAGACGCGCACCAGCTCGCCGGTCCGCGTCGCGCGCGACGAGGAGACGCTCGAGAGCCCGGAGGTTGCCGGGCTCTACCCCGCGGGCGAAGGCGCGGGCTACGCCGGCGGCATCGTATCGGCGGCGCTGGACGGCCGGCGCGTCGCCCGTTCGGCGCTGGCGTCGCGCTAGCTGTCCGTTCCAGGCAGGTTGTTCACCCGAATCTCTCCGGGCTCATGGGGGTGCTAACAAAGCCCTCAACCCCGGAGAGACCGAGTGAAGCTGCATGCTAACGCGAGAACTACGCCCGTCACCCGTCAGCTGCTTGTGGAGCGCGTGGCCCAGCAAGGCTGGGACGTCGAGTCGGCCGCCGAGTCCGTCTCGATCAGTGTCCGGACGGCCTATAAGTGGCTGCGACGCTGGAGGGATGAGGGGCTGGCCGGCCTCTCCAGGACCGCTCGTCGGCGCCACACTCAATCCCTCACCGCACACCGGCCCGCAAACAACGCCGAATCAAGAAGCTGCGTAGCCAGAGGCTGACGGCCCGGCAGATCGCCGGGCTGATGAAGATGGCCAGGTCGACGGTTTCGGCAGTGCTGGTGCGGCTAGGACTGAACCGGCTCAAGGCCCTCGAGGCCAAGGAACCCGCCAACCGTTACGAACGGGCGCGTCCCGGCGAGCTGGTCCACCTGGACATCAAGAAGCTCGGCAGAATCAAGGGAGTCGGTAAGCGCATTCACGGCGACCGAAGCGTGCGATGGCGGGGTGCTGGATGGGAGTTTGTCCATGTGTGCGTCGACGACCACAGCCGAGTGGCGTACGTCGAGGTCCTGCGCGATGAGAAGGGCGACACGGCCGCGGGATTCCTGACGCGAGCAGTCGAGTGGTTTGCCTCGCTGGGTATCCGCGTCGAGCGAGCTCTCACCGACAACGGCTCGTGCTACCTCTCGCGGACCTACCAGGACAGGTGCCGCGAGCTCGGCGTCCTCCCAAAGCGCACTAGGCCCTACCGCCCTCGAACGAACGGCAAGGCCGAGCGCTTCATCCAAACGCTGCAGCGCAAATGGGCCTACGCAAGGCCCTATCGCAGCTCGGCTTGGAGGACTCGTGCTCTCCAGCCTTGGGTCGAGCACTACAACCGCGTCCGTCCAGACGGCAGTCTGAACTACCAGCCACCCGTGTCCCGGATCGCGGGATCCGGGTGAACAACCTGCCTGGAACGGACAGCTAGCCCACCCTCTTCACGAGCCGACGTGCCGCTGCGGCCCAAGCAGCCCGGTTCGCGGGCCTCTCGGTGTCTGGCGGCACTTTGCGGACACCGGCGTCCTCGACGACCCGTTCAGGGTCGCCTGCGGGGCCGCCGCCCGCAAAGCATCACCAGACACCGAGTTGGACCGCACCGCCACGCCGTCTCGTGAAGAAAGCGGGCTAGCTCTCGATCGCGCGCTGCACGGCGATCGCATCGGCGAGCGCGCGCACGTCGTGCGTACGGATGTAGTCCACGCCGGCGCGGCAGGCGTACAGCTCCGAGGCCAGTGTCGCCGGTCCGCGCTCGGCGACCTCGCGGCCCAGGAGCTGGCCCAGGAACGACTTGCGCGAGGTGCAAACGTAGACCGGCCGCCCAAGCGCGCGCAGCTGCGGGAGCCCGCGCAGCACCGCGAGGCTGACCGCCGGGTCCGGCGACAGGAAGAAGCCCATGCCGGGGTCGAGCACGAGCCGCTGCGGATCGACGCCGGCCGCGCGCAGGGCCTCGATGCGCTCCTCGAAGAAGCCGACGACGCGCGCGACGATGTCGCTCGGTGACGCGTCGCGCCCCAGCCGCTCGGCGCGCGCCGACGCGGCGACCGAGTGCATCAGCACGAGCTCGGCGTCGGAGTCGCGCACCGCCTCGACGGCGCCGGGCGTCTGTAGCGCCCGCACGTCGTTGACGGCGCGCGCGCCGAGCTCGAGCACGCGCCGCATCACCTCCGGCTTCCAGGTGTCGACCGCCACCGCGAGTCCGGCGTCGGCGAGGCGGCCGACCACGGGTTCCAGGCGCCGCAGCTCTTCGGCGGCGGAGACGTCCTCGGAGTCCGGGTGGGTCGATTCGGCACCGACGTCGATCCAGTCGGCGCCGTCGGCGACGAGCGCGTGGGCACGCTCGACCGCGGCGTCCGGGTCGACATACCTGCCCCCGTCCGAGAAGGAGTCGCGCGTCAGGTTGAGGATGCCGACGAGCTTCGCCATCAGGGAAGCGCGAGCTCGACCGGGGCGGGCATCGGGACCTCGTTGCCGGCGGCGGTCCCTCCGAACTGGCAGGTCGCGAAGACGAGCAGACCGGCGAGCATGCCCTCGGGGGCCTGCGCCCGCAGGCGATCGAGCGACGCCCGGCCGGTGCCCGCGCCGTCGAGCTCGCCCTGTAGCCCGCCGGCGTCGCGCACCGCGCTCATCAGCGGGTCGCTTTGGAAGTTGACCGGCCCGGGCGCCGACGGCTCGCGGTGCAGCCCCCACAGGAAGACCTGGAAGCGCGCGCCCGGCGGGCCGCCGCTGACCTCGACCGCGAGCGCGCGCGGGTCGCCGGCCGGCGCCGCCGGATCCCCGACGAGCGCGAGCTGCACCGGGCTGGGCGCCTCGGCCTGGAGCCCCGCGAACGGGTCCGCGATCGGCTCGCCGCTCACGAGCCCGGCCGCGACCAGATCGTTGAAGACCAGGCGGGCGATCAGCTCGTAGCCGCGCGCCCGCGGGTGCAGGTCGGGGAAGAAGGCGGCATGGAAGCCCTCGGCCTCGGCGAGCCGCGCCAGCGCGCCGGAGGGAGCGAGGAACGCCAGCTCGAGCTCGTCCGACGTGCTCCGCAGCGCGGCGTTGGCCGACTCGTACACCGTGGCCTCGGCGCCGTAGCCGACGATGCGCACCTCGATCTCGCGCCCGCGCGCGAGCCGCGCGATCTCGCCCACGTCGCGGCCGATCGACGCGATCTTGTCCTCGGCGCTGACGCGACGCGACCGGTCGCGCCCGACGCCGGTGCCGCCGTCGCCGTCGAGCGACGCGCCCGCCTGGGCCACGTCGGCCTCCTCGACCGACTCGCGCGAGAGCAGCAGCCGCACGACGCGGACCGACACCAGCCGCTCGTACCAGGGCGGGCCGCCCTCCCCCACCCAGGCCCACTCGTTGTTGGCGCCGATCGTCAGCAGCAGAAGGTCGGGCCTGACCTCGTCGAGATCGCGCTCGAGGCGCGCCAGCAGCCCGCGCGTGTCGAGCCCGGGGACGCCGCGCGAGAGCACCTGGTGGCGGCCGGGCTCGGAGGCCTCGAGCAGCGCGCCGAGCCGCTCGGGATAGCTCTCGCCCTCCTGAACGAACAGCCCGTACACGTTCGAATCCCCGTGACAGAGGATCGTCAGGCCCTCGACCTCGCGGCGTTCCGGACGCGCGCGTTCGCGGGACTGGCGCCAGAACAGCGCGCCGACCTGCAGCACCCCCTCGGTGACGCCCAGGCCCAGGACCAGGGCGACGAGGGCCGAGAGGATGCGGCGGGGGGCGGAGCGCATGATCCCGAGGATCGTACGCTCCCCCCTTGGGGTGCGGCTAGCCGCGCGCTTCCATCTGGCGCGACGACTCGGCGTTGATCCGGGCGCAGACCCCGCGGAGCGCGCCCCAGAACGACGACGAGCCGGCGTCGACGAAGCACTCTGGCTCGAGCTTCATCCCGCGGTCGTGGAGGTCGGTCAAGAGGTCGATCCACGCGCCCTCGCTGGCCAGCAGCCCGACCCGGGCGGCGAGCAGCTCGACGCGCCCTTCGGTGGTCGAGCCGTACAGCGTGAGCGTGCCGAGGGAGTGCTCCTGCATCGGCCCGCGGAGCGGGATCTCGTCGGCCCAGAGCTGCAGGAACCGGCGGCCCCGCAGGCTCTGGCGCTGGCGCTCCTCGAGACGCGACTCCCAGATCTCGCGCAGACGCGGCAGGAAGGAGCCGGGGAGCTCCTCGGTGACCGCGCCGAGCATGTCCCGGAACGCCGCGGTCAGGTCACCGGTGGCGAGGCCCTGGAAGTAGTACCCGTCGTCGGGCATCCGGATCGACGTCGCGGTCCGCGCGTACGCCGGCAGAATCCGGCTGGCGTAGCGCTTGCGCCGGCCGCGCTCGTCGGTGCGGTTGTCGCACACGCGCGGCTGACGGACACGGATCGCGCCGGCCCCGCAGCGGATGGTCCGCGCTGGCAGGTAGCCGTTCCGGACGACGAGCCGCTTGCCGGCTTCATCGCGCTGGTCCTTGTAGCGGGCGGTGTAGAGCTGGGCCTCGACGTCGAGGGCTTCAGCGAGTAAACGCTCGACGCCGAGCTGAACGACCTGTGCGCGAGCAGCAAGGCGTTCGGGGGCGGAGCGGCGGTCGGCGCTAAGTGCAGCGCCTGAAGTGGGGTCGACTCTCATCGCGTTCGCGGGAGCGGGGAGACGCTCCGGCTGCGTTTGTCAGGGGAAAGACGTTGGGGAAAGGGCCCAATCCGAGCCGCGGTATCCAACGTCAGAATCGCGGCGAAACAGGCCGTGATTCCTGCGGATGTAGGGTTTTCCCGAGTCTCTACGTCCCAGAGGTGGCAAGAATGGAGCCAGTCCTGTGGCCCAGCCCACCAAAACTAACCCCACCGTCACCCTTCGCCCGCCATCGCCTGACAAGGGGCGAGCCCGTGTGGGCGAGCCTCCAACACCGATCCACGCTGCGATTGGCCACGACGTTCGGAACACCGCCTGACCCGGCGGCAAGCCGCCTGAGCTCAGCCGTCGGGAGCGGTGCGCCCCCCTCTCCCCCGACGGGCCAACGGCGGAGCAGGGGTCCAGCCCCCTACTCGAAGTCGGCCCGGGTCCGCTCGATCTCCACCGACGCGACCGCGTTCTCGACCGCCCAGGGCTTGTCCAGCCGGACGCGCACCCGGTCGGCGCCGTGTTCGAGCCCGATCCGGCAGATCTCCCGCGCCAGCGTCTCGATCAGCCGGTGCTCTGCCGCCTGCACGTAGGCGACGATGGCCTTGGAGATCGTTCCATAGTGGAAGGTGTCGTCGATCTCGTCGCTGCGGGCGGCGGGCTCGAGGTCGTGGTAGAGCGTGAGGCTCACGATCAGGTCCTGCGGCTTGCCGCGCTCCCAGTCGTTGATCCCGACGATGCCGCGCACGCGCAGGTCGCGGATGTGGATGCAGTCGTTCGAAGCCATGGCGCGCAATATCGCCCCTGCCGGGACCGGAGCAAGCCGCTAGCGCAAAAACGACGCGGCTAAAGCGGGCGGGCCGGCCCCAGGAAGAAGCGGTCGCGTTCGGCGGGGGTCAGCGAGCGCGTGGCGCGCCGCCGCGCGCGCTCGACCAGCTCGGCGGTCGACAGCACGGGCGACACGCGGACCGACCTCGACGCGGTGACCATCACGACGTGGCTCCCCGAGGGCGAAAACGCGGCGTGGATCAGGGGATCGCCGCCGCCCGGGAGGGCGACGATCTCGCCGCTCTCGTTCCACAGCCGTGCGACGCGGTCGGCGGTCAGGGTCAGGTAGTGCCCGCCCCCGGGGCGGAAGAGCGCGAGCAGGACCTCGCCGCCGTCGCTGCGCAGCCGGAGCAGCTCGCGGCCCGCGAGGCTCCAGAGGCACACCAGCCCGTCCCGCGAGCCGGTCAGGGCGTAGTCCCCGTCTTCGCGGAAGGCCACCGAGGTGATCTCGCCCGCGTGGCCGACGAACACGGCGAGCTCGCGGCCGGCCGCGGTCCAGAGCCGGGCCGTGCCGTCGGCGCAGCCCAGCAGCACGCGCTCGCCGTCGTGGCTGAGGGCTGCGCTCCGGATCGGGAGGCCGTGGGTCACGCGTGAGACCTCGCGCCCGGCCCCGTCCCAGAGCGCATAGGTCCAGTCGCTCGGCAGGCTGAGCAGGAGCTCCGCGTCGCCGCTCAAGGCCGCCGGCACGTCGACGTCCACGTGCGGCACGACGGTCCACAGCTCTCCGGCGGCGCTCCAGAGCCGCGCGAAGCCGTCGTCTGCCGTCGTGACGATGCGCCTGCCGTCCGCGCCGAAGGCCGCGTCCACGACGACGCCCCCGTGGGGAAGGCGTGCACAGACCTCGCCGGCGGCGTTGCGCACCAGCGCGGTATCGTCCTGCTCGAAGAGGAAGACCCCGCCGTCGGCAGGGCAGAGCTGCACGCGGGCGACGTCGGGCAAGCCCGACCCGATCGGCAGCGCGTCGTCCGCCGCGGCCCGCGAAAAGGCGGCGTAGAGAGCCTCTTCCGCCTGGGCGAGGTAGGGCCGCCCACGCCCCGACTCGGGGTCCCGGGGGAGCGCCTCGAGCGCCAGCAGCATCCCGGTCGCCGGGTCGCCGGAGTCGACGCGCTCGCGCGCGAGGGCCGCCAGGTAGAGCGACTGCGCAGACAGGGCCTCGTTGCGGGCCGCGACGGCGTCCGCGTTGCTCGCGCGCAGGACCATCGCCGCAGCGCCGGAGCCGACGACGATCGACGTGAGAGCCGCGAGCAGCGTCGCCGCGAGCATACGGTTCCGGGCGACCCACTTGCGGAGCTCGACCACCGCGCCCGTGCGGTGTGCCTGCACCACGCGGTCTTCCAGGTATGCGCGCAGGTCTTCCGCGAGATCGCTCATGCCCGCGTAGCGGTCCGAGATCCTCCGCGCCATCGCCATCTCGCAGATCGCGACCAGCTCGGGCGGAGTCGACGGCGCGAGGCTGTGGATCGGCCGCGGCGGACCGCCGCGCACGCGGTCGAGCACCAGCTCGTTCGAGGGCGACTCCCCCGGCGCGTGGTACGGAGGCTGGCCGGCGAGCAGGTGGTACAGCATCGCTCCGACCGCGTAGACATCCCCCGCCGGCCCGAGCTCGTCCAGCCGGCCCTCGGCCTGCTCCGGCGACATGTAGGGCGGCGTTCCGATCACATCGCCGGGCTTGGTCAGGAGCGGCGACCCCACCTCGGGCTGCGGGGCTTCACCTGCCCCCTGCGTGCGCCGCGCCACGCGCAGCCTGCCGGCGGGTTGATCGCGGTCGCGCGCGACGCGAAGCACGCGGGCAAGGCCCCAGTCCATCACATACACCTCGCCGTGTCGGCCGACCATCACGTTGGCCGGCTTGAGGTCGCGATGCACGACGCCCATGTCGTGCGCGTAGCTCATGGTCTCGCAGATCCGCAACAGCACGCCGAGCGCGCGCGTGAGGCTCCACTCTCCGCGGCCCTCGTGGACGCGTGAGATGACCCTGCCCAGGTTCTCGCCGCGCACGAGACGCATCGTGAAGTAGACGTGCCCCTCCGCGTCGACGCCCAGCTCGTGGACCGGCACCACGCCCGGGTGGTCCAGCTGGCCGGTGATCTGCGCCTCGTCGATGAAGCGCGCGAGCAGTCGCGGCTCGGGATGCCGCGGCTCCTCGCCCTCGCCCGGCCGCAGCATGACCTTCATCGCCATGTCGCGACGCAGCTGCTCGTCGCGGACGCGCAACACCGCGCCCATCCCTCCGCGCGCGATCTCGCGGACGAAGCGGTAGCGCTCCTCGGCCGTCGCCGAGGCGCGCAGACAGGCCATCAGGGCAAAGGAGGCCTCGTCGCCGGCCCGCCGCGCTACGTCCTCGCAGGCCGCGGCGGTCGACGGGTCGGGGAGCTCGTCGATCTCGCCCAGCAGCCGTTCGGCACGAGCCCAGTCGAGGAAGGCGTCGATCGCGCCTTCCAGCTCCGGATCCGGGTCTGAGCTCGAGCTTCCCATGACATCGCTTCGGCGCGGCGGCTCCCTGGGGAGCCGCGTCGCAACCGCGACGTCCCGGGCTAGCGCGAGAGCTGAACCCTCACGTCAAACGTGAGCTTTGAATCGCCGCGTACTCCGGTCGAGAGCAGGGCCACAAGGCTGCGCTGCGGAACGCCGCGGAACGCCTCTTCGCCGTTCAAGTAGACCACAACCTCTTCATCAAGTGGGAACATCATTTCATTCAACAGAACGAAGAGGCCCTTGGCACTTACCGAGCAATCAACGCGCACCTCGCGAGCTTCGGCGTCGAACGTGGCCTTGACCACCGCGTTGGGTGTCGGGCGTTCCCACCAGAGCCAATAAAACTGACGCTTCCAACGCAGCGTCGGCTGCCACAAGAGGGTGTCGGGCAGCGGCTTGCGCTCGAAACCCTGAATTCGCTCCAGCAGGGCCTTCATTCCGCCCGGCGGCGGCCCGTGGCCCCGCCCCGACTCTTCCCAGTATTCGAACTCATACCCCCCGTGTACTTCCCGCGCTTCGGCGAGCAACTCCGCCGCCTTGCGGTTGGGGCCCGGAGGCACCTGCTTGTCGTCGTCGCTTTGGTAGATCACCAGCGGGACGTTGCGAAGATTCGGCACGATTCCGGGAACGATGTCGACGACTTCCCCACCCTCAAAGACCGGAGTCGGCGCGCCCGCCGACGGCGCCAGCGCGGCGACCCGATCGGCGTGGTGCTCGCCGAGCGTCCAGGTTCCGTACCCGCCCATGGAGTGACCGCCGAAGAAAACCCGGTCGTGGTCGATCTTCCACGTACGCACAGCACGCTCGACCAGGTCGACCACGAACTCCTCGGTGCCGCTGTCGGTCCAGCCATGCTCGGTCTTCTCGAGCACCTCTGGGAAGATCGCGACCCAGTCCATGGCGCCCGCCGCCGCATTGAAGGTGCCGTGTGAGCTCCAGGCGTCTCCGGATCCACGGCCGCCGCCGTGGAGCCCGATGAAGAGCCCCTTCGGACGCTTGCTCTTCCCGCCGACGATGTAGAGGCCGCGCGGATCGTCGTCGTCGTCCCAGAGGTAGTGGCGTCCGGACTTCTGCTCGAGCGTGGGCCCCTTGGCCCACAGCTTCGCCAGGTCCTTGCGCCACGCCTTCGCCTTGCGCGCGTCGAGCGGGTCGGCCGTCTCCAAGCGCGCGAGGATCTCGTTGCCGCGCTGCCTGCCGTCGGCTGTCTTCAGGTCGAGCTCCATGTACTCGCCCACCAGAGCCTTCGTCTCCCGAATCTTCAGCGGCGTCTCCTGCGGAAGCGCGAGGAGAGCGAGCGCCGCAAGCCAGATCACTGCCATCTGCCTGCCCCCGAGGTCTTGTCCTTGCGGCGTCCTGCCGGTAGACGCCGCACGAAGCTAGATCCTAGCAGCAGACACCCGACGCGGGCGATACGGAGCTAGACTGGAGCGGTCGTCAATCGAAGGAGGCACCCATGGCCCTTGCCGCGCTCCCCGTGCTCGTCGCTCTGAGCTCCACCGCAGCTCCGGCGGCTCCGCCCCCGCCCGCGCCCCCGCTCGTCCGCACACAGGACGAAACCGAATCGGAGGGCGGCGCGCAGGTCGCCTCGGCCGACGTGCTCGCGCGCCTGCTGGACGACTACGAGTCCGCCGCCGCCGCCAAGGAGGCGCCGCGCGTCTTCGCGGCGCTGGTCCGCATGCGCGACTACGGCAACCCCGAGCTGCTCGAACCGGCGCTGTCCGCGCTCAAGTACAAGGCGAGCTCGGCGGATAAGAAGGCGGCAAAAGCCGAAGCCGAGGAGCTCGGCATCAGGAGCAAGTCCAAGCGCGAGGAGCTGCTGTTCCAACGCGAGGCCGACGTACGCGCGGCCGCCGCCCGCGTGCTGGCGAACCAAGCCGGCGACAAGAGCGTCGGGGCGCTGCGCAAGGCTCTGAAGGACAAGCAGAACCGCAAGGAGCGGCCTTCCGCCATCGCATCGGTGGTCGACGCGCTCGGCCGGCTGGGCTGCCGCGATGCCGAGGCCGAGATCGAGGACGAGTTCAACGCCTTCCGCAATCCCGAGGTGGTGAAGGCCTGCGTGCTCTACTTCGGGCGGGTGAAGAGCAAGCGCTACTCGATCGTGCGCGCCCTGTGCGAGCAGCTCTCGCCCCCGCAACCCGCGAGCGTGGACGCCGCGAGCAACCCGCCGGCCGGCTATTGGGAGATGCGCTGGAAGATGTGGATGAACATCCGGCGCGACGTGTCGTGGGCGTTGAAGGAGATCACCGGACAGGTGTTCGAGCCCGCGGAAGGCGAGCACGAAGGCGACGCGAAGAAGGCGCTCGAGTACGTCAAGTCGCACAAGCGGGAGCTGGGGCTGCGGTAGTGCGGTCGCGGCTGCTTTCGCTCGCGGCCGTCGGGCTCGCCGCGCTGCTCGGCACAGCCGGCCCGGCGGCGGCGCAGGACGCCGACATCCGCGACCTTGCGCGCCGGATCGCCAAGGAGCGCGATCGCGTCGACCCGACGGTCTTCGACGAGCTGGCGCGGCGCGCGAACGAAGAGGCCCTCGCGGCGCTGGAAGACTCGCTGGGGCGGCTCAAGAAGCCCGCTCCGCGGGCGGCGCTCCTCGCCGCGCTCGCGCACTTCGCCGCGGCTCCGGAGCTGCACGCCCGGTGCTTCGCCCTGCTGACGCCCGCCGCGCTGGAGGGCCCCGAAGAGCCCGCACGCGCCGCGACGCGCGCGCTGCTCGGTTTCGGAGAGCCCGCGCTGGCCGAGCTCGAGCGCGTACTGGCCGAGTCGGACGACGCCGCCGCGCGCTCCACGGCGTGCGATCCGCTCGTCCCGCTCCTGCGCCGGCGCAGCGGATCGGAGCCCCTGGCGCTGCTGCTCGCAAACGCGACGCTGCGGCACGACAAGGGCCTGGCGTACCTCGGCCTGTCGGAGCGCGAGCGGCGTACGTACGCCGACTGGACGCACCGCGAGGTCGTGCGGCGCGCCGTGGCCGCAGACGACTCGGCCGAGCGCCGCGAGCTGCTCGCGGCAAAGCTCCTGGATCCCGAGGCGAGCCGCGCCTGGAAGCTGCTCCTCATCGAGGTGCTCGCCGGGCTGACGGGCGCGGGGATCGACCGCGCGCTCGACGCCGCGCTCGGAGAGCGCGACGCGGCCGTCGTGCTCGCGGCGATGGACCGGATCGGCGAGCGCGACCGCGGCTGGGAGGAGCTCGAGCCCGTCCTCCGCCCGCTGGTGCGGCACCGCGACCCGTCGATCCGCCGCGCCGCGGTCGCGCACCTGGGACGCTTCGGCGTGACGGCGGCGGAGTGGCGCTCGGAGCTCCTCGCCCTGGCGCGCTCGCGGGACCGCGCCCTGCGCATGGGAGCTGCGTCGGCGCTGGCGGACCTCCGCACACCCGAGGCTATGGAGGCGCTGCACGCGCTGCTGGAGGACGACGAGTGGTCGGTCCGCGTCGAGGCCCTGCACCAGGCCGCGCGCCTGCGCTTCAAGGCCTCGGTGCCCGTGCTGATCGAACGCATGGAGCGCGAGTCGGGCCGCTTTCAGGACGACGCCTACGCCGCGCTCCGCATCCTGACCGGCCTCGACCACGGCCGGCTGCCCGAGCGCTGGACGCGCTGGTGGGAGCGCGAGCAGGCGACCTTCGAGCTACCGCCCTACGACGACGCGGTGCGAGCCGAGCAGGAGCGACGCGCGCGTGCTTCGTCGGGCGATACGCGCTCGGCGCAGTACTTCGGCGCCCAGGTCAAGAGCGAGCGCGTGGTGTTCGTGCTCGACGTCTCGGGCTCGATGCGCCTGCCGTCGGGCGGCGCGCCCGCCGACGCCGGCGCGGCCGAGCTGACCCAGGACACACGCATGGACGTCGCCAAGCGCGAGCTGATGGCGGTCGTGCGCGCGATGCCCGACGACACGCTGTTCAACATCATCTTCTTCGAGAGCGAGGTGACCTGGCTCGAGAAGAAGCTCGTGCGCATGCGCAAGAGCGTGCGGCAGAAGGCGCTTCGCTTCGTCTCTGAGAAGTACGCGATCGGAAGCACCGCGCTCTATCCCGCGCTCGAGCTCGCCTTTGCCGACCCGGTCGTCGACACGATCTACCTGCTGTCGGACGGCGCGCCGACCGAGGGCGAGCTGACCGACATCGCGGAGATCCGCGCGGAGGTGCGACGTTGGAACAGCGCGCGGCACGTGCGCGTACACGGCATCTCGATGGGCGAGGACTCGACCCTGCTGCGCTGGCTCACCGCCGACACCGGCGGTCGCTACATCCACGTACCCTGACGGCACGAAAAAGTGCCGCCGGGCCGTGGCCGGGCACCGCACAAGCCCCCGCACCGCGGCCCGGCGGTCACCCCCATTCGGGGCCCGCTGCTCCGGGCTGATCGAAGAAGAATGGGCGGAGCGCTGCGCGTCCTCCCCCTGCGCCCACACGTGCGGACGGCGAGGAGTGTCGGAAGAGAGGGTCCACAGCCCGGACGAGCCGGGTCGCGGTCAGGCGTCGGGAGCGGGCGTCGCAGCGCTCGCCACCAGCGCAGTCGCGGAGGCGTCGGTGGCGGCGAGAAGAATCCGCACTTTTTCCCCCTTGCCGCCCTCCGCCCCCGGCTCAAGGTGGGGATATGACCAACGCCGGCATCGAGCGCCTGGAACGCACCTACCGCGCCCCCCTCCTGGACTTCTGCCAGCGCTACCTGGGGGACGAGCACGAGGCGGAGGAGGTCGTGCAGGAGATCCTGCTCGCCGCCTCACGCGAGGTCGCCGAGCTGCGGCACGCTCGCGCCTGGCTGTACCGAGCCGCCCGCAACCGCTGCGTGTCGCGCATGCGCGAGCGCTACCGGCGCGACGCCGGATCGATGCCGCCGGCCTCCCAGGTCAAGGACTCGGTGCGCCGGCCGATCAGCCACCTCGTGTCGCAGGAGCGTCGCTCGCGCCTCGCCGAGGCGGTCGACCGGCTCCCGCCGCGCTACCGCCAGGTGGTCGAGATGCGCTACCTCGAAGGCATGCACCGCGCCGAGATCGCGGCGGTGCTCGACGTGGACGTGTCGACCGTCAAGTGGCGGCTGTCGGAGGCACTGAAGCGCCTCCGACAGCTCTCCTCGCTCGGCGACTCGTCGATCGCCGGGCGCGGAAGCGCCTAGCTTCCCAGCAGGATCGACGTCACGTTCGACCACCGGAACGCGAACGTCGTCGGGTTCACCACCACCATCTGCATCGGCAGCGCGAGCCCGAAGAAGGCTCCGTTCGGCGGCACCGGCAGGTTCAGCGGGGTCGGCCCCGTGAGCACGCCCGACTGCAGCACCGGGGCCTGCAGGATGTTGATCAGGCCGACCATCTCCCACGGCGGGCTCGGCAGGTCGAACCAGCCGAAGCCGGTCGAGAAGGCCAGGCCGTAGGGCCCGCCGATCTCGCCGTCGAGGGTGACCGGGAAGGTCGAGCCGAGCGAGACCACCTCGGGCGCGTCGATGTCGGGGTGGACGCCCGGCAGCGTGGCGAGCGTCGAGCCCGCCTCGACCGTCTGCGCCGCCGAGAGGCCGGCGAGGCGCACCGACGAGCTGCCGGTCAGCTCCGCCGCGTCGAGCGTGCCGCGCCCCACGACGGCGACCGAGCCGAGCTCCGCCAGGAGCCCCGGCGTGCCGTCGACGTCGCAGCGCTGGATCGCGACCTGGGTGGACGCGCTCACCCGCACACCGGGCTGGCCCGCACCGCCGTGCACGACCAGCTCGTCGAGCACGACCGTGCCGACGCAGCTCAGCACCTCGATGCCCGGGTTCGGCGACGCGGGGTCGCCGATCGTCAGGTCGCTCATCTCGACCGCGTCGAAGAAGCCGAGCCCCTGGATCACGACCGGCGCGGCGGTCGTGTCCACCGTCACCAGGCCGGTCCCGTCGCCATAGATGCGGACGATGCCGGAGCCGGGGCCGACGGTGAACGGCGCGTAGGTCCCGGGCTCGATCAGCACGACCGCTCCGGGGAAGGCCGCGTCGATCGCCGGCTGGATCTCGGCGAAGGCGCCGCCCGGGCCGACCGCCAGGACCGTCGGCGGCAGGCCGGCGGTCCACGGCGTCGCGTCGTCGCTGCCGTGCTCGACCTCCTCGCCGAAGGTCTTCTGCTCGCAGAGCCGGTAGTAGTACTTCTGCCCGGACGCCACCGTCGTGTCGGCGTGCGCGTAGGCGCTGGGGCCGGCCGCGGGCACCGTGACGAGCTCCGAGAACGGGCCGCCGGGGTCGGTCGCGCGCTTCACGACCCAAGATGCGACGTCGGTCTCGGTCGTGCTGGTCCACGCGAGGTCGACCACGTCCGCGCCCGCCGAGGCCGTAAAGCTGGCCACCGCGGTCGGATCGCTGATCCAGTCGACGATCCCGAGCGGGTCGAACTCGAAGGCCGGGCCCGAGAAGTCACCCTCGGACTCCGACAGCGTGATGTTCGCGCCGCCGACGACCCAGACGTTGTTGGTGCCGACGCCGAGGGGATCTTCGAAGTCGACGTACGCCAGCTCGACCGGAGCGTTCTGCCGGATCTCGAGCATGATCGAGCCCGCCGAAGCCGACGGCTCGGAGAACACGCCGCCGATCATCTGCGCGATGGTCGCCGAGTCGGAGATGTTGACGCCCGAGGGGCCCATCTGCTCGAAGCGGAAGTTGCTGGCGTCGAGCGTGCCGTCGATGTTGAGCACGTAGCCGCCGCCCGCGTCGCCGGTGACGGTCGCGGGATCGCCGAAGCCGCCGAGCACCCGCAGGGTGCCGCCGGAGGGCACGAGCAACACAGACGTGGCCCCGAGGCCGAGCGTACCGCCCGCGCCGATCGCGACCTCGCCGAGCGCGTTGATGGGGTTCGCGGGAACCACCGCGGTCACGCCGGTCACGTCCAGCGCGCCGGTCGCCTCGACCGTCAGCTGGTTGACCGACATCGTCACGTCGTTACCGACCGAGCGCGTCCCGTTCCGCAGCAACAGCGTCGGGAAGGTCGGGTCGAAGGTCGGCGCGGCGCCGGACAGCGAGGTGGTGCCAGCTCCGTCGAGCTCGACGCGTCCCGTCGGCATCGCGAAGTTGCCGTCCGAAGTCCAGTCGCCGGCGCAGCGGAAGACCGAGCTCGGGGTCGTGTTCCCCGCCCCCGCGGTGCACACCACGTTGCCGTCGACGTCCAGGACGTCGTCGCCGCCCTGGTCGACCGAGAACCACGTCAACGTGCCGCCGATCAGGTCGGCGTTGCCGAGCACGTGCAGGGTCGCGTCGTCGAAGATGCGCAGCGTCCCGCCGGTCAGCGTGACGTCGCCGGTGACGGTGCTGTCCTGGGCCACGCGGATGCCCGCCGAGACGACGGCGTTGGCGAGCGAGCCCGCGCCCGTCGCGACGGTACCGTCGCCGCCGAAGTCAACCGTGCCGTTCACGCCGTCGCCGCCGGACGAGGTCCAGTCGCCGAGCACGCTGTGGGTCAGCCCGCCGAGATCGATCGATGCGGTCGCATCGCCGACAACGACCTGTCCGGCCGCGCTCATCACCGCACTCGCCGTGAGCGTGGCTCCGGAGACGACCTCGAGGTCGTTCAGCGCCATGGCGTCGAGCAGCGTCTTGTCGCCGGCCGCGATCTGCACGTCGGCCAGCGTGAGGCCGGCGCCGCCGATCGTCGTCGGCGCGACGCCGTCGAGGATCAGCAGGCCTTCGCCGGGCGCGTAGCCCGCGTCGGACGACCAGTTGCCGGCGCAGTAGAGCTCCACGTCCGCGCTGTTGGCGCCGGACACGGCGCCCGCAATCGTGACGTCGCCCTCGACGTCGAGCACCTCGGGCCCGGCCACGCCGGGCACGAAGGAGAGCGTGCCGCCCGTGAGCGTCGCGCTGCCGCCGACCGTGATCGCCGCGTCGTCGAGGATCGCGATCGAACCCGCGCTCATCGTCAGATCGCCGGTGATGTCGGTGGTCGAGAAGCTGCGCGGCCCCGAGACGATGTCGAGGTTGGGCAGCGAGCCGCCGCCGGTGCCGGCCGAGCCGGGACCGTCGAGCTGCACCGTGCCGGTCCCCGTCGCGCTGGCGCCGGCGGACGTCCATCCGCCCTGGACCGTGTGGGTCAGAGCCCCCACGTCCCAGGCCGCGGTCGCGTCGCCGAGCGTCACCTCGCCGTTGACGTCGAGCTCAGCCTGCGTGGTGAACATCACGCCGGAGGAGACCGTGAAGTCGTCCTCCACCGTAGCGGCCGCCAGCAGGTCGAGCGTGCCGGTCGACAGCACCAGGTTGGCGAAGGTCGGGTCGGTACCGTCGATCGTGGCCGCCGCTGCGGGCGCGAGGACCACCGTGCCGCTCGCCGGCGACCAGGCCGACGTCGACGACCAGTCACCGCGCGCCTCGATCACGGTCGTCGCGGAGGTCGTGCCCGACGCCGCGGTCAGGTCGACGTTCCCGTGGACGAGCAGCGTCTCGTCGCCGGGAGCCGCGGCAGTGAAGGACAGCGTTCCGGCCGTGAGGTTGGCGTCGCCGAGCACCGTCAGCGTCGCGTTGTCCTGCACGTCGAGCGTGCCGCCGGTGAGCTCGAGGTCGAGCCGCACCGTCGAAGTCGTCACGTCGCGCGTACCGGCGGAGACGCGGACGCCCGGGACGTCGCTCGCCCCCGTAGCCAGCGTGCCGTCCGACACGAACTCGATCGTGCCGTCGTCGGCCGCCGTGGCGCCGTCCGAGGTCCAGTCGCCGTGCACGGTGTGCGTCAGGAGGCCCAGGTTCCAGGTCGCCAGCGCGTTCAAGAGCACGCTGCCCTGCACCTCGATCGCCGCCGAGGTCGTCAGCGTCTCGCCTCCGAGCACCGTCAGGTCACCCGCGATGAGCGCCGCGTCGGTCACGGTCTTGTCGCCGCTCGCCACATCCACGTGGTGGAAGGTGGGCGAGGTGCCGCCGACCGTCGCGACCGTGCCGCCGTCGAAGGCGACGGTGCCCGCCGACGGGGTCCAGGCGGAGGTCGAGCTCCAGTTGCCCGCGACCTCGAGCCGCGAGTTGGGGCTCATCGTGCCCGCCGTGGCCGTCAGAGTGACGTCCGACGCGAAGTCGATGCGCTCGGTTGAGCCACCGTCGGCGGTGTCGGTGAACGACAGCGTGCCTCCGGTCAGGTCCGCGGCTCCGAGCACGGTCAGCGTCTGCGCGTCCTGCACGTCGAGCTCACCGCCGGTCATCGTCAGCGTCCCCGAGACGATCGAACTCTGCACGCTGCGCGTGCCCGCGGTGATGGCGACGTTCTGGATCGAGGCGAGCCCGGTATCGAGCGTGCCCGAGCCGTCGAACTCGATCGTCCCGTCTCCGGCCGCGTTGCCGCCGTTCGAGACCCAGTCGCCGTCAACGGTGTGAGTCGACGTTCCGACGTCGAACGAGCCGGTCGCGCTGACGTTGACCGTGCCGTTCAGGTCGAGCGCCGCGTCGGCGTCCAAGACGCCGTTCACGCCGATGGTCAGCACGCCGACCACCGTCGCCGGCCCGTCGAACGTCCGCGTCGAGTCGGTGATCGTCAGGTTGTTGAAGTTGGGCGTGCCCGAGACGGTCGTCGGTCCGGAGCCGTCGAGGTGCACCGTCATCGAGACCGGCGCGAACGTCCCGTCCGAGGTCCAGTTACCGCGGCAGAAGAACAGCGAGTTCGAGCCCTCGAACTCGATCGACGCGTTGCAGACCACGTCGCCCTCCACGGTGAGCGTCTCATCGGCGCCGAGCACGCTGGGGAACCAGCTGACCTCGCCGGCCGTGAGGTTCGCGTTGCCCTGCACCAGCAGGCCCTGGTTGTCGAGCATGCGCAGCGTGCCGCCGGTGAGCTCGAGGTCGCCCGTCACCGTGCTGTCGAACACGCGCCGCACGCCGCCGACCACGTCGACGTCGGGAACGGTCCCGAGCCCGGTCGAAAGGTCGCCGTCCATGTCGAACTCGACCGTGCCCGACGTGGCCGAGCCGCCGGACGAGGTCCAGTCGCCGCTCACCGTGTGGGTCAGGCCGCCGAGGTCCCACGAACCGGTCGCGCCCACGACGACGTTTCCGGCCACGGTCGAGGCCGCGGCCGAGACGAGCGCATCGTCGACCGTCAGGTCGATCGTCAGCGCCACCGGAGCAGACGCGGTCAGCGTGCCGCTCTCCAGGGTCAGGTTGGCAAAGCGGGCGTCCGGGCCCAGGATCGACGCCGTCGCGCCGCCGTCATGGATGACGACGCCGTTGGCGGGGATCCACGAGGCCGAAGCGGTCCAGTCCGCGGCGAAGCGGATGGTCGAAGCGCCGGCCATGCCGCCGGCGGTAAGGCCCGTCACGTCGACGGCGCCCTCGACGTCGAGCAGCGAGTTGGCCGACATGGCCCACGTCCCCGCGCTCAGCGTCGCGGCTCCCGCCACCGACACGGTCGCGCTCGGGTCGAGCGTCACGTCGCCGCCGGTCTGCACGAGGTCGCCGGTCAGGCTAGCCTCGGCGACCGTGCGCGCGCCCGCGGCGACGGTCAGGTTGTCGACCGTGCCGCCGCCGGTGTCGATCGAGCCCGCCGCGCCGTCGAGCACGAGCGTGCCGTTGGACACGGTAGCGCCGTCGGAGGTCAGGTCGGTCCCGACGGTGTGACTCAGCGCGCCGAGGTCCCAGGTCGCAGTGCCGTCGCCGAGCGTGGCAAAGCCCTCGACATCGAGCACCCCCGCGGCCACCAGCGCCGCCCCGTTGTCGAGGCGCAGGTCCCCGTTCAGCGCGGCTCCGACCGCGAGCGTCTTGGTGCCGCTCACGATGCGCAGGCTGGCCAGCGTCGGCGTGATGCCGGTGACCGAGGCCGCCGTGCCGCCGTCCAGGCGAAGGACGCCCGCGGGGGGCGTGAAGAGCGCGAGCGAGCTGACGTCGCCGGCGCACTGGATCTGAGAGCTGGCGCCAAAGGTGCCGGCCAGCGAGCCGTTCAAGGTCAGCGTGCCCTCAACGTCGAGGATGTCGGCCAGGCCGCTGGTGTCGTCGAACGACAGCGTGCCGCCGAGCAGGTTGGCCGCGCCGGCGACCGCGACGGTCGCCGCGTCGTCGATGCGGAGCTCACCCGCGGACAGCGTCAGGTCGCCGCCGACCGTCGCCGGCCCCGTCGTGCGCAGCCCGGACGAGAAGACGACGTCGTCGAACGAGCCTCCGCCCGCGTCGATGTTGCCGGGGCCCACGAAGTCGACTACGCCGTTCGTCGCCGAGCCGCCGGCCGAGGTCCAGTCGCCGGCCACCGGGTGGGTCAGCGCGCCGAGGTCCCACGTGGCCGACGCCGCGCCCAGCACGACGTTGGCGGCCACGTCGACCACCGCGTCGGCATCCAGCGTCGCGCCCGTGTCGATCAGCAGCGTGCCGTCGACGTCGACCGCCGAGACCGCGTTGACCGTCCCGGCGCCGATCCGCAGGTTGAAGAACGAGGGCGAGGCACCGCCCAGCGTCCGCACGCCGGCGCCGTCGAGCACGATCGAGCCGGCGCTCGGGAAGAAGCTCGCCTCCGAGCTCCAGTTGCCGGCGCAGAAGATGCGCGACTCGGAGCTGAAGCTGCCCGCCGCCGCCGTGACGGTGGCGTCACCCTCGACGTCGAGCGTCTCGTCGCCCGCGAAGGTGCTGATCATGTTGAGCGTGCCGCCCGACAGGACCGCGTTGCCGCCTACGGCGAGCGTGGCGTTGTCGAGCAGGTCCAGCGATCCGCCGGTCAGGGTCAGGTTGCCGGTGACGGTCGAGGCGTTCACCGAGCGCGTGCCCGAGATCAGCGAAAGGTTCGGAAGACCGTTGAGCCCCGTCGTGAGGAGGCCCGTCCCGTCCAGCTCGACGGTGCCGGTGCCGGTGGTCGCCACGCCGAGGGCGGACGACGTCCAGCTGCCCTGCACGGTCGCGACGACCGCAGCGCCGAGGTCGAGCGTGGCGCTGTCCTTGACCGTCGCGTCGCCCTCGACCAGGAAGCTCCCGGTCGCGCTCCGCGTCCCGTTGCTGACGATCAGGTTGTGGAACACCGTCTCGACCGCGCCGCCGAGGCCGCCGGTTCCCGTCAGCTCAACGCGCGACCCGGCGTGGGTGTACGTGCCGTTGTCGTTCCAGTCGCCGACGACCGTGACAGCGCTCGACGACGAGACGACCGTCAGCGTCCCGTCCAGGGTCAGCGAGCCGCCCACCGCCAGGTCGAACCCGGTCGAGAGCGTGAGCGTCGCGCCGCTCTGGATGGTCAGATCGTTGCAGGACGGGCCGAAGATGTACGCCGAGGGCTGGTTCGCAGCCGACGCGATGATCACGTCGTCGCCGGGGCCGGGAATCGACCCCGTGTCCCAATTCGACGGGGTATCCCAGCTGGAGCTCGTGGCGCCCGTCCAGGTGGTCTGGGCGGATACTAGGCACGGAAGGACGACGGCGACAAACGTCGCGCAAAGGGGGAGACTACGCATTCGGGGGGGCTCCCGTGAGGGGCGGGGGGGTTGCGTGAGTGGCCGGGGGGGGACGGCGGCTCCCGATCGATTTGGGGGGCTGTCTTACCCCCAGGTTCCCGTCCCGCGCCGAATCCAGCAACCGCGTACCCGCGGAAAACCCGTAGGGCCCCCGTCCCGAACGCGTCGCTATTTCCGCCCGGGCTCTCCTCCTAGCACATACGGAGCGAGGCCTAGGTAGGGATCCGCGAGGTCGATGTCGAGCAGATCGCGGTAGACGATCGGCGTCCAGCTCGCCGGCGGAGCGAGGGGGAGAGCGGCGAGCAGCGCCCTGGTCTTCGGATAGCGGACCTGGCGGTTGTACTCGGTGTCCTCCGCCAGAAACTGCTCGTCCAACGCGGTGAGCGGCTCGAGTCGTTCGGCACCGAGTCGCGTCGCGTGCAACGTCTTGAGCGCGTCCTTGACCGGATCCTCGACGCGGAACTTGGCCAGGTCCGCGACGCGGTACTTCTCCAGCTCTGCGGCCATCCGCGCAGCGCCGTCGTCGGGCCAGCCGGCGTCCGCGCCGTGGTAGCGACGCACGAGCTCGGCCTGGCGCGCTTCGGACAATCGACTCAGCTGGAAGTGGAACCGCTTCGCATGCACCAGGCGGCGCTCAAACTCCTCGACGCCGACGAGCCCCGGCAAGAGGTCGAAGACCCGCCCGTCGGCCAGCGTGAAGTACGTGGCGACGTTGCCCGACAGCGTACGCTCGAGCACCCTTCCATCGCCGAAGTCGATCTCGACGTGCGGCACCTCGCGCACCATCTCCCAGGCGCACTCGAAGCTGGCGGAAAGGGCTTGGACTACGTCCGGATGCGAGAAGAGCACGCTCCTCGCGATGCGCGCGTTGCTTCAGCAGAAGGCCTCGTCGAGCCGCCCGAAGAGCTGGAAGAGCAACACCGGACGCCCGCTCTCCGCGGCGGCGGCCAGGGCCTCCTCGTACGAGCCGTGCCAGGCCACGTCGCCGGGCTTCCAGGCCTCGTGGGGCGGAGGCAGCTCGGCCGGCCCCAGGCCCACCGAGCGCTTCAGAGCCTCCTTGATCGGCTGCTCGATGATGAGCTTGAGCGGGTCGGGTGAGCGGTCTTGCGCCGACGAGACGAACGACGCGGCGAGCGGCAGCACGGCCGCGAGGCAAAGCGGAAGTCGGTTCTGCATGGCCCCCTAGGAGCAAGACCGGTGCCGCCCGAACCCGGGGCTGGAGGCCCTCCCGCCGTATCCGATCGGATACGAGCCCGTATCAGATCCCGTACTTGCGGATCAGCCGCGACAGGTAGGTGCGCTGCAGCCCCAGCCGCTCGGCGGCACGCGTCTGGTTGCCGCCGGTCTCGGCGAGCGCCTCCTCGATCACCTGCCGGCGGTACGCCTCGACCCGCGCGTGGAAGCCGACCGCCGGGACCGCCTGCTCGAAGAGCTCGCCCGGCAGGTCCTCGGCCGCAATCTCGTCGCCCTCGCACAGCACGACGGCGCGCTCGATCGCATTGCGCAGCTCGCGCACGTTGCCCGGCCAGTCGTGCGCGAGCAGCGCGCGGCGCGCCTCCGTCGACAGCTTCAGGCCGGCGCGTCCGGTCTGAGCGGCGAAGTCCCGGACGAAGTGCTCGGCCAACAGCCCGACGTCCGCGCGCCGCTCGCGCAGCGGCGGGAGCGTCAGCGCGATAACGTTCAGGCGGTAGAAGAGGTCCTCGCGGAAGTCCCCCGCCGCGACCATCGCGCGCAGGTCGCGGTGCGTCGCCGTGACGACGCGGAGGTCCACCGAGACGGTGCGGTTGCCGCCGACACGCTCGAAGCAGCGCTCCTGCAGCACGCGCAGGAGCTTGACCTGCAGCGCGGGCGAGGTATCCCCCACCTCGTCGAGGAACAGCGTGCCGCCGTGCGCGGCTTCGAGGCGTCCCTCGCGCCGCTCGGTGGCTCCCGTGAAGGCGCCGCGCTCGTGGCCGAAGAGCTCCGACTCGAGCAGCGACTCGGCGAGCGCCGCGCAGTTGACCGGCACGAAGGGGCCCTCGGCGCGCGCGCTCCAGCGGTGGATGGCGCGGGCGAGGAGCTCCTTGCCGGTGCCGCTCTCGCCGTGCAGCAGCACGGTCGCGTCGCTGCGGGCCGCGCGCCGCGCGGCGCCGAGGGCGGCCTCGAGCGGCCCCTCGGGCGCGTGCACCAGCCCCGCGACACCGTCGGCTCCCGCCAGGGCGCGGTTCGCGCGCCGCAGCGTCTGCCGCTCGAGCGCGCGCCGCACCGTCTCGTCGACGACCTCCGGCTCGAAGGGCTTCTGCAGGAAGTCGTACGCGCCGGCGCGCATCGCGCGGACGGCGCGATCCACGCTCGCGTAGGCCGTGATCACGACGGTCGCGACCTCGACCCCCTCGGCCTGGAGCGACTCCAGCACGCTGATCCCGTCCCCGCGGGGAAGCGACAGGTCCAGCAGCATGACGTCCAGCCCGGCGCGCGCGCGCTCGAGCGCCTCCTCGCCCGACTCGGCCGTCGTCACGGCGTAGCCCTGCGCCGCGAGGCGCTCGGCGAGGGCCTCGCGGATAGCCGGGTCGTCATCGACGACGCAGACGCGCGCGCCGGGAGAGCTCACGCCGCGTCCTCCCCGGCCAGGTCGACGCGGAAGGTCGCGCCGCCGTCGCACGTGACCGAGACGCGGCCGCCGTGCATCGCGACCAGACGCTCGACGATCGCAAGCCCAAGCCCCGCGCCGCCGTGCTTCACGCCGTCGCGGCCGCCCTGGCGAAAGCGCTCAAACGCGTCTTCCGGCACCCCTCCCGGCCCTTCGTCCTCGACCTCGATCCGCGCCGGCCCGACGCGGACGCGCACACCCGACCCTTCCGGGGAGAACTTGATCGCGTTGTCGAGCAGGTTCAGGAGCACCCGCCGCACCATCGCCGGATCGGCGCGGGCCTCGCCGGCGCCGTGGACCTCGACCGTGACGCCGCGCTCGTCCGCGGTTGGAGCGAGCGACTCGGCGCAGTCCGAGGACAAGAGCGCCAGGTCGACGCGCTCGCACTTCGGTTCGACGACGCCGGCCTCCAGCCGGGCGAGCTCGAGCAGGTCGTCGACCAGGGCCGACAGCCGCGCCAGCTCGCGGCGGACGCGCTCGAGCGCCGTGCGCTGCGCCGGCGACACGTCGCCGGTCACGCCGTCGAGCACGTTCGCCACCGTCAGGCGCAGCGAGGTCAGCGGCGTGCGCAGCTCGTGGCTGACGTTGCCGATGAACTCGCTCTTCGCCTGGTCGAGCTGGTGCAACGCCGCCGCCATCCGGTCGAACGCCGCCGCCAGCGCGCCGATCTCGTCCTCGCGCTGCACGCCCGCCCGAACGGCCAGGTCGCCGCGCTCCATCGCCTCGGCCGCGCGCTGGAGGCGGCCGATGGGCCGCGTGACGCGCATCGAGAACAGCAGGCTCGCCGCGACCGACGCGACGGCCGCGCCGAGGGCCCACGGCAGGATGCGGCGACGCAGCCGCGCGAGCGGTGCCAGCACCGCCGCCTCGGACTCGGCGACCTCGACCGACCAGCCGGCCGCGCCGACGACGCGCTCGCGCACCAGGCGCTCGCCGTCCAGCGCGCCGACGTCGCTGAGCAAGGTGCCCCCGGCGTCCGCGATGCGGATCGCGGCTTCCTCGCCCGCAAGGCGCGACAGCGTGTCGGTCAGCTCGCGAAAGTCGATGTACGCCACGAGCGCGCCCTTGCCGCCGCTCGGCTCGTGGAGCGGTGCCGACAGGCGCAGGCTCGGAAAGCCCTCGTGGTCGGTGAAGTCGGCGTCGCGGTGCGGGGCTCCCGCGATCGGCTTGCGGACGACCACGTCGACCATGTTGTTCTTCAGGATCGCGGAGTTGCGCGTCGTGGCGTCCGCGCGACGGCGCTGTGCCTCGGCGACCACGATCTGCTGCGCCTGGCCCACGAAGGCCGGCTCGTCGCCGTCCGCGCCGCCCGAGAAGTACTGGAGCTCGAGGAACACGCCCGCGGGCTCGACGAGCGACGACAGGCGGTCGACCACCGTGGCCCGGTAGGGATCGTTGGAGAAGTGGAAGGCGCCAACGCCGCTCTCCGCCAGCTCCGAGGCGAGCAGGCGCGTGACGGTGGTGAGCTTCTCCTCGGCGCGCGTGACCGCGTCGAGGAGGAGGTCCTCGACCACGCCCGCCCGCAGGTCGAGCCGGCGGCCCGCGTCGCGCTCTACGGCACCGCGCAGCTGCACCAGCGTGAGGTAGCTCACCGCCAGCACCGGCACGAGGCTCGCCAGCAGGAAGAGCAGCGTCAGGCGGGCGGAGATCCGCGATCGGACGAGGTGCAGCATGGGAGCCCGTACGCAACGCGCGTGCCGGGCGTGCCCATGGTTTCCGGGATGCGGGCCGGGTTCAACGCCGGAGCGCGGGATCGGACTTGCCGTGGCGGTAGTTGGCGCGGTCGCGGAGGGTCTCCAGCATCGCCTTGCGGTGGATGAACGCCGGGTCGGCTGGATCCGTGTGGGACGAGAGCGTGCGGGCGAGCTCCAGAGCCTCACGCAACCTCTCCTGGTCCTTCAGAACCCGCACCAGGCCGTCGCCGATCTGCATCGTCGCGACGTCGTTCTCGCCCAGCTCGCGGACGAACAGGCCGAAGGCCTCGCGGTGGAGCTCCTCCAGCTTGCGGAGCTGGTCGAGGCGCCGAAGCGCGTGCGCGATGCCGTGGAAGGCGTCGAGCGCCCGCGTGTCGCCGGGGCCGCGCGACTCGACGACCGCCTCGAAGGCCTCGCGGTAGAGCGTCTCGGACTCCAGCTGCTGGCCGCGCTGCGAGCGGTGGCCGGCCAGGTGCAGCAACGCCTCCAGCGTGCGGTCGTCGCGATCGCCGAAGCGGCGGCGGCAGGCGTCGAGCACCTCCTCGTAGAGCGGCGTGGCATCCCAGGGGCGGCCGTTGCGCTCGTACAGCACCGCCAGGTCGAGGATCGCCGCCAGGGTCACCGAGTCCTCATCGCCCAGCGCTCGGCGCAGCCCCTCGACCGCGTCGGGCAGCAGGTTCAGCGCGTTCAGGAACTGCCCCTCCTCCATCAGGATCGTCCCCAGGCTCGCACGACAGGCGAAGGTCGTGACGCCGCCGGCGCCGTGCTCCTCCTCCAGCTGGCCGAGCAGGAGCTGGTAGAGCTCCTTCGCGCGCGCGACCTCGCCGGCGGCCAGGCGCTCGTCCGCGACGCGGTGCAGGTCACGGAGCACCGACGCGGCGCGGTAGCCCTCGACGTCGGTCCCGATGCGCAGCGCGCGGCTGAGCACGCTGTCGGCCTCCTCGACCAGGCCCAGCAGCAGGTACGTTCGCCCGACGACCTCGAGCATCCGCAGGCGCGTGACGTCGTCGGCCTGGAAGACCGTCTCGAGGTCGCGCAGCCCGGAGTCGAGGATCTCCTTGGCCGAGATCGTGGCGCCGCGCGCGGCCACCTCGCTCGGCAGCTCGAACAGGCCGAGCACGAAGTCGAGCAGCTCGGCGTTGGTCGCGGCCTCGCGCTGGTGCAGCTGCATGGCATCGTTGGCCAGCTCCTTGGAGCGGACCGCGTCCGCCTCGTTGCGGGCGGCGGCGTCGCGCGCGATGCGGAGGTCCTCGATCGCGACGAGCAGGTCGGCGTTGGCGACCTCCAGCCCCTCCTTGGCGGCGACCGCCTCGGCGCGCGCCTCCTCGCTGTCGAGGATCGCCAGCTGCAGCGATGCGTTGGACGCCTCGATGCGCTGCTTGGATCGCGCCAGCACGACGGAGATCGACGACAGCGCGAGGACGGTCAGCAGCACGGCCGTGAGGATCGCGCCGGCGGCCATCTTGTTCCGCAGCACCCACTTGCGGAACTCGGCCACCGCGCCGGTCTCATAGGCGCGCACGACGTGACCTTCGAGGTAGGCGCGCAGGTCCTCGGCCATGTGCGCCATGCTGCGGTAGCGCTCGCGCGGCCGCCGCGCCATGGCCTTCTCGCAGATGGCGATGAGCTCTTCGGGCGTCGTGGGACTGATGCGGCGCACCGGGTTCGGCGGGCCGGTCAGGACCTTGTGCAGCACCGTCTCGGGCGCCGGACGCTTGCCCGGTCGAACGTAGGGCGCGCGGCCGGTGAGCAGCGTGTAGAGCATCGCCCCGACCGCGTAGACGTCGGAGTGCGGCCCGACCAGGTCGAGCGTGCCGCGCGCCTGCTCGGGCGGCATGTACGAAGGCGTGCCGAGCACGGTGCCGTCGATCGTCGACACCGGCGACGCGGTGGAGAGGCGCAGGCGGCCGGATCCGGGCCTGCCGTGCTCGCGCCCGCCGAACGCCTTGGCGAGGCCCCAGTCCATCACGTAGACCTCGCCGTACTTGCCGACCATCACGTTGGACGGCTTCAGGTCGCGGTGGATGACGCCGCGCGAGTGGGCATAGGCCATCGCCTCGCACACCTTGAGGACGACGCCGAGCGCGCGGGCCTGGTTCCAGCCGCGGCGGCGCGTGCGCGCCATCGAGAAGATGCGGCCGAGCTCCTCGCCGCGAACGAGGCGCATCGTGAAATAGGCGCGCTCGTCGGGTCCCGTCCCCACCTCGTGGACCGGGACGATGCCGGGGTGGTCGAGGCGTCCGGTCAGCTGCGCTTCTTCGATGAAGCGCGCCCTCGCGCCCGGATCGTTGCGGCGCCCGGGTGTCGGGCCATAGGCCACCTTCATCGCGAGGTAGCGGCGCATATCCGGATCCCACACCCGGTGCACCTCGCCCATGCCTCCGCGCCCGATGCGGCCGCGGAGCCCATAGCGCTCGGGACGCTCGGGGGCTGCGGAGCGCATCGGCACGGGCCGCAGCGTGCGCGGCTGCAGCTCGCGGCGCTCGCGGTGCAGCTGCCTCAGGTCCGGATCGAGCTCGGGGTGGGCGCGGCAGACGTCCTCGAAGTCGACCGAGTCGCCGGCCAGCAGGCGCGAGAAGTAGTCCTCGAAGACCTCGTGCGCGGGCTCGTGTGGCGAGCTTCCGCTGCGCGAGCTGCTTCCTCGTCGGGCCGTAACGGACATACGTCCACCTCCTCGCGGGTGTCATCGCCCCTGCGGGGCGCCGGTTCGGACCTGGGAAGCCTTCCGGGTGTCTCTAGTGCTGTGTATCGAATCGGTTTTCGTGTTTCCCCCAAATCGCCGGCGCCCCCCACTCCGGGGCCACCAGGGGGCGGAGAGGGGGGCGCCGGAGGCTCTTCCCGGAGCAACTCGCCCAAGGGCGAGGCGGCGCCGGGGCAGTAGTCGATCGTGTTGAGC
>JBCCGI010000036.1:0-78434 GCA_039029355.1 Planctomycetota bacterium
CCCCTTGACCGCGGCGGGCCAGCCGGGGCGGGCGCGATGCCGATGCGGCTCGCGCCCGCCCCTTTGCCTTGCCCCTTGTGCGCACCTCGGGCGAAGCGGAGGATGCCTGCGTGAGCGAGAGGCCGGTCTACAAGAAGGAGCGCCGCGCGCGTCCGCCCTGGGCCAACCTGCATCTGTGGCAGATCCAGTCGGTGCGCGACCTGATGTTGGTGGCGGGGCTCTTCGGGCTGCTGCTGCTCGGCAAGAAGCTGTCGCTCGTCACGGTTCCGTTGCTCCTGTCGCTGCTCGTCGCCTACCTCGTCGAGCCCCTGGTGCAGCGCGCGACGCGCCTCTCGTGGGTCAGTCGCCGGCTGGCCGCCGGCGCGATGACCGTGCTCGGCGTGGTGCTCGTCATCGGGCCGACGCTGGTCGGGGCCAGCTTCGCGCTGCTGCAGGGCATCCAGTTCGCGAGCAAGATCGCCGACCGCACCGAGGCCGTCATTCAGAGCGTCGACAAGCCCGCCGACGAGGGCCTGACCGCGGAGCTCGGCGAGGGCGCCTGGCGCGACATCCGCGACCTGTTCGTCGACCTCAAGAACGACGCGCAGCTCCTTCAGAGGGTAGAGCAGGGCAACGCGACGGCCGAGGAGCTCGAAGCCTCCCGCAGCGCTTCGGTGCTCGGCGTCGATAGCCGCGACCTCCTGAGCGGCGCGGACCTGACCATCCGCTGGGTGCGCGAGAACGCCACGCAGATCGGGCGCCAGGCGCTCACGACCGGCAAGGGAGCGCTGACGATGGCCGTGTCGACGGTCACGTCGATCGGCAAGTTCTTCTTCGGCGCGTTCCTGACCGCGTTCTTCTTCTTCTTCGTGTGCTCGGGCTGGCCGGACGTGGTCGAGTTCGGGCAGGGCACGATCCCCGAGGAGTACCGCACGCGCGCCGCGGCGATCCTCTCCAAGATGGACCGCGCGATCCACGGCTTCATCCGCGGCCGGCTGACGATCGGCTTCCTGCTCGGCATCTTCTACACGATCGGCTTCTGGGTCATCGGAGTGCCCGCGCCGCTGCTGCTCGGGCCGATCGTCGCGGTGATCACGCTCATCCCCTATGCCGCGCTGCTCGCCATCCCGGTCGTGATGGTGCTGATGTGGCTGGAGGGCAACACCGGCGTGCGCGGCGGCTTCTGGTGGATCCTGATCGCGCCGTTCGTGCTGTATCAGATCGGCCAGATCCTCGACGACTACGTGCTGACGCCGGCCATCCAGGGCCAGAGCACCGACCTGATGACGCCCGCGATCCTGTTCGCGTCGGTGGCGGGCGGCGTGCTGCTGGGCGTGTTCGGGCTGCTGGCGGCGATCCCGCTCGCGGCGTGCATCAAGATCCTCTGGAACGAGATCTTCTGGCCGCGGCTGAAGGCGTGGACCGAGGGCAGGGCCCCCGATCCGCTGCCGTTCGACGACGAGAGCTTGTGAGCCGAGCGGCTGCGGCGGCCGGGTAGCTACTCGGTGCCGACGACCACGTCGAGCGCGTTGGCGAAGCGCACGCCGGTCGCGTCGATCGAGCCGCCCTGCACGCACACGAAGATCCCGACGGTCTCGCACACGAAGGGCACGTTGAGCTGGAACGGCGTGCCCGGGAGCGGGTTGGAGACCGCGAAGCCCGGCGGCGACGGGTCGCAGAGCAGCGTCCCGAACGCGCTCGGCAGGTTGACCGCCGTGAACGAGATGCCGAGGAAGTCGACCAGCGCTCCGGGCTGGAAGGTCGTGTGGTCGATGCGCGGGTCCCACACCTCGCCCAGGATCGGCGCGCTGGTGGCTCCCGGCAGGAGCGCGTCCGGGTTCGGGGGCTCGCCGAGGCGCACCGTCTCGGTCGCGACGACGTGGCCGCAGACGCTGTTCTCGAACCAGGCCACGTCGTCGGTGCCGGGCGCGGCCGCCAGCACGTCCACCGCGCCGTCGCCGTCCAGGTCCGCCGCGCACACCTCGCGGACGCCCGAGGCCACGCCGACCGGGTCCGCCGGCGCGAAGGCGCCCAGCCCGTTGACGTTGGCGTACCACACCACGCGGTTCGCGTCGGTCAGCCCCGCCACCACGTCGGGGTCGCCGTCCCCGTCGACGTCGGCCGCGCCCAGGCTCTGCGCGGAGCCGCCGCCGAGCTCGACGAACTGGGGCAGGCCGAAGGCGCCGAGACCGTCGGTGTTCTCATACCACGTGATCGACGCGTCCCCCAGCGTGCTCACCAGCACGTCGGGGTCGCCGTCGGTGTCGAGGTCGGCGGCGGCCGCGGTCTGGGGCAGATAGCTCGACGGGTTGATCGGCTGCGGGCTCCCGAAGGTACCGGCGCCGTCGGTGTTCTCGTGCCATCCGACGAAGCCCCCGAAGAGCGCGGTGGACACCGCGTCGAGGTCGCCGTCGCCGTCCACGTCGGCCGCCGCCACCGCCGAGGCGCCGAGCGCGGCGGCGCTGATGACCTGTGCCGTCGAGAAGGCGCCGGCGCCGTCATCGTTCTCGTGCCACGCGACGACGCCCGCGCCGCCGGGCGCGGCGAAGAGCAGGTCGCAGTCGCCGTCGCCGTCGACGTCGGCGGCAGCGAGGTCGCTGAGCTTGTCCGCGGTCAGCGAGATCGTCTGCCCCGGCCCGAACGCGCCGGCCCCGTCCAGGTTCTCGAACCACTCGATCGTGTCGTCGAGCTCCGAGCCCGCGACCGCGTCCTGGTCGCCGTCGCCGTCGAGATCGCACGGGACCACCGCGCTCGCGCCGTCGGCGGCGTTCGTCAGAACGGCCAGATCCCAGACCTCGCCGTCGCCTCCGACGTTCTCGTACCACTGCACCTTGTCGTCGTCCGTCGAGGCCGACAGCGCGTCGAGATCGCCGTCGCCGTCGAGGTCCGCCACCGCCACCGCGCGCGGAGCGTCCGCGGCCGGCGCGATGCGCCGTGGCGTGCCGAAGGCCGCGCCGGGGCCGACGTTCGGCGCCCAGGCCACGATGTTGTCGTCCTGCGCCGCGTACAGCACGTCGCCGCGCCCGTCGCCGTTGAGGTCCGCGGCGAAGACCGAGCGCGCGTCGGCGGCGAGCGAGTCGACGACCACGGTCTCGGGCCCGAACGACCCCAGGCCGTCGGCGTTCTCGTACCACGCGACCCGGTTGGCCTCACCCCACGAGGCGAGCAGGTCGAGGTCGAGGTCGCCGTCGAGGTCCGCCGCGAAGCATCCGGTCGCATCGTCGGCATGCGCGGACACGGCCTGCTTCGGTCCGAAGGTGCCCAGCCCGTCCAGGTTCTCGCTCCAGGCGAGCTCGCCGGCGCCGCCCGGCGCGCTCGCGAAGAGCGCGTCGCGGTCGCCGTCGCCGTCCAGGTCGAAGGCCGCCACCGCGCGCGCCCCGGGCGCGTCCGCGGCGACGTCGCCGGCCGCGGTGAACCCGCCGCCGCCGTCGTTCCGGTGCCACACGAGGCCCACCCCGCTCGCCGACGAGCTCAGCACGTCCGCGTCGCCGTCGCCGTCCAGGTCGGCGGCCGCTACCGCCGCGGCGCCCTGGGCTTGGCCGGCCACGAGCTGCTTGGCTCCGAAGGTGCCCAGGCCGTCGAGGTTCGCGTACCAGATCACGGCGCCGTCGAGGGCAGAGGTGCACACCACGTCGAGGTCGCCGTCGCCGTCCAGGTCCTCGGCCGCGACCGCGTGGACCCCGTCGATATCGGCGCCGAAGACGCGCTCCGGCCCGAAGGCGCCGGCGCCGTCGGTGTTCTCGAACCACGACACGCGGTCGAGCTCGAAGTCCGCCAGCAGCACGTCCGCATCGAAGTCGCCGTCGAGGTCCGCCGCGAAGACCCCGAGCGGCAGCGCGGCCTCGGTGGTCAGGAACTGGCGCGGCTCAAAGGTGCCCTCGCCGTCGACGTTCTCGTACCAGGCGCAGGTGCCGTCGAAGCGCGAGATCGACACCACGTCGCGGTCGCCGTCACCGTCCAGGTCGGCCGCCAGGGCCGCTTCGGCGCCGCTCGAGCGGCTCGCAAGGCTCTTCGCGGAGCTGAACTCCTGGGCGGCGGCCGGGGCGCCCGCCGCGAGGAGCAGCAGCGTCGGGAGGGTCGCTCGTCGATGCATGCAGGGGGCGAGCGCTAACGAGGGGCGCGCTCGCGCTCCGAGGGTGACCCGTGCGGGCCTGACGCACAAGCCACCACAGGGCGTTTCCTAGGCCCTCGTCGCGGCGCGCCGCCGCGCCGCGGTCCGCGGGGCAGGAGTACACTCGAGGCCCGTCGACGCTCCGCCTCGCCGCCCGACCCGGACGGCGGTCTTCCAGCATGAGTCCCCCATGCGCCGCTCCTTCGTCCTCGCCGCCTCGCTCGCCCTCGCCCAGGTCTCGCCGGGGGCTCCGTTTGGGACCGGCGACGGAGCGGTCGCGCTCCCGCCCGACACGATCGCGGTGGTGACGACCGACGGGCTCTTCGTGCCGAGCGCGACCAGCTCCACGCCGCAGATCTCCGTGCCGAGCGCGGCCTGCCCCGGCGCGTCGAGCTTCGTGCGCCCCGCGGTCGAGTGGGAGCCGGGCACCAGCTGCTTGCTGGTCGCCGCGGGACCGGGGCTGTTCCGCGTCTGCGTCGACTCGTTGGCCGGCGGGCTCTACACGGTCGTCGACGTCACCCCGGCGACGGCGACGCCGATGGACCTCTACGACCTGGACGTCAACCCGGGGACGGGCGAGCTCTACCTCTTCGATCAGGCAACCGGCACGGTCGAGCGCTACGCGCCGCCGTTCGCGGCGGGGATGGTCTCGGACCTCTCGATCCCCGTGCCGGCCGGTACGCGCTGCATGGCCCTCGACAGCCGCACGATCCCGGCCTCGGTGCTCGCCGGCGGCACCGCGGGCGTGACGCGCCTCTTCCCCGGCGGCGCCAGCGAGAACGTGAGCGATCTCGCCTTCGTCGCCGGCGTGGATCAGGACCCGCAGAAGATCGGCGGCCTCGGCACGTACGTCACCAGCGGCTCGAACCAGGTGGGCTCGCGGGCCCGTCGCCCGACGTCCTGGTGTCGATGAGCCACATGCCGGGCTGCGACCCGCTCGCGGTCGGCCCGCTCGACGTCGAGTGGGACCCGACGAAAAAGCGCGCCTTCGTGCTGGCCGCCGACGGCACGAACCCGAGCTGCGGCGGCGGCTTTGCGGTCGGCCCGAACCACGTGATCGGCTTCGCCACGGCGCAGATCCCGGGGTGGATCGGGCCCGAGGTCTACACACACGCCTTCGGGTCGGGCATCACCGGCACCAACGGCGACCTGGCCTACGTGCACGCGGACTTCGCGTTCGTCACGCCCTATGGCGCCGACTGCTTCGGCGGCACGCCTTCGGGGGTCGCGCTCGACGCGGTCCAGCTGCCGGTCGTCGGCTTTCCGCTGTTGACGCTCGAGCTGAGCTCGGCGCCGCCCACCAGCCCGGCGGTGCTCGTCGTTGGCTACGACCCGCTGGACCTGCCGGTCACGGGCGGCTGCCTGCTGCTCGTCAGCCCGACCTACCTGGTGGCGCTGGGGAGCACGACCTCGGCCGGCGAGGCGGCGGCCGACGTGCCGGTCCCACCGGGCTTCCCGGCCGGCACCGACGTGTTCTTCCAGGGCGCGGTCGCGGCAGGCGCGAGCTGGTCGCTGAGCCAGGGCCTGCAGGTCCACGTCGGGTTGAAGTAGGTCGAGCGGGAGGGATCCGTTCGTAGGTCGCGCGCGGCGCCCCGGCGCAGACGGCGTCTTCGCAGCGCGGGTCCCCGGGTCCCCGGCGACCCGACAGGCCCGGCGACCCGACAGGCCCGGCGACCCGACAGGCCCGGCGACCCGGCGACCCGGCGACCCGGCGACCCGGCGACCCGGCGGCTCGACGGCCTGTCGTGCGGGCGGCGCCGCCGCTCCCTGATCCCTCCCGGGGGGCGTCTGGGGCGCGCCCGGCTCGGGTCGGAGCAACTGCGGCCCAAAAGCGCTGGACAGGATGAGGCTTGGCTTTACCCTACCCTCTGAGACTGCGTCTCAATTGCACACACACCCCATAAACCGAATCACCGAATCCCGAAGGACGACCCGTGGGACGCTACACCGGACCGAAATGGAAGCTGGCACGCAGGGAAGGCATGGACCTCTACAGCCGGGGCCTGGCCGTGGGCCTCGACACTCCCCTGACCCGTCGCGACTACCCGCCCGGAATGCACTCCCAACGCAGGACCAAGCTCAGTGAGTACGGGCTTCGCCTCCGGGAGAAACAGAAGCTCAAGCGCATCTACGGGGTCCGCGAGCGGCAGTGCGAACGGTACTTCCGCGAAGCCGTGCGGATGAAGGGCGACGCGGGCAAGAACCTGCTGGCCCTCATGGAGCGCCGGCTGGACTCCGCCGTGACGAACGCCGGCTTCGCGCGGACGATTGCCCAGGCGCGCCAGATGGTGGTCCACGGGCACATCCGCGTCAGCAACCGCAGGGTCGACATCCCTTCCTATCAGGTTGGCCCCGGCGAGATCATCGAGCCGGCGCCCAAGGAGGCGTCCGCGAAGATGGTCGAGGAGAACCTCGACATCACCAAGATGACGCCCATCCCCTCCTGGATGGACGTCGACCGCTCGGCGAAGAAGGCGACGATCACCGGCCTGCCGACCCGAGAGGACTTCCCCTACCCGATTCTCGAGAGCCTCGTGATCGAGTTCTACTCCCGGTGAGCCGTCGAGACCCAGCCGCTGCACACGCCATGTTTGTCTTCCTTCACGAGGCCCGCAACGTCGTCGCGCTCCTCGAGCAAGTCACTCCTCCCCACGCCGATATCTACACCTGGATCGTCGCAGACGACCCGTACGCGGCCGAGCTGCGGGCCCGCGAGTTGATCCGCGAGGCGGGCTGGGCGCCGCTGCAGCTGGTCGAGGGCCGGCGCGTCGAGCGCACCGACTACGCCGACGAGCCCGAGGCCCTGGAGCTCTTTGACGAGGCCGCCGAGCTGGGCAACTGCATGGTCATCTGGGGCCGTGCCGAGGAGCTCCCGATCCGCTGCCCGGTCCACGACCCCCCCGCCTAGCGCGGCCTCGATTCCGAACCGGGCCGGCGCCGTCCAGCCCGGTCCGGAGTTGGAGCCACCGGGCCCAGCAGCTCGCGGCTGGGCCCGGTCTCGCAGCCCGCGAAGAGGAGCAGGTCGGGCGACGCCGCTCCCTTCCCACCGTTCACCTTGGCTTCCTGCCCCCGGCGAGCACCGTCATGGACGGGAGCGTCTGAGACGGAACGGAAGCCCGCCCGGGCATACAGGGCGTCGGAGACGGGAAAAGGACGCCGCCGAGGCTCCCCCGCGGCGCAACGCGCGGATGCGGCCGGGCCCGCGCGCCTCCCGACCTGGAACCTCGCCCAAAAAGACTCCGCCTTGCCGGTTGCGGCCCCCGCCCAGCAGATTTAGATTGAGACGCAATCTCAACTGCAAAGAGCAAACGAGACTCAGTCGTAGCAAGGCGTGCGCTCCCCGCAATCGCGTCCTGCTGCGCCCCAACCCGACACAGAATCCAATGCGCCTTTCCGTCACTCTCCTCTCCGCGGGCTTCGCGCTCGCCGCGCCGGCCCTGACCAGCGCCCAGTTCGAGAACCCCCAGACCCCCGCGTTCGCCGGCACCACCGGTGCCGAGTTCAGCGCCTGGGATTGCTTCACCATCCCCTTCGGCGCGGGCAACGCCCCGGACGACCCCGAGACCACGTCCGACGACGCGTTCGTTCAGCAGAACACCCCCGGCGCGATCATCACCTCGACGTGCAACATCTATCACCCCTTCGACATCCCGACGTACACGATCAGTGACTCGGGCCCCGGCGACCTGGTCGAGCTGCACTTCCAGTTCCGCGCCCTCGGCAACCCGATCGACGTCGACAGCGCGATGCTGAGCTACGTCGACTCCTCGTCGACGACCGTCATGCTCCCCGCGACGACGCTGACCGACGTTGGCGCCATCAGCGGCCAGGAAGTGCTCTACACGTGGGACCTCAGCGGCATCGCCGACGAGATCACCTCCTACGAGATCGGCCTCGCGTCGACCGGCAACAACACGAGCCTCGACGGCGTCCTGCTGAACTCGCTCTGGGACGTCAACGCCCTGGAGTCCGACGTGGACACCATCTCGGCCTCGCTCGGCGGCACGCAGACCTTCTCGCTGGACGCCGGCTCGCAGTTCGGCGGCGAGCTCTACTTCTTCCTCGGTAGCGCCAGCGGCACCGCCCCCGGCTTCAGCTTCCAGGGCTTCCAGATCGACCTGAACCCGGACTTCTACACCAACGTGCTCGCGAGCCCGAACCCGGGCTTCTTCCCGGCTAGCTTCGGCAGCCTGGACGGTGCGGGCCGCGCCACCGCGCAGTTCATCGCGTCCGCCGGCTTCATCCCCGGCGCCGTCACGATCCACCACGCGTACGCCGTGCTCGACGCCAGCACCGGCACCGCGCTTCTGGCGGTCAGCAACTCCGAAGTGCTGAACGTGACCTTCTAAGACCCCGAGCTTCCCACGGGGCCATGTCGGGGGCGGAGGGCTAAGCGCTCTCCGCCCCCACTTTCACATATCGCGACCTCCACTCCTCGTCCCGCCGCACTCTCCCTCGAAGTCCGCCATGCAGCTTTCGCCCTTCAGCGTCACCCTCCTCGTGCTCGCGCTTCCCACGCTTCCCGCCGCGGTCAGCGGACAGTGCCCCGTGCAGAGGGTCACCGGGGAGACCATGACCGGCCTCGACGGCTTCGGGAGCGTCGTGGTCCTGAGCGGCGACTACGCCCTGGTCTCCGACCCGCGCGACGACCTCGGCGCGACCGGCGTCCTGACCGGCCCCGGAGCGGTCTACGCCTACGAGAAGTCCGGCGGCACCTGGACGCAGGTGCAGAAGCTCGCGGCGTCCGACGGAGCCGGCCTGGACTTCTTCGGCGACGCGGTCTCGAGCTCCGGATCCACGGCCGCTATCGGCGCGCCGAGCCACGGCCTGGTCTCGATCGGTGCAGGCGCCGTCTACGTCTTCGACCGCGACGGGAGCGGCGTCTGGTCGGAGACGACCAAGCTCAGCGCCGTCGACGCGGATCCGTTTGACTCCTTCGGCAGCTCGGTCTCCTCCGACGCGGGCCGCATCGCGGCGGGCGCACCCTTCGACTCCGAAGCCGCGTCGCTGGCCGGCGCCGCCTACCTCTTCGAGCTCAGCGGCGGCAGCTGGAGCCAGGCCGCGAAGCTCACGGCGCCGGACGGCGCGGGCTCGGACCTCTTCGGCAGCGCCGTCGGTCTCTCCGGCGCGACCTGCGCGGTCGGCGCGCCCAGCGACGACGACGTCGGCCTCTCGTCGGGCAGCGTCTCGGTGTTCGAGGACTCGGGCTCCGGCTACGCCTTCACGGCCAAGCTCGTCGCGTCCGACGGGGCCGGATCGGACTTCTTCGGCTCGTCGCTGGCGGTCCTTCCCGACCGCATCGTCGTCGGCGCCCCCAACAAGAAGGTCGGTGGCTCGATCCAGGCGGGATCGGTCTACG
The DNA here is from genome assembly GCA_039029355.1 of Planctomycetota bacterium. GTDB lineage: Bacteria > Planctomycetota > UBA1135 > UBA1135 > JBCCGI01. The sequence goes on from JBCCGI010000036.1 coordinate 9,450, forward strand.
TCTTCGACCGCAACGGCTCGTCGTGGAGCGAGACCGCGGTCCTGCGCCCGGCCGACGTCAAGGCCAGCGACAAGTTCGGCACGTCGCTGGAGCTCTCGGACACCGGCGACCGTCTCGTGGTCGGCGCACCGGGCGGCGGCGCGACCGGTTCGGGCTCGGCCTACGTCTACGACTTCTCGGGCAGCAGCTGGAGCCAGACGCTCGAGGTCCCGCTCGACGCCTTCACGTCGGCCCCCAACGAGTTCGGCCGCACGGTCAGCTTCGAGGGCGACGATCTCCTCGTGGGCTCGTCCGAGTTCGAGGACGTCGCCGCCTGGTTCCTGTCGCTCACGGGGCAGAACTGCGACGACCTCATCGCGATCGGCGACTCCTTCTCGATCGCGGACGGCGGCACGCAGTACTTCTCGCTCAACCAGGGCACTCCGGCGGCCGGCGACTTCTACCTGCTGATCGGCTCGGTCAGCGGCACCCGGCCCGGCACGCCGACGGGGGCGGGCATCCTGCCGCTCAACGTCGACGGCTATACCCTGTCGACGATCGCGAACCCGAACTCCTTCCCGCTGACGAACTCGTTCGCGACCTTCAGCTCGCTCGGGTCCTCGTTTGCGGAGTTCTCCCTGACGCCCGGGTTCGACCTCACGCTGATCGGCGTCACGGCGCACCACTCGTACCTACGCATCTCGCCGCTCGGGGAGTTCCTCGCCCTGAGCAAGGCGGTACCGGTCGAGCTGCTCCCCTAGAACGCTCCGCGCGGGAGCTGGCACTGGGCAGGAACCACCGGATGGCCGAGAGCGAGCCTCTCGGCCATCCGACGATCGCGGTTCAGCGATCGAGGGTTCGGTCGGCGCGAAGAGCCGCTAGAACGTGCCGAGGATCACGTCCAGGGCGTTGGTGAGCGAGATCTTGCCGGTCGGCTCCACGTAGACCCCCTGGGCGCAGAACTCCAGGCCGATCGCCTCGCTGGTAAGCGGCAGCGGAATCGGCATCGCCGCGCCCGGAGCCGGCGCCGGCACGGCCGCGAGGATGCCGGGCGGGTTCAGGGCATCGCAGAGCAGCACGCCGTTCTCCCCCGCGAAGAGCTGCAGCTCGGCGGGCGCGGTCGTCACGATCAGGATGTCGCCGATCGAAGTCGTGCCGGCGCTGGGCGTGATCGCGGGATCCCACACGCCACCGAGGATCGGGCCGCCGGTCGCGCCCGGCGACAGCGTGGCGGCGTTCGGCGTCAGCAGCAGAGCGTTGCGGACCTCCTCGACGGCTTTGGTCTGAAGGAAGACCAGGTCGCCCCCCGCGCCGACGCCGGTCGTGCCCGCGACGCTGGTCGCGCCGGTCAGCGGGTCGATCTGGAGGATGCTCTGGTTGAGCCCACCCGAGGCGCCGAGGGTCGCGAACAGCGCACCGTCCTCGGGCCGAACCGCGAGCCCGTCGATCTTGCCGGGGGTCGTCAGATCCACCAGCGTCAGGACGACGCCATCGCTCGGGTCGAGGGTCAGGAGCTGGTCGTTCAGGGTCGTGCCATACAGCGTCCCGTCCGGCGCGAAGGCGAGCGTGCGCAGGCCCGGCACGCCGCCGACCACCGGCGCATCGGCCGCACCGAAGTCGAACGTGACGATCTGACCGCTGTCGTTGACCCCGTACATCACGCCGGTGCCGGGTTGGGTGGCCAGGTCGCCGATGCTCATCGAGCCGCCGATGGTCTGGGTGAAGAGGGTCGTCCCAAGGACCGCCCCCGTCGACGGGTCAAGCTCGTCGACGAAGGTCCCATGGGCCGAGAACAGCCGCCCGTCGGCGGCCTGGGTCAGGCCCGAGATCCGGTTCGCCCCGGTGTCGCCGACGATGGTTCCCGTGAAGCTCGCTTGGTCGAGGCGCGCCAGCGAGCCGGCTTCCGGGTAGACGTTGGCGATGCCGATGAGGGGGACCGAGTCGGTGTCTCCGGCGGCGGCGAAGGCGCTGAGGGCGGGGAGCGTGACGAGGGGAAGCAGGGATCGGAGATGCATAGCCTCGGGGCCTTGGGAAGAGATGAGGGACGGACGTCTGGTGGGGAAGACGCCGAAGCACGACGAGCTATGAAGGAAAAAGGCCGGAGCGGACGAGCGGCGGCGATCCACCGCTCGGACATCTTCAGCCTGGGCGTCGTGTTGCACGGGGAACGGCTTGCCAAGCGGGCGCGCCGCCACATCCGGGCCGGCTTCGGCGCTCGGCGGGGCGATGGTGACCTTCGTGGTCGTGCTCGGACTCCTGCGGTGAACACGCGACGTGGCCGCAGCTCGAAGAGGCGGTCACGCAGGGAGCCTCTCGCCGACCATGTCGAAATAGCGCACCACTCTGGCCCTCATCCGCCGGGCAAGAGCGCATGCTGAGGGCATGCGAGCCCTCCTCCCCGCGACGCTCCTCGTCCTCTTGTCGATCCCCACGGCTGCGCGTGCGCTCGGCGATCCCATCTACGAGATCGGCCACATCAGCGGCACCTGGCCCGGCCCCGCCGGGCCCGTGACCGCCGAGGTCTACTACCCCGCGCTCGCCGCGGGCGAGGGCGTCCCCGTCGCGTCGGTCGACGGCGGGCACCCGCTGGTCGTGTTCGGGCATGGCTTCCTGATGCCGGCCACGGTCTACGGCTACCTGCACGAGGCGCTCACGCCGCGCGGCTTCGTGGTCGCGCTGCCGACGACGGCGGGCGAGCTGTTTCCCGACCATGCCGCCTTTGCGCAGGACCTCACCGCGCTGGCTGAGGGCCTCCTCGCCGACAGCGCCACGCCGGGCGCGCTCTTCGAGGCCGGGCTCAGCGGACGCGTCGCGGCGATGGGGCACTCGATGGGCGGCGGCGCCGGGCTGCTGGCGGCGGCGGGCAACCCGCTCTTCACGGCGGTCGCCGCGCTGGCGGCCGCTGAGACCGACCCGTCGGCGACCGCCGCCGCGGCCGCGGTGACGCAGCCGCTGCTGCTTCTGTCGGGCGGGGACGACTGCGTCACGCCGCCCGCCCAGCAGCAGGCGATGTACGCCGCGTCGCCCTCGGCGTGCCGCGCGTGGATCACGCTCGACGGCGCCTCGCACTGCCAGTTCGCGAGCACCGCATCGGCCTGTGAGCTCGGCGAGCTCTTCTGCTCCAGCTCGCTGTCGCCGGGCGCCCAACAGAACCTGGTGCTGAGCCTGCTCGGGCCGTGGCTCGAGGGTGTGCTGAACCTCGACCCCGCGGGTTGGGCGCAGTTCGAGGCGGCGGTCCAGGCGGGCTCGGGGCTGCAGAGCGAGACCAGCTGCTTCTCGTCACTCACCGTGCTTGCGATCGGCGGCGTCGACGCCGCGCAATCGGGCGGCGTCGCGATCCAGGGCGTCGGGCTCGACTTCGTCGTCGCCGCGCAGATCGCCGGCCAGCCGGCCACGGTGCAGGCGCAGTCGGCGAACGGCCTCGTCCTGGCGGTCGACGCGGGCGCGCCGGGTCTCTTCGACCTCGACCTCACCGGGCTCTTCGGTTCGGTGTCGGCACCGGGTGCGGTGGCGCGCTATCCCGCCCTCGGCGTCGGCTCGGCGCAGCTCGGCCAGGCGCTCGAGACCGACCTCTTCACCGGCAGCGCGGCCGCGTTTGCGCTGGCCTGGTCGCCCGGCCCGGTCCCACCGCTGGTGCTGCCCGGCATCGACCACGGGCTGGAGCTCGGCCCCCCCATCGCGCTGCTCGCGGCCGGGGTGACCGACTCGCTCGGCATCGCGGCCCCCAGCTTCGACCTGCCGGGCGACCCCGCCTTCGAGGGCGTGTCGTTCGCGGTGCAGGGCTACGCCGAGCTGGCGGGAGCGCCGAGCTTCACGAACGGCGTCGTGCGCACGATCGCGCCCTGACCCGCCCTCAACGCCCGTCCGCGGCAGCTACGCGCGCCGGCAGGAGCAGCGCTTGCTTGGTGCTCCAGTCACGCCAAGGCCGGGCCGGGAGCGCGGCTTCCGGCGGCGGCGCTAGGCCGTGCTCGGTCGCGAAGGCGGCCAACCGCTCCGCGAGCGTCGCCGACCACGCGTCGAGCGCGGCGAGCCCCTCCTCGTGCCGCGCCACGGCCTTCGCAAGCCGCTGCTTCTCGCTCGCCTCCCATTCGTCCTTGGCGCGGCCCTTGGGCTTGCGCCCGGGCTTGGCGCGGCGCGCCTTCTTGACCCGCCCCTCGACCTCGCCCCGGGCCTTCTCGACCCTCGGGAAATAGGCGGCCACCTGCCGCAGCGCATCGCCGGTCCCCAGGCCGAGGAGCGCCTCGACCAGCGCGTCCGCGTCGGCGCCGGCGGGGGCGTCCGCGAGCAGGTCGCCCAGCGCTCCCACGCCGCGGTCGTCGGGGAGCGCGACGAAGGCCGACGCCAGCGCGCTGCTCACCGACTGGAGCGCGGCGAGCCGCTCGGTGATCTTCAGCCCCTCCGCGCTCCACGCCCGCAGGGCCTCCAGGTCGCGCATCCGCTTCTCGTGCGTGGTGTTCGGATCGAACGCGGGAGGCCTGCGCCGACCGTACTTGTCGAGCGCCTTGCGCTGCGCCTCCTTCTCGCGCGACACGGCCTTGGTCGCCTTCACCAGGGCCACGATCGCGATGTCGTGCTCGCCGGCGTCGACGAGCAGCTGGATACCCCGCACGCGTACGTCGGTACTCTCGTCGTCGAGCGCCGACGCGAGCGCCTGGGCGCGCTTCGGGCGGTCGTCGCCGCCGGTCAGGCCGGCGATCGCCTCGAGCGCCTCGATCCGCTCGGGTGGGCTGGGAGCTCCGCGCGCGCGACGGATCAGGTCGGCGAGCTCGTCACCGACGGTGCGGGCGGAGCCCAGGGACGCGAGGGCGAGCAGGAGAACGACAAGTGCGGACGGTCGCAGGAGCATTGGCTTTCGGGGCGGCGGTCTCTCTCGGGTCCGGCGAGCGGACGCGCACGCCGGGCGGGCGGGCGCGCTATGCGGTTGTGACCTTAGGCGGAGCCAGCGGTCACCCGCGTCCGAGGCTGGCGGGCAGGAGCTCGGCCTGCTCCATGCCCCAGCCGCGCCACGCGCGGGCGGGGAACACGGACTTGGGAGGCGAAGCGAGCTCGTGCATCTTCGCAAAGGCGGTGAGCCTCTCGGCCAGCGAGGTCGCCCAGGCGTCCAGCTCGGCGAGGTCCTCCTCGTGGTCGGCGATCGCCTCCGCGAGGCGCTCCTCTTCGGAGGCTTGCCATTCGCCCTTGTCCGCGCCCTTCGGCGCGCGGGCGGGCTTAGCGCGGCGGGCCTTCTTCAGCGCGCCCTCGATGTCGCGGCGCGCCTTCTCGGCCGACGAGAGATGGCGCGACGCGGAGCGCAACGCATCGGCGGAGCCAAGCTCGAGCAGCGCCTCGAGCAGCGCGTCCGACCGGTAGTCCGGCGGGGCCTCGTCGAGCAGGCCGACAAGCGCCGCGACGCCGCGGTCGTCGGGCAGCGCGATGAAGCCCGCGGCGAGGGCGTACTCCACCGAGCTGAGACCCGCCAGCCGGCGGCCGATGTCCGCCACCACCTCGCCCCAGACCCGAATGGCCTCGAGGTCGCGGTCCACGGACGCCTGCGATCCCCCGGGGTCGATGCCGGGCCGCTCGCCGCCGACGTGCTCATCGAGCTCCTTCTCCGCCACCTTCCGCTCGCGCAACAGCGCCTTGCTCGCCTTGTCGAACGCCTCGACGGCGACGTCGTGCTCGCCGATGCCGACCAGCGGCTCGATGGCGCGCACGCGCACCGTGGTGCTCTCGTCTTCGACCGCGGCGGCGAGCACGCGCGCTCGCCTCGGGCGTTCGTCGGGCAGGGCCTCGATGGCCTCGATGCGCTCCGCGGCCTCGGACGCGTTGCGCGCGCGTCGGCTTAGATCGGTCAGCCCGTCCGGGCCGGCGGCGGCAGAACAGAGAGGTGCGAGAACAAGAACGACGAGCAGAGATAGTCGCGGGGCCATGGGCAAGGGAAGCAGCCGTATGGTTTCCGGAATCGACGAACGACGTGAGCGGCGATTCTACGCCCGCGAGCACGAGCTGCGCGCCGCGGCCCGCGAGAACGCTCCGCCCCGCGTCGCGGGGATCCCCGGCCCCGCGCCCCTAGGAGCTCGTCCGAGTCTTCGCGGTTCGCGAGGCCGTGAGCATCGAGCTCGGATCCAGGAGCGGAGCCGGACTCGCGTGCGGATTCGCGGAGGCTCGGGCGGGCTCCTAGGGCTCCGCGGGCGCCGCTTGCTCGGCGTCGAGCAGCCAGCGGTTGATCACCGCGAGCGGCAGGAACACGGTCCACATCAGGTCGAACTTGACGAGGTAGGGGTTGGACGCGTTCGCGATGAGGAACCCGCTCAACCCCGTCATCAGCGCGACCATGAGCGCGCCCTGGGAACCGCCCGCGCGGATCACCGCGATGCCGCGGGCGTACAACCAGGCCATCAGCCCGCCGTAGATCAGCGTGCCGACGACTCCGGTCTGGAACAGGAGCGTGCCGTAGCTCGCCTCGTACGCCCACGGCATGTCGGGATCGCGCACGTGGCGGCGCAGGAAGCTGCCGAGGCCGCGCCCGAGCAGCGGGTCGCCCTCCCACGCCAGCTTCATCTCGCGCATCTGCACGCTGCGGATGCTGTCGGCCACGGTCTCGGTCGGGCGGAAGCCAGACCACAGAAGGTCCCAGATCGGTGCGAGCGAATAGTCGAACAGGTGCACCAAGAGCGCGCTGACGACGACCAGCACCCCGCCGAGCACGGTCGCCACCCACCAGGCCGAGCGCCACGCGGCGCGCCGTTCGGCGCCGGGCAAGAAGAGCGCGAAGCCAAAGGCCATCGGCGGAGACAGCACCACGACCGCGAGCAGCGCGCGCCGCCCCGAGAGCGCGATCGCGAACAGGCTGGTCATCACGCACAGCCAGACCAGCGCGCGGCGGATGTAGGGCTCGGTCTCCGGCGGCCAGGTCCAGAGGATCGCGATGAGGAACGGCACGGTGAAGACCAGCGTCGCCAGCCCCGGCATGCGGAAGCGCACGGTCCCATCCTCGACCCCGACGCCGACGTCGCCCAGCAGATCGCCCAGCGGCAGCGCTGGAGCCAAGCCGCCCTCGGACAGGATCAGCTGGAGCCCGAGCACGGCGACCACCAGCGTCCCGGCCCCGATCAGCCGCACGAAGCCACGCAGCGACGCGGTGTCGCGCAGCCCGGCGAGCAGCATCACGAACAGCAGCGGCCACACCACGTAGACGGTGCCGACGTTCAGCGCTCCGGGCTCGCCGCGCAGGAGGCCGCGCAGCATGAAGAAGAGCCCGGTGATCGTAAGCACCAGCACCCAGCGCGCCACCGAGCCGTGCAGCGTGGGACGGCGGCTGCTCGGGGCTCCGATCGCCACGAAGAAGAGCGACCCGAGCAGCAGCATGCCCTTGAGCTGTGCGTGGACGGTCGGCACGACCAGCATCAGGAAGAAGAGCACGTACGCGGGCCACAGGCCCCAACGGGCCAGCCAGCCCGGGGGCCGGGCCGTCGCCTCGGGCGTGGAGGAGACCATCGCCCTACGGATAAGGATCGGGGAAACGCGCTGCAACCGGGACTCCGTGCGCACGGCCGGGGGGCGCCGGCCGGCGGAGCGAGACGCTCGCGCCTCTCTCTTCGGACGAAGCCGGGCCGGGGCTCAAGCGGGTGCCGGGCCGGGCGCCCCCGCCGTCCCGCGGCCGGCTCAGCTCCACCAGGGCCGCAGCAGCAGCGCCTCCGACGCCACGGGCCAGCCCGCCGAGCGCCCGCCGAGCACCATGTTCGTCTTGTGCCCCACCGTGCGGTAGCCGAGCTCGCGAAAGAGCGGCTGGAGGCGCCCGAAGCACGTGTGGTAGTGGAATACCAGGGCCTCGTCGTCGACCGCGGCCTCGACCGCCCGCACCAGGCCGGCGAACACCTGCGCCTCGTCGGCGCCCGGGCGCACCGCGCCGAAGGGGTCGCCGCGGAAGCTCCCCTCGTAGGCGAGGAAGCCGCGGACCTCCGCCCCGTCGAGCTCGAACCAAAGGCGGTCGGGATAGGCTGCGACAAAGCGCTCTAGATCGCGGCCCAGCTCCAGCCCTGGGACGAGCTCGCCGAGCCACGCCCCCACCCGCTCGACGGCGTCCGCGGCCTCTGCGCCGAGCTCACGCGCGCTGCGTACCGCCGGCACGGCCCCGCGGCTGCGGTCGGACGCGAGCGGCTTCCACACGAAGGCGCTGGGCAGCGTCGGCACGAAGCCGCGCGAGGAGTAGAGCTCCAGGTTTCGGCCACGCCCCGGATCGACCGCGAGCCCCACCACCTCGCAGCAGCCCGCGAGCTGGTCGCGCGCGGCGACGGTCAACGCCTTGCCGTGGCCCTCGCCCTGGTGCGCGGGCAGCACGCCCAGGTTGCCGAGATAGCCGACGCTCCCCGCGCGGTGCGAGCTGGCGTAGCCGACGACCTCCCCCCGATCGTCCGTGGCGACGAGGCAGCCCGCGGGGTGCGAGTAGCACAGGTTCGCGACGTAGTCGGGATCCGGCGGCGACGTGAGCTCGAAGGCGGCGAGGAAGGCGCGCTCGACGGCGGGGAAGTCGGACTCCTGCACGGGACGTAGCTGGACCACGCTCTCTCCTTTTGGGCGGTCGGCGGGGGCGGTCGGCGGCGTGTTGGACGCTCGGCGGCTTTGGACGCTTGACCGCACGCGCGCCGGCGAGGACACATCCTACGACGCCCGCGGCCGGACGGCCCAGACCGGAGTGCCTAGCGGACAAACGGCGAGCGCGTAGGCTGGGAGTGGATCCCCGGCGCCTTCCCCCGCGCAGAAGAGACCGCAGCATGCCCACCTTTGTCCCGCTCCTCCTGCTCGCTCCGCTCGCCCAGGACTGCCCGTCCGAGGTCGTCCACGTCGAGCTCGACGCCGGCGTCGCCGGTCCGCTCCTCTCGGCCCCGGACGGCGCGCCGGTGATCGGCGGCCCCTTCTCGCTCCTGGTCGACGGCGGGCCCGCCTCGTCGCCCGGAGTGCTGGCTCTGGGGCTCGCGGAGACGCCGACGTTCCTCCCGCAGCTCGGCGCCGTGCTCTATCCGTCGCTGCCGTTCCTTTCGTTTCCCTTCGCGACCGACGCGTCCGGCGCCTCACCCGCGCTGCTGGCGTTCGGCGCGCTCGATCCGGCGCTGTGCGGCACCGTGCTGATCTTCCAGGCGGCCGTGCTCGACGCCTCCGCGCCGGGCGGGGCGCGGGTCTCCAACGGCCTCCGCATGCGCGGAGGCGACGTGCGGAGCTCGTTCCTCCCCGCCGCCGCGTTCGTCGACGGAGCGCCGCGCGGGTTCGACGCCGGCGACTGGGACGGCGACGGGGTTGTGGACCTCGTGGCCGCGAACGCCTCCAACCTCGCGTGGCTGCGCGGCCTGGGCGAGGACCGCTTCGCACCCGAGGTCGTGATCCCCGCATCGGGCGACCCCGCAGCGGTGCTCGGCGCGGACTTCGACGGCGACGGGCTCCTGGACCTCGCGACCGCGAGCGCGAGCTCGCCCTTCGCGGCGGCGGACCTGTTCGTGTTCGGCGGCGGCGGCGACGGGACCTTCGGCCCGGAGGTGCCCAGCGCGGCGTCCGCCGACGGCCCCGACGACCTGCGCGCGGCGGACTTCGACCTGGACGGCGACCTCGACCTGGCGCTCTACGCGGTGGACGCGAACGAGACGATCGTGCTGCTGGGCGCCGGCGACCTGTCGTTCCCGACGCGCATGCTGCTCGACGCGCCGTCCACCGGCGACGGCATCGCGGTGGGAGACGTCGACGCCGACGGCGCGCCGGACATCGTCGCGGGTAGCCAGGGCGCGGACGCCGTTCGGCTCTTCCCGGGAGCCGGCGACGGCACGTTCCTGCCCGCGCTGACGGTGGGCGGCTTCTCCCAGCCACGCGACGTCGAGCTCGCCGACCTCGACGGCGACGGCACCGAGGATCTGATCGTGCTCCAGGGCGTCCCCGCTTCGGTCGCGACGAGCCTCGGCACTGGCGACGGCACCTTCGCCGCCCCCAGCGCACAGCCGTTCACCGGAGTGCCCACCGGGCTCGCCACGGGCGACTTCGACGGCGACGGAGCCCCCGACGCCGCCGCACAGACGTTCAACGACGGCGCGGTGATCCTGTTGGGCGCGGGCGACGGCACGCTGGGCGCCGCCGCCGTGCGCCGGACCTTCGCGGGGCCGTCCGCTTTCGGCGCGTTGGACGCGAACGGCGACGGGAACCTCGACCTCGGGCTGACCGCGTCGGGCGTGTTCGGCGTGCAGCTCCTGCTCGGCGACGGCGAGGGCGGCTTCGGCTCCTGGGAGTCGTTCCCCGCTGGGGACGTCGTCGCGGAGCACCTCGCGGGCGTCGACCTCAACCAGGACGGCGCGATCGATCTGGTGTCGACGCTGGGAGGGCCCGGACAGGCGGTGCTCGGCGTGCTCCTCGGCGCCGGCGACGGCACCTTTGCCGACCCGACCGAGACCGGCCTCCTCCCCGGCCTCGTCCGCCACCTGGCCACCGGTGACGTGACCGGCGACGGGATCCCGGACGTCGTGACGACGCAGTCCAACAACTTCGCCGTCCGCCAGACGGCGGGAGGCGGCGCCCTCGGCGCCGCGGTGGTCACCACGCTCGGCCCGGGCGTGGCGGCGACCGACTTCGCGCTGGGCGACCTCGACGGCGACGGACGCGCCGACGCGGCGGCGGCGATCTTCGACCGCGTCTCGGTCCTGCTCGCCCAGGCCGACGGCACCTTCGCCGCGCCGCTCGCCGGACCGCCGCTCCCGGGGATCGCCTTGGCGGTGACGCTGGCCGACCTCGACCTCGACGGCCAGCTCGACGCCGCGGCGACGAGCTCGCCGGGCAACGTCTCGGCGCTGCTCGGCCTGGGCAACGGGGGCCTGGGGGCGCCCGAGTCGTTCGCCGTGGGCTCGACTCCGCTCGACGTTCAGGCCGGCGACCTCGACCTCGACGGCGTGCCCGACCTGGTCACGGCCGACTCCGACTCGGACAGCGCGAGCGTGCTGCTCGGCCTCGGCGCAGGCCTGTTCTCCCCCTCGGCCGCGGTCGCAACCGCCCCGGACCCGCAGGCGCTGCGCATCGCCGACCTCGACGGCGACGGCGCGCCGGACCTCCTTCTGGCGTGCAACAACGCCGACCTGCTGCAGCTCCTGCCCGGCGCCGGCGACGGCACCTTCGAGGCCCCGCGCTACTTCGCCGCCGCGGCCTCCCCCACCGCGCTGGTGACCGCCCAGCTCGACGGCGACGGCAACCTCGACGTGGCGGTCGGGCAGGACACCGCGGATGAGGGCGTCGTGGTGCTGATCAGCTCGATCGGCGAGTAGCCCGCGGCGTCGCGGTCCCGGGCGCCGCGGAGGACCGCCCACAGGGCGCGGAATCGCCGGGTTCGCGTTCGGTCCCCACGGCGGCGTACGTCTCTCTGTCGGGCCGGCGCACCGAGGCGCCGGAGCCGAGGCCCCGCTGCACCCACGGCGGCGACGGGCCGGCTCCGGGTCCGGTCGCCGGCCTTCCAGAACACGAGCCCGGCATGTCCTTCGTCTCTCTCGATATCCGCCGCCTGGTCGCCTGCCGCGACCCGCAGTGGCTGCTGGAAGTGCTGGCCGAAGGCGACCCGCTGGAGCTCGCCAACCAGTGCGCGGCGAGGCTGCGCCAGCGCGCGCTACCGCTCGCGCCGGCCGCGGTGGCGCAGCGGGCCCTCGCCTGCCTGGTCGACGCGGCGCGCGACTACTCGCCCGACACGCCCTTCGACGCCTGGCTGGCGGCCTGCATCGACCGCGCGATCGACGACCTGCTCTCGCGCGGGCCGGACGCCGAGGCCATCGAGCGCTGCGTCGACCACGGGCTGAAGCGCGGCGAAACACGGCGCATGGCCGCGCGCCTCCAGGCGCTCGACCTGCGCTCGCGCTTCGCGCTGCTCGAGGTGCTGCTGCGCGGGGAGTCCATCGAGGACCACGCCGAGCGGCTCGGCCTGCCGCCGGAGCAGGTCCTGGCCGACCTGCGCCAGGTGCTGGGCACACTCCTGGCGAAGTAGCCCCGCGTCCCCCCGCAGCGAGCGCGGCGCGACGCGGTCGACGCATCTAGTCCACGAGGATGTCGAGCCACTTGGCGAGCGTCGGCGCCAACCGCGCGAGCGCGCGCTTGCGTCGCATGCGCACGGCGTCGGCGCTCGGGAGGCCGACCTCCCGCGCGATGGCCTCGAAGCTCCAGCTCTTCAGGTCGTAGAGCTCGAGGATGCGCTGCTCCGCCTCGGGCAGGACGTTCAGCGTGATCTGCAGGGCGTGGCTGAAGTCCCTGTGCTCGACCTCCCCCAACCCGCCGGTCGTCGACGGGTCCTGCCGGAACGAGTCCGCACCGGCCGGGCTGACGCGAACCGGCGAGCGGCCCGCGCGGCGGTAGCGGTCGATGCACAGCCCCCAGGCCGTCTTGAGGAGGTAGCCCCGCAGCGCCGAGGAGTCACGGAAGGTGGGAAGCCCGTCGCCCTCCCGCTGCAGCAGGCGCAGGCCGACCTCCTGCACCACGTCGCTGACGCCGTTCTGGCGGTCGGGGAGCACCGAGCCGCGCCGCACGAGGATGGCGCGGATGGTGCGCGTCTCGTAGAGGAGCAGCTCGCCCAACGCCTCGCGGTCTCCCCGCTCTTGCCAGCGATGGAGCAGTCGGTCGCGCTCGTCCTGGTTCATGGTCGCGGAGCCGGTCGCGGCCCACACCTGAGTTTACCCTCCCGCGCCCACCTGCATGTGGGCGTCGAGCGCGCGCTGGATCCGGGCCCGCGTTTCGCTGCGGTGGGCCTCGTCGTAGCCCCTCGCGGCGCCCCCATCGGCTCTCCCATCGGCCGGCGACTCAAGCCGGTCCACGATGCGGCGTAGGCTGGCCCAGGCTTGGGCGCGTGCGTCCTGGGGCGCCGGTTCGTCGCCGTGCAGGAGGGCGATGAGCTTCTTGGTGTGCTCGCGCTGCAGGGCGCGCCGGAAGGTCGCTGCGGCGCGCGCGGTGGCCTCGCTCGTCGGAGCTGGCTCGCTCCAGATGCGGTCCTCGAGGATCGCGAACAGGTCGGGCAGGGTCATCGGCTCCTGCCCCGCGTCGTGCTTCATCTCGGAGTTCAGGAGGCGCGTCAGGACGATGCCGTCGAACAGGTGGTCGAGGACACCGCGCTGCAACGCGAGGATGCGGTCGGTCAGCGGGTAGTCGACCTCGGCGCCGCGGCCCGGCGGCGTGCCCCAGTGGATCCAGCGTGAGGGAGCTAGCTTGCGGAGCAGCTCGGGCTCGAAGCAGAGGGTCGCCAGGTCGAAGACCTGGTCCGCCAGGAAGTCCAGCGCCGCGCGCTGCTTGGCGGCGGGCACCGGGGTCAGGGGATCGACCGCGTCCGGATCGCCCTTGTGGTTGCGCTCGACGTAGATCCCGCCGATGTACCGCAGCGCGCTTCGCAGAATGAGCCGGTCGTAGTCCGCCAGAAGCCCGTCGTAGCCGCGCCGCACGAGCCAGTACGCATCTCCCTCCCCAACCAGCGCGTCCGCCAGGTTGCGAAAGGCCTCCTGGTACTGCGCCGCGCGCTCGCGGAAGTAGTCGAGCGGCTCGTCGGTGTTGGAGTACGCCGTGCGTGGGTCCGGAGCGTGGATCCCCATGATGTCTTCATCCGAGGCATAGGAGAGGGCCCGCTCGGTCCCGCGCGAGGCGATCCGCTGCAGGAAGGGTCGTTCCTCGTCGGGGCTGCTCGCCTCGGGGAAGGGGGTGTAGCCGTACTCGATGACCCAGCGGTCGTAGGGAACGACGTCGAGGTTGGTGACGAAGCGGGCCTCGTCTCCCTCGGGGGGCGTGGGCGACACGAACCAGCTGCCCATCCTGGACTGGGCCTCGCGCCGCACGTTGTGCCGCAAACCGAGCACGTGACCGATTTCGTGGCCCACGAGGAAGCGGAGCGTTTCGTCGCGGTACTCCTTGGGGACCGGGTCGCCGGGCTTGGCGTCGCCGCGCGCGATCCTCGACAGCCACTCGAGTCTCAACTCGGACCGCATCTGACGGGCCAGGCTGCAGGTCGCGAAGTGCCGGCCCGCCGGCGCGAGGGAAGACGATGGCTCCTCGAGCGGCGCGATCTCCCAGCGGTAGTAGTGGGCGATGTTCTGCACCGCCAGGCTGTCGATCAGGACGTCGGCGTCCAGGATCTCGCCCGTGAGCGGATTCCTCTTCGAAGGACCGTAGCCGATGAACGGCCCGTCGTGGGCGCTGCTCCAGCGCACGACGTGGTAGCGCAGGTCGGACGGATCCCACTCGGCGTCGTCGGGCATCTGGACGACCTCGATCGCGTTCTGGAAGCCGGCCTGCTCGAAGGCCTTGTTCCAGGCCAGGATCCCCTGCCGGATCGCGTCGCGGTACTCGTACGGCACCGTGTTCTCGATGTGGAACGTGATCGGCTTCTTCGGCGGCGACAGCGCCGCATTCGGATCCGCCTTCTCGAGGTTCCAGCGCGTGATGTAGCGCCGGAACGGGGTCGGGGAGCTCCCGTTCCAGCTGTAGTCCTCCTGCGTTTCGACGAAGTAGCCCAGACGGTCGTCCGCGAGGCGCGGCCGGTACGACGACTCGTCGGGCAGCTCGAGGATCGAGGTCTTCACGCCGAGGTGGAGATTGCGGTAGTCCGGGACGGTGGGGATCGCCGTCTGCCAGTTCCCGTCGCCGCGAAAGTGGATCGCGGCGGTGATCTCGACGTTCTTGGGGAAGCTGCGTGCGTCGCGGATGTGGCTGGTGCCGGGGACGAGCGTGTAGTTCGAGCCCGGCGCGGCCCACGACAGCGTCTCGAGTCCCGCCAGGTTGGACGTCAGGAACGGCTCGAGGTCGATCAACACCGCCCCCGTCTCGGGATGGGTCGCTTCGATTTTGGCGCTCGCGAGGAGCGAATCGGGGAAGCTGTACTTCAGTGAGCGCTCGACCGGCGCCCCCGCGTCCGCCGTCACATGGGTGTTGAGCTGCACGAGGTCGACGTGCTGCCCCCGGCGCTCGAAGCGCGTGACCAGCGCGCGCCCGATCACGCCGGGCTGCAGGTAGCCAACCCCAGCGCCTTGGCTGACGGACTGGAAGAGGAGGTAGCTCCTGTCGAGGTGCTCCGGGGTGAGCGCGACGTACAGGTGCTCGTCTCCGCGGTAGAGATCGAGGAGACCCGGGAGCGCCTCGTGCCCTTCGATGGCCGCTTCGAAGGGCTCGGGCGTCGGGTCCGCTCGCTCTTGATGCGGGGGGGGGCTACCGCCCGCGGAGGGGACGAAGCTCGGGACAAGCGGAAGCAACACGGCCGCGAGGGACCGGGGCAAGGAGATCATTCGTGGGCGCTCGCTGTGGAACTCGGAGATCGCAACGGCCGCCCGGGGACCGGACGGAGCAAGTGCCTCCGAGAACGCTCCGGGCGATGGCAGCGAACAACAAAACCCGAGATACCCCGCGCGGAACCGCCGACGGCGATCCTGGCCGAGGTCGACCCGCCCCGTCGCCGCCCCGCGGTTCCAGCGCCGGCCCGTTCGGGGCCGAGCTTCCCCCTACTCCTCCCGCAACGTCGACGGCTGCGCGGGAAGCACGCGGCGGCGCGCCAGCGCGAGCCACGCGCGTGTCGACGTGGGCAGATCCCCCGCGAACTCGGCCTCGCGCAGCCACACCAGCTCGAGGCTGGGCTCGATCGCGTCCGCCAGGTCGCGCGCGGAGCGGCGCGGGGGGCCGTGGTCGCGCTCGGGCCCCTCGGTGCTGCCCGCGATCGTGAACCAGCGGCCGCCGACCACGAGCTGCTTCGCGACGCGCGCTGCGAAGCGCGCGCGGTCCTCGGCGGCGTCGAAGACGTGCCACACCGCGCGGTCGACGACCAGCTCGAACGGGCCGCCGTCGGGGTCCTCGGCGAGGAAGTCGTGCACGCGGAAGTCGACCGACGCGCCCGCCGCGGCGCCGCTTGCCCGCGCGCGCTCGATCGCCAGCGACGAGAGGTCGAGCGCGGTCACGTCGAAGCCGCGCTCGGCGAGCAACAGGGCGTTCGCCCCGGTGCCGCAGCCGATCTCGAGCACCCGGCAGGGTGCGATCTCGTCGCTGTCGAGGAGATCGACCAGATGCGGGTCGGGCTGTCCGGTGTCCCACGGCGTCTCGCCGGTCGCGTAGCGTTGATTCCAGTCGCGCGTCATGTGCGGAGGCTACCAGACCGGCGCGGACCGTTCCGGACCGCGGGGCTCTCAATCGGCGAGGCGCTCGAGCTCGGCCCGCGTGGGCTCGCGGGCAAAATCCGAGGGCCTGCGGACCCCGGCCAGCTTGAAGCCGCGCTTCCACCAGGTCCCCGAGCGGCCGAGGAAGGTCTCCGCGGAGGGGCCGAAGAGGCTCAGCTCGGCCCGGGCGGCGAGGGGCAGGAAGCCCACGAAGCCGAAGCGTCCGATCCCCGGAAGCGTGTCCCGCGCGGCGAGCTCGGCCCGGGCGCGTGCCTTGTGTTCGTACCCCTCCTCCCAGGGCTCCTTGACGGCGAGGAGCCCTTCGTCGACCCACACGATCGCGCGGTCGACGCCGGAGGCCTCCCCGGCGCTCGCGAGCGCCAGGAACGCGGCGACGCTCTCGCCGCGCCCGCCGAGCAGCCGGACGGCCGCCGAGCCGCGCGCGGCGAGGAGCTCGCGGCGGATGAGCCCCGCGCGGAAGGCGACGGACGTGGGGTTGTAGGCCCACGAGTAGCCCGCGTAGGACGCGTGGCGCCGCTCGTCGATCGGCGGATCCTCGGCCGGCAGCGGCACGGTGCGCACCTCGGCACCCGCGTCCGCGAGCCACGTGAGCCACTCCCGTTCGCTCCTTTCGCCTCCCGCGTAGACCACCACGACGCGGTCGACGCTCGGGCGGGCCGGTGGATCCTCGCCGAGCGGTCCGAGGAGCACCTCGAGCGCCGCGGGGAAGACGCACTCCCACTCCCGGAGGCTCGCCGGGCCCGCCGGGGCATGCACGTGGTGGTTGCGGGCCGACCACCAGCGGCGTACGGCCTCGGCGCCGCCCTCGTCCGCGGGGCGCGGGTGGGCCTCGGTGTACACCGTCAGCTCCTCGCGCGTGAGCGGAGCCAGCTCCTGCTCGACGATCGGCCCCTCGTGGCCGAGGCCCAGGTGCTCGTTGAACCAGCCGTACATCATCTCGCGCGCCGCGCGGTTGAAGTTGTGCGGGTACTCGGGCCAGCAGCGCGCCGTCACCCGATCCGCGGCGTCGTAGAGCGCGTAGAGGCGCTTGAGCTCCGGCAGCCCCTGCGTCTCGATGTCGATCGTCCAGTCGTCGGCGCCGCTCAGCGCGAGCGGCCGGGGAGCCATCAACGCCGCCAGCTCGACGTTGCCGGTACCGAGGCGCAGGTAGGGCGCGTTCTCGCAGATGCAGCCGCCCTGCATCCCGGTCGACACCATCACGGCCGGGAAGGCCGCGGCCGGGCGTTCGTCGACGGCGCACAAGAGGAACGTCTGCGTGCCGCCGCCGCTCGCGCCGGTGACGCCGATGCGCTCGGGATCCACGTCGGGAAGCGACGCGAGGAAGTCGAGCGCGCGGATCGAGTTCCACAGCTGCAGGCCGAGGAACGTGTGCCCGTCGCGCACGGCCGCGGCGTCGGTGAAGCCCTCGGCGTGCGCGATCGCGGTCGAGTCGGCGTACCCGACCATGTCGTAGTGGAAGACGACGCAGCCGAGGCGCGCGAGCTGGGCGCAGCGGGCCTGCAGCGGCCAGCGGTCGTTCCCCACTTCGTCGTCGAGCTCGGTGAAGCGGCCGTCGTGCCAGTGCCCGTGCGGGCTGAGCACCGCCGCGCGCGGCGCGTCCGCCGGCGCGCTTGGGCGGTAGAGGTTGCCGCTCACGTAGTGCCCCGGAAGGCTCGCGAAGAAGACCTCCGCGACGGTGTAGCCCTCGCGCTCGACGGCGCCGTGGATCACGGGTTGGAGCGCGGGGCGCTCGGGCAGCGGCCACAGCCCGGCGGCCACGAGCACCTGCCGGCGCAGCGCGGCGCGTCGGGCCTCCCAGGCCGCGCGCGTCGCGGGGGGATCGAACGGGTGGTAGGAGTCGAGCGTGATGCGCTCGGGGAGCACCGGATCCTGACCCGAGGCGGGAGCGGCGGCGACGAGCAGAGCGGCGCAAAGCCCGAGAGCGCGGAGCATGCGCGCATCGTACCGCCCCCGCCGAGGCGCGCGCGTGTGGCGGCCTCGGCGGGAGCCGTGGAGGTCGCGGTCAGGGCACGTCCACGCCCAGGCACGCGCTGAGCGCCTCGGTCAGGCCGACGTCGACCGCGGAACCCGCCGCGCCGATCAGCAGGCCCTGTGCGTACAGCGTCACCCCGACGAAGGCGGAGTCGTCGGGCAGCGGGAGCGCGACCGCCGCGGGGCTCACGCCGTCCCACGTGCTCGGCCCGAGCTGCACGGGCTGCGGCGCGGTGGCGAGCAGCAGCTCCCCCTCGGCCCCCGGCCCGCCCATGCCCCAGCCGGGTACGGCCGTGCCGCAGGGGAAGCCGGGAGGCGGCACCTGGCTGACGCCGACGAAGGCCTGCGAGCCGGGCAGCTGGGTGCCCAGCGGGTTGTCCACGCCCAGCTGCCACACCTGGCCGACCACCGGCGCGCCCCCCAGCTCGACCAGGCTGCCGGCCGGGTTGAGGTCGGTGCAGCCGTAGCCCTGCACCGAGTCCGTCTTGAACACGAAGGCGGCACCGACGTCCGGGAAGACCGAGTCGGCGAGCTGGTCGCCGACGACCGCGAGCTTGCCGTCGAGCGCCACCGCGGCGCCGAGGACCTGGGTCGTCTCGTCCGCCTCGAGCAGGCAGCGCTCGACCCAGCCTCCGGTCTCGCGCGAGAACACATACGCCGCCCCTCCGCTGCCGGCGGAGCCGTCGTGGCCCGGCGCGCCGACGACGGCCCACCCGTCCTCGAACGCGACCGACCAGCCGAGCTCTTCCCCGGCGCCTTGGGCCGTACCGGTCAAGCGCTCCTGATGGGTCAAGAACCCAAACGGAGGCAGAGGCGTGAACACGTCGGCGGCGCCGGTGATGCCGATACCGGCCACGGTCGCGAAGGGCGAACCGGCCAGCACCTCGGTCCCCGAGAGCGCCACCGACCACCCGAAGTGCGCCCCCGCCTCGGGGAAGGGGGCCGTCAGCTCCACGCCCGTCCAGAGGAAGCCGAGCGGCGTGTCGTTGAAGACGTAGGCCGAGCCGGCCTCCGCCGCCGCCCCGATGTCGGCCCACGGTGCGCCGACCGCGATCCGGTCGCCGTCCAGCGATACCGAGGAGCCGAAACGCCCGAAGTCCGGCCCCGGCGAGACGATCTTGTCGACCTGCACCCAGCCGAAGGTCCCGGGCTCGAACACGTAGACCGCGCCCTGGGAGTCCGCGAACGGCGCGCCCACGACCAGCCGCGCTCCGTCGTAGGCGACCGACCACCCGAAGCCGGCGAAGGACTGCGGGTCGTTCGGCTCGACCTTGATCTGCACGTAGCCGCCGATCGCCTCGGTGAACACGTAGACGCGGCCCGCGTCGGGGAAGCCCGACACCGTCGCAAAGGGGGCTCCGGCCGCGACGTTGATGCCCGCGTTGGCGACGGAGTAGCCGAGCTGATCTCCGCCGACCCCGTCGTTGGCCGTGATCTCGTCGGCGTAGAACCAGTTGTCGCCGCTCGACTTGAAGACGTGCAACGCGCCCGCGTCCGTGCCGACGTCGTCGGCGTAGGGGGCGCCCAGGACGGCTCGCGTGTCGCGCAGGCCGACCGAGAAGCCGGCTCGATCGGACGCGTTGGCCTTGTCCGGGTAGAGGCCGGCGATCTGCTCCTGGCCTGCGGGGGAGGCGGTGAGCAAAACCGCGGACAGGAGGGCGAGCAACGGGGCGCGGACCGGAGTGGAGGAGCGATGCATGGGGAGAGACCTTGTGAGGGTGGATCGAGGCGGCCCTCGACGCCGCTTGGGCCGGTGCCTCTCTCAATGCCCGTGCACCCGGGGTGGGTCTCGGCCGATGAGCGGCTTTTTTTGCCGTCGGCCGGGTGCCTCGTTCGGGATCCGAATGGCGCGCATTGTCCTCCCTCGGAACCGACATCGCCCGGCGACACGCGATGACGCAAGGTGCATGGCTACCCGTTTGGGAAGTCCGGTCAAACGGCGCCCGCGCAGCGGGTTCCGGGTCGCTTCCAGGGATCGGACGGCGCACGTATGCTCTGCGCGTCCGGGCGTCAGCCCCCAAGCAGCAGGCAGAAACCGCACGATGATCGCAGCACTAGCCCTCGCCATCCTCCCGACCTTCGCAACGACCACCGACGCCGAGCCGGACATCGTCGTGCTCGCCGGCGGAAAAGAGGTCTCGTGTCGGGTCCTCTACGAAGACGACACCAAGGTCGTCTACCGCGCCCGGCGCAAGAACCGCGAGGTCCCGCGCGAGGAGGTCGAGTCCGTTCGGTCGATCGAGCGTTCGCTGCGCGAGTTCCTCGGCGCCTACGACGCCGTGGAAGCACCCGGCCCGGAGGAGCTCGTCGAGCTCGCGACCTTCTGCGAGCAGCGCGAGCTGCACGCGGAGGCGAGGAACCTCTGGATCCGCATCCTGACCCTGGATCCGGTTCACGAGGGAGCGTGGACCAAGCTCGGCGGCGTCGAGAGCCGCAAGGGCTGGCGCCTCCGGGTGCGCGGTCGCTTCTACACGATCGATGAGCTGCGCGAGCGCGCGAGCGACTGGAAGAACGCGATGGAGCTCCCCACGGCGCACTTCCTCGTAAGGACCGACATCGCCCCCGAGCAAGCGTTGGACGTGACGCTCGACGTCGAGCGGGCCTACCTCGCCTTCTATGAGCTGCTCGGTCCGGTGCTCGAGCTGTACCCGTTCGACGAGGTGCCCGAGATCCACATCTTCTCGGACGCGAACGACTACCCGAAGCCGCCGACGCCGGGCCGCGCGTGGTTCAGCCCGGTCGCCAACACGCTCTACGTCGACGCCTCCACCGAGGAAGCGTTGACCCCC
Organism: Planctomycetota bacterium; assembly: GCA_039029355.1. GTDB lineage: Bacteria > Planctomycetota > UBA1135 > UBA1135 > JBCCGI01. The sequence goes on from JBCCGI010000036.1 coordinate 30,313, forward strand.
CACGAGGTCGTCTCGAACCTGACCTACGGCCTCCTCGCCAACGCCTTCCAGCGCACGCTGGGCAAGAGCGGCCTGATCGCCCCATGGGCGCGCCGCGGAATGGCGGAGAGCTTCGGTCTGGCGGCGCGCCGCGACGCCGGACACGCCTCCTGGGACTTCGGCGTCCCCTACCTGCCCTACTTCCGGGCGCAGGCGGGCGACCCGGACGCGCTCGACCTGCGCAAGCTCGTCGGCGCGGGCTTCACCTCCTTCGACAGCGGCTCGGATCAAGAGCGCTACGTCCGCCAGTCCTACACGCTGACGTTCTTCCTGGTGTACGCCGAGGACGGCGCACACCGCGCCGGCTTCGCGGAGTACCTGCGCAGCTCGTTCGGCGGGCAGGGGGCCATCTCGCACCTGTCGAAGGCGCTGGGGATGGAGGTCGATGCGCTCGAGCGCGCCTGGACCGAGTACGTGGCTGCGGTCGCGCGCTAGAGGTCTGGCCGGCAATGGGCGCGTGCCGGGTTCGGTGACTGGAAGCGCATGGCTAGGCGCGGCCGGTCCGGCGCCTCTCTCAATGCCCGTGCCCCCGGGGACGGTCTCGGCCGATGAGCTGCGTCACCGGAACAGCTGGTTGGTGAGCAGCGTGAGCGAGCCGTCGCTGGGTTCCTTGTCCGCCGCAACGACGTCGGGCAGAAGGTCGCCGTTCAGGTCTCCGATCGCGAGTCCCTCCGGGCGCGACCCGGCGTAGTACCGGCGCTGTCGAAGGAGCGTTCCGTCGCCGATCCCGCGCGCGAGCTCGACGTATCCCGCGGTCCCCGAGGCGAGCGGCAGCCCGACGACGAGGTCGGTCACAAGGTCGCCGTTCAAGTCCGCTAGCTCGAGGGCGTCCGGGCGGCTGACGACCGGGTAGGTCTGCACCTGCGTCAGCGTCCCGTCCCCCAGCCCGTGGAACACGACGATCTCGCCGTCACCGGCTAGGAGGTGCCTCCCTCCAACGGCGTCGGGCGCTCCATCGTCGTTGAGCTCTCCGACCGCGACGACCTGCGTCGATCCGATCTCGTAGAGCTCGGGAGCGGAGAAGGAGCCGCCCCCGGTCCCCAGGAGGACGCGCGGGCCCACCGCGCCGCCGACCAGGAGATCCAGGGTGCCGTCCACGTTGAAGTCGGCCGCGACCAGGTCCTGCGGGCTCAGTCCGCCCGGGACGGCTGCGGGCGGCGCGAGCGTGCCGTCGCCGAGGCTCCGGAAGACGTCGACGGTGTGTCCGTCGAAGTTCGCGACGGCGATGTCGGGGAGGCCGTCCTCGGTCAGGTCAACGCCGATCAAGGCGCGCGGAGAGCCCACCGGACCATAGCGCTGCTCCGCCGCGAAGCCGCCTCCTCCCGTGCCCAGGAACACCGAGATGTCGTCGGAAAAGACGTTTGCGGTCACGGCATCCGGGACGAGGTCGCCGTCGAGATCCACCACCACGAGGTCCTGCGGCGCGTCGCCGGCGGATGCCTCGGAAGGCGGTCCAAACTCGCCCGCACCCAGTCCTTGGAACGCCAGCAGACTGTCGCCGAGCTCGTTGGACGCCACCAGGTCGGGGATCGAGTCGCCGTCGAGATCGGCGATCGCGACCGCCGTCGTCCCCTGGCCTACGGGGACCTTGGCGGCGCCTCCTAGCTCGCCATCGCCGACCCCGAGCAGCGCCGTTGCGTCGCCGGAGAACTCGCTGACGGCCGCGACGTCGATCAGCAGGTCGCCGTCGAGGTCGGCCACGGCGAGGCCAGCGGGAAACGCGCCCGCGGCGTACGTCACGGGCACGCCGAGCGTGCCGTCCCCGCTTCCCGGCATCACCGCGATCGTCTCGAGCGTGCGGTCGACGAACGCCACGTCCTCGTCTCCGTCCCCGTCGAGGTCGGCCGTGGCGACGGCCGCGACGAACTCGCCCGCGGCGAACTCGCCCAGGGGGACGAAGCTCCCGTCGCCGGCGCCGAGTAGCGTCACGACCGCGTTGAAGGAGCCGGCGCAAAGATCCAGCGCACCGTCCCCGTTCAGATCCGCCGCGGCCAGCGAGGTCGCGGCCTCGGCGAGCGAAACACTCGGAAGGCTTAGGAAGGTGCCGTCGCCCACGCCGCGCAGTACGGCGATGGAGTCGACGACCGCCAGCGGTAGCGCGAGGTCCAGGATCCCGTCCCCGGTGAGGTCCCCCACCGCGAGCCCGTGGACGGTGTCGACCGGGATGAAGCCCGTCCCCGAGGTGAGGGCCGAGTCGAAGCTCCCGTCGCCGAGGCCGGGCAGGACCGTGACCTGGTTCGCTCCTTGGTTCACAACCGCGACGTCCGGCAGACCGTCGCCGTTGAAGTCGCCGATCGCGAGCGAAGCGGGAGAGGCAGCGACCGGCGTGCAGGCCGGCGGCGCGAAGGTCCCGTCGCCGGCGCCGAGGAGCACCGCGACCTCGCTCGAGAAGACGTTCGACACGACGATGTCGTCCTCGGTGTCCTGGTTCAGGTCGCCGACCGCGATGCCGTACGCTCCGTTCCCTCCGGACTCGATGCGGAGCTCGTCCCGGAACACACCGTCGCCGAAGTTGAGCAGGACCGAGACGTCGGACGAGAACAGGTTGGCGATCGCCAGGTCGGGCGCATCGTCGCCGTCGAGGTGGCCGACCGCGACCGACCGCGGGCTCTCGCCGACCGGATACGCCGCGCCCGGCAGCACCGGTCCAGCCGGCGGCCCGCCGAAGCGCACGCGCACGGCATGGGTGAAGGCGACGCCGCCCGTCGCGACCGGATCGAAGATCACCGCCTGCACCACCGTCTCGACGCCGCAAAGAAGCGGATCGACCGGCTCCTGGGCGAGCAGCGGCGGCGAGACTCCGTCGGCCCCGGTCGTGAACGGCTCGGTCAGGAAGGGCGGCGCGGGGAGGAACGTAGCGCCATAGGAGGCGAGGGCCACCGGCGCCTCGCCGAGCCCGAGGAAGAGCGCCCCCGAAGCCAGCGGAAGCGCCTGCTCGACCACGAGCTGCACCGGTAGTTCGGCCAGGGGCGCGCCTTCCATGCCGATCCGTGGGAGCCCCGCGCTTCCCGGCGTGCTCGCCCCAGCGAGCTCGACCGAGGCTTCGGCCCCACAGGTGCCCTGGGCAAGAACGCCGGGAGAGGGAGCGAGGGCAAGGAAGAGGACCGGCGGGCAGACGAAGCGCGGGACCATCGTGACTCCTGGTCAAAGAGGTGAGGTTCCCCCCCAGCCTAAGCCGCCCGCAGCCAGCCCGGGGGCACGAACAGAGCCGCGGCAGAAGAACGCGATACAGCTCCCCATCGCGCACTTGAACGGTGAGCCCATGGCGCCCGAAAAACACCCCCCGATCCGCTTCGATGAGCCACAATGACCACGTGGTCTCCCGCCGCTCCACCGCTTCCCTGAACGGAGGCAGCTCGATGAAGACTCGCATTGGACAGCGTTGCTTGCAGCTCCTCGGTGTCTTCGGCGCGCTCGTGACCGCCTCGCAGGCCGACGTGCTGACCGTCGAGATGGACGGCTCGGGGCCCGGCTACAACACGATCCAGGAGGCGATCGACGCCGCCGCGTCCGGCGACACGATCCTGATCAAGCAGCCGTTTACCTGGTTCGCCGAGGATCTCACGATCGACGGCAAGTCCCTGGAGCTCGTCAGGGACGGCGACTTCACCCTGCTGAACCTGGGCCGGCTTCGCATCGTCGACCTGGCGGCGGATCAGTGGGTCCGGGTGCAGGGCATCGAGCTCAGCAGCCTCGTCGACCCCTTCGGGCTCGAGGTCCGCGACTGCCTCGGGGTCGTTTGGATCGAGGACTGCGAGGTCTTTCCCCAGCTCGACGTGATCGACAGCGCCGCGGTCGTGCTCGTTGGATGCACCGCCGCGATCGACGGCTCGTCGACGGCGGGACTGCGCTCGGTTCGCTCGACCGTCCACGCGCTGGACTCGGACATCGGAGACGTCGGGTTCTTCGGGATCGTCTCCTCCGACGCCGTGGCGCCGTCGGGCGCACTGGTTGACGGGGGCGTGCTCTACGCCCAGCGCTGCAGGATCGAGGGCGCGAAGGGCGAACAGGCGGGAGGCCTGCCTTGCTCCGCCGGAGGAGACGGCGGGATCGGACTGGAGGTCGTCGGGGACGGCCCGGTCGTTCGCCTGCTGGAGACCACGCCCGAGGGCGGGGGCGGCGGAGCCTCTCTGTGCGGCCCCGTCGGCGTGCCGGGCGCGGACGTCGCGGCACCCGACGGAGCGGTCGAGACCTATCCCGGCCACGGCTATTCGCTCTCGTCCAACAGCCCGCTGCGCGAGGGCCAGACGCTGACCTTGACCGGCACCGGTCCGCCGGGCGACCTGCTCTTCCTGGCCTACGCGTCGACGCCGTCGGCGCTTCTGGTGGAGCCCTGGAAGGGCACGGTCCTCGGCGCCTTCACGCTCGCTCCGATCTCTCTGGGCGCGATCGGAGCCGGGGGGGAGCATCGCGCTCTCCACGACCGTGAGCGAGCTGGGTCTCGGGGTGGAGAGCCGCTCGCTCTACTGCCAGGTGGTCGGGATCAGCCCCACCGAGGGGGTGGCCCTGGGTGCCGGCGCGGCGGTCACGCTGCTCGACAGCTCGCTTTAGGGTCCGGGCTCTCCGCAGGTCGCGAGCTCCGGGCGTGCCGGCACAAACTCCAGGTCGGTGTAATGCCCCGCTCTCGGCGACGAACCGTTCCATGGACGGTGGCCCGGCCCCGCGTCCCGCGGCGCCCGACCGTCGCGGCGGAGCTGCGGTCGTCTCGACCAAGGACCACGATGGACCGAAGAATGTGCCTCGCAACGCTCGCAACCGCTGCCGCAAGCACCGCCACCCTTTCCACCGCGAGCGTTCCATCGGTGCTTTCCGTGGACGGCACCACCCTCCAGGCGGAGCATCGGTAGGAGCGATCCGGTGCGCTCCTCTCCGCGAAACGGGAACGGCACATCGAGCTGCCGGGGACACGGGCCTCGTCCCATGCCCCCGGCAGCGGCCCCTTCGGCTAGAGTGACTGCTCGTCTCGCCATGGAGCCAGCCCCTTCACGCGACCATCCTCACACGGTAACGACGACCAAGCTCCTCGAGAGCTTGCTCGACCCGAACGACCACGACGCCTGGTCTACGCTCTGCACTCGGCACCGTCCGATCCTCGAGGGGTTTGTCGGTCGGTTGGGCCTGGGGCGCGAAGACGCCGCCGACATCGCCCAGGAGACGCTGATTCGGTTCTACGAGGAGTACCGGCGCGGCCGGTACGACCGGACACGGGGGAGGCTGCGTGTCTTCCTAAGGGTGATCGCCCAGCGCCGCGCCATCGACTTCCTGCGCAAGCACGCGCCCCTCGGCGGATGCGCGGGCGACACCGCGTTGGCCGAGCAGGCGAGCGACGACGAGCTCGAGCACCGGTGGGATGAGGAGGAGGACCTTGTCATCCTCCAGCAGGCGGTCGACTTGCTGCAGCGAACGAGCGGCTTCCAGCCCGTCACCATCGCCGCCTTCCAGGCCGTCGCGGTGCAGGCCCGCCCGGCCGAGGAGGTCGCCGAGGAGCTCGGCCTCACGGTGAACTCCGTGCGCGTCGCCAAGAGCCGCTGCCTCGACCGCGTGCGTCAGCTCGCGAACGACCTGCGACGGGCTTACGCCATGGACGAAGGGCCGCTTCTTTGAGCGACGGCGGCCGCCGCTTCGAAGAAGCGGACGTCATTCGCGGCCTACGCAGGCTCGACGCCCGCCAGGAAGGCCCGACCCTTGGGCCCGTGGCGTCGCGCTACCATCTGCTCCACGCGGTCGGGGAGGGCGGGCAGGGAACCGTCTACGCCGCCCTGCAGCGGCCCGGGCGACGGCTGGTAGCCTTCAAGATCCTCGGCCACCAGGCTCCGAGCACGGAGGTCCGCCAGCGGTTCCAGCGGGAGCTCCAGGTCCTATCCACCGTGCGCCACGGCAACGTCGTGCGGCTGATCGAAGGAGGTGAGCTCCCGGATCGGCGCCTGTTCCTGGTGATGGACTTCGTCGACGGCGAGGACCTCGAGAGCCATCTGAAGCGTCTGGAGAGCGGACCCAACCGCCGGCCGATCGAGGACCTCGTCGCGCTCTTCGTGCGCATCTGCGCCGGCGTGGCGGCGGCCCACCGCCGCGGCGTGGTGCACCGCGACCTGAAGCCGTCGAACATCCTGGTGGATCGGGAGGGCATGCCCTTCCTGGTGGACTTCGGGATCGCCCGCCTGGCGGAGAGCCCGCGGGACTCCGAGATCACGCGTATCGGCCGCTTCGTCGGCAGCCCGGTCTGGTGTGCGCCGGAGCAGCTCGAGGGATCCGGCAGCGTCGACGTGCGGTCCGACGTCTACACGCTCGGCCTGTTGCTCTATCGCCTGCTGACCGGCGCGCTTCCCTACCGCACGGACATCTCCGCCTACCGGCTGCTCGAGGAGAAACGAGCGGCGCTCCCAGAACGACCGAGCCGCCGCCTCGGACGGAGGCGGATCCCGCGCGATCTCGACGTCGTCGCGCTGAAGGCGCTCGCGCTCGATCCCGAGCGGCGCTACCCAAGCGCGGACGAGCTCGCCGCGGACTGCCAGCGCGCGATGGCCGGCCTGCCCGTTTCCGCGCGTCACGAAGGTGCGCTGTATCTGCTGGCCTGCGCGATCCGGCGCAACAGGCTGGCTGCGCTCGGGTCGGCGCTGCTCGTTTTCGTACTCGCCGCGTATGCGTGGAACGAGAGGGGCCGGTCTCGTAGCAGCGCTGCTGCGGCGAGCCTGAGTCAGGTCCGGTTCGGTCGCGCCGACGACAGCGTGCCGCGAGCGGAGCAGGCGCTTTGGAGAGAGCTCCTGTTCCCGCCGGCGGCCGCACGGCACGACGGCGTGGCTCGTTCGGGGGCGACGATACGCCATGCGACCGCCCACTGGGCGCTGCGCGAGCTCTATACCGAACATCCGTGCCTGGCGACGGTGGTTCTTCCCGCGTTCGGGGCCAACCCCTCCATCGTGTGTCTGGGGGGTGGCGAGGTAGCCGTCTCCTCGGGCACCGACCGGATCGAGGTCCTGAGCGTCCCCGACCTGACTCCGAATGGGGTCTACTCGGCTGAGCCAACAAGCAAGCTCGGAGGCATCACCTATTCGAGCGACCACGATCTGCTCGTCGCCAGGGACGCCGATCGGGTCCTGGCTTGGCCCGGTCGCCGCGCCGGTCCGCTTCGCCTCGTCGAAGACCGGCATCCCGAGTTCGTGCAACCGGCCGTCCTCGGGGACGGATCCGTTCTCGTCCAGCGCCGTGATGGCCTTGTCCGGGCGTTGCTCGACGGCTCCACGACGGAGCTGCCCGCCAGCTTCCCGAAGATCCTGGTCGCGTGGTCCCTCCTATGCCCGCAGAACCGGCGGCTGCTGCTCCGCGGCTGGGACTCCAGGGGTTCCAAGCTGGTCGTCCTCTACGACCTCGAAGACGAGAAGGTGGAGTGGCAACAGCCCTGGAGCACCCGAGTGCCGACGTTCGCTTCCGGCGGGCGGCACATCCTGATGCCGGTCGATGAGATTGGGTCGGCGCTCGGGCCCGCCCTCTTCGACACCCAGACCCTCGAGCGGGTCGATTCGCTCCCTTACGGCAGGGCGACAATCGGGTGCGCCTCCCACCCCAGCCGTGAGCTCATCGCCCTCTCTAGCTTGACCGGCAGGAGCATCGTGCTGTGGGACGTATCCGCTCGCGCGGAGATCCGCAGCTTCGCAGGGCATTCGGCCTCGCCGTGGTCGCTCGCCTTCGCCGCGCACCGGGACAGGCCAGCGCACGGCATGCTGGTGAGCGCCGACTCCGCCGGCACCGTCAAGACCTGGGACCTCGACAACGGCGAGATCACCAGGCTTGGCGCGGACGGGGCGGGCGAGAACAGGAGCGAGCTCTCGTTCTGGGAGCGCGGGCAGGTTCTGGAGGTCGTAGACGGCCGGCTGCACCTGTGGGACGCGGCGACCGGCGCGCACCGGCCCCTTACGCCGGCGCTTGGGAGCACGGTGACTTCGCTCGACGTCGGCCCGGGGGCACGGCTCGCCGTGACCTCCAGCGACGGACATCTCTACGCCGTCGAACCGCGGCTGAGCGCTACGCCCCGAAGGCTCGTGAGCTTCGACAACGAGGCGGATGCCGTTCGCTGGGATCCGCACGGACAGCAGCTAGCGGTCGCCGGCCACCTCGTCGACGGCAACCTGAAGTTCGCCAGGCTATACACGGTCGGGTGGGACGGAACCGATGCACCGACCCGCATCCACCTCCCTGACGCGGACGACGTTGGAGCACGCCGCGTCGCGCGAATCAGCTCGCTTGCCTGGAGCGTTGACGGGTCCTACCTCTTGTGTGGCGAAACGGTGGGAAGTAGCCGTGGCTCGCGCCTCTTCTGGGTCGACGTCGAGCGCCGGCGTGCTCTGCCCGGCGTTCAGGCTCACGACAGCTCGATTCGCGACGTCGCTCGCCATCCGACGGAAGATCTGTTCGCAACCGCGTCCGACGACGCCACCATCCGGCTCTGGCAGCTTGGCGCCACGGAGCCCCAGGAGGTTCTGCTAGGTCACGGCTCCGCGATCTACACGGTGGACTTCGACGACACCGGCGACCTGCTCGCATCGGGAGACACCAGCGGTGAGGTCCGGCTTTGGATCCGTCAAGCCGACGAGTCCTGGATCGAGGCGTTCAAGTACCAGGCCCACGAGAGCCCTATCTTCGGGCTTGGGCTCTCGCCGGACGGTACCCGCGTCGCCACCAGCGCCGAGGATGGCACGATCCAGGTCTGCGACCTGACCTACCGGGACCGCAACATCGCGGGCAACCTCGCCTACTGGATGCAGCGCTTCGAGAAGGAGGGACCCTCGATCGAGGATAGGGAGGAGCTCGAGCGCTGGGCGGCGGACGAGCTGAGGGCGCACTGACGCCCGGTCGTGGCCGCGGGTCGCGCTTCCACGCCTACGACTTCAACGCTAGGCGCACGCCTATTTGGCCTCGGCCTCGCGCAGGCTCGGTCGAGGCGAGATCGACCCGCTCTCCAAATCGATCACGACCGCAGGCGCCGCGTCGACGAGCTCCAGCAAGTGCGCCCGGCTCGTGGGTTGGCCGGTGTAGCGATACGCCTGCTCGAGGATGCTCCGAGCGCCGTACGCCCCGAAGCGCCGAACGAGCGCGGGGACATGGAGCGTGAGCGTCGAGGTCTTGTCGAGCTCGCTCGGAGGATCCAGAGCGCCGGGCGTACCCGCAATGCTGCGCAGGTGCTCGACCGTCAGCAGCTCGCTCGCGCAGAAGAGCGCGACCGACCTGTCGCCGGGAAACGCGAGCTGGGTGCTGATCGGGTTGTCCGCCTCGACCTCGGTCTCCAGGTCTTTGAGCTCGGCGTCCGACGCGGCGCCCACGTCGTAGACCATGATGGCCTCGGGGTACATCCGTGCTCGCGAGAAGGAGGCGCTCGCCTGGTCCAGCCCCCGCACCGCCGAGTAGGTTCCCAAAGGAAGAATCGACCAGGCGTACGCGAACATCAGCTCGTCGAACAGGGGATCGGCCTGCCGCATGCGGCCGCGCGGGATCACGATCGTCCAGAGCGCGTCGTCCGTTCGGAAGCTCTCGACGTATCGCGCGCGCTCCGCGTAGCTCAGCTCCATCTGCGGCTGGTCTTCGTAGCGCGAGTCCGCCAGCGAGTGGACGCGCTCGCTCAGCGCCAGGCGGTTGATCCTGGACGGCCAGGCCTTGTCGCCGTCGAGCCCGAAGCTCCGGAACCGGGCCGCCGCACGCGTTCGGCCCGCGGACCGCGACAGGACCTCGCGCGCGGCGCCGACGACGACTCCCTCGACGTGCTGAACGCTCGGTTCGAAGGTCGTCGGCTGCTCGACGTGAACGCAAAGAGCGTGCTCGCCGCCGACCTTCGACTCGATCTCGACGTACCCGTCTCGTCCGCTCCCCCGCACCGCGACCGCCTTCGAGCCCAGGCCGACCCTGAGGCTCACGTGGTAGGCGTCCTTGAGGCAGTCCGGGTGCCGCCGAGCGGCGCTCGCAATCGGCGCGTCCAGGCGCACGGTGCCGCCGTTTTCGGTCGCGACGCGGCCGCCGCCGAGATCCCAGAAGACCTCGCCCGCGGTCAGGACGAGCGCGCCTTTGGAGAAGCCGTTCTCGAGCGCCAGCGCCTCCCCGCCTGCGTGCTGGCTCCCGGACGCCGACGCCGGCAGGGTCAAGACGGCCCAGGCAAAGAGCCCCGCGCCCCGCAGGCGCGCGAGGCGTATGGTTCTCGACCCGCGCCGGGCGGCGGCGCGTTGTTGTTCCTCGGTAGCTCTCAAGCGCTTCTCCCCCGCCTTGCCTCCAACCCACGGCGGCGCTGGCACGACGGCCAGGTGCGGCCGCCGGGCTCACCAGGCTAACCGGCTGCGCGGTGCCGTGGTATCGGAACGGAGCGGCGGCGGACGGAGAGCCGCCCGCCGCCGTCCCGCCTCCCTCCCTACTCCGCCTCAAGCACGTAGAAGCCCGCCGAGATCTCATCCACCTGCAGGGTGACGTCGATCGTCGAGCTCCCGTCCCACGCCAGCGTCTGCATCTCACCGGTCAGCACGTTGCGCAGCGTCGGCGCGCTCGCGCTGCTCGGGAAGCCGTAGCTCTGCGGGTCGAGCGTGACGGTCACGAGCTGGTTGCCCGGCTCCGAGCCGTCAACCAGGAACGGGGCGACGAAGAAGTCGTCGACCGCGGTCCAGTTGATGAGCAGCAGCCCGACGCGCTCGCCGCTCTCGCCGCACACCGAGGCGAGGACCGGGGGGAAGCTCGTGTCCTTGGAGGCCTTGGAGAAGCTCCCGCCCGGGGGCACGCCGAGGGGCGGCGGGTCGAGGTACTGCGGCGGAGGCGTCGGCGAGGGCGGTGCCGGCGTCCAGCTGAACTGGAGCGCCGGGTCGCGGAAGCGTTGCCCGAAGCGCATCAGGTCGCGGGCCTCGTCGGTCTTCAGCGCCTGGGTGGTGTTGCGCACCAGGTTCACCGCCAGGTCGTAGGGCGGGTGCTGGGCGATGTTGTCCTGGATCGAGGCGTCCGAGAGCACCGTGCCGAGGGCGACCTCGCCGGAGTCGTGCGAGTACTGCGCGAGCGCTGCGCGGCGCTCGGCCCAGTCGACCCAGTTCAGGGTCGCGTCCCCCAGCGGCAGGTTGGCGGGGAGCACGCTCGCGAAGCGCTGGTACTCGTTGTAGACGGTCTGGAACATCGGGACCCGCAGGAAGGCGGGGTCCTCGCCGCCGAACACGCCGCCGTAGCTGAGGTTGCAGACCTCGACCGAGCCGACGTAGGGCTCCGAGGCGCCCTCGGTCCAGACCCAGGGCTCGGCCACGCCCAGCTGCGTCCGCATCCAGTCCTTCACCAAGAGGCCGAGCACCTGCTTGCCGTCGACGAAGTAGGAGCCGTCGCCGCCGGGCGCGTGCCCGTGGTCGGCGTAGCAGACGCGCTCGATGTGGTGGTACTCGTCGAGGTAGACCCCCGAGAGCTCGCCCCCGCCGGGGGCCATGGCCGCGTCGAGCTGCTGCAGGATGTGCTTGGTGTAGAGCAGCGGGACCGTGTCGAAGACCGGGGCGCCGTTCGGGACCGCCGCGGGGCAGAGGATGCGGTGGTGCCAGGTGGTCTTCGGCAGGAGGCCGCAGCCCTGGTCCTTGGGCACGCTGTAGATCGAGGCCGCGTGCTCACGCCCGAACTCGTCGCGGACCGTGTACTGGTCGAGGCTCCCCGCGATGCCCGGGATCCCGGGGCTCGCGAAGAAGGCCGCGTCCTTGTCGACGACCAGCGGGTGGAAGTACGGTCCCCAGGGCTTGGTGATCTCCGCCGCGGCGGCCAGGAAGTCCTGCTGTACCGGGAGCCACTCGCCGAAGGAGGCGTCGAAGGCGTTGCGGTCCCAGAACCAGGGGCGGCCGACCAGACCGGTGTCGGGGTCGAGGCCGAAGAAGCTCTCGAAGTCGTCCCACTCGTCCTTCCAGTGGTCGAAGTTCGCGTACTCCTTGGCCCAGCCGAAGTCCTTGGGAGGCAGCGTCAGAGAGCAGGGCGCGATCGAGACCGTGCCCAGCGCCTGGGCCTCGTACATCAGCTCGGAGTAGCCCGAGCCGGCCGCGCCCGGCAGCTCGTCCGGGATCCAGGTCCAGTCCGGGTCGACGGCCCAGTCGCGGTAGTACTGCGCGGCGTCGTACCAGTCGCCCTTCAGGCTCGTCATCACGACGTCGAACGGCATGCTGACAGCCGTCGGGTTGCCGGTGACGTTGAGGTTGTCGACCGGCTGGTACTGGACGCCGAAGCCCAGGCCCTGCTCCTCGGGATACACCAGATAGGGCTTCAGGTGGTTGCCGGTGTCGTGGGTGCCCCAGTAGAGCAGGTCCTGCTCGGGGTCGTCCTGGTAGAAGGCCATCCACTGCATCGTCATCACGCCGGGGTGGGTCGCGATCGACTTGCCGTGCTCCGGGTCGCTCAGGCGGATGTCGGCCAGGCAGTCGGCGAAGCCGAGGGTCTGCGCGTTCACGGGATCGGGCAGCAGCACGCCGAAGTACCACGGCGCGGCCAGGATCTGCTTCTCGGGCGCCCCGGCCAGCTCGGCGGCGGTGCGCAGCTCGAGGCGGTAGACCGAGAGCCGCGGATCGTCGCCCGTCATGCGCACGTTCATGTTGATGCTGACGAAGTCGTCGGTGCCCTGGGTCGCGTAGACGACCTCGACCTCGAAGTCCTCGAGCGGGAAGGTGCCGTAGTCGAGGTCGTCGATGGGTTGGACGGCGGTCGCCGGGATGGTCCAGCGACAGCGCAGCTCGGTTGGAGCGAGCTCGTCCGGGAACAGCGTGAAGACCGGCATCGCGGTCACGTCGCTCGCGCGGATGTGGACCACGCCGTCCGCCGGCTGCAGGTCGCAGGCCTTCTCGGTGGGCACCGGCGAGCCGGAGAAGGCCGTGTTGCGCAGGCTCACCTTCCACAGGTCCGTGGGGGCGAAGAACATGCCGTCGCCGGGGCCGGCGGGCCCGGTGACGCTCAGGTTCAGCAGGTGGTCGTAGACCGCTCCGAACACCGGGTCGGGCACGATCGTCAGGTCGACGACGCCGTTGCTGATCACCACCGGGTCGCAGTCGGGCGGGTTTCCCGCGGCGATGTCGCACTCGTCCAGGATGCCGTTGCCGTCGCAGTCGGGGCTGGTGCCGGCGGTCAGGTCGCACAGGTCGGGCACGCCGTTGCCGTTGCAGTCCGAGCTGAAGCCCGAGGCGATGTCGAGGCAGTCGTCGACGCCGTTGCCGTTGCAGTCGACGAAGGCCTCGCAGTCGTCGGGGATGCCGTCGTCGTCGCAGTCGGGCTCGCACTCGTCGGGAACACCGTTCGCGTTGCAGTCGAGGCTCGTGCCCCCGGCGATGTCGAGGCAGTCGAGCGTGCCGTTGTTGTTGCAGTCGTCGAAGGGCTCGCAGTCGTCGGGGGTTCCGTCGCCGTCGCAGTCGGGCTCGCACTCGTCGGGAACACCGTTCGCGTTGCAGTCGAGGCTCGTGCCCCCGGCGATGTCGAGGCAGTCGAGCGTGCCGTTGTTGTTGCAGTCGACGAAGGGCTCGCAGTCGTCGGGGGTTCCGTCGCCGTCGCAGTCGGGCTCGCACTCGTCGGGGATGCCGTTGCCGTTGCAGTCCGCGCTGACGCCCTGGGCGATGTCGTAGCAGTCGTAGGTGCCGTTGTTGTTGCAGTCGAGGAACAGATCGCAGTCGTCGGGCGTTCCGTTGCCGTCGCAGTCGGGCTCGCAGTCGTCGGGGGTTCCGTCGCCGTCGCAGTCGGCCTCGCACTCGTCGGGGATCCCGTTCCCGTTGCAGTCGGCGCTCGTGCCGGCGTGGATGTCGATGGAGTCGGGCAGGCCGTTCCCGTTGCAGTCCGCCGAGGAGCCCGCGAAGCACGCCAGGTTCTCCTGGTACACGCGGCCCTCGGGGAAAGGGCCGCACGCGTCGCTCAGGCTCCCCACGAGGGCGGTCTCACCCTGGATGGCGGCCGGGTACGCGAGCAGGTCGTTGAAGGAGTGAAACGGCAGATAGCGCAGTACCGGACCCGCCGTCCAGTTCCCCAGCGAATCGCGGTAGTAGGGGCGCGCCGGGTACTGCGAGCACACGAACGTGGCGGAGTGCGGCAGCTCGTTGACCAGGGCGCGGTCGTCATCGAGCGCGCTCGCGATGCCCGGCGCCGAGAACGTGCCCTGGGTCCACGAGGCCCCGCCCCCGTAGGAGTACATCCGCGTCTCGTACCCGCTCGCCGTAAGGGTACTGATCAGCGCGCTGTTGCCGTCGAGCTCGATGGCCAGGCCGAAGTTCTTCTCGTTGCTGAAGAGCGGCGGGTAGATGCCGGAGTGGTAGGTCCAGGTGCCGCCGACGCGCTCGAACACCCAGACCCAGCCCCCCACGTCGCCGGGATCACGTGGCGCCCCCACGAGCGCCCAACGGTTGTTGACGGCGACCGCGGCGCCCACGCGGGGGTTGCCGGTGTAGGCGGGAAACACGCCCGCGGCGACGGCGATGTCGACGAAGCTGACCGGCGAGGCGTTGAAGTTCTCCAGCAGGTAGGCGCTGCCCCGCCCGTTCACGTTGTCGGGAACGCCGACGATCAGGCGTCGCTCCCAGCCGTCCATCGCCTCGCCCACCTTGGCGCTGCTCGTGATCGGGTCGGTGGCGGTGCCGAGGCTCGTTCCAGCGCGCGCGCTGACCTGCCAGCTGCACTCGGGCGAACCGACCGAGATGTAGAGGAAGCCGTTGTTCGGAGCGTCCGGGGCCGAGGCATAGACCTCCGCCGAGCAGGGGTCGATGCCCTCGGCCACCCCGTCGAGCGGGTTGAAGAGCGCGACCTGCGCGCCGTAGCGATCCACGGTCGAAGTGCTGATCGTATTGACCAGCGAGTAGAGGCCCGTGGTGTGGTCCCACTGGGCGATGTGGATCTTGTGCTGCTCGGGATTGCCGATCACGGCCAGGCTGCCGGCCAGCGCGAGGTCGTGCCCGAAGTCGTCCTCGGTTCCTTGAACGCTGTGGAGCGTGGTGCTTGGGCACTGCGCTCGGGCGGACCCGGCGAAGAGCGCCAGGCAGAGGGCCGAGAGGATACGGAGGGCGGATGCACGCAGCATGGGCGGTCCTGTCCTGGTTGAGGGGGCGGCGGCCCTGGGGCCGTCGGGGGGCGGAGCGGGGCGCGGGCCGGGTGGCCACCGGCGCGCCCCTGGGCCAGCAACCGGACCACACCCGCCCGACCTTTCAGGACATCCCAAAAAGATCGCCCCCCGACCCGGAACGCTCCGGCCTTGACCGCGGCGCCCCATTCGGAAGACTCGGCCCATGGAGCTGCGTCCCTACCAAAGGGAGGCCCTTGAGGCCGTCCGCGAGGCCTATCGACGCAGGCACCGAAGCGTCCTGGTCGTCCTGCCGACCGGCACCGGCAAGACCGTGCTCTTCGCCGAGATCGCGCGGCTCGCCAAGGGCCCGGTGCTGGTCCTCGCGCACCGCCAGGAGCTGGTCGAGCAGGCGCGCGACAAGATCTCCGCCTGGTGCGACGACGTGGTCGCGGTGGAGATGGGCGAGCGCCGCGACCTGACGCGCCCCGACGGGACGCGCCCGAAGATCACCGTCGCCAGCATCCAGTCGCTCGGCCGCAGGCTGCGCAGCGTACCGCGCGACGCCTTCCGCATCGTGGTCGTCGACGAGGCCCACCACGCTCCGGCCGACTCGTACCGGACCGTGCTCGGACACTTCGACGCACACGTCTTGGGCGTCACCGCAACGCCCGACCGCAGCGACCGGGCTCCCTTGGGCGAGGTCTTCGCGGAGGTCGCCTACGACTACGACATGCGCGCCGCGATCCGCGACGGCTGGCTGTGCCCGATCCGCTCGTTCCTGGTCGCGACGAAGGCCGACTTCTCGGGCGTGCGCAAGGTGGCCGGCGAGCTCGCCACCAAGGGCGTCGAGGAGGTCCTGACGCGCGAGCTGCACCTGGCGGAGATCGCCGCGCCCATCGTGCGCGAGCGGGGCGAGCGCCCGGCGATCGTCTTCGCGGCCTCGGTGGCGCACGCGCGGGCGCTGGCCCGGGTGATGAACGACCTGGCGGACCGGCCCGGCTTCGCGGTCGCGCTGGACGGCAAGACGGCGCTGGAGAAACGCGCTCCCGTGCTCGATCGCTTCCGAGCCGGCGACGTGAAGGTGCTCGTCAACTGCTCGCTCTTCACCGAGGGCTTCGACGTGCCCGGCATCGCGCTCGTCGCCATCGCGCGCCCCGTGCTGTCGCGCTCCTTCTACGCCCAGATGGTCGGCCGCGGCACGCGGCTCGCCCCCGGAAAGCGCGACCTGCTCGTGCTCGACTTCGTGCCGGGCAACTGCCGCCACTCGCTGGTTCAGGCGGTCGACATCTTCGCGGGCGAGCGCGACGAGGTGCGGCAGCGCGCGCGCAGGATCGCCGCCAAGGCCAGCGCCGAGGGCAGCTCGATCGGCCTCGAGCAGGCGCTTGAGCTCGCGCAGCAGGAGCAAGAGGCCCAGGAGGCGGACGTCGCCTACCAGCTTCGGAAGCGCGACCCCTTCGCCGCGGTCGGCATCGAGCTCACCGACTACACCCGCCGCTCCCACGGGGGCGAGCGCGCCTCGGCCGCCCAGCTCGCCTACTTCAAGCGCGCCGGCCTCCCGACCGAGGAGCTCGCCGGCCTCTCTCGGCGGCAGGTCGAGGCGCTGCGCGAGGAGCTCCTCGACCGCAAGGCCGTCGGCCTGTGCACGCCGAAGCAGGCGAAGCAGCTGGTCGCCTTCGGCGTCGACCCGCGCGAGCTGTACTACGACGAGGCGAAGGAGCTCCTGCGCGAGCTCAAGGCGGAGCGGCGGTCGGGGCTTCGAGGTCCGGGGCTTCCAGATCCGGCGAGCTGAGCACGCCGCGGCATACTGGTGTCCGATCACCAGCCCGCCTATCCCGAACGGAGCCTCGCATGCAGCGCTTCCCCTCCCTGCTACCCCTCGCCCTCGCTCCCCTCCTCGTCCAGGCGCGCGCCGCCGGGCAGGAGCTCACCGCCCTAGAGCTCGACCCCGCCGGCGTGCTCGCGGGCGACTACGTGGTCGACGTCTCCGCCGCCGGAACCGCCGTCGGCGCGGGCGTCTTCGGGGGCGTCTGGCCCCAGGCGCTCCGGTTCTCAGACGCCGGCCCCGCCGCGCTCGCCCCGCTCCCCGGCGACGTGATGGGCGAGGCGAACGGCATCAACGACCTCGGCGTCGTCGTCGGCGCCAGCACGTCGGTCTCGACCCTCGGGCTGCTCACCTTCTTCGACCGCGCGGTCCGCTGGGACGCGTCCGGCGGCGTCACCGACCTCGCGGCGGCGGCGACCGGCGGCGCGACGCTCGAGCTCTTCCGCGCCTGGGACGTGAACGACGCCGGCCAGATCGTCGGCTTCGGGCGCGACGCGTCGATCCCCGCCGGCCGCGGCTTCCTGTGGGACGCGGGCGTCGTGACCGAGATCCCGCCGCTGCCCGGCGTGCCCGCGTCGCGCCCGACCCAGGCGCGGGGCATCAACGGGGCCGGCCAGGTCGTCGGCTACGCCGAGGACTCCGGCGGCTTCGCCCACGCGCTCCTCTGGGAGGCCGGCGCGTTGACCGACCTCCACGACGGCGCCGGCGTCCCCGGCCGCACGAGCGAGGCCTGGGACGTGAACGAGGCCGGCTGGATCGCGGGTTCGGCGGACTTCGTCGCCGACTTCATCGACTGGCGCGTCGCCGCCCTCTGGCGCCCCGACGGCAGCGTGATCGAGCTCGGCACGCTGGGCGGAACCGTCGGCGTCGCGTACTCGGTCAACGACCACAACGAGGTGGTCGGCAACACCACCACCGGCGCGGGCAACCGCGGGTTTCTCTGGCGCGGCGGCGTCATGGTCGACCTCAACTCGCTGATCGCCCCCGCGTCGGGCTTCACCATCGTCGAGGCCCGCAGCATCTCGAACGACGGGCGCATCGTGGGCCTCGGCGTCGACGGGGCCGGCCTGCAGACGGTCGTGCTCGTGCCGAACCCGTGCGATGGCTTCTTCCAGGTCTACGGCGAGAGCGGCCCGGGCACGGGCGGCTTCCCCCCGAGCCTGGCGGGCTTCGGCTGCCCGGCGCCCGGCGAGGAGCTGCTCTTCGGGATCCAGGGCGGCCTGGGCGGCGCGTCCGGCGCCATCGCCCTGGGCTTCGGCGCCGGCACGCTGCCGATCACGCCCTTCTGCGACCTGCAGGTGCTCCCGCTGGCGCCGGCGACGCTGCCGATCACCCTGGACGGCGCAGGGGCCGGTGAGGGCGAGCTCTTCTTCAGCACGCCCCTCGACGCGGGGCTGTCCCCCACCGACCTGTTCCTCCAGGCGCTCTTCCTCGATCCCGGCGCGCCGGGCTTCGTGTCGTGTACCCGTCCGCTGCAGGTGCACGTCGAGTAGACGGCGCACCTCGCGGGCGGGCGCACCGCCACCGGCTTACTCCTGCAGCTCGATCGAGAGCCCGGGAGACATCGACACGCCCTGGGGGCCGCCGGCGTCGAGGCCCGCCCACTGGGCGTAGAAGAGCGCGCCCACCAGGCCGGCGTTGCCCGGCAGCGGCAGGTTCACGCCGCCGGCGCCGCCGGCGTCGGCGGTGGTGCTCTCCACCGCGAGCCAGGTGCCGGGGTCCACGAGCAGCGTGCCGCCGAAGACCGGGAGCGCTGCGCTCGAGGTCCCGACCACGAGGAAGAAGGGGGCGCCGGCCAGCCCGTCGGCGAAGGTCACCCCGAACGAGGCGTCGCCCACCGCCGGCACACCGCTGGCCGAGATCGAGGGCGCCAGGCCGCCGCTGCCCGCGGTGCCCACGCCGTAGACGGCGGTTCCGCTGGGCGGCAGGGAGAGCGCCAGCACGACCGCCGCGTGCGCGTTGACGCGGCCGTGTCCGTAGAGGTCCGAGTGCCCGTCGACTCCGTAGCCGCCGCCGACGGGGTCGATCTTGTCGGCGCTCGCCCGCAGGACGTCGCGCACCTCGTGCCAGGCCAGGAAGGGGTTGGCGTCGAGCACCAGGAGCGCGGTGCCGCAAGCCAGAGGCGACGCGGACGAGGTCCCGCCGAAGCCGCCGGTGTAGTCCCCGCTCGCATAGCCCGCGCCGCCGGTGCGGTCGGTAGTCCAGATCCCGCTCGTCACGCCGCCGTTCGAAGGAGCGCAGACGTCGATCTCGTCGCCGAAGGCGGAGTAGGACGCGCGCAGGTCCTGGTCGGTGGAGGCCGCGACCGCGACCGTGCGCTCGTAGGAGGCGTAGCCGTTCGTCCCGACGTCGTTGTCGCCGTTGCCCGCGGCGAAGAAGATCACCACGCCGAGGCCGTCGCGCCCGTTGTCGGTCGCGTCGTCGATCGCGGCCTTGGTCGCCGCCGCGAGCGGAGCCGCGCCCAGCGGGCCCCAGGAGTTGTTGCAGACCGCGGCGCCCTGATTGGACGCAAAGGTGAAGGCATCGACCTCGTCCTGGACCGTGGGGCCGCCGAAGATCCCGAAGAACGTGTCGGACAGGAAGCGGATGGGCATGACCCCCCCGTTCTGGGCGATCCCGGTGATCCCCTCGCCGTTGTTCCCCTGGCCGGCGCAGACGCCGCCGACCGAAGTGCCGTGGTTCTCGGTGGAGAACAGACCGTCATCGGGACCCGGATCGTTGTCGTTGTCGAGCACGTCGATGCCCTGGACGATCGTCAGGTCGGGGTGGCCTAGCTCGATGCCCGTGTCGACGATGGCCGCGACCAGCGCCGGGTTCCCGGTCACCAGGTCCCAGGCCTCGGGCGCGTCGACGTCAGCGTCGACCTTGGCCCCTCCCTGGCCGGTGTTGTGCAGATGCCACTGGCTGGAGAACAGCGGATCGCTCGGCGTGCCGTAGGCGACGCGCACGAGGGAGAAGTCCGGCTGCGCGAACTCCGCCAGCCCGGACTCAAAGAGCGCGCGCGCCGTCGGGAGAATCGCGAGCGAGCTCCCGCGCGGAACGCGGTACACCACGCCGGGGTTGTGGGCGTAGGCGAGGGAGCCCGAGCGCTCGAGGCGGTGCGCTCGCTCCAGGTCCGCGACCCGCTCGGGCTCCGCATCGGCCTGCCAACGCACGAGGATCTCGTCGGTGAGGAAGTACGGCTCCTCACCGGCCATCCAGCGCGGACTCGCGACGACCACCCGCGGGTGATCGTCGATGGCCTCGACCGCAGAGAGCACCTCGGCCTCGGTCGCCTCCGGTCCAGCGTAGAGCCGCATCGGGTGTCCCGGGAAATAGAACGACTCCGCGACCCGCCCCGCGTCGACGCCGGGGAAGGACGCGGCCAGGGCGCGTGCCTCCGCCTCGGTCACGCTCGTCTCGAACTGCACCGCCAGCCACGATGCGTCGATCGAGAGGTCCACGCGCTCGGGACCGTTCCAAAAGAAGTCGGAGCCCGTCTGGTGCTGTGCGGAGAGGGGCGCGAGGGTGAGCAGAAAGGTGAGCATGGCGGGGGTCGTTCTCATGCGCACCAGAGTAGCGCGCCGCGCGGTACGCGGGTGGCTCGGCTTCGCGGTGGCCTCCGCGCTAGAAGGTGCCGACCGTGACGTCGAGCGCGTTCGTCAGAGCGATGCTCCCGCCTGAGTCCTGCGTGGCGCCCTGCGCGCAGAGCGTCGCTCCGGCGAGCGCGCACTCCCCCGGGACCGGGACCGCGAAGGGCACGCCCGGAGCCGTCACGAACGGGACCGAGACCGCCGGGTTGCAGAGCAGCGTACCCAGCACCGTCGGCACGTTGAGCGGCGCCAGCGACACCCCCAAGAGGTCCACCACCGCCCCCGGCACGAAGCCGGTGTGGTCGATGACCGGATCCCAGACCTCGCCCACCAGCGGTCCGCTGGTCACGCCCGGCATCAGCGCCGCCGGGTTCGGCGGCGTGCCGAGGCGCACGACCTCCGCCGCCGCGACCGACGCGTCGCAGCCGCCCGAGTCGAAGCGCACCAGCTCGCCGTCGACCTCCAGCGCGGCCAGGATCTCCGGCGCGCCGTCTCCGTCCAGGTCCGCGGCGCTCACCGAGCCGGTGCCGTCCGCCGACACCAGGAGCGTGTTCTCCGGTCCGAAGGTCCCGAGCCCGTCCTCGTTGCGGTACCAGGCCACGGGGCCCTCCAGGCCTCCGGCGATCACGTCGCGGTCGCCGTCGCCGTCCAGGTCGCCGGTCGACACCGCCGAGGCGAGCTGCACCTGCACGCTGATCACCTGCTGGGCCCCGAAGCCGCCCAATCCGTCGTTCTCGTACCAGGCGATCTTGTCGTCGAGCAGCGATGCCGAGAGCACGTCCGGCGCGCCGTCGCCGTCGAGGTCGTCCACGTGGACGGCGGCCGCCTCGTCCGCGAGGCTCGTGATGACCTGCTGCGCCCCGAAGCTCCCCAGCCCGTCGGTGTTCGGGTACCAGGCCACCCGGTCCGCCGCCCGCGCGGCGACCACGGCGTCGAGGTCCCCGTCGAGGTCGAGGTCGGCCGCCACGACGGCCTCGGGCTCGCTGAGCTCGGTGGTGACCACCTGCTCGGCCGGGAAGAAGAGCCCCACGCCGTTGTTCTCCATCCAGGCGATCTTGGGCACCAGCTGCGAGCTGAACAGCACGTCCAGGTCGCCGTCCCCGTCGAGGTCGGCGGCGCCGACCGAGTTGGGCCGGTTCACGTCGGTGGTGATCGTGAACTCGCCGCCGAAGACGCCTTCGCCGTCGAGGTTGTTGTAGTAAACGATGCGGTCGGATCCGCCGATGATCACGTCGGCGGCGGCGAGCACGTCGCGGTCGCCGTCGCCGTCCAGGTCCGCGGCCGTCAGCGACGAGCAGGTGAAGAAGTCGGTCGAGAGGACCTTGAGCGGCGTGAAGCCGTTCGCGCCCAGGTTCTCGTGCCAGGCGACCCGCCCGCCGCCGCCCCACACGACGTCCAGGTCGCCGTCCCCGTCGAGGTCCGAAGCCTCGGCCCAGATCTGCTGGTCGGCGAACAGCGTCACCGCCTGCTGCGGCCCGAAGCCACCGCCGCCGGTGTTCGCGTACCACGCGATGCGGTCGTCGAGGAACGACGCGGAGAGCACGTCCGGGTCCCCGTCGCCGTCGACATCGCCGGCAAAAACCGAGCGAGCGCGGTCGGCGCCGGTCGTGATCCCCTGCTCGGGGCCGAAGGCCCCCAGGCCGTCGGTGTTCTCGTACCAGGCCACCGTGTCGTCCAGCTCCGAGGCCGAGAGGACGTCCAGGTCGCCGTCGCCGTCCAGGTCCGCCGCGGCCAGCGAGCGCGCGAAGTCGGCGCCGGTGGCGATCGTGCTCGCCGCGCCGAACGCGCCGCTCCCGTCCAGGTTCTCGTGCCAGGAGAGCGTGTCGGCCGTGCTCGAGCTCCACACCACGTCGCGGTCGCCGTCACCGTCGAGGTCCGCCGCGAGCACATCGCTGGCGCCCACGGCCGGCCCCGGCAACACCACCTGCCCCCCGAAGCTCCCGAGGCCGTCCGCGTTCTCGTACCAGGCGATCTTGCCGTCGCCCTCCGACGCGGACGCGAGGTCGAGGTCCCCATCGCCGTCCAGGTCGGCGGCGACCACCGACACGGCCCGGGCGGCGTCCAGCGTGACGATCTGCTCGGGGCCAAAGGTGCCCGCGCCGTCGGTGTTCGCGTACCACGCGATCTTGTCGTCGTTCTCCGAGGCCGAGATCACGTCCGCGTCGCCGTCGCCGTCCAGGTCCGCCGCCGTCACCGAGCGCGCACCGTTTGCGCCGCTGCTGATGATCCGCTGCGGGCCGAAGCCGCCCTCTCCGTCGAGGTTCTCGTACCAGGCGATGGTGTCGTCGTCCCAGGACGCCGACAGCACGTCCACGTCGCCGTCGCCGTCGAGGTCCGCCGCGAAGACGTCCTCGGCACGGTCCGCCTCCAGCGTGATCACGCGCTGGAAGCCGAAGCCGCCCAGGCCGTCGGTGTTCTCGTACCAGGCGACCTTGTCGTCCAGGACCGAAGCGGAGAGCGCATCCAGATCGCCGTCGCCGTCCAGGTCGGCGCCGAAGACGGCCGTGGCGCCGTTGGCGGCGTCGCCGAAGCCGCCGGTCACTTGAAAGGAGTCGTCACCGGCGGGCACCGACAGGGCTCCGGCGAGCAGAAAGAGGAGGCTGAGGCTCATGGCGTGTGCTCCAAAGGGGTCCCGGGTTCGGCCGCTACGGCGCCTGCCGATTGTACTGGCGTCGCGTGCGCCGCGGGCCGCGCCCGGGACTCGCCCGAAATCTCCGCGAGTACCGGCGGCGGCCCGAGCCGCAGCGACGGAGGCGTCCTCCCCCATCGCTGCGGGCCTCGGTGGAGCTCGCCTCCCTCGCGCCGGTGAGCGTTCCCGCCGCGCGCGAGCGCCTCTACGGCGCGGTGACCAGCTCCAGTCCGTTGGTCAGCGCGATGTTGGCGGGCGTGTCCGGCCGGGTCACCGCGCCCTGGAAGTAGAACGGCACGCCCACGAGGGCCGGATCCAGGAGCGGGATCGGCCAGGTCACCGCCGCCCCGTCGTTGCTGATCGCCTGCTGCGAGAGCAGGTTCGGCACGAGGAGATAGGCCACGCAGTCGGCGCCGAAGCCGGGCACCGCGATCTCGGCGAAGCCGGTGCCGTAGTAGAGGAGCGCGAGCTCTCCGAAGTCGCCGCCTCGGAAGACGTTCAGGTGCACGGTGTTGCCGAGCCGCGCGCAGCCGCGTCCCACCAGGTCGGGAGCCTTATACGCGTCGGTGGCACCACACCCCGAGCCGAAGAGGGCCAGCCGGCCGCAGGAGTCCTGGGGCAGCGTCCCCAGGTGGGCGACGTGGAGGTCCGTCCCATCCCCGTCGCCATTTAGGTCGGAGCCCTCCTCGCGGATCATGGCCAGCACGTTGCGGCCGTTCAGGACCGGCTTGCGCGCCTGAAGAGGCGAACCGCGGAGGCCGGTCTGGAACGACACCTTGTCCTCGAGGTCGTAGATCCCGAACTGCCACGGAAGCGGTCCGCTCTCCGCGCCGAGGAGCGCGAGGACCTCGTCGCCGAGCTCCAGCGACCAGTGCACCGGCTCGGGCGTGCTCAGGTCTTCGGCGGCGAAGGCGCGCGCACGCAGGCCCGTGTTCACCGTCTCGCCGGTCGCGAACTCGTGCACGAAGACGACGCCCTCGACGCCGACGCCCGAGGGCTCGTCGCTGAGCTCCGCCCCCTCGCCGGTGGGGCTGTCGTCGACGAGGAACGCAAGGTGCGTATCCGACAGGGCGGGAGCCCGCGAGATCGTCGCCAGCCCGAGGTTGGTCAGCCGCTGGCCCGCCGGCGCGGCCGCGTCGTAGACGAGCAGCACCAGGTCCGCGTCATCGCCGTCCCCGTTGTAGTCGGTGCCGGCAAGCCCGCCGCCGGGCCCGGTGGGCGGCTGCGGGTCTCCCGCGGCGGTCTGATCCGCCTCCGAGACCTGGAAGGCGACCTTCGTGCCGAGCACCGTGTAGGGGACGTTGTCCGACGTCCAGGCCGTGGCCAGGTCGGTGGACTCCAGGCCGTTCAGCGCGGACCACACGTGCAGCACGTAGTCGGACGTGTCGCCGTCGCCGTTCAGGTCCGCGCCCTTGGCCGCTTCGTCGGCGACGAAGGCGAAGGCGTGGTCCGAGTAGCTCCCCACGGACGTGTAGGAGTACGAATCGAGCTTGGTGTTGAAGAGCGTGCCCGTCGCTGTGTCGTAGACGTGCGGCACTACGTCGCTCGTGTCGCCGTCTTCGTTGAAGTCCTGCTGGGCATCGGCCTCGTCCCCCATCAGGTAGAGGTACGTGCCGGCGGCAGCGAGGGAGAAGTGCTTCTCGAGCGCCAAGGGGGCGTGGTCGACGAGCGCGCCCGTCGCGGTGTCGAACACCCCGGCCATCAGGTGGCCAGCGCTGCCCACGCCGAGGTCACAGTCGGTGTCGAGGATCGCGACCCGCTGCGTCCCCGCTCCGAAGGACTCGAAGGTAACGGTCAACACCGGGGAAGGCAGCAGCAGCGTCGAGGTCCCCGCGACCTGGTCGAGCACGACCAGGTCGTCGCACGAAGGGCACGGGACCGGTTCCTCGCACGTGCCCTGCTGGACGACCAGGACCATCCCGCCCTTCGGGTCCATGTGGGTGTAGTCGTTCTGACTCCCGGCCACCTTCGAGCTCAAGACGACGCTCCCGCTCGCGATGGTGTACGTCGCCAGCACCGTGTCGTCGAGCTGGCCGTCTCCGGTGTGGTCGACCCCGTCGTCCTCCTCGTCGACGAAGTAGAAGACCTTGCCGAGCTGAATCACCGGGCGTTCGTGCCCCGCGGCGTGGGGCAGGCGCCGCAGGCCCGGCGGGTACGCCGGGTCGTAGACGGTCGCGTCGCCCGGATCGTGAAGGAAGATGAAGCGGTCGGCGGTGTCGCCGTCGCCGTTGACGTCGCCCTGCTCGACCTCGGCCACCTGGAACGCGAAGTAGCCCTCCGCGGCCGAGAAGAGGAGCCCGGCGGAGATGGCCTCCGCTTCCAGCCCGAGGTTGACGACCTCGGGAGGATCCTGGGCGCTGGCCGTGGAAGGGGCGAGAAGGAGCGGCAGAGCGAGCGTGCTTGCGGGCGCGGTGAAGGGTTTCATCGGGACTCCGTCCTGTGCATCGGTCGTGGGAAGGGGCGAGTCGTCTCGCCCGCACGACTGAGCCAGGGCCGGAACAAGGCGGCGGCTGCGGGCAATCCCGGAGAATCCACTCGCTCGGCCGGGCGCGGCCGGGAGTGGACCTCGCCGAAGCGGACCGGGGACGGCGGCGCCGTCCGTTCGCGCATCTTCCCCCCAAAACAACGGGCACGGACGCTAGGCTCGGCGTTGGAGGGAGAGACCCCGTCGTCATGCCCGACGACCAAGCCCAAATCACCCGCCTGCTCGCACGTCTGAGCGGGGGCGATCCAAGCGCGCGCGAGGAGCTCGCGCCGCTCGTCTTCGCCCAGTTGCGCGCCGTCGCCGAGAGCCGGCTCGGCCGCGAGCGGCGTGGACACACGCTGCAGGCCACGGCGCTCGTAGGCGAGCTCTGGCTCGTCCTCGAGCGCAGCTGCGACTCGCACGAGTGGCCCAGCCGCGGGCACTTCTACAGCTGGAGCTCGGAGGTGATGGCCTCCTTCCTGCGCGACTGGGCCAAGCACAAGCGCACCGCCAAGGCCGGCGGCTCCTGGGTCCGGGTCTGCCTGGACGAGGGTCTCGGCCTGCAGCTTGCGCCGCCGGGGACCGACCTGCTGGACGTCCTCGAGGCGATCGACGGCATCGGGGAGAGCCACCCCGAGTGGGCGCACCTGATCGAGCTGAGGCTGTTCGCAGGCCTCTCCCAGACCGAGATCGCGGAGACCGCAGAGCTGAGCGCGGATCAGGTCGGCAGGCGGCTGCGGGTCGCCTTCGCCCTGCTGCGCCAGCGGCTGCGCTCGCTGGACGACGAGGTCTGAAATGGACACTTCCCGCGCCGGACAGGGCCGCGTGCTGGAGCTGGCCGAGGAAGCGCTCGGTCGACCGGCGAGCGAACGACCGAGCTTCCTTCGCAGCCGCTGCGGCGACGACGACCGGCTGCTCGCGCGCTGCCTCGAGCTGATCGAGGAGGCCAGCGGCTTCGACGATCTGCCCACGCTGCGCCTCGAGGCCGGCCGCATCGCCACCGCGGACGGCGCGCGCCCCGGGCACCTCCAGGGCGACGGCGTGCCGCGCGACCTCGCCGGCTACCGCCTGCTCAGGATCCTCGGCGAGGGCGGCATGGGGATCGTCTACCTCGCCGAGCAGGAACGACCCCGGCGGAGGGTCGCGCTCAAGGTGCTGCACCCGTTCCTGCTCCACTCCGCACGGTCGCGGCGGCGCTTCGAGATCGAGGTGGACGTCCTCGCGCGGCTGGAGCACCCCGGGATCGCAAGCATCTACGACGCCGGCACCGCGGTCGCCGGCGGCGAGGAGGTGCCGTACCTCACGATGGAGTGGGTCGAAGGGGAGCCCCTCGGCGACTACGTACGCCGCGCGCGGCCCGCACGCGAGGCGCGCATCGAGCTCGTGGCCGCCATCGCGGACGCCGTGCAGCACGCCCACCGGAAGGGTGTCGTGCACCGCGACCTGAAGCCGGGCAACGTCCTGATCAACGCGGACGGCAAGCCCAAGGTCGTCGACTTCGGCATCGCCGCCTCGACCGACGAGCGCCTGGGCGCAACGCGGTTGACCGCGGCGGGCACCGTGCCGGGGACGCGCGACTTCCTGGCGCCCGAGCAGGTCCGCGGCGCGGCGCAAGACGTGGACCTGCGCACCGACGTCTACGCGCTCGGCCTCTTGGCCCACGAGGTCTTGGGCGGCGAGCCCGCCTTCCGGTTGGAGCGCCTGCCCCTGTCCGAGGCGGTCGAGCGCATCCTGCACGCCGAGCCCACGCCGCTGGGTCGGCTCGATCCCGGCTGCGCCGGCGACCTGCAGACCGTGCTCCAAAAGGCGCATCACAAGGACCCCGAGCGGCGCTACGAGAGCGCGGCGGCCTTCGCGGACGACCTGCGCCGCGCGCTGCGGAGCGAGCCTGTAACGGCCCGTTCCCCCGACGCGGCCTATCACCTGCGGCTCCTCCTGCGCCGCCACCCGCGCGAGAGCGCGCTCGCGGGGATGCTGCTGGCCGTCCTTGTGGCCGCCGCGGCCGTCCTGTTCGTCCAGAACCGCTCGCTGACGCGGGCCAACCAGATGCTGACGCTGGCGGCGCGCTACTTCGTCGACGCCGAAGAGGGCGGTGAGCCCGCGTCGGGCCCGGAGCGCGTGACGCTCGACCCCCTCGGGGCCAGCCGCTCACTCGAGGAGGCGCGGCTGGCGGCGCCTCCGCTGTCGATCTTCTACTCGGTCACCGCGCGGCACGAGCGGTGGTCCGAGGACCTCGAACGCTCGGTCGCGGCGTTCGAGCGCGCCCACCTCGCCGGAGGCGGGGACCGCGTGTTCGACGCCGCCGGAGAGCCGGTCGCCCTGCCGACGCTCCTCTTCGAGCTGCCGCTCGCCGAAGGTGGCCGCCTGGAGGGCCTGTCCGGCATCCGGCGCACCGAGCACGGGGTCGTGCGGATCACCGGCGAACTCGAGCATCCCGTGGGCGGACCGGGCCTGCCGGTGGCGCTGTTCGAGCGCGCACAGCTCCTGTGGCGGGCGTACGCCTGGTCGCGACGGTCGGCGTTTGCAGACGAGGAGCTCAGGGAGCGGTACGAGGCGCGCTGCCGGGCGGCCCTCCTGCGCACCGAACGCACCGGCGACGCCTGCTACGGTCCGCTTGCAGAGGCGACGCGCCTCGTGTTGCTGGACCGCGAGCGCGAGGGCAGTCCGCTCGCGGGACGCGACGCGCTGGAGCGGGCGGCGCGGACACTAGAGGCCCGGCGGCGATCCGAGTACTGGCACCTGAAGGGCACGCTCGCCTTGCGTCAGTACGTACTGAGCTTCGCCCCCGCGCTGCCGTACAGCGCCGAGGAGGCCGAGGCGGCCTTCACCGAGGCGGTGTGGCTCGACCCCGACGACTTCATGTCCTGGGGACACCTCGGCCTCGCGCGCCGCGACCTGGCCGGCAAGGAGGCGCCGGCCTTCGAGGCCTATACGCGCGCGGCCGAGCTCTGCCCGGACAACCCTCCCCTGTGGGCCAACGTGGCGCTCGCGGCGCGCGACTTCGACCGCCACGACGCCTGCGTCGCGGCGGCGCTCCGGGTCCTCGCGCACGAGGGGTCAACCGCGAGCGACCTGGACCGGGTGGTGCAAACGCTGCTCACCATCGACCGCTTCGAGCCGGCGCGGGCCGGGCTCCGGCTCCTGCGCGAGCGCGGCCTCGCCGGGGCCTCGACCCGGCGGCAAGAGCTCGAGCTCGTCCTGCGCCCCGATGCCGAGACGCTCGAGGACGGCGCGGTGGACGCGCTGCTCGCCGACCCGCCCGACGACCCGCGCTGGTGGCTGGAGGCCGCCCGCCTGGCGCGCCGCTCCGGGCGAGCCGCCCACGCCGCGCAACTGGAGGCCCGCATCCGCTCGGAGGCTCCGGACGGCCTGGCCGCGGCGTTGCTCCGCGCCGGCGAGCTCGAGCGGGCCGGCGACCTGGACGGAGCGCGCCGCGCGGTCGAGGCGGCGATGATCGCGCAGGAGGACGGCCGCGAGCGGCTGGTGGAAGAGCTGGTGCGCTTGGCGAGCGCCGCGGGCAAGCCGCCGCCGCGGGCCGCGGACCTCCCGGCTCCCGTCTCCTTCGAGCGGCAGCAGTACTGGAGCGCCATCCTCTTCGCCCGGCGCCTGGACGCGCTGGGGGCGCGCGCGCTGGCGTGCGAGCTGCTCGCGACCTGGGTCGCCACTCCGCCGGGAGAGCCGCGCCCCGCGAACGAGCTGGTGTGCCAGCTGGTGGAGCTCCTGTTGTCAGCGGACGAACCCGAAGCCCTCGACCGCGCCTGGGAGCACCTCGTTCCGGTCGACGATGAGGATCGGCAGCGCCCGGTGTCCATCGCTTGGTTCCACCGCCTGCGGGCGATCTTCGCGGCCCGCGCCGAGCGCTGGGAGGAAGTCTTGGATCACGCCCAACGCTTCGGGGCCATCCGCGGCGCGCCGCTGGCGGACGTCGCCCTGGCGGAGGCGCGCGCCCAGCTGGGCCTCGGGCGGCGCGAGGAGGCGGGGGAGAGCCTCTGGACGGCGCGCCGCCTGCGCGGAGAGCCGTTTCGCGGGCGGCTGCTCGCCGGCTGGGAGGCCGCGCTCGCCGCCGACCTGGGCCCGCCGCGCTGACGCCCCCCGCCCGAGGACGAGTCGGCACGGCGAGCGTCTTCATGACCCACGCGAGCGGACCGCCGTTTGGCTGCTTTTCCGCGCGGATCCGAATCTTCGTTGCAGTGTCCGGGAGCCCCTCTCGTTTGGCCCCGCGAGACGCAAAGCGGCCCCCGGCTCGCCTGGACGGATCCTTGCGAAGGGGGCTGCACTTCCCGAGCACAGAAACGACTGTTCCGATGCAGAACTACCTCCTTCCCTCCCTCCTCCTGGTCCCCGCCGCGGCCGCCCAGACCCCGCTGTCGCAGCCCCACGCGCCCCTGCGCTCGCCCGCCGGGACGTCCCACTCCTGGTCGGACGTCGATGCCGACGGGCGGCTCGACCTGATCCTCGTCCAGCCCGGCGCCGGCCTGCGGATGCTCCGGAACGACGGCCACGGCGGCCTCGTGGACATGACCGAGCGCGCGGGCCTGTCCGACGCGGTCCAGCCCACGGGCGTCGTGGGCGAAGACCTCGACGGCGACGGCCATCTCGACCTGGTCCTGGTCGCTCCGAGCGACACGAGCCAGGTGTACTGGGGCACGTCGCAGGGCGTCTTCCTCCGCGCCGGGGCCGAGGCCGGCCTCGAGCTCCAAGGCACCCTGGGCGCCGGCGTGAGCGGCGCCCAGGTGGTCGACTACGACGGCGATGGCGACGGCGACCTGTGGCTCTCGACGCGCGACGGCAAGCACCTGTTCCAGCAGACCGGCCGCGCCTTCACGCCGGTGGACCTCTCCCTCGGCGCGATGCCTGCGGGGATCGCGGGTCAGGTCGACCCGATGTCGACCGCGGCCTTCTCGTTCGGCTGCGCGCTGACGATCGACGACGCGGCCAACCCGGGCACGTGCCTGTCGGCCTCGTCGGTGCCGACGCTCGGCATGCTCTATCCGATCTCGAACGAGTGGTTCGTCGACGCGGTGAGCGGCGCCGTCGGGATCGGCAACCTCGACCCGCAGGCCACGCTGGACGTGAACGGCGTCATCCGCTCGCGCGCGGGCGGTGTTGAGTTCCCGGACGGGTCGATCCAGTCGACGGCCAGCTTGGTGGGCCCGGCCGGGCCGGTGGGTCCTCCGGGGCCGACGGGGCCGACGGGGCCAACCGGCGCGACGGGTCCCCAGGGGGCAACCGGTAGCGACGGCGAGCAAGGTCCGACCGGCCCGGCGGGGCCCGCGGGACCGATCGGGCCCGCCGGAGCCGACGGAAGCGATGCGCTCTGGAGCGTCTCCGATTCCACCATGACCTCCTCCGGCAACGTCGGCATCGGCCCGTTCAATCCCTCGAACGACTTCGAGGTCAACAGCCCGAACGCAGGCCTGTGGGTGCAGCCCGGAAGCACCGGCACGGACGTCACGTACAAGGCGCACCTGGGAGGGACCAAGGACCTCCGCTTCGTCTATGAGGACAACGGCGGCGGCCGCAGCACGGTGATGACGATGAAAGGCAACGGAGCGCTCAGCGGCAACGTCGGTATCGGCACCGACGCTCCCGAAGCCGCGCTCGACGTGAACGGCACCCTCCGCTCTCAGGACCTCCTGGCCGACCGCGGCACCGCGACGGGCGACCTGACGCGCTCCCTGACCCTCGCGGGGGCTCGCAGCGACGATCTGGAGGCCTCCTCGCAGATCGACTTCGAGAACCTCGACGACGACGGGGCTTCCGGCGAGTACATCGGGGCGAGCATTCGGTCCCACAACGACACCGGAGCGGATTCCGGTGACCTGCGCTTCCTCACCGGCAGCGGGTTGACGCTCGTCGAGCGGATGGTGATCACCTCGAGCGGCGAGGTCGGGATCCGGGTGAAGGACCCCACGGCTGCGCTCGACGTGTCCGGCGGCCTGCGCGTCCGGGACGGCGGGATCGAGTTCGCCGATGGGACGGTGCAGTCCACGGCGTCCTACTACGCGCAGCCGCAGATCCATGCCGTCGGCCTTGCGGACTGGATCCCGAGCGGGCCGGACGCCCATCTGGATCACACTCTCGGGTTCGGCGTCTTCAAGACGTCCTCGACGAGCGGCGACAACACGATCTACGCTCCGCTCGACCTGCCGCAGGGCGCGCAGATCACCAAGCTGACTTCCTACGTCCGGGACCTAAGCTCGACGAGCAACGTGAACTTCATCCTGAGGCGGATCGATCACGCCAGCTCCACCACGGAGGTGCTCGCCGAATTCCAGGTGACCGGGTCCTCGGGGTACCTCTCGGCGAGCCTTGATCTGACGATCCCGGCCGAGGTCCAGAACGACCTGAGCTCGCTCATCCTGCAGGTGACCCCCTTGACCTCGAGCGGCTTCGCGACCGACTGGGGGAGCGTGTGGCTCAAGACCGTCGTGCTCGAGTGGGAGTGACGCGGAGGGCGACGGACGAGCGCTTGCCGGGGGGGCGTAGGTGCGAGCACCTCGCCCCCCCGGCGCGCGTTTCTTGCGATCCCGGTGCGCTACAGCCAGGCCGGCTGGAGCCAGGCGCGGCGGTCGATCGTGAAGCCTGCACCGGTGGTCGGTCCGCTCGTGTTCACGCGCGCATCCGTCCGGTTCGCGGCGGTGCCGTCGATGACTCGGACGCTCGTGCGCTGCGAGCTCTCGTCGTAGCTCGCGCGATCCACGATGTAGGGATAGGTGAGCCCCGCGAACTCGAGCACCTGTCCCGGTGGAATGTACGCCGTGTGGTCGCCGGGTTCCCGGACGTCGAACGTCCACGTGTCGGAGCGATCTCCGACCGTCAGCGAGTGGACCACCCTGCACTCGACGCGGACGTACCTCGTTCCCGGACTGACCCGCAGGGCCAGGGTCTGGCTCGCGCCCGCCGCCGGGGCGTCGACCGGCGTGTTCGTCGCGATCTGACCTCCCCCCGGGCAAAGGGACGCGTTCAGGGGCACCACGTCGCCCGCGTTCGGTCCGGTCTTGACGGTCCAGTGGACGGGCTCGGTCGCCTCGACGACCAGCGTGTCGCCGAGTGCCGCGACGCGCCGCAGGAGAATCCCGGACGAGGAGTAGAAACGCCCGGCTTCCACCGCGCCGATGACCTGCGTCGGCGTGGGGTCTTGCCCGAGCCACGCCCGCAGGGTCCCGCGGTCGAAGCCGTAGCGACCGGGCGGGTTGGCGCGGGTCACGCGGGCCTGGTCGTGCAGGAAGCCGCAGTCGTCGGCGGTGCCCCAGACCCGGCGCGGTTGCCCGTCGGCTCCGTCTTCGCCGAGCAGCTCGTCCCAAGCCGAGTCGGCGTAGACCATCGCCCGGTTGCGGTCGTGGCCGTAGCGGTTGTAGACCTCTAGGCCGAAGAGCCGCTCGCCCGCGTTCACCGCCCCCCGCACGCCGGCCACATCCGGGGCGCCAGCGTAGTAGCCCGGGTGGCACCACCAGAAGCCTCGGCGTTGTTCCACGTAGAGTCGGTGAACCTGCTCGGTCCCGGCGCGTGGAATCGGGCTCCACTCGTCCGCGACCGGGGGATCGGTGACCTGCTGCTGTTCCTGGGCGTCATCCCAAGGACGGCTCCAGGAGGGCTTGGTGCCCTGAACCTGGTTCTCGATCACCCCCAACAGAGTCATGCCGTTCGGGGCAGTGCCGAGCGGCTTGGCCCACCGCGCGTTGCTGCCCGAGGTGCGGGTCCCCGGCAGCACCTCATGCGTCGCGATGCCCGCGAAGCCGTAGCCGTGGTCCCTGAGCATCTGGAGCAGCTCGGGAACCGCGGCGGTCCCGTCGTTCGAGTGCGACAACGCACCGCCGGCCGAGGGGAACTGGCTGCCGGCGTTCGTGAACTGCTGCCCGTGGTTGTGCAGCGTGCCCTTGACCCATGAGCCGCCCTGCGCGAGACCGCGATAGGGCGAGTCGAGCTCGGGCGCGCCCACCGCGCGAGCGGCGTTCCAGGGACCGTTCGCGGTTCCTCCGGCGAGGTCGATCCAACGGCCCTGCAGAGCCTGTGCGTGGCGCTCAAAGGCGCACGCACCGTACCGGTCGGACCCCGCTTCCCGGCCCCAGATCCCGCCGATGGAGTCCTCCCAGAAGACGAGCGTCAGGCCGCCCGCGGGGTACACCCCGAAGCTCGTCCCGGCCTCGGGGTTGGAGACGAAGTAGAGATCCCCGTAGTCCGGGTCCTCCCAGCGACCGTCGAGCTCGGTCGCATCCCCGCCTCCGGCGGGGCGTGTGGGCAGGCTGTCCCCCCGAGCCCCGTACCACTCTCCATGCCTCTCGGACTCCGCCGCGCGGGTCGCATAGGCCCAGCGTCCCTCGAACCGATCGTCGTGCAGGACGAACACGAAGGCCCCCCAGGAGCTCGCGGGATCGTCGGTGTGCTCCCAGCGCCCCGCCACGGTGTTCCCGGAGCGCACTCCGACCACCGTCCCCGTGGGCTCGGTCCCTGTGCCGTACGTTCCGCGGACCGTTTGGGATGCCGCCTCCCAGGTCAGGACCAGGCTCCCGTAGTTCGTCGTCCACGTGCCATCCATCGGACTCCCTCCTTCTCGTTGCTTGCTGATTGAGGATCCAAGCGCAGGCCTCACTCGGACCCGCTTCCGCTGCAGACCGCGGAAAGCGCGTGCAGGCGTAGAGCCCCGATCCGCAAAAAAGCTTCGGAGCCCCGCGGGCATCTAGCCCGCGGGGGTCACCTCGAATAGAGGTGCTTGCGGAGCAGAAGTTGGAGCGCGACCTCGCGCTCGCGGGCGTCGAGGCCGCCCTGCTCCCTCAGGCGGCGCGCGGCAGACCGTGGGGAGGCCGCGAAGGCCTGCTCGACAAAAGGCGCAGAAGCGGCCCGACGAGGGGCGCCGCGTCACCCTGATCGACGACGCGGCGGAAGGCGAGGCGCAGGCCCTGGTCGAGGTCGACCTTCTCGACCACGACCAGGCGCTGTCGCGACTCGGGAAGATCAAGCCTCGCTACCTCCAGCACATCGAGCTGCGCTTCTTCGGCGGACTGAGCTTCACCGAGACCGCCGCGGTGCTCGGGATCTCGCGCACGTCGGCCGTGCGCGAGTGGGCTCGGGCCCGCGCTTGGCTGTCGCAGAGCCTGTCGGGCGAGGGGGCGTGACCCCATACGGTCGTGGAGTGTCCCCCAGGCCGTGGTGGCATGCGCGCAACCGTCGGCGGCGTGGGACCGGCTCGTTCACCTGCCGACCCGCAGCACGAAGCCGACTCCGACGCAGATCACGAGCGCGCCGCACATGCCGGCCGTCGTGAGACGTTCGCCGATAAAGAACACGCCCGCCAGGATGCCCGCCAGCGGCTGCAGGAACACAAACGGCGCGATCGAAGCGGCTGAGATGTGACGGGTGGCGGCGGCCCAGAGGGCCGCGCATCCGAAGGACACGCCGATCGCGAGCGCAAGGACGCAAACCACCGCCGTCGGAAGCCCCGGGCCGACGTGCCAGCGGTCCGCTTCGGTCCACGCCGCCGGCCCGAGGAGCAGGAGCGAGATCGCGGTGGTCAGGAAGATCACCCGGACCGGATCGTGTCGCGCGGACAGCGTCTTCACCAGCGGCGTGAACAGCCCCCACAGGACGCCGTGGGCCAAGAGGAGCAGGTTGCCGTCGAGATGCTCCCCCGCCAACAGGTCCCCCACCGAAGCTCCCTCGAACAGGATCAGGAGCGCGCCGATGAGCCCGACGAAGACGCCGAGGATCTGTCCGCTGCGAACGTCCTCCTTGAGGAAGAGCGAGGCGAAGACCAGGACCATCATCGGCTCGACCAGCACCAGGACCGAGCCGTTCGAGGCCGTCGAACGCTCGACGCCCGCGATCCCGAGGTACATCGGCAACGCATAGCCCACGGTCCCGAGCGTGAAGAGCAGCGCCAGGTCGCGACGCGTCCACGGCCGCCGCGGCCCGCCACGGAGGCGCAGCCAGGCCCACATGAAGAGCAGCGCGAGCGCGTTGCGCGCGAAGGTGACGGTCGCCGGGGGCAACCCTTCGAGCGCGAGCTTCTGCACGGGATAGGCCAGGCCGCCCAGCACGTTGGCGACGACGGCCAGCAGGAAGCCCCTGTGCCTGAGGGTGCGTGTTCGCTCGGTCGAGGGGGGCGCTTGCTCCACCGGCGGCAAGTCTACGGAGCCGCGCCACGGGCCGACACAAGGTCGTTCCGCTCCGCATCCGAGGCGATCCTCGAAGAGAGCTGGAGCAGCGGCGGCAGGCCGCCCTGCAGCCGGCGCCGACGTCGTTGCCGGCCAGGGTGTTGTCGCCCAGGAGCTCGTGCACCCGCGAGACGGGCGCTGCGCCCCCCACGGAGCAACGGCAGCTCGCCCGCCCGAGCGCAAACCCTCGGGGCACCGACGCTGGGAGGGAGTGCGAGCGCGCGCTGGGCCGAGATTCCTGAAGCAGCACGAAGATGCCGGCGCTCCGCAAGTAGCGTGGAGCAAGATGGCGTCCCCCGTCCTTCGCGGTCGCAACCCGTGCCTGCGTTGCCACGAGCCCCTGCCGGCGTTCCGTGGTGCGTCGATCCGCTGCTCCTCCTGTGGACACATCAACGTCTACCGGGTTCGGCTTCGGACCTGGAGCGAGCGACCTGGGATCCTGCTGGCGGAGCGCATCCTCAAGGCCTCGGCGATCGTGATCACTCCGGCCGGGGTCTTCTGGTGCGCGTTCCGGACGCCCGACGGCCCGAGCCACGTCGCCTACTTCGCGCCGCTCGCGGGTGCCTGGTTGCTCTGGATCAGCGCCTCACGCCTGCGCTCCCGTGGCGGCTTCGGCCGCACCGACGTCGTCCTGCGCAACTCGGCCGGGGCGCTCGCGGTGCTCCTGACGGTCGCGGGCGCGATGACCGCAACCTGGGCCTTTGCGTTGTGCGCCGTTCCGTTTGCTCTGCTGGCCGCGCTCGCCCCGCGTGTCGCGCTCTCCATCGCTCGCGCCCGCCGCGCTCGCGTCGAGCGCGCCCTGGCCGACTGAGCCCGCCGGCGAGGCCCCGCCCCTGGCCGCCGTGCAGGACGGATGTCGCCCGGGACGCTACGATCCGAGCATGCCCGGGAAAACCGTAGCCGGCTTCGACCCTGCTGGGTCACTTGGCTTGGTCCAGGCCGCGGCCTGTGCCTTGCTCCTCACCGTGGGATGCACCTCGCCGCTGCCGGCGTCGGAGCGGTCCGAAGCTCAGGAGATCCTGCGCCATCACGTCTACATCGAGGCCGACTACGACGACGTCTGGCGGCGCCTCACGACCCGCGAGGGCTTCGAGGATTGGTACACGGTCGCGTGTGCGAGCTTCTCCACCGCCCCCGGTGCCGAGCTGGTGTGGGCCGAGGGCGAGCGCGTCATCTATGAGGGCCGCATGCTGCGCGCCAGGCACGGCGAGGGCATCGCCTGGGAGTTTCGTTTCGTCGGCTTCGGCTTCGACGAACCGATGACGACCGCGGCCTTCGAGGTGCTCGGGCGTGGGCCGACCGTGCTCGTCAGCGTCCGGCACGACGTGACGGCGGCACCTGAGACCGCCGCGATGATCTCCGAGGTGGGCTGGGCGAAGCCGTTGTCGCGCTTGAAGACGCTGCTGGAGACCGGGCGCCCCATGCCGTGGCCGGAAGAGCCGGAGCGCTAGCCGGCGGGGCGCAAGCCGAGTTCCTCACCGTGCCCCTGGCCTCGCGCCCGGCGCTGGCGCATGTATCGCGCAGGCGGCGCGGACTCGGGAGCCCGCGCTTCGGCTCTTGGACGCAGGTCCTAGCCCCTTCGCGTCGCGCCCTCGCCCTACTCGGTTCGCAGTGGTGCCGGAGCGCTCTCAGCCGGCGGACGCCCTCGAGAGCTTGGAGAGACGATCGCTAACCTTCGAGCTCTCAAACACGGAGTCGTCGGGGCTCCGACCTCGCGTGTACTGCCCGACTTCCCTGATCATGTTCCGGAGCTGGTCCTCATTCGCCAAAGTGACCACCTTCCGCCCTCGGATGGGACGAGGCAGGCTCTCTATGTCCAGTCCTTGACAGAGGATCGGAATAAGACAGTGCTCGTATCCGCTCCAAACCAAGACCCAGCTCGCCCCCATCTCAAACTGCACGAAGTCCGAGTACAGCGAACGCCTGGAGATGAGGGCGATCAGCACCGAGGAGTCACGGATGTTGCTCGTGATGAGCTCGGCGACGCTCTTCCCGAATCCTCGGTCGCACTTGGGGTGTGAGCTGCAGAAGATGTCGCGATACTCCAGCCCCAGGGTCTCGACGAGCAGCTCGACGAGTTCGTGGGCGAGCTCCTGGTCGTCGTAGGAATGGCTCAGGAAGACCTGAATCTTGTCGCCCTCGATCGGTTTCGCTTGAGCCGTTGCGGGGCTGCGCAGTCTCTCCAGCAGCGTCGGATCGAGGAAGGCCGTCACCGCGGCGACGCCGACCAGGTAGGCAACGAAGACACAGAGGAGCGCAATCAGCGCGGCCACGGAGGCACCGCCTAGCGCGCCCAGCTCGAACGCTAGGGTCACCGTGACTGCCAGCGGGAACAGGAAGAACCCCAGGAAGACTCCCATGATGGTGAGGAACACCCTCACCGAGGCTTTCGTCTTGGCCTGCATCGAGCGATTCGCTACCTGCCGAAGTCGCGCCTACGGAGCCTTGCCGGCCGCGGCTCCGGAATAGGACCCGATGTGCGCTCGAAGGGATCGGATCAGCATTAGGCCGAAGACCAACAGGGCCACTGCCAGGATGAGCCAGTACACCTCGATCTTTGGGGAGGCACCCCCCAGAAAACCGACAACGACGAAGACAAGGGCGTTCGCGCCGTGAACGATCGACTCCTTGATCGAGAGCATGGTCGCCCGGTAGGGACCGGAGATCTTGTCGTTCAGAATCGCGTTGACCAGCGGCTTGTAGATCTCCTCCCCTAGCCGCCCGAGGAACAGCAACGCGACGAGGCCATAGACGAAGCCCAAGCCCAAGGCGTCGGGAGAAGGCGACTTCAGGATCGCCAGGGAGCAGAAGCTGATGATGCCGACCGCATTCACCACGAGCCCGATGGTCATGATGTGAGTCCGGGTGTAGTCCGATCTGCTGAGACGACTGCTGATCGTGC
This sequence comes from Planctomycetota bacterium, assembly GCA_039029355.1. Lineage (GTDB taxonomy): Bacteria > Planctomycetota > UBA1135 > UBA1135 > JBCCGI01. The sequence continues at coordinate 68,899 of JBCCGI010000036.1, forward strand.
TACCGAGGATCCGGCTCAGGGTGATGAAGAGCCAGATGACCCAAAGGTAGGACACGATCGAGGTCGCCTCCGATTCGGTTGACTTGCCCGCGGGCCCGGACAAGTCCCGGAAGAAGGTCGCCCAGTAGTACCCGATCGTGAACACCAACATGTAAGACACGACGGCCAGCAGCGTGGAATCGCGAATCACGCCGTTCTTCCAGAACACCCGTAGGCACTGACGGAAGGAGAGACGCACATCCGCCGAACCACCATCGACGACGTGCGGAGCGCGGCGCCCAGTGCTGTCGGCGCTCATGAAGACGTACGAGACGTAAGCGCCTAGCACGCAGATGAGGATCGAGATGCCCCAGGGGCTCAGGACGACGTAGGGGAAGTCCTTTAGGACCGCGTTGTCTGAGAGCGCGTACAGTCCCAACCCGAGTGCCCCGCCGACGAGCCACCCCACGTTCCTTAGGCGGTGCTGGCGAGCGAACGTCACGTCGTGGCTGTAGTCCGGATCGTCGGCCTTGACCGCGTCGACCATCCAGGCCTCGAGCGATCCGCTCAGGAAGGCAACGCCGGCGGCGAGGCTGGCCTCGGCGATGACGGCCACGAGCAGGGCCCAGTACTGCCCCGGCGGAGAGCCTCCCTTGATGGCCAGTAGCCCGTACACGAAGTAAACGGCGAACGAGGCGAGAAGGAGGAGGAAACCTAGGACAGTCGCGAACCGGCGGCCGCTTCGATCGGCGATGAACCCGGAGGGTGCTTCGAGGAGAGCCTCGAAGAACAAGCTGAACGCGATGATGAAAAAAGTCGTGCTGAGCTCTAGTCCGAACGCGTCTTTATGGCTCCAAAACAGCGCGACCGTCGTGGCATAGAACGCCCAGGCGAACTGGTACAAGAAGTAGATGAGGAGATACGAAGAGACGATCAGCTGAATGCGGCTGGCGCTCCCATCGCGATCCGGTGCCATCTCCAAGTCGCGTCCAGCTATCTCCTTGCTTGTCGACAATCGACTTCCTCCTAGAGCCGTCGTGTTTGGACCGGAGCGGGGATCCTGGCGAGTGTCATCGGACACAAGAACGCGAGATGCTACGCCCGCAGCGGGGACCCCACAAGCTCGCGAACTCCACGCCTCACCAAACTCCACGCCTCACCATAGGGATGCGGTGTCCACACCCGAACGCCCGTAGCTCGTGCCGGCACGTCCGTCCAAAGGCCGGCACGTCCGTCCAACCAAAGTCGGTGAGCGGAGCCGGCGAAGCACTGACACGTCGGCGAAAGCCGCGCATGCGATGATCCCGTGCGCCGCGCCTCACACGAGACACCTCGCACCTGGCCCTACTGCAACCTGAGCCGAGCGCCGGTCCGGCGCCTACGCCAAGGCGACGACAAGGGTCTCCCCGTAGAATCGCTGCTCCTCGGCCGGGGCGACTCGCGGGCCGAGGAACGGTACCTCCACGCTCGCCCAGCAGAAGCGCACTTCGTCCCTTTGCGTCCGGCCCAACTCGAGCGCAGCCGAGGGCACGCACGCCTCTGCAGGACGGAGTCCCACGGTGCGCTTTCGGGCCGGCGCCCCAGAGGCTCGATGCCCGTGCCAGGGCCTGCCCGCACCCCGCCGCCGACTTCGGGATCCGCGGGTGGTAGCGGAGGAGGGATTTGAACCCCCGACACGCGGATTATGATTCCCTTCGACCGCTTTGCGGCTGCCTAGGGCACCGACGGACACATGCGGACAACTCCCGTACTGCCAATGGGTTACGCATGCTCTAGCGAGCCTGTCTTCGAACGCCGCGAGGACTTTCGAGGACACAAATGCCCCCTCTTCCTGGCACTAACTCGGCACCGAGATTTCGGGCCAGCCCAACGGGCGGCTCGCGGCGCGCAGACGCTCCGCGTCCACCGGGCTTTCCGTTGCCCTCCCTCCCAGGGCAGCCAGGGCAGGCCGCCCGATTCGCGGGAGGTTCGATCCGCGCCCGCGGCCAGGCCCCGCGCCCTAGATCCCCGCCGAGAAGTTGTCCGCGGCTTAGGGTTTTGCACCTTCTTAGATTGTGTGGCTGCGGGTCGGGGCGGTTCGCCTCGAACGAACATGGACAATCTACAGGCAGAAGCACCGTCAACATCAATGCAGACAAGGATTTATGACGCTCCAGGGCCTGTATTAGCGGGCCCTACAAGGAAGATGCAAAACCCAAAGCCCTTCGAGAAGGCGAGCCCTCCTCCCTGGCAGAGCCTCTTGGCAGGACTCCCCGCCTGCCTCGGGCCCGCTGGTCTCGCGAGCCGCCCCTGATCAGCTGCTGTGCCGTCCGCCCGGGCCAGATCCTTCAAGGGCCTCTGCCCCTCTGCTAGCCTCGCCTCGTGGGATCAGTAGGCAGCACACCTACGGCAAACGTCAGCTACATGGGCACCAAGAGGGCGCTCGCCAGCGACGTCCGAGGCCTCCTGCGGAGTCTTCCCGAGGGACCCGTCCTCGATGCCTTCTCGGGCATGTGCGCCGTCGGCACAGTCGTAGCCCCCGATCGCCAAGTTTGGGTCAACGATGTCCAACCCTTCGCCGCACTAGTTGGTCGGACCCTGTGCGCCACGCCAACTCCCCCTCCTTCCGCCGAGACAGTGCGGTCTATCCTCCCAGCTCTCATCGCTAGGAACACCAAGGCCCTCAGAAGGAGATTTGCCAAGGAACTCAAGGCAGAGGAGCGCTACCTCCAGACCGGCAAGCTCTCTGACGCACGGCGAGGCAATGAGGAGCTACCCTTCGTGGGGTCTTCAGACTCCCTTGAGCGAGAGCGCCGGCGCCTTGTTCGAAAGCCAGCGACCTTCCCCTTCCGCCTTGCCACCATCACTTTTCCGGGGGCCTTCTTCGGCATGGCTCAGTGCATCGAGATTGACTCAATCCGTTTCGCTATCTCTGAAGCACGAAAACAACGAAGCTTTTCTGCAAGCGAAGAGCGTTGGCTCCTCGTCGCCCTTGGATCTGTGATGGCGCGGGTTAACAATTCCACAGGGCAGTTCGCTCAGTATCTGAAGCTCTCTTCCAGCAACCTGCCCCGTGTCATCCAAAAACGGCGAAGAAGCGTTGTTGCCGAGTTCCTTGAAGAGATTCCTGGCCTAACCACTGTTGGAACAAGGGCTTGGCGTCAACAGAACAGAGCCTTTAGGCAGGACACCTGTGTCTTGTTGCCCCGCCTGCGTCGACACGAGCAGGTTCCAGCCGTCGTCTACGCCGACCCTCCGTACTCGAAGGCGCAGTATTCTCGTTACTATCACGTCTTAGATACGATCGTCCGGTATGACTATCCCGAGGCGAACGGCGTTGGACGCTACCCGAGTGAGGACGCCCGGTTTAGAACCCCCTTTTCCCTTGCCAGACACGTCGAAGGCACCATGCGAAGGCTAGTATCACAAGTAGCGGACATGGGCTCGACACTCGTCCTCAGCTACCCACGTAATGGGCTATTTGCCACCGTCGGCGGTAGCATCACCGCTCTCTTGGAGGAGTACTTTGGTGATGTGCAAGTTCATCTCGCCACCGCGACGAATCACTCGACGTTTGGTGGGTCTCATGCCACTCGCACCGTTCCAGTAGAAGAACGACTGTACCTGGCCCAGCCCTGAGACGCGAAGCTCTCTGTTCCATGGCCCAGCGCAAGAAGCAAAGGAAAGTCGCTCGACAGAACCCGGAGGCCGTCCAGCCGATCGGCGTCAAAAGCCTACGGACCAGCGCCCTCAAGCCCAACAAGCACAATCCACGACGCCTCTTCGATAAGGAAGACCTACGAACCCTTCAGGACTCCATCCAACGTGTAGGGATTCTTGTCCCGCTCGTAGTGTATCGGGAGAAGAGTACTGGAAGCTACGTGATCCTTGATGGCCAGCGGCGCTGGATGTGCGCCCAGGCTCTTGACCTAAAAGAGGTTCCAGTCAACGAGGTGCCGGAACCTACGTTAGTCCAAAACATCGTAACGATGTTTCAGATTCATAAGCTTCGCGAGGACTGGGAGCTAATGCCCACGGCTTTGAAGCTTGAACTACTAATGAAGGAACTCCAGGAGCGTGGCGAGAAGCAGCTTGCCTCTCTAACCGGCCTTGACGTTGCAGTCGTAACCCGGTGCAAGAAGCTACTCTCTTACAGGAAGCGGTATCAGGACATGATGCTGCGGAGCAAGCGTGAAGATCGCGTCCGTGCCGACTTCTTCATAGAACTATATCCGGTACGAAACGATCGCTTCGTCAATTCACTAGATTGGTACAACAAGGACGAGTTCACCGATGCGATGCTTGCCAAGCATCTGGATGGCGAGGGCCTAAAGTCCGTCACGGATTTCAGAAAAGTAAAGCAGCACATAACAAACGCGCGTAAAGCCGGCAGAAGCGCAGAGAGAGCGATTTCTCGCAGGCTTCGCGAGTTCACAGAAGAGACAGAACTCGCTCCTGATCATCTTAGAATTTCTACGGCCGAAGCTGCGACTAGCGCAAGAAACATGGCCAAGACTGCCGAAAAGCTGGAGCTTCAGCTCCGAGACGTAGACGTTCCAACGGTTGTTGGCGAAACGCAGTTCTGGAAAAGCCTTTCGGCTCTCCACAAGACGATTTCGCGTCTCCTCAAAAAGGCCGACGTTCGAGCTTGATAGATGGCCAAGACTCAGGCGGACAAGCCTGACCCGATCGAGAAGAAGATTGGGCGGTGGGAGGGGCAGTTTCAGGGCTACCGTGAGCCAGTAACTGCGAAGACAATCCATGACTGGCTGGCGCAGTTCGGTAGTCGCAAAGAGATCGGAGAAAAGGTCCTCGACGCAGTCGACTACTACGGAATTGCAGCGATCGAAGCCGCTTTCCGTTCAACGGTGCAAAAGATCGAAGGCTGGAACACAGATGAGAAGCAACGCACGGGCCGATGGGTCTTTGCCCCCCTACAAGGGGCCGCAGGGAAGAGCGGCGCTGCAATGCTCTCATATCTCCGCTCTGCTCTAAGGATGTCGGGCAAGAAGTATCAGAAGGACTTCCTCTACCTTTCCGACCTCACTTCAGCGGGACTGGGCCCCGAGGATACCCTGGTCCTCGTCGACGATTTCGCGGGAACGGGCGATCAGGCGTCCGAGACTTGGGAGCTTCTTGACGAGATCCTGCCCACAGAGCCCCGAGTTGTTGTTGTGGTGGTCGTTTCCACCCGCCGAGCTGTCTCTCGCCTCCAGAAAGAGACGCCGATGACAGTCAAGGCCCACAAGAGGCTGGACGGACGACATAATGTCTTTGACGAGAAGTGCAAGTTCTTGACCGAGCCTGAGCGCGAAGAACTCCTCGCCCTCTGCAAGCGCGCAAACAAAAGGACTCCGAGGGGATATGGGGACTGTGGACTCACATTGGTCTTCTGCCACAAGACCCCGAACAACTCAATTCCAGTTCTGCATGCGACCACAGCCAACTGGAAAGGACTATTCCCAAGAATTGCGGAGCATTGACGGCCGAATCAGCCTACCTCACGGCAAGTTTCATCCGGAGGTTTGTACACCGTCCGCTGCACAGCATCATCTAAGGTGCACCAGAGAGGAGCTGGCGGGGAGATGGGGTTTACCTTTCTACAGTAGCCCGTTTTCGAACGCCCACCAGACAAACACGGCCACCAGGACGGGCTTTAGCGATATCAGAGTCCCCGAGGCCAACTTGCTGAGCCCAGGCCCCTCATCCTCTCCGGCCGCTTCGTTCTCTCCGGCCGCTTCGTTCTCTCCGGCCGCTTCGTTCTCTCCGGCCGCTTCGTTCTCTCCGGCCGTCTCATTCTCGCCGGCCGCCCTGCCGCCCCCGGGTCGCTTCTCCTTCGCACCCGTCGCTCGAAGGAAAGCAAGGAGATGAACCGCCGACACGCTGAACACGCACAGTCCGAGCGTAATCACACCTCTCGTGAACCGTTTCATGCAGTCATCGAAGTCGCCGTAGCTTAAGAGCAGCAAGCCAGTCAAGGTCAGCAAGAGTAGGTCGAACAGCAACCAGGTGAACCCTGTTGCGGCTTGAGCAATCGCCTGCGAGATACTAGTGACTCCGTGCGCAGAGCGTCCTTTTGGAGGCATATTGATTCGACTCAACTGAAGAGGACCGCGGCTGTTGCCTTCATTGCCAAGCCAATGCCGAGTGGTCAGGTTGCCCCGTATGGTAATCGTCCAACCATCCTGAGTCGATCCTCTACCGACGTACGCCCACCGCAGAACGTCGCCTCCACAAGTCACAGTCCTGTTGTAGCGGGCCGAGCTGTCCTGTAGGAACGACTCTGGCGTGGGCGGATGTTTCTCATTTGACTCCTATGGTCACCCGTCGTAGACGTGCCCGCGACATTCAGCTTCCCAAGCTGAGTGTCTTTCATTGGTTTGAGTCTTATCAATCGTACGGTAGGCCATGAGTGTTCATGAATACAGAAGCGGTCGTTGGGTCGTCAGATACCGACACCGCGGACGCCTGTGCTCATGCACCGCCAACGCAAAGAACCTGACACTCTACGGACTTGAACCGCCGACGAGCGGCCGCATCACCAAACGCCAAGCCAAGGCGCTAGAAGCCGCAATTCTACACGCCCTCATGCGCGGTGAAACGCCAACCACCGCCCGCGGCGCCAAACGGGAGACGGTGCGCCAAGCCGTCACCCGATACCTCCGCGAACTCGACGTCACTGCCGCGCACCACAAGAACAAAACCCGATGGCTTATAGGGCCAGAGGGAACAAGCTCCCGGACCCAGTGCTCCGACTCCCTCGTAAGTGTCGCCGGAGGCTTGCGCGTCGACGACGTGGGCGTCGATGACCTACGACCCTACCGCTCGGCCCTGACCCGCGCCGGCTACGCAGACAACACCGTCCTAAACGCACTCCGTGCCGTGCGCTCCTTCTTCAACTGGTGCATCGATGAGGGTCTCTGCAAGCGAAACCCGGCCCGCTCGTTCGCGCTACCGTCCGCGTACCCCCTCATGCCCGACACGCTCTCAAGTCGCGAGGTCGACCAACTCCTGCAAGCGGCACATGGCCTGGCCATAGCGGCGCCCTTCCGCTTGATTCTCGGGCTTGGGCTCCGACTACAGGAAGCACAAGCCTTGCTATGGAAGGACGTCATACGTCACCACGGCGACGGAGTAGTCATCGTTCGACAGATGCTGAAGACCTCTAGCGCCTACCGCGAGATACCGGCCCCCCCCGGCCTACTTGATGATCTTCCCCCACCACGCGGTACGCATGTACTCACTCAACGGAACGGTGAGCCCTGGACCAAGTCGGGCTTCCGAAGCGCGTTGGTCCGCTTCAACAGTCCCCGTCTCTGCCGAGTCCCCTTCCACGTAACTTACAAGCTCCTCCGAGCAACCTACGGCTCCTTCCTTATCAACCGGGGCGTTCCGATAGAGGTCGTCTCAAAACTCATGGGCCATTCCTCACCAGACGTCACCCGCAAGTGGTACCTCGGCGTTCGCCCCTCCGACCACGCCCCGGCCGTGGCCAAAGCGTTCGGCGGTCTGCTCCGAGCCGCGGGCTAGCGGGCGGGGCCGAGGTGCCTCGCGCATGAACGCGAGACAGCTCTCCTCAGGCGGACGAGGAACCTAACGTCCGCTGAAAGAGACATTCAGCTCCCCCGTCTGGGCCAAGCTGAATGTCGCCCAGCTTGGAAGCTGAGCTTTTTTGAGACCGGCCCCAGCGCAGACGTGCTAGCCCAGGGCCAGACCGCGCTGGCACTGGAGGCAGAGATGAGCGTTCACCGCATCAACACCGGCAAGACTCCCCGATGGATCGTGAAGTATCGCAGGAACGGCACCAGCCGCTCGCTCACAGTATCGCGAAAGAACCTCGCTCGTCATGGCCTCGCCTATCCGGATTCAGAAGAACGGATCACCAAGCGCCACGCTCAAGCCTTGGAAGCCTCGGTGCAGCGGGTTCTCCTTCTGCATCAAGAAAGCCCGTTGCCGGACGGGCTCATCTCAACGAGGGGATCTAGCAGTCACCGGCCGAAGCCTGCGCCAAAAGAGACCGTTCGCGAAGCCATCGAAGCGCACCTTGCGCAGCTTCACGCCTCAGATCGTCACGCTCTGCTCAAGCGCCGCTGGCTTCTTGGCCCAAAGCCAAAGACAAAACCCGAGGGCGCGACCCCGGGGCTGGCCGCATACATAGGCGAACTCGCGGTTCACCAGGTAACGGCTGATGACCTGGCGCCGTTTCGCGCTTCGCTCTCAGGCGACGCGCCGAACCCGATAATGGGCGCCCTCCGCGCAACCCGTTCCTTCTTCAACTGGTGCGTCGCGACCAAGAGACGAGATGACAATCCGGCAAGAGCCTTCCCACTCCCGCGCGCCAGACCATCGATGCCCAAGTTCCTCACCCCTGAGGAGACCTCGACGCTCCTGGAGGCGGCCCGGGGCAGGGAGATCGAACGCGCCTTCCGCTTGATTCTAGGGCTGGGGCTACGGCGACAAGAAGCCCTGGCGCTTCAATGGGAGGATGTTCGCCCAGAAACCAGCGTCGTTGTCGTTCGACGCAAGCTGAAGACTGCCCACGCCTACAGGGAAGTTCCTCTCCCAACGGAACTCTACCGCTATCTACGTCGATCCCAGGGTGAGCGAAGCAGCTCCCATGTCCTCCACAACGACGATGGTGGCGCCCTCACCGAGCATCAGCTCGCCCGTTGGCTGACCCTCTTCAAGGCTGAGACCTCTCTGCCCTTCGAGTTCTCGTATCAGATTTGCAGAGCAACCTACGGCTCCTTCCTCATCACAGCCGGCTTCCAGATTGCCGAGGTCTCGCGCTTTCTTGGCCACTCCTCAACCGAGATCACCGAGGGATGGTACTTCGGACTTCGAGTCTCGCTGTACTCCGACAGAATCAACGAGGCCTTTTCCGGGGGGCTACTCAGCACGCCGACCTCGGTCGAGGACCAGGCCGATGACAGCTCGCAAACGTAGCACGCCCCGTCCGCTCCAACATCGCAACGTCCAACCCAGCTACAAGGGTCGAAGATGACCTCCCCGGTCATGCCGTCGTATCTGCCCGAAGCGCGAAAGAGAAACAAGTCGGAAGTGGGGCACCATCAGCTCCCCTTAGCTCGGACCTTGGTCAGCGCAGCATGGACATTCGCGGACAAACAAGGACAAGCGTGGGCAACGTCTCTCATCCGCCCGCGGTTCTCGCCTAGTTCTGAGCACCGACCTCTTGAGCCTGCTAGCCTGGAGAAAGATCGATAGCGCCGACTCGGCGCCCCTCTCCCCGCGAAGAGGTCACAACACGCGGGCTCCTCTAGCAGAAGGTCATCTGTGCTTCGCTCTCTCATGCAGCATCATCTCCATCCGTCTCCCTCTGTGTTCCCGGACGGCCGCCTCGCGGCCGCGCGTGAACATTGCCTATTGATAGGAGGCGCATATGAAGAAAGAAGACCGCCAACTAATCATCCAATCTGAAAAGACTTGGATACGAAACGAGAGCCCCGAGAAGGGCACCGGGTTCGCCATGAGCGATCTCCTGGTTGCCTACCTCGCTGGCGTTCTCACGATGGTCGTCCGAGTGCTCGCGATGTGAGATAACGGGGTGGTGGGGGGGC
>JBCCGI010000037.1:0-76953 GCA_039029355.1 Planctomycetota bacterium
CGCCGGCGGCGCGCGCTGGGCCGCGCTCGCGCTCGCCGCACTTGGAGCGGCGGCGCCCTTCGCCGCGCCGCGCCGCGCGGTGTGGATCCTCTCGCCCTGGCACCGCGTGCCGGTCGAGCCTGAGCTGGCCTGGAACACCGGCCACGGCCTGCTCACGGTCGAGCGCGCGCGCGACGCCGCGCTGATCGTCACGCTCGACCGCCGGCGCCTGTCGCCGCTCGGCCTCGAGGAAGAGCACGACCGGGAGCGCATCCACACGGCGTGGTCGCTGCTGCCCGCCGAGGTGCGCGAGCGCGGCGCGGCGCGCGTGCTGCTGGTCGGCGCGCTGACGCCGCCGCGGGCCGCGGTCTTCAGCGCGCTCGAGGCCTCGCTCGACCACACCGTCCCCTGGCACGCGCACCGCGGGCCGATCGACGCTTGCCTCTTCGGCAGCGAGCCGGTCCCGGGCAGCGCCATCGCGCCCGACGAGGCGCGTCAGCGGCTCGCGGCGGGAAGCTACGACCTGGTGATCGTCCCGCCTACGCACGGGCCGCTGATCCTCCCGCGCAGCGCGGCGGTCATCCCGTGGGACACCTCGCCGGAGGTCGGCACCGCCGGCTGGAGCGTTCCGGACGAGACGCTCGCGGTGGTCTGGATCGACGCCGGCGCCCCTATGGCGGGCCGCGACCTCGGCGAGCGCGTGGTGCTGTCGTCGCGCGGGCTGCTCGACTTCTGCCTGGGCGTGGTGCTCGGCGGTCCGCACGCCGCGGACGCCGGCGGCCCGCTGGTGCTCGATCCCGGCCCGCCGGGCGCGGTGTCCGGCGCCCTGCGCCGGCTGCGCGCGCGCTCCGAGCCGCGGCTCGATCTGGCGCGCTGCGAGCTGTTCGCCCGGCTCGCCGAGGCGCAACCGGACGGCCCCTCGGCCGACCTCTGCCGCGGCCTCGCGCTGCACGCGGCGGCGCAGACGCTCAGCTCGCCGTTCGAGACGCGCGAGCAGCAGATCGAGCTCGACGACGAGGCGCTGGAGCGCTTCGCCGCGGCGGCCGCCGGAAACGGCGAGCTCGACCGCTTCCAGCGCGGCCTCTGGGAGGGGCTCGCCGCGGTGCTCGTCGGCAAGCGGATGCCCGACAAGGTCGTGGCTTACGTCGAGCCGGTTGCCGAGGACCACGGTCCGTGGCCGGCACTCGAGCGCGCGGTCGCGACCGCCTACCGCGAGTTCACGATGCCGGAGGAGACCGCCGCGTGGCTCCGCCGCGCGGTCGCTTCGGAGCCCTACGACCTCAACCTGCTGGTCGAGGCCGCCGAGTGGGCCGGCCGCGCGGGCGACGGCGCGGCCGAGGTCGAGCTGCTGCAGCGCGCGATGGACATCCAGCCCGGGCGCTTCGACCTCGAGAAGCTGCACGCGATCGCGCTCTCCCGGTCCGGCTCGCCCGGCGCCGCGGAGGCGATCGAGGCGCTGCTCGCCGAGCACCCCGAGGACGAGGAGCTGGCCGAGCTGCTGCGCACCGGCCCCAGCCTGCGGCCCGAGGCCGCGCCACCCGGAGTGACGGGCCACGACGGGCACGCGCACGACGACGGGCATCAGCACGACGACGGGCACGAGCACGACGGCGGGCACGAGCACGACGGCGGGCACGAGCAAGACGGCGGGCACGAGCAAGACGACGGGCACGAGCACGACGGCGAGCACGAGCACGACGGCGAGCACGAGTAGGGCGCTCCCGGGCGAAAGCGCCGGATTGGCTTCCGCCGGCGCGCGCGCCGCACCGATAGGTGGCGGCGCTGGCCCCGGAGTCCCGCCATGAAAAAGCTTCTCGCCGCCCTGGCTGCGGCCCTCGTCCTTTCCGTACCCACCCAAAGGACCGCCCTCGCACGCGTCGAGCGGCTCACGCTGTCCGAGATGATGCAGCGCTGCGACAGCGCCGTGCACGGCGAGATCGTCGCGCGCAACGTGCGCTTCGTCGCCGAGCCGGACGGACCCGGGCTGTACTTCACCACGCTGACGGTCGCGGGCTACTCGCTATGCGACAAGGTCGCGATCACGGTCGACGTGACGTTTCCCGGCGGGTTCCTCGACGCCGAGAACGGGGTGTTCAACTCCGAGGCGCCGAGCGCGGACGACACCGCCATCGGCACGCGCGTCGTCGCCTTCTATAAGTGGATCGAGGACATGGGCGGCGGGCTCGCGGGGAACGCGCTCTACGCGTCGCACGCCGGCCTCTTCCGCACCGTCGAGGGTCCGCTCGGCTCCGTCGCGCTGGGGCGTGGCAGCGATTTCGCGGTCTCGTCCAACCTGCGCGTTGCGAGCCTCGCGAGCGCGGTTCGCTCGCTCGAGGCAGCCGGCCGATGAGGGGACGGACGATGGGGATCGCACGCCTGGCGCTGGGCGCCACAGCGGCCGTCGCCGGGTCGGCATTGCTCTTCCCCGCCGAGGCGCCCGCGGGCTATTCGACGATCGGCGGCGCGCTCGGGATCGGCCAGCGCGACCTGCGCGTCTTCGACAACTTCAGCGCGCCCGAGGCGAACGACAACACCACCGCGGATCCGAGCTTCCCGGGCTATACCGGCGCCGAGCTCGCGATCTGGAAGGCCGCGGTCGAGTGGGGTAGCGAGCTCCACGGCGACGGCCAGGGCGACCCGCATCAGCCCGGAGGGCTGGGCTCGGGGGGCGCGAACTTCGACCTGTCGTGGCAGGGCAACGCCACCGGGACGGGGTCGATCAACCAGAACATCCACTCCCAGGTGAGCGGCTCCAACGGCGGCGTGCTGGCGTACTGCGAGACGCCGATCTCCGACGGCTGGCGTATCCGCTACTACTCGGCCTGGGTGTGGGACGACGGCCCTGACGCGCCGCCCTTCGGCCGCATGGACCTGCAGGGTGTCGCGACGCACGAGCTGGGGCATGCGCTCGGGCTCGGGCACTCGACCACGGTCGGCGCCACGATGTATGCGACGGTCAGCGGCAACGGCGTGACGCAACGCTCGATCGAGGCCGACGACGCGGCCGGGCTGCAGTCGATCTACGGCGTCAAGAGCCCCACCAAGCCGCGGATCACGCAGAGCTCGGTGAACACCGTCGCCGGCACGGTGACGCTGACGGGGCAGAGCTTCGCCGCGACAGGCAACCAGGTCTGGTTCACGCGCGCCGCGTCCTCCTCGCCGTCGGTCGACCCGATCGTCCGCGTGAGCGGCGTCGCGTCGGGAGCCGGCGGCACGTCGATCACGGTCGCGATCCCCGCCGCGGCGGGGCCGGGCGACGTGCTGGTGCGCGTGCCGGGGTCCGGCCACGCGGCGCTCTCGAACGCCTGGCCGCTGGATCCGGGGAGCTCCGGCTCGCCCTACGGCGCGCCGACGATCACCGGCGTCGCGCCGCAGCACGTGCCGGTGGTGGCGCCGGGCGCCAACCCGATCACGGTCACCGGCAGCGGCTTCCTGGGGCTACTAGAGGTCCGCGTCGGCGGCGCGCCGGTCGACCTCGCGCGCGTCACGATCGCGGCCGACGACACCCTGACCGTCGACCTGCCGCCGCTGCCGGCGCTGGGCGCGAGCGAGGTGGTCGTGACCGGCGCGTTCGGCGCGTCGACGCCCGCGGGCTTCACCGTGGTCGCCCCGCACCCGCCGGCGCTGCGCCTGGCGGACCCGATCGTGCTGTCGGCGACGGGAATGCAGCTCACGCTCGGCGGCCGCCCCGGAACGCTGTGGGTGCTGGCGGGCTCCACGCTCAACACGCCGACCACGATCCCGGGGATCCTCGAGGCCGATATCGGCGGGCAGATGGCGTCGCTCGTCGTGATCGGGAGCGGAACGCTGCCCGCGTCGGGCTGGTCGTCGGTCGACATCGGCGTGGCCGGGCTGCCGTTCGGCACGCCGCTCTTCGTCCAGGCCGCGACCATCGACGGCGCGGCGCCGGCGCTCCCCTACGTGATGAGCAACGTGGCGGGCGGCACGTTCTACTACTAGGGCGGCGCTAGTACGCCGTCGCGGCCGTGACCTCGCGGTTGGTGAAGCGCAGCGCGCCGAAGTCGGGCCCGACGACGGCCTGCCAGTAGACCGGCACGCCCAGGAAGGCGGCGCCGGCGGGCACGAGGAGGCCGACTTCCGCCGCTCCCGCGCCGTCGAGCGCACCCGCGGCGAAGACCGCTAACCCGGCGGGGTCGATCAGCAGCGTGCCGAGCCCGGGCAACGCAAGCTGCGCCGGCGCGGTGGAGTAGGCCACGCCGAACACGCCTCCGCCCGGCCCGCGCACCTCGAGCGCGAGCGGCTTGCCGGCGCGCGGCAGCCCGCGCCAGGCGAGCTGCCGCGTTACGTTGACCTGGTACGCCAGCGTGCCGCCGACCAGCACGTCGACGTCGCCGTCCAGGTCGAAGTCGGCCGCGATCACCGCGTCCGCGTCGTCGTCGTCGATCGGCAGCGAGCCGGCGTCCAGCGCGAAGGCGCCCGCGCCGTCGTTGAGCCACGCCTCGTCCTGCTCGGGAGCCGCGACGTACGCATCGAGATCGCCGTCCTCGTCGAGGTCGACCAGCGCGACCGCCTCACCCTCGGCGAGGGTTGGCACCGGCACGTCGACGAAGGCCGCGCCGTCGTTGCGCAGCAGGCGGCACGGCCCGCCGAAGGAGAGCCCGGAGTTGCCGACGAGCACGTCCAGGTCGCCGTCCGCGTCGACGTCGCCGACGGCCAGCGACACGGTGCTGTCCTCGAACGCCGGCAGCGCCCCGGTCGCGTCGAGGAACGCGCCCGACCCGTCGTTCGCATACAGGCGGTTCTGCTCCTGCCCCGCGCTGAAGTTCGGATGGCCGTTGCCGGCGAACAGGTCCAGGTCGCCGTCGCCGTCCAGGTCGCTGGCCACGATCGCCTCGGTCCGGTCGTCGTTGGGCGGGAGAGAGCCGCTGCCGTCGGCGAACACGCCGGTTCCCGACTGGTTCAGCAGGAGCTGGTTTGCGTTCGAGTCACCCACGCAGTTGGTGGCGGTCGCCGTCGCGGCGTCGACGTCGCCGTCGCCGTCCAGGTCCGCGAGCGCGACGCTCCGCACGCTTCCGGTCAAGGCCGGGACCGCGCCGGGCAGCTCCTGCAGCCCGCCGAGGCCGTCGTTCCGCAGCACGTAGCCCGTGTTGGTGCAGAACTGGCTGGAGCCCGCCCACGCGTCCAGCCGGCCGTCGCCGTCCAGGTCCGCGAGCGCTACCGCGGTGAAGAAGCCCGGCGGACCCGGGCCCGCTCCCGCGGCGTCTTCCAGAAAGCCCGCGCCGTTGTTGTCCAGCCAGCGCAGGCCGAGGCCGCCGGCGATCACGTCCAGGTCCCCGTCGCCGTCGAGGTCACCGTGCGCCAGGGCGTTCGAATCGACGAAGGAGACGCTGGGAGCGGGCTGAACGAAGCCGCCGGCGCCGTCTCCCAGCAGGATGCCGTCGCTCAGGAACCGCGCGAGGACGACGTCGAGGTCGTCGTCGCCATCCAGGTCTCCGAGGCTGATTGCGATGACCGCCAGGTCGTCCTCCGGAAGCGCGGCGTCCGCGAAGCCACCCAGCCCGTCGTTCACGAACAGCGCCTTCGCGAAGGAGCTGGCCCAGAACACGTCCGGGTCGCCGTCGGCGTCCACGTCGCCCGCCGCGACCGCGCGCGAGTTGCCGGGCGCCGGCAACGCCACATCGGTGAGAAAGCCGGCCCCGTCGTTCCGCATCACGCGGTCGCCGAAGAGGGCCGCTACGCACACGTCGAGGTCGCCGTCGAGGTCCACATCGGCCAGCGACACGTCGTTGGACGAGCCGGTGAAGCCCGGGATCCCCCCCGGAAGCTCGGCGAAAGCGCCCGCGCCGTCGCCCAGCAGCACGACGTCGAAGTCGCCCTCGGTCGCGGCGTAGAAGTCCGCGTCTCCATCGCCGTCGAGGTCGCCGGTCGCGACGTCGCTGACGGACTCGGAGAGGACGAGCAGCGGCACCCCGGCGCTGCCGTCGACGAAGGCACCCGTGCCGTCGTTCAGCAGCAATCCCACCTGCGATCCTCCCAGGCTCGACCGCAGGCAGTCCTGGTCGCCGTCCCCGTCGACGTCCGCGAAGCTCACGAAGCCGGCGAAGAAGGAGACCGGCGGGATCGCGCCCGGGTCCGGGACGAACGAGCCGGTCCCATCGTTGCGGAGCAGGACCTCCTCGTTCCAGAGCGAGGCGTACAGGTCGACGTCGCCGTCGCCGTCCACGTCGGCCGAGCCGATGCCCCAGACCAGCTCCAACCCGGCCACGAGCTCACGCTCGAACACCGCGCTGCCGTCGTTGCGGTAGAGCAGCAGCCCCTCGAAGGTGGCGAGCACGGGGTCGAGGTCCCCGTCGCCGTCGAAGTCGTCGAGGGTGACGCCGCGCGAGTCCTGCGCGCTGCGCGGCAGCATGTCGCGAACGGGCTCCCACTGCTGCGCGGCCGGCGCGCCGGCGGTGAGGAGCAAGGCGGGGATGAGGGGGCGGGTTCGACGCATGGGTTTTCCTCCGCCCCCAACGGTAGCAGCTCGGCGCCGGCGCGCGTGCTAGTAGACGGTTGCCTCGGTCAGCTCGCGGTTGGTGAAGCGCAGCGCGCCGAAGTCCGGCCCGACCAGCGCCTGCCAGTAGACCGCCACGCCGGCCACGCCGGCGGGGACCGCGAGCCGCACCTCGGCCGCGCCCGCGGCGTCGAGCGCGCCGGTGACGAGCACGGTCAGCGCCGCGGGGTCGATCAGCAGCGCCCCGAGACCGGGCACGGGCAGCTGCGCCGGAGAGACCGAGTACGCGAGCCCGAAGACTCCCGCACCCGGCCCGCGCACCTCGAGCGTCAGCGGCTTGCCCGCGCGCGGTAGCCCGCGCCAGGAGAGCTGCCGCGCCACGTTGACGTTGAGCGCGAGCGTTCCGCCGACGAGCGCATCGAGATCGCCGTCGAGGTCGAAGTCGGCGACGACCAGGTCGCTCGCAAAGTCGTCCTCCGCAGGCAGCAGGGCGCCGGGGGCCTGGGCGACAAACAGCCCGAGCCCGATGTTGGTCCACAGCTCGTCCTGCGCCAGCGACGCGACGTAGGCATCGAGGTCGCCATCCCCGTCGAGGTCGGCCAAGGCCAACGCCGTTGCGCCGGCCGCGGTCGGAATAGCCGAAGGTACGTCGACGAACGCCGCCCCGTCGTTGCGCAGCAGCCGGCACGGCGCCGAGAACGAAGGCGAGGCGTTGCCGACCAGCACGTCGAGGTCGCCGTCGGCGTCGATGTCGCCCACCGCGAGGGAGGAGGTGTTGTCCTCGATCGCCGGCAGCGCGTCCGTGGCGTCGACGAAGGCCCCGGAACCGTCGTTCGCGTAGATGCGGTTCTGCTGCCCGCCCCCGCCGATGCCCGGCAGGTCGTTGCCGGCCAACAGGTCGACGTCGCCATCGCCGTCGAGATCGCTCGCGACGAGCGCCTGCGTCCGGTCCCCGTTCGGCGGCAGGAGCGCGCTCGCGTCGACCAAGACGCCGGCGCCGCCCGCGTTGAGTAGCAGCTGGTTCGCAGCCTGGTCGCTCACGCAGATCGAGCTAGAGGCGGTGGCGACATCGAGGTCGCCGTCGGCATCGAAGTCGGCCAACGCGACGTCGCGCAGCGCGCCGGTGATCGCCGGCACCGCGTCCGGCATCCGCGTGAGCAGGCCCGCGCCATCGTTCGCGAGCACGAACGCCTCGTTCTGGCACCCGGCGCTCGAGCCCGCCCAGGCGTCGAGGTCGCCGTCACCGTCCAGATCGCCGAGCGCCAGGGCGCCGAACGACCCCGTGGGTGCGCCCACGGCGCCGTGGACCTCGCGCAGGAAGCCGGCGCCGTCGTTGTCCAGGCGGCGCACGGCGGACGCGCCGGTCAGTGCGTCGAGGTCGCCGTCACCGTCCAGGTCACCCGCGACGACGACGGCGGCGGCGACGGTGGACACGCTGGGCTCGGTCTGCACAAAGCGCCCCGCGCCGTCTCCCAAGAGGAGTCGATCGGCCCCCTCGCCGACGAGCACGAGGTCGAGGTCGTCGTCGCCGTCCAGGTCGCCGAACCGAAGCGCGGCGACCGGCACCGGATCCTGCGGCAGCAGGGCCGCCGTGAAGGCACCGCTCCCGTCGCTCAGGTAGAGCCGGTCGGTGAGCAGGCCGCCGAACAGCACGTCGGGATCCCCGTCGCCGTCGACGTCTCCCGCGTCGACCGCGGCCGAGCTCCCGGACGCCGGCAGCGCGGCGTCGACGAACCCGGCGGCGCCGTCGTTGAGCAACACGCGCTCGGCCAACGCCGCCAGGGCCACGTCCAGGTCCCCGTCGAGATCGACGTCGGCGAGGACGGCGTCCGCGGCGAGTAGCGCCGTCCCGGGAAGCGCGCCGGAGCTCACGCTGAACGCCCCCGCACCGTCGCCCAGCAGCACCGCGTCGACCAGGCCCAACGTCGCGACGTAGGCGTCGACGTCTCCGTCGCCGTCCAGGTCGCCCAGCGCAGCGTCCGCCACGTCCTCAGCCCCGAAGAGGGGCTGCACGCCGAAGCTGCCGTCGGCGAAGGTGCCCGAGCCGTCGTTGACCAGGAGCCCGACCTGCGCCCCGCCGAGGATCGAGCGCAGGCAGTCCGGGTCGCCGTCCCCGTCGACGTCTTCGAACGCGACGAAGCCGCCGGACACGAAGACCGAGGGGATCGCGGCCAGATCCTCGGCGAAGGCACCGGTCCCGTCATTGCGCAGAAGGACGTCCTGGGTGTCGAGCGCGGCGTAGAGGTCGACGTCTCCGTCGCCGTCCACATCGGCCGCGCCGACTCCGAAGGCCGCTGGCCCGACCGCTTCGCGGGCGAAGACGGCACTGCCGTCGTTGCGGTAGAGCAGCAGGCCATCGAAGGTCGCGGCGACGGCGTCGAGGTCGCCGTCACCGTCGAGATCGTCGAGCGCGAGGTCGCGCGACACCTGCGCGCTGCGCGGCAGCATGTCCCGAACGGGCTCCAGCTGTTGAGCGGCGGAAGCGCTTGAAACGGCAACCAGGGTCGGGGCGAGCGAAACGAGTAGGCAAGCGTGCTTCATGGCAAAGATCCTCCGCCGACGACTCTAGACACCGCAGCCCGGAACAAGTTTCCCAAGCGCGTAACGGCCTCCCGGCTCCGCCCCGGGCGGCGAGGTACGTTTCAGTGACGACCTCGCGAAAGGACCCGCCATGCAGCTCCGACGTACCCTGTCCAACACGTTCCTCGCCACGTTGCTCCTCGCCGCGATCGGCGGGGCGCAGATCGAGCGCCTCACGCTCGAAGAGATGGTCAACAAGACCGACAACGCGGTCCTCGCCGAGGTCTCGGCGCGCCACGTGTTCCGCGTCGATCACCCGCTGGACGGTTCCGAGCTGTACTTCACGACGCTGACCCTCGACGGGTACTCGCTGTCGGACGGCAAGCCGATCACGGTCGACGTCACCTACCCCGGCGGCTTCGTCAGCGACGAGGAGGGCGTCCACAACTCCGAGGCTCCGTCGCAGGACGACGTCGAGCTCGGGAACGTCGTGGTCGCGTTCTACAAGTGGTGCGACAACCTCGGCGGCGACGTGGCGGCCAACGCGCTGTACGCCTCGCACGGCGGGCTCTTCCGCACCGTCGAAGGCCCGGCCGGCACGGTCGTTCTGGGTCGCGGCGCGGGCTATGCGATCGAGAACAACAAGAGCGTCGAGAGCCTGGAGGACGCGATCCAGCTCCTGACGGGCAAGCGCTAAGGAGCCGGCAGCATGAAGTACACCGGCCTCATCCTCCCCACCTTTGCGCTCGGCGGCGCGGCGCTGATCCTGGCGCTCGCGCCCGACGTCAACGGCTACTCGCTCCTGGGCGGCAGCCTCGGCACGACGCAGCGCGACTTCCGCGTATTCGACAACTTCACCGACGGCACCGCCAACGACAACCAGGTCGCGGACGCGCAGTTCCCCGGCCACCAGGGCGCCGTGATGGCGATCTGGAAGGCGTCGGTCGAGTGGGCCAGCTCGCCGCACGGCAACGGCAACGGCGATCCGCACCAGCCCGGCGACCTGGGCTCGGGCGGCGCGAACTTCGACCCGGCCTTCGCCGGCGAAGCGAGCTCGATCGGCACGACGAACAACAACATCCACTCGGAGCTCTCGGGCGGCAGCGGGGGCGTGCTGGCGTACTGCGAGACGCCGATCTCAGACGGCTGGCGCATCCGCTACTACCAGAGTTGGGTCTGGCAGGACGGGCCGTCGATTCCGTTCGGGTCGCAGATCGACCTACAGGGCGTGGCGTGCCACGAGTACGGACACGCGCTGGGTCTCGACCACTCGGCCTCGCTCGGCGCGACGATGTACCCGTCGATCAGCGGCACCGGCTTCGTACAGCGGTCGATCGCGACCGACGACGCGAACGGCGTGCAGGCGATCTACGGCGTCAAGTCGGCCTCGAAGCCGGAGATCACCGGGGTGGCGGTCTCGGGCTCGACGGTGACGATCAACGGCAGCGGCTTCGGCGCGAGCGGCAACGAGGTCTGGTTCACGAACAAGAACGTGACGGCTTCGGGCGTGAACCCGACGGTCAAGGTCACCGGCGTGTCGGCGTCGGGCGGGCTGATCTCCGTTGCGATCCCGGCGGACGCAGGGCCGGGCGACGTGCTGGTGAAGACCTCGGGCTCGGGGCACGCGACCCTCTCCAACCCGTGGCCGGTCGACGTGACCGGCAGCGGAAGCAGCGGCGGGCCGCTCGCGATCGCCTCGATCAGTCCGGGCACGATCGACGCGCTCAACGTCGGCTCGGCGCAGAACGTGACGATCACGGGCACGGGCTTCACGCCGGCGACGACGATCGAGGTCAACGGCACGCCGCTCTTCGGTCTGCCCTCTCCGTACACGGTCGTGAACGGCACGACGATCACGTTCGACGCGCCGGTCGCCCCGGCGCTCGGAACGGCGACGGTGACCGTGCGTGACGGCGCGGACAGCGACTCGGCGACGCTGACCTACACGGCCAACAGCCCGCCGGCCCTGCAGGCCGGCAACGGCGACGCGCCGGTCTCGGCCTTCTCGTTCGGCGGGCTCGACCTGACGCTCGCCGGCGAGCCGGGCGAGCTGCACGTGCTGCTCGCGTCGACGTCGAACGCGCCGACGGCGGTGCCGGGGTTCTTCGACCTCGGGATCGGCAACGGCTGGACGAGCCTGTTCCACCTGGGGACGCTCGCGATCGGGCCGAGCGGGACGACGTCGCTCAACATCGCGCTGCAGCTCCCGCCGCTCACGACCTTCTATCTGGAGACCCTCGCGGTCGACCCGGCGGTGACGTTGCCGCTGCCAGACTCGAACACCCAAGCGGTGCTCTTCCTCTTCTGACGCAGGCCGACAGGCCGCTTCTCCCCCCCCCTTAGGGCCGGGGCTCCCCAGCGCGTACGGGGGGCCTCGGCCCTTCTTCGTGTATGGGCTGCGTTTGGTGACTCGAGATCCGGGGACGGTTTCCCTACGCAAGTAGGAACGCTCCAACATGGAGCCACCCATCCCCCGGTCCCCCAACCGGGTCCCCCATCCCCATCCCCCCTCCCTCCCCGTTGTTCTCCGGTTCCTTCGTGGCTTCACGGCCGTAGGTGAGAGGACTGCCCGGGGCCTGGAGGGGCTTCCTCCTAGGAAGGAACCCATCCATGAAGAAGCCTGTTCTCGCGCTGACGGGACTGGTCGCGCTTGCCGTGACCGCCGTCGGTACGGCGCAGATCGAGCGGCTGACGCTCGACCAGATGGTCGCCAAGACCGACAACGCGGTGATCGCCGAGATCACCGGTTCGCGGGTGTTCCGGGTCGACCATCCGGTCGACGGCCCGGAGCTCTACTACACGACGCTCACCCTCGCCGGCACCTCGCTGGCCGACGGCAAGCCGATCACCGTCGACGTCACCTTCGCAGGTGGCTTCATCAGCGACACCGAGGGCGTGCACAACTCCGAGGCACCCTCCGCCGACGACATCCGCGTCGGCAACCAGGTCGTCGCCTTCTATCGCTGGACCAACAACATGGGCGGCGACGTCGCCGCCAACGCGCTCTACGCCTCCCACGGCGGCCTCTTCCGCACCGTCGCCGGGCCTACCGGCACCGTCGTTCTCGGGCGTGGCGAGGGCTATGCCGTCGACACCAACAAGAGCCTCGGCAGCCTCAAGAAGGCCGTCCAGAGCCTCGTCGAGAAGCGCTAAGGAGGACCAACGATGAAGCTCAAACACCTCTTTCTCCCCTCCCTCGCTCTCGGCGGCGCCGCGCTTCTGCTCGGCCCCGCGCCGACTTCGGAGGGCTACTCGCTGATCGGCGGCAGCCTCAGCACGGCGCAGCGCGACTTCCGCATCTTCAATAACTTCACCGACGCCACGGCCAACAACAACCAGGTGCCCGACCCGCAGTTCCCGGGTCACCAGGGCGCCGTGATGGCGATCTGGAAGGCCGGCATCGAGTGGGGCTCCGAGCTCCACGGCAACGGCACCGGCGACTCGACGCAGCCCGGCGGGCTGGGCTCGGGCGGCGCCAACTTCGACGCGCACTTCCAGGGTGACACGAACGGCATCGGCACCACCAACAACAACATCCACTCCGAGATCTCGGGTGGTTCGGGCGGCGTGCTGGCCTTCGCCGAGACCCCGATCTCCGACGGGTGGCGCATCCGCTACTACGCCTCGTGGACCTGGCAGGACGGACCCGGCTCGGTGTTCAGCGGTATCGACCTGCAGGGCGTCGCGTGCCACGAGTACGGCCACGCGCTCGGCCTCGGGCACTCGACCGCGGGCGGCTCGCCGACGATGGCCGCGTTCCTGTCCGGCAGCGGCAGCGCGCAGCGCTCGATCGCCACGGACGACATGAACGGCGTCCAGGCCATCTACGGCGTGAAGTCCGCCACCAAGCCGAAGATCAACGGCGTGTCGGTGTCCGGCGGAACGGTCACCATCACGGGCGAGGACTTCAGCACGGCCGGCAACGAGGTCTGGTTCACGAACGGCTCGATCACGTCGACCGGCGTCGACCCGACCGTCAAGCTGACCGGCGTGGCCTCGACCGGCGGCGGCACCGTCATCACGACGGGCGTGCCGTTCGGCGCGGGCCCGGGCGACGTGCTCGTGAAGAAGTCCGCCTCCGGCAACTCCTCGCTGTCGAACGCGTGGCCGGTCGACGTCATGGGCGACGGCGGCGGTGGCGGACTCGCCATCACCGGCATCTCGCCGAGCAACGTCGACGCGCTCAACGTCGGCTCGGGCCAGGTCGTCACGATCTCCGGTACCGGCTTCACCTCCACCACCACGGTCGAGGTCGACGGCAACCCGCTCTTCGGGATCCCGTCGCCCTACACGATCGTGAACAGCACGACGATCACCTTCGATCCGCCGGATGCCCCGCAGCTCGGCTCGGTCGAGGTCAAGGTCATCGACGGCGGCGCCGACGCGACGAGCTCGATCAACTACGTCGTGAACGACCCGCCGGCGCTGCAGGCCGGCAACGGCGACGAGCCGGTGACGTTCTTCACCGCCGGCGGCCTCGACATCACCTGCGCAGGCGCGCCGGGCGACACGTTCCTGTTGATCGCGTCGTCCAGCAACCTGCCGTCGGTGGTACCGGGCTTCTTCTCGCTCGACATCGGCAACAACCTGTCCAACGTGTTCCTGCTGTCGCAGCCGACGCTGAACTCCGAGGGCCTGGCGAGCTTCAACCTGCCGACCACACTGCCGCCCTTCACGACCTTCTTCCTGCAGGGCCTGACGGTCGACGCCGGCTTCAGCCTTCCGCTCCCGAACAGCAATGCTCAGGAGGTCCAGGCGCTCTTCTAACGGCCGCCTAGGAAGCTGAATCGCACGGTTGGCGGGCCGGTTCCTCCCCGTGAGGAGCCGGCCCGCCGCATGTCCCCTCGCGGCGGGCCGCGGAACCCTAGGCCGGGTTCGCCCGTCCAAGAACGGGAGTCGCATGGCAGGATGAGGTCCTCCGCCGGCAGGCTCCGGCGTTCCCCATCCATCCCATCCCCTTAGCCCGGCAGATCGCATGAAGATCAGGACCCTGGTGATCGGTCTCCTTTTGGGAGCCTCCCTCGTCCGGTTCGGCGGCGCCCAAATCGAGCGGCTCACGCTCGACCAGATGGTGTCGAAGGCCGACCACGCGGTGATCGCGGAGATCACCTCCCGCAACGTGTTCCGCGTCGACCATCCCGTCGACGGCCCAGAGCTGTACTTCACCACGCTCACGCTCGCCGGCAAGTCGCTCGTCGACGGGAAGCCGATGACGGTCGACGTCACCTTCTCCGGCGGCTTCATCAACGACACCGAGGGCGTGCACAACTCCGAGGCGCCGTCGGCCGACGACGTCCGCATCGGCAACCGCGTCGTCGTGTTCTACAAGTGGACCGACAACATGGGCGGCGACGTCGCGGCGAACGCGATCTACGCCTCGCACGGCGGCCTCTACCGCACCGTCGACAGCCCCACGGGCACCGTGGCCCTAGGCCGCGGCGATGGGTACGCGATCGACAACAACAAGAGCCTGGTCAACCTCACGAAGGCGGTCCAGAGCATCGCGAAGAAGCGCTAGGAGGATCGAACGATGAAAGCTGTACGACTCCTGGCCCCGGCGCTCGCTCTCGGCGGCGCGGCCTACCTGCTCGCCCCGGCCCACGGCTTCACGCTCCTGGGTGGCGAGCTCAGCCTCGCCCAGCGCGACTTCCGCGTCTTCAACAACTTCGGCGATGCCGCGGCCAACGACAACCAGGTACCCAACTCGCAATTCCCCGGCCACCAGGGCGCCGTGATGGCGATCTGGAAGGCGTGCGTCGAGTGGGGCAGCGAGCTGCACGGCACCGGCGCCGGCGACCCCTGGCAGCCTAATGACCTAGGCTCCGGCGGCGCCAACTTCGACGGTGCCTTCGCCGGCGAAGCGGCCTCGGTCGGTGGCGCGAGCGACAACATCCACTCCGAGATCTCCGGTAGCGAGCCCGGGGTGTTCGCCTTCGCCGAAGGCCCGATCTCCGACGGCTGGCGCATCCGCTACTACCAGAACTGGCTGTGGTCGGACGGGCCCACGATCGCGTTCGGCTCGCAGAAGGACCTGCAGGGCATCGCGACGCACGAGTACGGGCACGCGCTCGGCCTCGACCACACCGCGGTCTTCGGCGCGACGATGACGCCCTCGACCTTCAACGGCAACGAGCAGCGCGACACGAACTTCGACGACCACGCAGGCGTGCAGTTCATCTACGGTGCCAAGTCGCCGTCGAAGCCGCACATCTCGTCGGCCTCGCTGTCGGGCACCACGGTGACGATTAACGGCACGGGCTTCTCGGCCAACAACAACGAGGTTTGGTTCGCCAGCCAGCTTGTGACGAGCGCGTCGACCTTCGATCCGCTGATCAAGGCAACCGGCATCGAGTCGCCTACGGGCACCCAGATTACGCTGACCATTCCCGACCTTGCGGGTCAGGGCGACATCCTGGTCAAGAACGCAGGCACCGGGGGTGCCGCGCTCTCGAACGCGATGCCCTTCAGCGGCGAGGGCCCCGGCCCCACTGCGCCGTCGATCACCGGCATCTCGCCGTCGGTCATCGACGCGGTCAACGTCGGCACCGACCAGATCGTGACGATCTCGGGCAACAACTTCACGCCCGACACCGAGGTGCAGGTCGACGGCCAGCCACTCTTCGGCATCCCGTCGCCGTTCACGTTCATCGACGAGAACACGATCACGTTTGATCCGCCCCTCCCGAGCAGCCTGGGATCGGCCGACGTGTCGGTGTCGAACTCGTTCGGCTCCTCGGCGACCTTCGAGGTGAACTACCAGGCCAACTCGACGCCCGCGCTCCAGGTGGGCGACGGCGACGAGCCGGTCACCTTCATCGGCAGCGTGGACATCGTGGTCGGCGGTACGCCGGGCGCGCAGTTCGTCCTCGGCTTCTCGCTCGACTGCATCCCGTCGGTGTTGCCCGGGCTCGTCAGCATGGAGATCGGCAACGGCTTCACCTCGATCTTCCAGGTCGGCAACCCGGTGTCGATCGGCGCCGCGGGCTGGACCCAGTTCAACCTGC
This sequence comes from Planctomycetota bacterium, assembly GCA_039029355.1. Classification (GTDB taxonomy): domain Bacteria; phylum Planctomycetota; class UBA1135; order UBA1135; genus JBCCGI01. The sequence continues at coordinate 15,958 of JBCCGI010000037.1, forward strand.
CGGGCTCCGGCCTGCCGCCGCTGACGACCTTCTTCCTGGAAGGCATCACGTTCGAGCCGGTGCCGACGCTGCCGCTGCCCGACTCCAACAAGCAAGAAGTGCAGTTCATCTTCTAGCCAGGAACTCTGCCTCGAAGAGCTATTCCCGGGCCGGCTCTCATGCCGGCCCGGGTCGTTTGTACGGACTCCGAATTCCCCCAACCCCATCCTCCCCTCGTCCGAATGAAGCACCTCTCCCGCCTCATCCTCCTGGCCGGAGCCGTCGCCGCCGGCGCGGCGCTGGGCACGGCGCAGATCGAGCGGCTGACGCTTGAGCAGATGGTCGCCAAGACCGACAACGCGGTGATCGCCGAGATCACCGGCTCGCGGGTGTTCCGGGTCGACCACCCGGTCGACGGCCCCGAGCTCTACTACACCACGCTCACCCTCGCCGGCACCTCGCTGGCCGACGGCAAGCCGATCACCGTCGACGTCACCTTCCCCGGTGGCTTCATCAGCGACACCGAGGGTGTGCACAACTCCGAGGCGCCCTCCGCCGACGACATCCGCGTCGGCAACCAGATCGTCGCCTTCTATCGCTGGACCAACAACATGGGCGGAGACGTTGCCGCCAACGCGCTCTACGCCTCCCACGGCGGCCTCTTCCGCACCGTCGCCGGGCCTACCGGCACCGTCGTCCTCGGGCGTGGCGAGGGCTATGCCGTCGACACCAACAAGAGCCTCGGCAGCCTCAAGAAGGCCGTCCAGAGCCTCGTCGAGAAGCGCTAAGGAGGACCAACGATGAAGCTCAAGCACCTCTTCCTTCCCTCCCTCGCTCTCGGCGGCGCCGCGCTTCTGCTCGGCCCCGCGCCGACTTCGGAGGGCTTCTCACTCATCGGCGACAGCCTGAACCAGAGCCAGCGCGACTTCCGCGTCTTCAACAACTTCAGCAAGGCCCTGACGAACGACAACCAGACGCCCGACAACAACTTCCCCGGCTTCCAGGGGGCGGTGATGGCGATCTGGAAGGGCTGCGTCGAGTGGGGCTCCGAGCTCCACGGATCGGGCAACGGGGACCCGACGCAACAGGGCACGTTGGGCTCCGGCGGCGCGAACTTCGACCCGTGCTTCATGGGCATCGCGAGCGGCGTCGGCGGCTCGGGCAACAACATCCACTCGCAGATCTCCGGCGGCTCCGGCGGCGTCCTCGCCTTTGCCGAGGGCGGCTTCAGCGGCGCCTGGCGCATCCGCTACTACGAGACCTGGAGCTGGGAGGACGGCCCGGGCTCGGCCGGCTTCAACGAGATCGACCTGCAGGGCGTCGCCGCGCACGAGTACGGGCACGCCCTCGGCCTCGGGCACTCCAGCGTCGGCGGGACGACGATGTTCGCGACCGCCTCGGGCACGGGCACCGCCCAGCGCTCGATCGAGGCCGACGACATCGCCGGCGTGAAGGCGATCTACGGCACCAAGTCGTCGACCAAACCGCGCATCAACTCGATCTCGATCAGCGGCAACACGCTGACGATCCAGGGCGAGGACTTCTCGAGCTCGGGCAACCAGGTCTGGTTCACCAACGACAACACGACCTCGACCGGCTCCGACCCGTTCGTGAAGCTCACGAACCTGACGTCGACCGGCGGAGGCACGCAGATCACGGTCAACATCCCCGGCAACGCCGGCCCCGGCGACGTGTTCGTGCGGAAGAACAGCACCGCCAACTCGGGCCTCTCGAACGCCTGGCCGTTCGACCCGAACGGCGCGCCGCCGCCGCCGACCGTCACCGGCATCACGCCCACGTCGGTTCCCGCGGTGTCGACCGAGGCCACGGTGGTCACGGTCCAGGGCAACGACCTCGAGACGGTCACCGGCGTGCAGTTCGACGGCAACCCGGTCGACTTCGCGCTGACCGCGAGCCAGACCATCACCTTCACGATGCCCCAGCCCAGCAAGCTGGGAGGCGTCGACATCACGGTCGACACGCCCTCGGGCTCGGGGACGGGTCAGATCATCGTGATCGCGAACGACCCGCCGGTCATCAACAACAAGACCGAGCTGGTCTTCGCCGGCATCCCCGCCGACTTCACGATCGGGGCGATGCCGGGCAGCATCGCGGCGCTCGCGGGCAGCCTCGACCAGATCCCGTCGATCCTGCCCGGGATCGTCAGCGCCGACATCGGCGCGGGCTTCACGTCGATCAACCTGATCGCGGCGCCCGTGATCGACTCCACCGGATCGTTCGATATCCAGTTCAACACCGCTGGGCTGCCGCCGTTCACGACGCTCTACTTCCAGGTCGTCGTGCTGGATACGTCGGGCACGCTGCCGCTGCCGGCATCGAACGTGGTCTCGGTCATCATCGTCTAGGAGTCTCTCCATGAAGCCCAGCGCGCCTGCCCCGCACCGTTCGCGTCTCTCGTCCTCGGCCTTTGGATGGAGGCGCCTCTTGGTGCGACCGCGCTGGGCGCTCGCCGCCGGGACGCTCGGGGGAGCCGCGCTCCTCCTGGCGCCGGCGGCGGGCGGGTTCACCGTGCTCGGGGGCGCGCTGCCCTCGAGCGCCGCCGACGTGCGCGTGTTCAACAACTTCAGCGACGCCACGGCGAACGACAACGTCACGCCCGACGGGCAGTTCCCCGGCCAGACCGGGGCGGTGCTCGCCATCTGGAAGGCGAGCGTCGAGTGGGGCAGCACGCTGCACGGCACGGGCGACGGCGACCCGACTCAGCCGGGCGACCTGGGCTCGGGCAACTCGAACTTCGACCCCGCCTTTGCCGGGCTCGCCGACGGCATCGGCGACGCGAACGACAACGTCCACTCCGAGGGCAACCTCGGGCCGGGCATCCTCGCGGTGACCGAGTTCGCCGGCGACGGCTGGCGCATCCGCTACAACTCAGCCTTCCAGTGGGACGACGGACCCGGGGCGCCGGCGGCCGGCACGATCGACCTGCAGACGGTCGCGACGCGCCAGTACGGGCACGCCCTCGGGCTCGGGAACACGTCGGTCCCCGGCTGCGTGATGTCGGCGGCGGCGGGCGCACCGACGGTGCGCGACCTCTGCCCCGACGACCAGGCGGGCATCCAGTTCCTCTACGGCCTGCGCGCCGCGACCAAGCCGTCGATCGACGGCGTGCTGGTCGACGCCGCGGGCCAGGTCTCGCTCTTCGGCTCGGGCTTCGACTCCTTCGGGAACGAGGTTTGGTTCTCGAGCCTCGCCCCGACTCCGGCCGATCCGACCCCGACGGTCAAGCTGCTCGGCGTCGTATCGACCGCCGGGGGCACGCGCATCGACGTCGCGCTGCCCGTGTCCGCGGGGCCGGGCGACGTGCTGGTGCGGCGCGCGGGCGCCGGCTATGCGGCGCTGTCCAACGCCTGGCCGCTGGACGGCCCCGGCGGCGTTTCGTGCGGCGTCATGCCCTACGGGACGGGCCTCGGCGGAGCCAACATCGCGACCCTGACCAGCTTCGACGCGCCCGCGGTCGGCGCGGCGTTCGAGCTCGACCTGGCCGGCTTCGCGGTCGACGGGCCGGCGCTGACGGCGCTCTCGACCGGCGACGCGGCGCTGCCGTTGTTCGGCGGGACGGTGCTGGTGGACCCGGCGTCGCTCTTCGCCGTGCTGACGACGTCGGTCACCGGCGGAACCGGCGTGCAGCCGATCGCCATCGCCGACCAGCCGTCGCTCGCCGGCGCACGGGTGTTCGCGCAGAGCGCCCAGATCGACGCCGGACAGCCCGCGGGCATCGCCTTTTCGAACGGGGTCGAGCTCGTCGTCTGCCCCTAGAGCGGGCCTACCGCCCGCCGCCGGTCGGCGCGGCGTCCTCCTTGGGGAGCAGCTCCTCACGCACCGCGGAGATGTCCCAGCGGAACATCTCCGCGGTGACGTCCTCGTGCCCGCGCACGAGCGTGTCCATCGCGAGCAGCGTCATCCCCAGCGTGCCCTCGAGCGTCGGGTGCAGGAGGTCGATCTGCATCAGGGCATCGATATCGTCCTCCCAGACGTTGCCGCGCAGCTCGACGCGCTCGCCCTCGAAGACGCGGTACACGAAGTTCGCCAGCGGCATCACGTGGACGCGCGACCGCTCGGCAGCCCAGGCCGCGAGGCGGGCGTTGAGCTTCGCGAGGACCGCCTCGTCCGGGATCTGGCTCGCGCCTAGCATGGGCGCCTCGGACTCGAGCGACGGCGACATGTTGGGCAGGTCGCCGACGACGATCGGGCACGGGAAGCGATCGAGGAGCGCCAGCCCCGCCTCGAAGCGCGCCAAGCGGCCCTTCTCGGTGTTCATGCTCCCGTAGCCGAACCAGAACAGGAAGTCGGTGGCGACGAGCAGCGTCGGCTCCTCGGCGACGATCTTGTCGACCATCTCGGTCCCCGAGCCCTTCGGGTCGAGGAACAGGAAGTTCGACGCCTCGCTCCGTGCCGGCGTCGTCTCGACCCGCGTCACCGCGCCCAGCACCTGCGCCAGATCGAGCGAGCGCTCGGCCTCGCGCTCGAGGCCGAAGCCGGCCGAGACGCTGGCGCCGACGACGGCGACCTTCTTCAGGACGTCCGGCGTGGCCGGCGGGGAGTCCGGCTCCTGGACGAGGAGCGGCAGGGTGAGAAGCAGGGTGACGGCGTGCATGGATTCCTCCTGTGGCCAGGCGGGCGAGGGAGCCTAGTAGCGTCCGAGGTTAGCCTCCCGGGCACGAGAGGCTAGCCAGCATACGTCCCGAGCCAAGGCGCCATTCCGAACTGCCAGGGCGCCTCGGGATGAACGCGGGCTAGGCTACGCGTCCCCTCATCCCATGAACGGCGAATGAACGGCGAACAAAAATCCCCGTGGCCGCTCGTCCTGGTGCTCCTCGCGACGGCGCTCGCCTACCTGCGCGCGCTGGGCGGAGAGCTGGTCTATGACGACCTCCAGATGATCGAGCGCAACCCGCTGATCCGCGACCTCGGCAACGTGCCGCGGATGTTCGGGCAGGGTTACTGGGACTTCTTGGGCGAGGCCAACGCCTCGTACAACGGCTACTGGCGCCCGCTGACGGCGATCTCGCTGGCGCTCGCGTACGCGGTCGGCGGCGGCTCGACCGAGGTCTTCCACGCCGCGTGCCTGCTGGTGCACCTGGCGGCGACCGGGCTCGCGTACGCGCTCGCGCTGCGGCTCTCGCGCGAGCGCGCGGTGGCGTTCTTCACGGCGCTGCTCTTCGGGCTGCACCCGGTGCACGTCGAGAGCGTGGCGTGGATCACCGCGTTGAACGACCCGCTGTTCGGCCTCTTCGGGCTGGCGGCGCTCTTCGCCTTCGCGGGTTGGCGCGAGCGCGGCTCGCCGGGCCTTCCGCTCGCAGCGGCGCTGTGGTTCGCGGTCGCGCTGCTCGCCAAGGAGCTCGCGGTGGCGGTGCTCCCGATGCTGGTCGCCCTCGACCTGTTCCGGCGCCGCGCCGAGGGCGAGCCGGCGGGGCTGCTGGGCGGCCTGCGCGCTCCGGCGCGGACGTACGGCACGCTGGGCGCGGTGCTGCTGGCGTACTACCTGGCGCGCGTGGCGGTCTTCGGCTCGCCCGCGGCCGGGCTCGATCGCATCACGACCTACTTCGGCGTCGGCTTCGGGCGGCTCGCGCTGCTGCGGGTCGAGCTGCTCGGCGGCGGGCTGGGGCTGCTCGCCTGGCCGGTCGACCTCAACGTCTTCCGCCCCTTCCATCCGGTGCTCGCCGCCACCTCGCCGGTCGTGATCGGCGCGGCGCTCGCGCTCGCGGCGTTCGTGGCGCTCGCGGCGTGGGAGTGGCGCCGCGGCGGGCGGCTCGAGCTCTTGGCGCTGCTCGTGATGCCCGCCGGCATCCTGCCGATCCTGCTGCGCGTGGCTTCGCTCGGACGCTTCCCGCTCTCGGATCGCTTCCTCTACCTGCCGGTGGTCGGCTTCGCGCTGTATGCGACGCTGGTCGCGCGGCGGCTCCTTCCGCCCCGCACCGCCGGCGCCGCGCTGACGCTGGTCGCGGGCCTCTACGCGTGGGGCACCTATGCGCGGATCGGCGTGTGGGCGAACGAGGAGGCGCTCTTCCGCTCGGCCGTAACGGCGGATCCGCGGAGCGCCTACGCGCACTGGGGCCTCGGGCGCGTGCTGCTCGATCACTACAACGAGACCGAGGACGACGCCGCGCTCGCCGAGGCGTTCGTCGTATATCAGCGCGCCCAGGCGCTGGTCGAAGAGGTGCTGAGCGACCCCGAGTCGGACCTCTTCATCAGCTCGGCCGACGTGCTGCAGATCAACCTGGGCTTCGGCTGGTGTCTGGTCGCCGAGGCCGTCAACGATGAGTACCACGACTTCGACACGCCGGCGGCGCTGTTCGAGCAGCTGCTGACGCGCATCTACGAGATCCGCGAGAACGCCGAGGAGGCGCGCAAGCAGGGGCTGCAGGTGCTGGTCGAGCCGCTGGAGGTCGAGCAGGTGCACGTCGCGCTCGGCGTCACGCACATGCTGGCGCGGCGCTACACCAAGGCCGAGACCTCGTTCCGCCAAGCCCTGGCCGAGAACGAGTCCTACCCCGAGGCCCACAGCAACTTCGGCCGCCTGCTGGCCGACCTGGGGGAGTTCGACCGCGCGCGGCACCACTTCGAGCGCGCGCTCGAGCTGCGCCCCGACGGCTACGAGGACCGACTGATGCTCGCCCGCGCGCTGTTCGAGCGCGGCTGGTACGAGCGCGCCTAGGAGCTGGCGCGCGAGCTCAACGACGAGGACCCGCGCGAGCCCGAGGCCATGATGGTGCTCGCGTCGCTGAAGGCGCGACTCGCGAAGCACTCCGAGGCCCTGGTGTGGGTCGACAAGGTGCTGGAGGCCGAGCCCGAGCACGGCTACGCGTGGTTCGTGCGCGCCGGCGTGCTCATCAAGCTGAACGAGAGCCAGGAGGCGATCCGCTCGTTCCGCCGCGCGACCGAGCTCCTGCCCGACAACTTCGAGGCGCAGTACAACTTCGGCGCGTACCTCCTGCAGTCGGGAGCACTCGACTCCGCCACGCCCTACCTGGTTCAGGCCTACGGGCTATGCCGCGACGCGAGCCGCTATCTGCAGATCCGCGAGACGCTCCTGCAGCTGCCCGTCGCGGCCGACAGCGCGGTGACGCTGGGCGCCATCGACCGCTCGCGCGGCCAGTGGGACGCGGCGCTGACCTGGCTCGACCGCGCGCTCGCGGCCGCGCCGGCGAACGGCGAGCTCCTGTTCCAGAAGGGCCGCGTGCTGCGCGACCGCGGCGACCTGCCCGGCGCGGCCGACGTGATGGCGAGCGCCTGCGACGCGCTGCCCGACGCGTTCGTGCCGCACTTCGAGCTGGGGCTGGTGCTCAACGAGCTCCTGCGCTTCCCCGAGGCGCTGGAGCGCCTGCGGAGCGCGCTCGCGATCGGCCCGCCGGCCTCGTGGTCGGGGGAGCAGGCGCGCAACACGGTCGCGCGTATCGAGGAGGTCGTGCGCGCGCTCGAAGCGGGCCAGCAGGGTCCGCTGTTCGGGCCACCGGCGACTCCGGGCGGTTAGGCCGGCCCTTCTTTTCCCACGAGGTGAGCGGTGTTGCTATCGAAGCGTGTGTTTGAGCCCTATCACCGTGCCGCGGCGGAGGGCGGCGACACGGCAGCCCTGCGCAAGCTGTGCGCGCTCTACCGCGTCAACACGCTGACGGCGCTGAACGCTGCGCAGCACGGCTGGCTCGGCGCGAGCTTCTCAGCCGTCGAGCTGCTCGCCGTCATCTACGCGGACTTCATCCGTGCCCCCTCGGCGCCGCCGGAGTCGCGGCCCGCGCTGTTCCTCTCGAAGGGGCACGCCGCCGCCGCTCACTACGCCGTCCTCGCAGCGCACGGCGCGTTTCCCGTCGAGCGCCTGCTGAGCTACAAGGAAGCGGACGGCCTGCCGGCGCACAGCGATCGCGCGGTCCCGGGCGTCGACGCGGACAGCGGGAGCCTCGGTATGGGGCTCTCGAAGGCGCTCGGCTTCGCCCTCGCCCGCGCCGCGCGCCCGCACCCCACGTTCGTCGTGCTCGGCGATGGCGAGCTTCAGGAGGGGCAGGTCTTCGAGTCCCTGCTTACGCTAGCGCACCTGCGCCCTGCGGGGTTCGTGGTCATCGTCGACCGCAACGGCCTGCAGACGGACAGCCCGACCAGCTCGATCAAGGACGCGCGCGACTGGGAGCTGGTCTTCCGCGGGCTCGGGCTCGCCGTCGAGCGGATCGACGGGCACGACCTCAAGTCGGTGCGGCGCACCCTGCAAGCGGCGGCGGGCGGCGTTGAGCCCGTCGTGGTGATCGCGGACACCGTCAAGGGATACGGGACGTCGCGGACCGCGATGCCGCTCGAGCACACCGGCCCGAGGGAAGGCGTTTGGCACGGGCGCATCCCCACCCACGACGAGTACATCGCGTTGGTCGACGAGCTCATCGCGGAGGTCGACGACCCCGCCCTCGCCGAAGAGGTGCGGACGGCGCGCTCGCGTGGCGCGGTGCCGGTCGCCCATCCCAAGGAGTCGCGGGACGGCACCTCAACGGGGGCCGCCTTCGGCGACGCGCTTCCGAGCCAAGTCGGCGGCAGCCCGGACGTGGTCGTGCTCGACGCCGACCTGGAGGGTCCCTGCAGGCTCGCCTCGTTCGCGCAGAGCTTCCCCGACCGGTTCGTGGAGGTCGGGATCAGCGAGCAGGACATGGTCTCGCACGCGGCGGGGATCGCCCTCGCCGGCCGCATCGCGATCGCGAACACCTACGCCTCGTTCTACAAGCGCGCCGTGGAGCAGGTCGCCGCCTGCGCGGCGGAGGGCCTGGCGGTCGTCTTCGTCGGGCACTACGCCGGGCTCGACTACTTCACCGACGGCAAGTCCCACCAGTCGCTGGAGGACGTCGGGCTCTTCCGCGCGCTGGAGACGGTCGACGTGTTCGAGCCCCTGACGCCGGGCGAGGTCGAGCCACTGCTCGCGCACGTGCTCGCCCGTCTGCGGGCCGACCTCGCGCGCGGCGCGCGCTCGCGGCCGGTCTATCTGCGCCTCCACCGCACGCCGGCGCGGCTCGAGCGCCCCCTCCCCCACGCGTTCGCGCCGGGGCAGCCGTATCACTTCGACGCGGAGCACAGCGTTGCGCCGGACGCGAGGCTGTTCGCAAGCGGCCCCCACATGCTCGCGCTCGCGCTCGAGGTCGCAGCCGTGCTCGGCGAGCGCGGCGTCGTGGCGGATGCGGTGGGCGTCAGCTCCTTCTTCCAACGCGAGGACGCCCTGACGCGGCTGACCGCCGGCCCGCGGCTCGCGGTGACACTGGAGAGCCACCGCCAAACCGGCGGGCTGGCGGATTGGATCGCCGCCGAGACGGCGGCTCACCCGCTTCGCTTCGGCGCGCACGCGGCCCCGGTTTGCACGCGCCGGCTCGCGGACAGCCTGGCGGTCCATGGGCTCACGGCTCCCAGGGTCGCCGAGCGCATCGAGAGCGTGTTGCGCGCAGCGCGCGACCGGGTCTGAGCCGCGCGCCGGGCGAGCTAGCGCTCCTCGCCTTCGCCTTCCTCCGCCGTCTCGCGCGGCGAGTAGTACCCGTCGAAGGTCGCCGTCCACGTCGCCTTGTCGTCGCGCGACTCCTCGATGAACTGGCGCACGCGGCCGTCCGCGAGCGGCGTCAGGGTCGTGCGGTGGTCGATCGTATCGCCGCTCTTGTACATGTGGCGGCCCTCGAAGCGCATCGCGCCGTCGACGAAGTTGCCGGCCATGTTGAGCACGCTGCCGCCGGCGTCGATCCACACCTGCTTCCACTGCTCGGCGTCGCGGTCCCAGTAGTTCATGCTCTTGCCGGTGCCGCCGTTCGCCGAGGTCCACTCCTCGAAGACCAGGTGGCCGCCGAGCTGGCTGGTGATGCGGTTCGTGCCGAGCACCTGACCCGTCGCGCTCTTCACCACCCAGTCGCCGACCCAGAAGTTGAGGTGCGTAAGCACGTCGTCCGGCGCGGGCGCCGACAGGCTGTCGAGGAACGTCTGCCAGCGCGGATCGCCGCGCAGGGCGGCGAGGTCGGTGTCGGTACGCGCCAGCTGCGCGTCCGAGAAGCCGCGCTGGGCCGCGATACCGAGCGCCTCGAAGGCGCCGTCGACGTCGCCGAGCAGCGCGTGGGCACACGCCAGGTTGTACGCCGCCGTCGGCGCGAACTGCGGGTGCTGCAGGGCCTTCTCGTGGGCCGGGATCGCGCGCTCGAGCTCGCCGATCGCGTGCAGCGAGTAGCCCAGCCGGAACCACGCGACGCCGGAGGTCGGGTCGACCTCGAGCGCCGCCTCGTAGGCCTTGGCGGCCTCCGCGAAGCGCCCGGCGCTGAAGTGCGTGTTCGCGTCGGTCAGGTCGGCCTTCGGTCGCGACGCGGGCGGCGGCTCCTGGCGCAGTTCCTTGGTGTGCAGGGCGGGGCCGGCACAGGCGGGCGCGAGGGCCGCGCCCAGGGCGAGCGCGGCGGAGAGGACCAGGCGGGAGGACGGGCTACGCATGTCTTGCTCCTCGGCGGATTCGGCCTGACGGCGGTCGATGACGGTCGACTCCCGAGTCTACCGGCGGCGCGGCGCGGCTCCTGTATGCTCTTGGCATGGCTCCGCGAGTCCTCTGGCTGGAACGCGTGTTCGAGAACGGCTTCGCGCCGGCGCTCTACCCGGCCTTCCTCGAGCGCCTGCGCGGCACGCCCGCGCGGCTCGAGGAGAGCCTCGCCGCGGTGCCCGCCGACGTCCTCGTACGGCGCGACGGCCCCGAGGGCGACGGCTGGTCGATCCAGGAGAACGTGGGGCACCTCCTCGACCTCGAATATCTGCCGGCGGCACGGATCGAGGACTTCCTCGCGGGCGCGGAAACGCTGACGCCCTGGCTCGGCAACGACGACACCGACGCCGCCGGCTACAACGGGCGGCCGCTGGCGGAGATCCTGACCGCCTTCCGCGCGGCGCGCACCGAGCTGCTGGCGCGGCTCGATGCGTTGGTCGAGGAGGACTTCGCGCGCGAGAGCCTGCACCCGCGCGTGAAGACGCGCATGCGGATGATCGACCTGCTCTTCTTCCAGGCCGAGCACGACGACCACCACCTGGCGCGCATCCACGAGCTCAAGCGGCACTTCGGGGTCGCGTAGGCGACCGCGGACGGATCAGAAGTCGCCGGCCAGGACGTCGTTGCGGCCCCGGTTCAGCGCGTAGCTCTTGGTGACGCGCACCTTGATGTCGACCGGGTCGGCGAAGTACGGCTGGTACCGCTCGCAGAGCTTCTCCTCCAGCTCCGGCCGCGTGAGCCCGCGGACGTCGACCCACCCGAGCTCGGGCAGGAGCACGTGCCCGTCGGAGGCGACGACATCCTCCGCCGCAATGCCCGAGTGGGCGACGCACTGCACCTGAAGCCGATCCCCGATGGCGACGACGACGTCGCCGAAGGGCGGCGGAAGCAGCGGCGCTAGGGTCGGCTCACCAGCGCTCGCGCGCAGCTCGCCGCGCAGCTCGGAGAGCTGCACCAGCGTCGCGCCGAGGACCAGAAGGAGCAGGCAGGTGAGGGCGAGGTGGATTCGCTGCAGCATGAGTCGTTCTCCCAGCCGGACCCGCCGGCAGGCGCTATGGACCGCGTCGAAGTCGCCGAAGCGCGCTTCCGCGTCCCGGCGCGCCGCCTCGGGGTCCATCCCGGCGGCGATGTTGTCGCGCGTACGCGCCTCGAGGTGGAAGGCGAGCTCGTCCGCGATGTCGGCCTCGATCGCCTCGACGGGGCGCGGGTCGGGGGCGCGCAGCCAGTCGCTCAACGCCATCCCGGGGCCTCCGTCATGGGCGCCCGCAGCACGCGGGCGATGGCGTCGGACATGCGCGCCCAGGACGCCTCGCTCTCGGCCAGCTGCCCGCGCCCCGCGTCGGTGAGGCGGTAGAACTTCGCGCGCCGGTTGGCCTCGGAGACGCCCCACTCGGCGGCGATCCAGCCGCGCTTCTCCATCCGGTGGAGCGCGGGATACAGCGAGCCCTCCTCCACCTGCAGCACGTCGCCACTCGACTCCTGGATCCGGCGCGCGATCCCGTAGCCGTGGCGCGGGCCGCTCTGCAGCGACTTCAGCACCAAGAGGTCGAGGGTGCCGCGCAGAAGGTCGTCTCGTTGGTGAGCCATCGCTTCCCTAGAAACCCTAGGGGAGATGCCGGGATCCCACAAGCCCCCTTTCCCCGGAACGGCCGCGGGGGGCGCGCTGCTATCCTGCCCCCGACATGCCCGCTCCCCCGCCCGACGCACGCTCCTTCCTCGGCGAGGTGGTCCGCGTCGAGCCCTGTGGGGACGACGGGGTGATCCTCGCGCTGCGGCCCGAGGTCGAGCTGGCGCCGATCCGCGCCAGCCGCTTCTTCATGCTGAAGTGCGAGGAGCGGCGCGCGCCGCTCATCCCACGGCCCTTCTCGATCTACCGTCACCGCGACGGCGTGTGCGAGTTCCTTATCAAGGTGATGGGCCGCGGCACCCAGGCCCTCTCCCGCTGCCGCCCGGGCGAGACGGTCCGCATGGTCGGCCCGCTCGGCAACGGCTGGCCGGCGCTCGACGGCGACGGAGCGCCGTGGGTGATGCTGGCCGGCGGCGTCGGCTCGGCGCCCTTCTACATGGCCATCGAGCAGGCCCTGGCCGGCATGGACGGCCGCACGCCCGTCGCGCCCGCGAACGTCAGCTACCTGTTCGGAGCCGCGACGGCGGGCCTGCTCTACGACATCGACGCCTTCCGCGCCCTGGGAATCGGGGTCCACACGGCCACCGACGACGGTTCGGAGGGCTTCCGCGGCAACGTGCTGGGCCTGCTGGAGCGCCTCTGGGAGGACGGCACGCTGCCGCGCGAGTGCCGCCTGCTCGCCTGCGGCCCCGACCCGATGCTCGAAGCCGTCGAGCACCTGGCGCAGGAGCGCGGCCTCGCGACCTGGCTATCGCTCGAGACGCTGATGGGCTGCGGGGTAGGAATCTGCAACGGCTGCCCGGTCGACACCCGCCCCGACGGGCCCCTGGGCGCCTGGCCCAACGCCAAGTGCTGCGTCGAGGGGCCGGTGTTCAGCACCGCTGCGATCACGCTCCAGCCAACGGCCTAGGCCCGCCTCAGGGGCGCTGGAGCGCGATTTCGAGGCGCCTAGGCTACCCCGCATACCTCACGAGAGCATCGCGCGGGGGTCCCGCCCCGCGGGTTCTTCGGGGGCGGAAATTGGTGCGAAAGACGCGTCCCGTCCGCGCGCGAGCCACGTAGCGGGCGCCCATGAAAGCACCCTCGACTCTGTCCTCCCTTCCGCTCGTCGCCCTCCTCGCCACCGGTGCCTTCGCCCAGGGCGCGGAGGCTGTCTACGACGTCACGTTCGACTCAACCTGGAGCCCCGCGACGCACCCCAGCGCCTGGCCCGGCCCCAGCGCCCACTACTCTCCGCTGATCGGCGCCACGCACAGCGATGCCATCTCCTTCTGGGAGCCGGGCGGCATCGCCACCAACGGCATCGAGGTCATGGCCGAGACCGGCGGCACGTTCGCGCTGACGAACGAGATCAACGCCCAGATCGGCGCCGGGACGGCCGGCGAGATCATCACGGGCGCCGGCATCGACAGCCCCGACACGACCACGAGCAGCTTCCGGCTGACCGACGGGCACTCGCAGGTCACCCTCGTCACGATGATCGCGCCCAGCCCCGACTGGTTCGTCGGCGTGCACGGCCTCGAGCTGTTCCAGAACGGCTCCTGGGTCGACCAGATCACCGTCGACCTCTTCGCCTACGACGCCGGCACCGACAGCGGCCTGTCGTTCACCTCGGGCAACCAGAACACCTTCCCCCAGGAGCCGATCTCGCTGATGACGAGCGGCCCCTTCTTCGGCACCACGCCGCTCGGCACGTTCACGTTTACGCGCGTCGAGAGCGTCGAGCCCTTCGGCTGCGGCACGAACCCCGACGGCTCGCTGACCTTCAACGGCACGCCCTCGATCGGCCAGACCCTGCCGTTCTCGATCGACGACCCGCTGGGCACCTTCGGCACCCCGTCGTCGACCTTCCTCGCCGTCGGCACGCAGCCGGTCCCGCTGTCGCCCTGTGGCCCGCTGGTTCCCGGTCTCGGCTTCGGTCCGATCGGCTCGACCGGTGAGCTGCTGGTCAACCCGGCGCTGACCGTCACGGGCTCGCAGTGGAGCGGCTCCCCGGTGCAGGTCGACCTCGACGTCCCGAGCCTGCCCTCGCTCGTCTCCGCGACGGTCTACGTGCAGGGCGCGCTGGTCGACCCGGCGCTGCAGATCGGTCTGACCCAGGGCTACGAGCTGACGATCGGCCTCTAGGTCCTGAGGCGCGTGGCGCGGAGCACCCGGGGGGGTGGCTCCGTGCCGCGCGCTACTCTCCTTCCGCGGACAGGGCGCGGACACGCTCGACCAGATCGGCCGCCAGGTCGTTCGGCACCGGGAAGGAGAGGTTGTACTGCGCCACGCGCCAGTCGCCGGCGACCTTGCGCAGGACGCCCGAACCGCGCACCTCCCCGTACTTCTCGTTCTGCAGCCGCTCGTCGAACCAGGCGACGTCGCCCCAGGGGCCCAGGAACACGCTCCGCTCGGTCGAGACGTAGGTCCAGCCCCGCCCCTGGGAGAAGAAGGGCTCGGCGTAGGCGCGGAACTCCTCTACCGTCCAGCGCTCGGTGGCGTCGGTGCCGTAGAAGACCGCGCCATCGGCGAAGAGCGCGAAGTAGCGCTCCCCATCGGCCTCGGAGGCCCGCGCGTGCAGGGCGTCCAGCACCGCGTGGACTCGCGGGACCTCGACCGCCTCATCCACGACCGGGGTAGGAGGGCCGCCGACGCACGCGGCGAGGGGGACCAGGAGGGCCGCGGGTAGGGCTTCTTTCATGGCAGGAGGGTACCGCTCCGCCCCGGCGCCGTCGCTATCATGCCCGGCTCGGCGCGCCCGAGCGGTCCCTATGAGCGTCCTCCTCGTCACCGGCCTGAAGAAGATCCTAGGCGCCCGCGAAGTGCTCGCGGGGGCCGATCTGCGCATCGAGGCGGGCGAGCGCGTGGGCTGCGTGGGGCGCAACGGCGAGGGCAAGACGACCCTGCTGCGCATCCTGGAGGGCGAGGTCCCCCACGACGGCGGCGAGGTCATCATCGCCAAGCGCGCGCGCCTGGGCTACGTGAAGCAGCGGCCGGACTTCCAGCCCGGCGAGACCGTACGCGGGTACGTCGAAGCCGGTCTCGAGGAGGTCCACCGCGTCGAGCGCGAGCTGGAGGCGCTCGGCGAGTCGATGGGCTCGGCCGAGGGCGAGGAGCTCGACCGCCAGGTGCGCCGGCACGGCGAGCTGTCCGAGCGCATGGAGTTCCTGGGCGGCTGGGACGCCGAGCGGCGGATCGAGACGGTGCTGTCGGGCATCGGCCTGCCCGAGCGCTTCTGGGAGCGCGAGGCCGCGACCCTGTCCGGCGGCGAGAAGAGCCGCACGACGCTGGCGCGCGAGCTGGTCAGCGTGCCGGACCTGTTGCTCCTCGACGAGCCGACCAACCACCTGGACCTGGCCGGCATCGAGTGGCTGGAGAGCTACCTCCAGGAGATCCACAGCGCCGTGCTGCTCGTCAGCCACGACCGGCGCCTGCTCGACCGCGCCTGCGACGCGATCATCGAGCTGGAGCGCGGCCGCATCGCGCGCTACCCGGGCAACTACGGGAAGTACATCGAGCTCAAGGAAGAGCAGTACCGCGTCGACCTGCGCGCCTACGAGATGCAGCAGGACTTCCTCCGCAAGGAAGATGCCTTCATCAAGAAGCACATGGGCAGCCAGCGCACCGGCGAGGCCAAGGGCCGGCGCAAGAAGCTCGCCCACGTCGAGCGCCTCGAGCGCCCCTACCACGACGTGCGCAGCCCCGACATCCGGATGGCCTCGACGGCGCGCGGCGGCGAGCTGGTCCTGGAGGCCGAAGGCCTGCGCCTGGGCTACGACGACGCCAGCATCCTCGCCGGCGCCGACGTGCGCATCGGGCGCGGCGAGCGCATCGGCATCGTCGGCCCGAACGGGTCGGGCAAGACGACCCTGATGAAGGCGCTCGCGGACCGCCTCAATCCCCTGGGCGGAACGATCGAGCGCGGGCACAAGGCCGCGTGCGGCTTCTACGACCAGGAGACGACCGACCTGCGCGAGGACAGCACGATCTACGGCGAGATCCGCCGCGACCACCCGCGGATGACGGACGAGGAGGTCAGAAAGCACCTGGCGCGCTTCCTCTTCCGCGGCGGCGACGTCGAGAAGGAGGTCCGCTCGCTGTCGGGCGGCGAGCGCGCACGCGTCGCGCTGGCGCGCCTCGTGCTGACCGGCCCCTCGTGGCTGGCGCTCGACGAGCCGACCAACCACCTCGACCTGGCCGGCCGCACGGCGCTCGAGGAGATGCTGGGCCACTTCGACGGCGCGCTGGTGTGCATCAGCCACGACCGCGCCTTCCTCGACGGCCTCTGTACGACCATCCTCGAGGTGCGCGACGGCGCGGTGCGCCGCTTCGACGGCAACTACTCCGAGTACCGCCAGGCGCTCCTCGACGAGGAGGCGCAGCGGATGGAGGCGGCCGGGCGCAAGCGCGCCGAGGAGAAGAAGGCCCGCCGCCAGGAGGAGGAGAAGCGCAAGAAGCAGGCGGCGAAGGCCGCGGCTTCGGGCGCGAAGCCCGCCTCCAAGAGCAAGAAGAAGAAGAACAAGAACCCCTACCTCCTGAAGAAGATCGAGAGCGCGATCATCGCGCTCGAGGAGGAGCGGGAGACGCTGCTGGCCGAGCTCGGCACCGAGGAGGTCTACCGCGACCCCGAGGCGCTCAAGGAGCGGCAGTACCGGTTGGCCGAGGTCGAGCGCGACCTGGCCGAGAAGAACCTCGAGTGGGAGGAGTGGGTCTAGCGATGCAGCATCTGCACGACGCGGTGGCGACGGCGGTGAGGACGGCGCTCGCCGAGCGCGGTCAGGACATGGAGCGCGAGGCGATCGACGAGCTGCTCGAGTTCCCGCAGAAGCGCGAGCTCGGCGACGTCGCGTTCCCGTGCTTCGCGCTCGCGAAGGTGCTGCGCCAGGCGCCGCCCAAGATCGCGGCCGAGCTCGCCGCGTCGATCGCGGCCGAAGCCCCCATCGCCCGCGTCGAGGCGGCCGGGCCCTACCTCAACTTCTACGCCGACTGCAGCGCGGTGCTCGCGTCGCTGCTCGGGGCGCTCGACGACGGGAGCTTCGACGCCTCCGCGCGCACCGCGGCGCCGCAGAAGGTGATGATCGAGTTCTCGCAGCCGAACACCCACAAGGTGTTTCACGTCGGCCACCTCCGCAACGTCGCGGTGGGCGATGCGCTGCAGCGGGTGCACCGCCTGCGCGGGCACGACGTCGTCGCGGCGAACTACTACGGCGACTTCGGCATCGACGTGGCCAAGTGCCTGTGGGGCCTCGAGACGCGCGCGGACCGGACTCCGCCGGAGACCGACCGCTGCACCTGGCTCGGCAAGATCTACGTCGAGGCCAACGACCGCATCAAGGCGGCCAAGGAGGAGGGCGGCGACGCCCTGCCGACGATCATGGCGCGCCTCAAGGAGATCCTCGAGCTCATCAAGGCCGGCGATCCGGAGCTGAGCGAGCGCTACCAGACCACCCGGGACTGGTGCCTGGACGAGTTCGCCGAGATCTACCGCTGGCTCGACGTGCACTTCGACCGCGACTTCTTCGAGTCCGACCTCGAGGAGCCGGCCCAGGCCATCGTCGACCGCTTCCTGGAGTCGGGCGTCTTCGTCCCGAGCCAGGGTGCGATCATCTGCGACCTCGAGGAAGAGGGCCTCGGAGCGGCGCTGGTCCGCAAGACCGACGGCACCAGCCTCTACCTGACCTGGGACCTCTACCTGGCCCAGGTCAAGTTCGAGGAGTACGAGGTCGAGCGCTCGCTCTACGTCGTGGGCACCGAGCAGTCGCACCACTTCCGCCAGCTGTTCGCGACGCTGGCGCGCATGGGCTACGAGCGCGCCGCGGACTGCCGCCACGTCCCCTACGAGCTCGTCATGCTGCCCGAAGGCAAGATGTCGAGCCGGGCCGGCAACGTGGTGTACTTCGAGGCCTTGCGCGCCTCGATCACCGCCGCGATCGAGGACAAGATGCGCTCCGGCGACGGGCCCGAGCGCTCCGGCTGGTCGGAGGAGCACTGGAACGAGACCGTCCACCGCGTGACGCTCGCGTGCCTGCGCTACGGGATGCTCAAGGCGTCGAACACCACGCGCGTGGTCTTCGACCTCGACGCCTGGACCAGCCCCGAGGGCAACACCGGTGCGTACCTCCTGTACGGACTGGCGCGGGCCTCCAGCATCCTGCGCAAGGCCGATGCGCCGAAGAGCGCCGACCTGGCGGGCGCCGCCGCGTCGTCCGAGGACTTCGGCGTGGACGCCGAGCGCATGCTGCTCGGGCATCTGATGCTCTACCCCCGCACCCTGGCGGCGGTGGAGCGGACCTGCGACCCCTCGCTGCTCGCGACCTACGTCTACGAGGGCGCCAAGCTCTTCAGCCGCTTCTACCACGACTGCCCGGTGCTCCAGGCGGAGTCCCCGGTGCGGGAAGCCCGCCTCGGCCTGGTCCACGCCGGGCGCGAGATCCTGGGGCGGGGTCTGCAGGCCATCGGCATCGAGCCGGTGGACGAGATGTAGGCCGCGGCGAGGCGCGCGGGGCCGCGGAGGGGGCCGCCAGGCCCTTGTACCGACCGCCGCGATCGCTATTAGTAGTTGGAAGCGAGACCTCGCGTGCCGCGTGGCGGGTGGGGAATTGCGGGGCGGGCCTCAAGCGGGTCATGCCCTCGGCCGAAACCAGACACGGCGGCCCCCCCCCGGCGCCCCCCTTTTCGCCGGCGAGGCCCCGCCCCCAGGAGGAGTTCGTGATCGAGCGCTACATCCGCGACGTGCCCGACTTTCCGAAGCCGGGGATCCTGTTCAAGGACATCACGCCGCTGCTGCAGGACCCCGAGGGCCTCGCGCTGTCCATCGACCTCCTCGAGCAGGCCATCGACCCCGCGTCCTACGACCTGGTCTGCGGGATCGAGTCGCGCGGGTTCATCTTCGGCACGGCGCTCGCCAAGCAGGTGGGCAAGGGCTTCATCCCGATCCGCAAGCCGGGCAAGCTGCCGTGGAAGACCGCCTCGGAGTCCTACGAGCTGGAATACGGCAAGGACACCATCGAGATCCACGTCGACGCGGTGAACGACCAGCAGCGGCGCGTGCTCGTCGTCGACGACCTCCTGGCCACCGGCGGCACCATGGAGGCCGCGCTGAAGCTGGTCCGCAAGATCGGCGGCGACCCGGTGGCCTGCGCGGTCGTGATCGAGCTCAGCTTCCTTCCCGGCCGGGAGAAGCTGGGCGACATTCCGGTCCACGCGTTGGTTCAGGTCTGATTTGACGCCCAAGTTTTCCCCCCAGATGGCCGACACCCGTAAACCGCCCTTTGAGGAGACCCCGCACCGGCCCCGCGGGGACAGGCGGTAAAGCCGATGGCGTCGAAGAAAAAGAGCACGGGTAAGGCGGACAAGACGGCGAAGAAGGCCGCCAAGAAGAGCTCGGCCAAAAAAGCGCCCGCGAAAGCGCCCGCAAAGAAGGCCGCCAAGAAAGCGACCGCGAAGAAGGCCGCCAAGAAGGCGCCGGCCAAGAAGGTCGCCGCGAAGAAGCCGGCGGCGAAGAAGGCAACGGTGAAGAAGCCCGTCACGAAGGCGCCCGCGAAGACGACGGCCGCAAAGACCACCGCGGCCAAGCCGGTCGCCAAGAAGGCGCCGGCCAAGAAGGCCGCCAAGAAGACGACCAAGAAGGGGTCGACCGGCGACCCGACGCTCGACGAAGCCCCGACCGAGGAGCTCTGGACGCTCTACCGTAAGGAGGCCGACGCGGTGAAGGGCGTCGGCTCGCCGCGGCTCGACGAGCTCCGCAACGCGCTGATCGAGCGGCACTACCCGCTGGTGCGCTACATCGCCGAGCGCCTGCTGCAGACGCTGCCCAAGTCGATCGAGCTCGACGACCTGATCAGCGCCGGCCTGTTCGGCCTGATGGACGCCATCCGAGGCTTCGACGCGAGCCGCGGGATCAAGTTCAAGACCTACTGCTCGACGCGTATCCGCGGCGCGATCCTGGACCAGCTCCGCTCCCAGGACTGGGTCCCGCGCCTGGTCCGCCTCAAGGCGACCAAGATCGAGCGCGCGCTGCAGAAGCTGACCGCCGAGTTCGGCCGCGAGCCCACCCACGCCGAGCTGGCGCGCAACCTGGAGATGGAGCACGACACGCTCGTGATGGAGATCCAGGAGGCCCGCGCCAAGACCATGTTCTCCCTCTCGGAGAAGTGGGAGGACGACGACGGCTCGGTCGAGAAGGTCGAGGTCCTGGAGGACCGCACCGCGATCGACCCCGTCGGCGAGCTGAACCGCCGCGACCTGATGGGCTTCATCACCCGCTCCCTGACCCACAAGGAGCGGTTCATCATCGAGCAGTACTATCAGTACGGCCACACGATGCGCGAGATCGGCGAGATGCTGGCCCTCACCGAGAGCCGCGTCTGCCAGATCCACTCGAACGTGATGGGGCGCCTCAAGAGCCTGCTCGGGCAGCGCGTCAGCCACCTGATCGTCTGACGACGAGAGAGAGGGAGCGCCCCACGCCCCCTCTCCGGCCGGTCCCGGGAGCTCCGCCTACTCGGGGCGCATGGCGGCCACGGCTTCCTTGGTCGTCACCACGCCGTTCGCCATGAAGTGGAAGTTCGTCAGGGCGGCCCGATAGCCGTCCCCGAGCTCCTCGGTGATCGCCGCGGCCGTGCCGTCGGAGACGACCGTCACGTCGAAGCCCTGCTCCAGGAGCTCGCGCAGGTGCGACTCGGTGCACAGGTTGGCCGACATGCCGGCGAGCACGACGCGGTCGATCCCCCGCTTGCGCAGCTGCAGCACGAGGTCGTTCGTCTCCGGGCCGTACACCTTGTGCGGACTGGTGACGACGGTCGCGCCATCTTCGATGTAGGGCTTGTAGCGCTCGAGCCAATCGGCGCCCGAGCCCTTGAAGCCGTCAAGCACGAGCGGCCCCGGACGGTCGAACATCCCGATGTCGTGCATCATGGCTTCGAGCGCCCCCTCGAACTTCCAGCCGTGGTCGTGCGGGTAGTAGTAGTGCGGCGAGACGAACACCGGGATGCCGGCCGCCTTCGCCGTCTTGAAGAGGGTCTCGAGGTTCTCGACGGTGTTGTTCGCGGTGACGCTGTCCCCGACGACCCCCCACGTCACCCCGTCGGGGCTGAGGAAGTCGTTCTGAGGGTCGGTGACGACGAGCGCCGTGCGTCCGTCGTCGAAGCGCAGCTCGCTAGCTTGGGTGGAGGTCTCTTCGGAGGGCGGGGTCACGGGGTCCTTGGAAGAGGCCCCGCCTCCCCCGGTCACCCCAAGGGTGGTCGCGGCGAGCAGGGCGGGAGCGCTGATGGCGATGGCGGTCTTCATGGTTCTCTCTTGTTCTGGTTCGGGGAAACGCGTCGCGGAACGGGGCCGCTACGCGGGGATCGGAAGGCGCGCTCCGCCAAGGGATGCGCGGAGCGCGGCGAGAGCGCGCGAGTAGCGCTTGCGCACGGCGGCCTCGCTGCGGCCGACGATGCGCGCGATCGAGTCGAAGGAGAGCCCCTCGAAGCCGCGCAGCTGCACCACGACGCGGCTGACCTCGGGCAGCCCGTCGACGGCGGCGCGCAGGCGCACGAGGATCTCGTCGCGCTCGGACAGAGGCTCGTCCTCCGCGACCGGCGCGTGGTCGGCGAACCAGCTCGGCTCGACCTGCGAGGCCCGCGAGGTGGCGCGGTACTCACGGGAGCGCCAGTAGTCGCGGAGGCGGTTCGCGGCGATGCGGAACACCCAGGGGTCGAGGGCACGCGCCGGGTCGTAGGACGGCAGCGCGCGGTGGATGCGCAGGAACACCTCTTGGACGAGGTCCTCCGCCAGGTGCTCGGCTCCGACCGACCTCCTCACGAAGGCGTAGAGCCGGTCGAAGTAGAGCTCGAAGAAGCGCTCGAGGGCGGCGGGCTCACGGTCGCGGAGGCGCTGGGCGAAGGCGATGGAAGTCATGGTGGGATCGGTGTGCTCAGGAGTCGGCGGACCCGGAGGCGTTCCGCTCGAAGAGGAGGTCGCCGCGGTGCAGGTCGTAGGCACCCGCGTGCCCCAGCACGCGCGCCACGTCGGCGACGAAGGTCTCGTTGTGGCCGGCGCGGCGCAGAAGGTGCAGACCGAGCTCGACCCCCGACGCGATGCCGCCGGCGGTGACGATGCGACCGGCGTCGACCACGCGCGCACGGCGCACGTGGCACCCGGGTGCGAGCTGGACCAGGCGCGCGATCGGGACGAGCCCGTCCGCGCAGTCCTCGTTGCGGTCCCCCTCCACCCGGCTCGTCGCGGCGCGCCCGTCGAGCAGCCCCATGCGGGCATAGACCCAGGAGCCGCTGCCGACGCTGGCGAGCAGCGTGGTCTCGGGCAGCGACGCGACGAGCGCATGCAGCTCGCCGTTCTCGGTCTCGCGCTCGGCCCCGGGTCCACCGGGGACGAGCAGGGCATCCATCTCGGGCCGCTCGGACAGGGTGCGCTTCGGCAGCACCTGGAGCCCGGCCTCGGCCTCGACCGGAAGCGGCGAGGACGCAAGGAGGAAGACACCGAGGCCCGGATCGCTGCGGCGGGCGACCGCGAAGACGCCGTAGGGCCCCGCGAACTCGAGCGCCTCGACGCCGGGATAGACGTAGATGCCGAGGCGGAAGCCGGAGGGGTGCGTGGGGTGCGTCATGGTCGTTCGAGAGGCGGCGCGGGTGGTCCGCTGGGCCCCGGGTTGGCAGCGCCCGTGCCAACGAGCCGGCGTCCGGCCTTAAGCGGCTGCTGCTTCCTGCCTTAGCGCCGCTAGGCGCCTCCACGGCGACTCATGACTTCTCGCTAAAACATGACATCTCGCGATCTAGGC
Organism: Planctomycetota bacterium; assembly: GCA_039029355.1. Taxonomy (GTDB): domain Bacteria; phylum Planctomycetota; class UBA1135; order UBA1135; genus JBCCGI01. Next base: position 38,809 of record JBCCGI010000037.1, read on the forward strand.
AACGAGATCTCGCTAGCCTCGAGCGCGTGAACGCCCGCGTCCTGCAGGAGATCAGCGTGGCCGTGGCGCAGGAGCACTCCCTGCACGCCGTGCTGCGGCGCATCGTCGACGACCTCGCCGCGGAGCCGGGCGTCGCGCTGGCTCGCATCTGGCTGCTCGGCCCCGGCGACCTGTGCTCGGACTGCGCGTTGGAGCGCGACTGCACCAACCGCGAGACCTGCCTGCACCTGGAGGCGAGCGCGGGTCGCTCCACCGCCGACCCCGGGCGGACGTGGAGCCGGACCGACGGGACCTTCCGGCGCTTCCCCCTCGGCGTGCGCAAGGTGGGCTCCATCGGGGCCTCCGGAGAGGCCAAAATCCTCCGCGTGCGCGAGGGCGATGGGTGGCTCGCCGCTCCGAGCTGGGCCGCGAGCGAGGGCATCCGCACCTTCGCCGGCCAGCCGTTGATCTTCCGCGGCGAGACCCTGGGTGTGCTCGGCGTGTTCAGCCGCAGCGACGTCTCCGACGAGGAGTTCTCGTGGCTGCGCACCTTCGCCGACCACGCCGCGGTCGCCCTCGCGAACGCGCGCGCCTTCGGGCAGATCGAGGAGCTCCGGCGCCAGCTCGAGCTGGAGCGCGACTACCTGCGCGAGGAGATCAAGGTCGCACAGGCCCCCGGAGGCATCGTCGGGCGGAGCCCCGCGATCCAGAAGGTGCTCCAGCAGATCGAGGTCGTCGCGCCCACCGAGGCAACCACGCTGATCACCGGCGAGTCGGGCACGGGCAAGGAGCTGGTCGCCGCGGCCATCCACGAGCGCAGCGAGCGGTCCGGGCGGCCCCTGGTCCGGGTCAACTGCGCCTCGATCCCCCACGAGCTCTTCGAGAGCGAGTTCTTCGGGCACCTCCGGGGCGCCTTCACCGGCGCGCTGGACGAGCGCGCGGGCCGCTTCCAGATCGCCGACGGCGGCACGCTCTTCCTGGACGAGGTCGGCGAGATCCCGATCGAGCTCCAGGGCAAGCTCCTCCGGGCCCTCCAGGAGGGGCGCTTCTCGCGGGTCGGTGAGGACGTCGAGCGTTCGGTCGACGTCCGCCTGGTGGCGGCGACCAACCGCGACCTCGAAGAGGAGGTGCGCGCCGGCCGCTTCCGGGAGGACCTCTACTACCGCCTCACGGTGTTCCCCATCCGCCTTCCGGCGCTGCGCGAACGCCGGGAGGACGTCGCGCAGCTCGCGATGCACTTCCTGGGGCTCGCGGCCAAGAGCGGCCGCCTGGCGACCCCGCCGCGGCTCAGGGAGAGCCAGGCCCGCGAGCTGGAAGGCTACGACTGGCCCGGCAACGTGCGGGAGCTCCAGAACGTCGTCGAGCGAGCGGTCATCGGGGCGCGGAAGGCCGCCGGGCTGGTGTTCGAGGTCCCGCGGAGCTCGGGCCGGCGCAGAGATCGGCGCGACGGCGCGGGTACGGCTCGCGAGGGGCGCGAGCTGCTGAGGGAGGCGGATCTGCGGAAGCTGGAACGCGACAACGCGCTGGCGGTGCTGGAGCGCGTGCGCTGGAAGATCTCCGGGCCCGGCGGCGCGGCGGAGTTCCTGGGGGTCAACGCCACGACCCTGACGTCGCGGCTGAAGGCGATGGGAATCGAGCGGCCGCGGGCCTGGTAGCGCGGCAGGCCGGGCATTGGAGGACCCGCCTTCCCCCGCGAGCCCGTACCCTCGGCCTCCGCCCGCCCCCCCCCATGCCGCGCCTGATCCACGAAACCTCGGTCGATTCGACCAACGAGCGCGCCTTCGCCGCGCTGGCGGCGGGCACCGCACGGCATGGCGACGTCCATGTGGCCGACGAGCAGACGGCCGGCCGCGGGAGCCGGGGCCGCCACTGGCACAGCCCGCCGGGCGCGGGGCTGTACGCCAGCGTGGTCTGGATGCCGCCCCCCCCCGCGCCGGCGCCGTCGGCCCTGACCATGGCAGCGGCGCTGGCGGTACGGGACGCCGCGCTAGCCCTCGGGGCGTCAGAGCTGGTCCTGAAGTGGCCCAACGACCTGCTCGCGGCCGGCGCCAAGCTCTGCGGGATCCTGGTGGAGTCCCGCGGGCTCGACCCCGAGCGCCCCGCGTTCGTTTGCGGCATCGGGCTGAACCTGCTCCAGCGCGACTTCCCGGCGGACCTCGGGGGGCGGCCTGCGACCAGCCTGGCGCTGCTCGGACACCCCTGCGAGGCAGCCGACGCCCTCGCGGTGCTGCTGCCCCGCCTCGAGCAGCGCCTGGACCAGGCCCGGGCCGCTCCGGAGCGCCTTGCGGCCGACTTCGCCTCCGGAGCGGGGCTGGCCACGGGGCGGGCGGTCCTCGTCCGCCGCGGCGAGCGGACCGACCGAGGCGCGATCGAGGACCTCCGCCCCGGCGGCCTGGTCCTCCGGACGCCCGGCGGCTCGCTGGACCTGCCCCTGGAGCACATCTCCGCCGTCGAGCTCCTCTGACGCCTCGCCCGGCTCGGCGACCGCCGCTAAAATGCTCGGCCCTATTTGCGGGGAGAAGAATGGCAAGACGAGACGGCAGAGGTACGGGCGATCTACGCGAGGTGCGTTTCGAGCGGGGCTTCACGGAGACGGCGCCCGGTTCGGTGCTGGCCGTTTTCGGCCGGACGCGGGTGCTGTGCACCGCGACCTACCTCGACGGCGTACCGAACTTCCTCCAGGGCTCCGGGCGGGGCTGGCTGACGGCGGAGTACTCGATGCTCCCCTCGTCCACCAGCACGCGCAAGTCGCGCGACCGCGCCGGCAAGGTCGACGGCCGCTCGGTGGAAATCCAGCGCCTGATCGGACGTTGCCTACGCGGCGTGATGGACTTCAAGCGCACCACCGAGCGCACGATCTGGATCGACTGCGACGTGCTGCAGGCCGACGGCGGCACGCGCACCGCGGCGATCAGCGGCGCGTATGTCGCGCTCCACGACCTCCTGGTGCACATGGGCCAGAAGCGCGTCGTACGCGACTGGCCGCTGCGCACCCAGCTGGGCGCGGTGTCGGTCGGGGTCGTCGACGGCCAGGCGGTGTGCGACCTCGACTACTCCGAGGACAGCGGAGCCGACGTCGACATGAACCTGGTGATGACCGGCGAGGGCGAGTTCGTCGAGATCCAGGGCTCGGCCGAGGGGGCGACCTTCAGCCGCAAGCTGCTCGACGACATGCTCGCCGCGGGTCAGGCCGGCATCGAGCGCATCTTCGAGCTGCAGCGCGAGGCCCTCGGGCTCTAGGGGGCCGGACCGCCGTGAAGCTGCTCCTGGCCACCAACAACCGCCACAAGCGCGACGAGCTCCAGACGCTGCTCGCGGGGCTCCCGGTCGAGGTCGTCACCCCCGAAGGCGTGGGCGGCGTGCCCGACGTGGACGAGGACCAACCGACCTTCGCCGGCAACGCACGCAAGAAGGCCGTCTCGGCGGCGCGCGCGCGCGGCCTGTGGTCGCTGGCCGACGACTCGGGGCTCGAGGTCGAGCACCTGGACGGCGCGCCGGGCGTGCGGTCGGCGCGCTTCGCCGGCACGCACGGCGACGACGCGGCCAACAACGCGCTGCTGCTGGAGCGGCTCGCGGGCGTTCCCGCGGCCGAGCGCCGCGCGCGCTTCGTGACGGTGCTCGCCCTGGCGACGCCCGCGGGCGACGTCGTGCTCGAGCTCGAGGGCGAGGCCCGCGGATGCATCCGCACCGAGCCCAGCGGCAGCGACGGCTTCGGCTACGACCCGCTCTTCGAGTTCACCGAGGACGGCTTCCCGCAGACCGGCCGGACCTTCGCCGAGATCCCGCGCGCCGAGAAGGGCGCGGTCTCGCACCGCGGCCGCGCGCTGCGGGCGCTGCTCGCGCGTCTGCCCGACGTTCTGAGCGAGGGCGCGCACCAGGAGTAGGCACCGTGGACCCCAAGCACATCCGCAACTTCTCGATCGTCGCGCACATCGACCACGGCAAGTCGACCCTGGCCGACCGCATGCTCGAGGTCACCGGCGCGGTCAAGAAGCGCGACATGCGCGAGCAGCTGCTCGACGACATGGAGCTGGAGCGCGAGCGCGGCATCACGATCAAGGCCCGCGCCGTCACGATCGAGCACCAGTACCAGGGCGAGACCTATCAGCTCAACCTGATCGACACGCCGGGGCACGTCGACTTCAACTACGAGGTCGAGAAGAGCCTGCAGGCCTGCGAGGGCGCCGTGCTCTTGGTCGACGCGTCGCAGGGCGTCGAGGCACAGACGGTCGCGAACGCGTACCTGGCGATCGAGGCCGACCACGAGATCATCCCGGTCCTCAACAAGCTCGACCTGGCGCACGCCCGCCCCGACGAGATCGCCGAGGAGATCGAGCACTCGCTCGGCATCGACGCCACCGATGCCCTGCGCGTGTCGGCCAAGACCGGCGAGGGTGTGAAGGAGGTGCTCGACCGCGTCGTCGAGCGCATCCCCGCCCCCACCGAGGATCCCAAGGCGCCGCTGCGCGCGCTGATCTTCGACGCCGTGTACGACGAGTACCGCGGGATCATCGTCTACCTGCGCGTCGTCGACGGGACGATCCGCGAGCGGGACAAGATCTACATGCCCGGCACCGACAAGGTGTACGAGGCCCTCGAGATCGGTCGCTTCGCGCCCAAGATGCGGCGCACGCACGAGCTCGGCGCGGGCGAGGTGGGCTACTTCATCTCGAACATCAAGAAGCTCGGGGACGTGCGCGTCGGCGACACGATGATGATCCACAAGGGTCCCGAGCTCGACATGCTGCCCGGCTACAAGCCGCCGGCGCACATGGTGTACGCCGACTTCTACCCGGTCGCTTCGGGCGATTTCGAGGGCATGCGCGAGGCGCTCGAGACGCTGTCGCTGTCGGACTCCTCGTTCTCGTTCGAGCCGGTCACGTCCGAGGGCCTGGGCTTCGGCTTCCGCTGCGGGTTCCTGGGCCTGCTCCACATGGAGATCGTGCAGCAGCGCCTCGAGCGCGAGCACGACATGGACATGATCCAGACCGCGCCGACGGTCACCTACCGGATCCGCAAGGAGGACGGCGACGAGACCGAGATCCACTCGCCCGGGCTCCTGCCCCCGCCGGATCACTACGACGCGATCCTCGAGCCGATGGCGCGGGTCCAGATGCTGCTCCCCTCCGAGTACATCGGAGCGATGATGCAGGTCGCCAACGATCACCGCGGGACCTACGTACGCCAGGAGTACCTGTCGACGACCCGCGTGCAGCTCGTATACGACGTTCCCTTGGCCGAGATCATCTACGACTTCTACGACAAGCTGAAGTCGGCGACGCGCGGCTACGGGACGCTGAACTACGAGCTGCTCGGCTTCCGCGAGGACGCGCTGGTCAAGCTGCGGATCATGGTGAACGGCGAGGACGTCGACGCGCTCTCGTGCATCCTCCACCGCGACCAGGCCGACTTCCGCGGGCGCGCGATCATCAAGAAGCTGCGCAAGGAGATCCCGCGGCACATGTTCGAGATCCCGCTCCAGGCGGCGATCGGACAGAAGATCATCGCGCGCGAGAACATCGCGGCGCTGCGCAAGGACGTCACCGCCAAGTGCTACGGCGGCGACATCACGCGCAAGCGCAAGCTGCTCGAGAAGCAGAAGGAAGGCAAGCGCCGCATGAAGCAGATCGGCAGCGTCGACATCCCGCAGAAGGCCTTCCTGTCCGTCCTCGGCGGCGCCGAAGAGGGCAAGTAGCGGCGATGGCCGAGGGCGAGGAGCAGGCCCGCGCGTCGACGCCCTGGCGTGACAACCTGGAGGCGCTCGCCATGGCGGTGATCATGGCGCTGCTCCTCAAGTACTTCGTCATCGAGGCCTACAAGATCCCGTCGGGCTCGATGCAGCCGACGCTGATCGGCGACGAGAAGGCCGAGGTGTACGACCGCATCCTGGTCGACAAGCTGTCGTTCCGCTTCCGCGAGCCGAAGCGCTGGGAGGTGGTGGTCTTCAAGTATCCGCTCGACCTCTCGAAGAGCTTCGTGAAGCGCCTGGTCGGCATCGGCCCCGAGCAGATCCGCATCCTGTACGGCGACCTGTGGCACCGCCGCGACGGCTCGGAGCCGTGGAAGATCCTACGCCGCTCGCGCGACGTGCAGGACGAGACGTGGAAGCGCCTCGACCTGCTCGAGCCCGAGAGCACCCGCTGGTTCCCTGAGTCCCCCACGCTGGGCTGGGAGGTCGAAGGCCGCCGCGTGACCGCAAACGGCCCGGGGCGCGCGCAGTTCGGCGATCGCGGCTCGATCATGGACGGCTACCTCGACGGCTACCCCGACCCGCTGATCGACCTGGTCAAGAAGAAGCACGGCACCGGCGTGTTCCCGGTCGGCGACCTGCGCGTCGACTGCGAGGTCGAGGCCGGCCCCGACACCGAGTTCGTCGGGATCACGCTCTACGAGGGCTCGCGGCGCTTCGTGGTCCGGCTGCCGGGGCCCGCTGCTCCCGCGGGCGCGCGCCCCTCGATCGAGGCGGTCGGCCGCGACTTCGACGGCAACGAGGACCGCCAGCGGGTCGAGGCCGACTCCGAGCTGCGCCTCGCCGCCGGCCAGCGCTATCGCTTCGGCGCGCAGAACCTGGACGACCTGGTCGAGATCGACGTCGACGGCGACGTGCTGTGCGGCCTCGAAGTCCCGAACTCGAACCAGGGCTCCAGCCTGTTCGTCTTCGTCGAGGGCGGCGAGGCCGCGACCGCGACGTTCGACGACCTGATGGCCTACCGGGACATCTACTACACCGACATCGAGCGCAGCGAGTACACCATCCCCGAGGGGCACTTCTTCATGCTCGGGGACAACACCCAGGACTCGAGCGACAGCCGCGAGTGGAAGTACGCGCGATTGGAGATCGAGGACGACTCCGGAGCCCCGTTCGTGATCTCCGGCAACTCGCGCCGTGACCCGGACCCGTGGCAGAAGAACCCCGCACGGCTCGGCGTCGGCGACCCCGACGGGCCGCGCGTTCGCTTTCGCGACAAGTATGGCGAGACCTGGTGGCTCGACGGCCCCGGCATCCCCTACGCTGCCCCGTCGAGCGAGAGCGCGCCCTTCGTACCGCGCCGCCTGATCCAGGGACGCGCCCTTGCCGTGTTCTGGCCGCTCTCGCCGCGGCTCGGCCTCTACCGCTGGAAGTGGATCCACTGATGAGCGCGAAGAAGGACAAGAAGAAGGAGAAGAAGCACTTCCGCGAGAACATCGAGGCCATCACGATGGCCATCGCGGTCGCGCTGCTCTTCAAGACCTTCGTCCTCGAGGTCAGCAAGATCCCCTCGGGCTCGATGCAGCCGACGCTGATGGGCAGCCTGACGGCGGGAGTCAACGACCGCGTGCTGGTCGACAAGCTCTCGTTCCGCTTCCGCGATCCGAAGCGCTGGGAGATCGTGGTCTTCAAGCATCCCCTCGAGCGCTCGCGCGTGATGGTCAAGCGCCTCATCGGGATGCCCGAAGAGGACCTGAAGATCGAGTACGGCGACCTGTGGCACCGTGTGGCCGGCGGCGAGTGGACGGTGCTACGCCGCCCTGACACCGTCATGGCGACGGTGTGGAAGAGCCTCGACGTCGACGAGCCCAGCAAGTCGTCCTGGGAGGCGGTCTCCGGCGAGGGCTGGCGCACGTCGGGCCGCTCGATCCAGGCGCGGGGCGACGGCCGCGCTCGCTTCCGCCCGGGCCAGGGCTCGATCGTCGACCGCTACGCCGACGGCTACCCCGACGCGCTGCGCGGCGAGATCGAGGCCGAGGCCCGCGGCCGACTCGGCGCCCGCGGCCAGTTCGACCGCCACCCGATCAACTACGTCGGCGACCTGCGCCTCGAGGGCAGGGTCGAGCCCGACGCCGGCGCCGAGCTCGTGTACTTCAAGCTGCAAGAGGGCCTCCGCACCTACGAGTTCATGCTGCCGGGCCCGGCGGCCGCGGCCGGCTCCAAGGTCGAGGTGCAGGTTCGCGACTCCGAGGTCTACACGGGCTCCGGCCGTCGCCCCGATCGCGTCGAGACCGGCCCCGAGCTGCGCCTGGAGGCCGGCGACGAGACCCGCTTTCTGATCCAGAACCTCGACGACCGGCTGCTGCTGGAGGTCGACGGCGAGACGCTCGTGGAGCTCGACATCGAGCCCTCACCCGACCAGAGCTCGTCGGTCTCGGTCGGCCTGCGCGGCGGCACGGCCGAGTTCACCGACCTCGACCTGCAGCGCGACATCTTCTACGTCCTGCAGGACCTGCAGGGCACGGTGACCATCCCCGCCGGGCACTACTTCTTCCTCGGCGACAACACGCTGGACTCGGCCGACGGACGCGACTGGAAGGCGATCGAGTACACCTGGAACGACGGCGACGGCCCCCGCACCGGCCGCGGCAACCACCGCCCGGGCGAGAACCCGCGCGTCGGCGAGGACGAGGACGGCGTCCTCTACAAGGGCTTCCGAGACCAGTGGGGCAACGTCGACTGGTTCCCCTCCGACGCCGCGACGGCCGGCACCCCGGTCCCGGCACCGCTGGTGCCACGCGAGCTGATCCAGGGCCGCGCGCTGGTCGTCTTCTGGCCGATCTACCCCCACAAGGGAATCTGGCGCCTGGGCTGGCTGCGTTAGGCGACCGGCGCCCGGGGCCGTACGCCCCCCCCAACGGCGCGCGAGCGCGCCGCCGACGGACGGCCTCGGGGATCCGGCTCCCAACTCGCTGCACCTGCGCCCGGCGGGCGGCCCAAACCGGAGCGGACTCGACCTCGGGAAACCGGTGCGCGGGCATCCCCGCTCCCGCCGGCCCGCCTGCGGGAAAGTAGGCCGATTTCGGATTCTCCACACTTGACGGTCGCCGCCGGGCTGCTCTCGCACCCACAACATGCGCGCAAATGCACCCTGATCGCTCGCGGCTCCATTGTGAAAAACGACGACCAGAGCTCCTCTCGAAGTGGCGTAAACCATTGCCCAAGAGCTGCTTCCAACACGCAGGCAAAGCCGCTCGGTTAAAGCCGGCCTCAAAGTTGTGGTTCCAATCCGCATTCGAAGCACGGATCCCCCGTGACCTCCGCTCGCCTCCCGCTCGTTTTCCACGAGTTGTCCACAATCGCAGCGCGAGCGAACTCAGGCTGGGGAGGCGACCCCGACGGCCGCGCTGCGTAAGCTCCCGCCCATGGCCACCGCCCGCCGCCAGCGCTCCCTGCTCGAGGTCCAGGGACTCGTGAAGTCCTTCCGCCGGCGCCGGGTCGTCGACGGGGTCGGCTACCGCGTCGAGCCGGGAGAAATCGTGGGCCTCCTGGGCCCCAACGGGGCGGGGAAGACCACCAGCTTCCGCATGACCGTGGGGCTGACCGTGCCCGACGCCGGCGAGGTCTGGCTCGCCGGCGAGGAGTGCTCGCGCCTCCCGATGTTCCGGCGCGCCCGCATGGGGATGGGCTACCTGCCCCAGGAGCCGAGCATCTTCCGCCGCATGAAGGTCCGCAACAACCTCCTGGCGGTCCTGGAGGCGATGCCGATGAACCGCCGCCAGCGCCACGCCCGGGCGGACGAGCTCCTGGACGAGCTCGATCTCTCGCACCTGGCCGACAGCCTGGCCGAGACCCTCTCCGGCGGCGAGCGCCGACGCCTAGAGATCTGCCGCGCCCTGGCCAGCGACCCGGCGATCCTGCTCCTCGACGAGCCCTTCGCCGGCGTCGACCCCATCGCCGTCGAGGAGATCCAGGAGATGGTCAACCGCCTGCGCCAGCGCAACATCGGCATCCTGATCACCGACCACAACGTGCGCGAGACCCTCTCCAGCACCGACCGCGCCTACATCATCCATCAGGGCACGATCCTGCGCGAAGGCTCCCCCGACGCGCTGGTCCGCGACCCCAAGGTCCGCGAGGTCTACCTCGGCCGCAGCTTCGACGCCCCCCTGCGCGGCGTGACGGCGGCGGAGGAGCACGGGCTCGACCTGGAGGACCCGGAGCCGGATCCGCGCTAGCCCCTGCGCGGCCCGCAGAGCCGACTCCAGCTCGCCCTTCCGGCCGCGGAGCGCCCACCCTGCTCCATCGAACCTCCGCCTCGGCACAATCTGCGCCGCCCGAGAGACCTCTGCCCAGGGCGATCTGCGCCCACGGCGGAATCTCTGCCCGGATACGAGCTTCGCCCACGGCGGACTCTCTGCCCCGAAACGACCGGCGTCCCGGCGGAATCTCCGCCCCGGCTCGACCTTCGCCCTCCGCGGAATCTCCGCCCGGCTCGATCTTCGCCCTTGGGGGAATCTCCGCCCCAGCGAGATCTTCGCCCCCCAGAGGAATCTCCGCCTCAGCGCGACCTCGCCCCCAGGGGGCCTCCGCCCCAGCGCGATCTTCACCCCCAGGGGAATCTCCGCCCCAGCGCGATCTTCACCCCCAGGGGAATCTCCGCCTCAGCGCGATCTTCACCCCCAGAGGAATCTCCGCCTCAGCGCATCTTCGCCCCCGGTGGAATCTCCGCCCCAGGACGATCTTCGCCCCCAGCGAATCTCTGCCCGGAGCGATCTTCGCCTCCCACCGAATCTCTGCCCGCCACCCGATCTTCGCCCCGCGGGTCGGGTTGATTCGGCGGAGATCCCGGGCGGGCCAGCCGGGGCGGAGATCGGCGGGGCCGAGCCGCCACGGCGGAGATCCGGTGCGAGCCGCGCAGGCGCAACTCAGCAGGCGCCGCGCGCTGGATCTCGAGCGCGCTCAGGCGTATCCTCTTTGCCCGTTTTCCCGCCTCCGCCCCCCATTTTCTGCGCAGACATGAACATCGTCGCATGCGTCAAGCGGGTCCCGGTGACCACGCTTCAGCCCAAGATCGGAGCCGACGGCACCTCCCTGGACGCCGCCGGGGTCGAGTACATGACCTCCTTCTATGACGAGATCGCCGTCGAGGAGGCGATCCGCATTAAGGAGAAGGCCGGCGGTGAGGTCACCGTGTTGACGATCGGCGCTCCGAGCGGCACGAAGGAGATCCGCGAGTGCCTCGCCAAAGGCGGCGACAAGGCGGTGCTGCTCAAGGACGACGACTGGGCGACGCGCGACTGCCACGCGACCGCGAAGGCGCTCGCCGACCAGATCGGCTCGATGGGCGCGGACCTGGTGCTGTGCGGACGTATCGCGACGGACCGCGACAACGCGGCGGTCGGGCCGATGCTCGCCGCGATGCTCGGCTGGGGCTGCGTGACCGACGCGGTCGAGGTCGAGGTCGACGGCGGCAAGGCGACCGTCAAGCGCGAGGGCGAGGCCGGCGTGGAGACCTACACCACCGACCTCCCCGCGGTGATCACCTGCCAGAAAGACCTCAACGAGCCGCGCTACGCCGGGCTCAAGGGGATCATGGCGGCGAAGAAGAAGCCCCTCGAGGAGGTCGACTTCACGCCCGCCGACAACCAGGCCGAGGTCGTGCGCCTCGAGCTGCCGGCGGCGCGCCCCGAGGGCCGCATCGTCGGCGAGGGAGCCGACGCGGTGCCGGCCCTGATCGACGCCCTCAGGAACGAAGCCAAGGTGCTCTAGGAGGCCCCCCATGACCACGATCCTCGTCTTCGTCGAGCACCAAGCGTCCGGCGTCAAGCGCGCCGGGCTCGAAGCGATCGGTGCCGCGCGCGCCGTCAGCGATTCGGTGATCCCCGTCCTCGCCGGCCCCGGTGCCGCCGAGGCGGCCGCCACCCTGGCCGGCGCTTCGGTGGCCCTCACCGGCGACACGATGAGCCCCGACGGGCTCGCGACCGACCTGGCCGGGCTCGTCCGCGAGAAGGGCGCCACGGCGTTCCTCGCCTCGGCGACCTCGGCCGGGCGCGACGTGGCGCCGCGGGTCGCCGCGCTGCTCGACTCGAACATCTTCACCGACTGCGTCGGGCTCACCGCCGAGGGCGGCGAGGTGCTCGTGCAGCGTCCGTGGCTGGCCGGCAAGATCGTCGCCACGCTGCGCTCCAAGGCGCCGGTGCTGTGCGCCACGCTGCGCCGCAACACCTTCCCCGCCGCCGACGCGGCCGGTGGCGGGCAGGTCGAGCAGAAGCCGCTGACCGTCGGCAAGACCGTGCTCGCCGGCGTCGCCGCGAAGGAGGGTGGCAAGCTCGACGTGAGCGAGGCGCCCGTCGTCGTCTCCGGCGGCCGTGGGCTCAAGGAGGCCGAGAACTTCAACATCGTCGAGGAGCTGGCCGCGGCCTTCGGCGACGCCGCCACCGGCGCGAGCCGCGCGATCGTCGACGCCGGTTGGCGTCCGCACGGCGAGCAGGTCGGCCAGACCGGCAAGACCGTCTCTCCCCAGCTCTACATCGCGGTCGGCATCTCCGGCGCGATCCAGCACCTGGCGGGCATGAAGACCTCCAAGGTGATCGTCGCGATCAACAAGGACGCCGACGCGCCGATCTTCAAGGTCGCGGACTACGGCATCGTCGGGGACGCCTTCGAGGTCGTGCCCGCGCTGACCGAGGCGGTCAAGCAGGTCCGGGCGGAGGGCTAGTCCCCCGCGGCACGCGGGACCCGGCGCGCCGCTACCGGGTCCCGCGCACGAACCTCCCGAACCGGGCGGCGGAGAGGGGCGGACGATGACGAAGCGAGGCCTCAAGATCGGTTCGAGAGCCCGGAGGGTCCGCGCGGTGCGGCGGCGCGGGCCGCTCGTCGCGCTCGCCGCGAGCCTGCTGCTCGCAGGCTGCGCGGCCCACGCCCGCAAGGTGCTGATCGTCGGCGTCGACGGCCTGCGGGCCGATCAGCTGGCCCAGGCCGAGACGCCCACGCTCGACGCGCTCGCGGCCACCGGAGCGCTGCGGCTCGACGCCACCAACGCCTGGACGCCGGAGGAGCCCTTCAACGGCCACAGCGCCACGAACTGGGGCGTGCTGCTCACCGGCGTAGCGCCGGCCGAGAGCGGCCTGACCGCGAACGGCGACGACGAGCACTTCATCGACGACGACGCCGAGCCGGGCTCGAAGACCCGGGTCGCGACGCTGTTCGGCTGGATCAAGGCCTTCGACCCGCAGAAGGAGACGGGCGCCTTCCACACCTGGGCCGGCATCGGCCTGGAGCGCGGCACGATCCTCGGCAACGCGCGCAGCGCCGTCGACCTGCACTTCTCCTCGCGCGCCGACCGCCCGTCGGCCGAGCGCGACCGCGAGACGCTCGACGCGACGGTCGAAGCGCTCCTCGGCCGCGGCCGCTTCAGCCGCGCCGATCCCGACGTCGTGTTCGTCCACCTCTCCGCGGTGGACGCCGCGGGCCACGCGCACACCTACGACGACCCCGTGTACCGCGCGTCGATCGAGGCGGTCGACGCGCTGATCGCCGAGCTGCTCGCCGCGCTCGCGCAGCGGCCGAGCCGGCCGCGCGAGGACTGGCTGGTGCTGCTCTCCACCGATCACGGCGGGCCGGCCGACGAGATGGGGCACGCCGACAACTCCGACCCGGCGGTGCACACCATCCCGTTCCTGGTCAGCGGCGACGGCGTGCTGCCGCAGCACTGGGACCTGGCGGGCGTCACGCTGTACGACGTGACGCCCACCGTGCTCGACTGGATGGGCGTCGAGGTGCCGCGCGGCGCCCTGGCGGGGCGCTCCCGTGTGCCGGGCACGGAGGCCGACTCGGAGCCCGCGCCCTAGCCGCGTGCTCGACGAGCGCCGCCCCCGCAGGAGGTGTCGAGGCCGGCACCCGCAAGGTGCGGCGCGAAGCGACCCGGACGATTCCGGCCGCAAGCCCGTGAAGAGCTCCGGCTAGGGCTGCGCGAACGCGATCCCGCCGAAGCGCGCCGCCACGCCCGCGGGCGCGTTCGGGCTGTAGCACATCAGCCCGACGTGCACGGTCGCGGGCAGCGTCGGGTGGTCGTAGACCTGGGCCAGGCTCCAGGGGCCCTTCGCATCCTCGCGGTAGGAGAGCTCGAACTGGCTACCGATCCGCACGATGCGCAGCTCGAGGCTGAGACTGGAGACGCCGATCAAATCGAACGAGCTGACCGAGTCGACCGTGCGCTTGTGCTCCACCGCCAGCGGGGTATCAAGCTCGCCCGCGCCCGCCGCCAGGTGGACCCAGTTGAGCGGCGAGGCCGGCAACCCCGCCGGGTCGCGTACCAGCAGGCCGCCCAGCCGGTACTGCGGGGCGGGCGGCGAGGCGGGCTCGGCGGGGTCGAACACCTCGACGCTCGTGGTGACCTCGAAGTCGCCGGTGACCTCCTTGTAGACCAGCGCGCTCTCGGAGTTGTTGAACCACAGCGAGTTGTCGACCGGCACGAGGCTGAGCGCTCCTCCCACGACCTCGAGCGCCACCTCGCCCGGGTGCAGCACCTGCCAGGCGGCGTCGAGGCCCGGGCCGTCGAAGTCGTCGTCGAGGGCGGAGATCGGCTCGATCGGCTGCGACGCGACGTTGGTGACCTCGAAGTCGAGCGCGCCGCCGGCGCCCGGCGCGACGCTCAACCCCTGCACCGCGACGGTGACGAGCGGGATGTCGGGCGGCAGCGCGAAGGCGAACGCCGCGTCGCCCCCGGCCGTGGCGGTCGCCGAGCCCAGCACGAGGATCGGGTTCGCGAGGCCCAGGCAGGCCGAGGGCCCCGGCTCTAGGCAGGGGCCGCTGCCGGCGCCAAGCGGGCTGGAGAGCAGCACCGCGAGCGAGCCTGCGGGCAGGCCGCTGAGGTCGATCTCGGCGATCTGGCCCTGGAGGAAGGGGCCGGCGGTGAGCGTTTGCGCGTCGAGGGAGGACGCGAGGACGGCGAGCGGGGCGAGAAGGAGAGAGCGGGACAGCATGGGCCTCCTGGAGGATTGGGGGAGCGAAGGGCGCGGGTACGCCGGATCGGCGCCGCGGACGCCCCGCCGCCGGAGCCGACGCGGGCAGACGGGACGCGAGCGCCAAGCGAGGGCACGGAGGCGCGCCGCCGGATTGCGGCGGGATTCCGGCATATCGCTCGGCCGGCCAAGCTCGCGGAACGGGGCGCGCGCTCAGAAGCGGACTTCGACCACCTCGCCCTCCAACGCCGTCACCGTGCGCTCGCCCAGCAGGCCGTCCGGCCCGCGGAGCTCGATGGTGACCTCGCCCGGCGGGAAGGGTCGCGTGGTGGCGTTGGAGCCGGAACGCACCCCGTCCAACTCCAGCACCCGGCCGGCCTGCAGCACACGGTACGTGGTCGCCTCGCTGTCCTCGGGAAGCAGGATCCGCACCCGGGCCCCCGCCTGCACCAGGAGCTCGACCTCGGTCTCTAGCCCCGGCTCGACAACGACGCGGCCGGCCATCCCAACCAATCCCCCGTCCGTCCGCGCGACCACAGAATAGAGCCCGGGCGCGCGGCCGGTGAACCGGAACGTCCCGTCGTCGTGCGTGCGCGAGATCGTCGTGCTGCCCAAGGGGTTGTCCTCGGGAGCGGCGGCGATCGTGATCTCCGCCACGACCGGCTCGTGATCGCGGGCGTCGAGGGCCCTGCCGCTCACCACACCTCCGCGAACGAGGTGGACCAGGACATCGCGGTCCCCCGCCTGCGCGCGGACGGTGCCGCCGCCGGCGTAGCCGCCCCCGGCGGCGGTCGGGTGCAGCGTCACCTCGCCCGCGCCCAGCGGCCCGATGAGGAAGACGCCCTCGGAGTCGCTGGCGGCGTTCGCGTAGGAGTCTTCGCCCGAGGCGAACAGAAAGACGTCGGGGACCGGCTCGCCCTCGGGCCCGACCGTGCGCCCGCCGACGAACAGGCCGACGGGTACGCGCACGACGATCTCGATCGCCGGCGCCCCCTCGGGAACCTGGACCGCGGTCGGCCACGGCGTGAGCGTGGATTCCTCCGCCATGCGGCTGGGCGCCGCGCCGACCAGCCACGCTCCCGGCTGCACGTCGCCCAGCGAGAAGCGCCCTTCGGCGTCGGTGTCGGCGGAGGCATACGGCTCCTCCCACGCGATGAACATGCGCGGCTCGTCGCCGGCGAGGAGCCAGACCTCGTCATCGGGGACCGGCGCTCCGTCGGGACCGAGCAGGACTCCCGAGACACGCGTACCCGCGTACAGCCGGTAGGTCGCCTCACGCACCTCGCCGGGGGAGAGCCGCAGGGGCTCGGTCTCCTTGACCACGTCGCGCCCGTCGAGCCTCACGACGACCTCGAGGTCCGCGCCCGGAGCGAGATCCACGAGCTCGAAGCGACCGTCCACTCCGGACGTCGCGATCCACTGCTCCGGTTTCGCGTGCGCGCCGGAGAACATCAGCTGCTCCCCGTCCGCGCGCACCTGCCAGGTCTCGGCGGTCACCCGCACCTCGGCCCCCGACACCGGCCCGCCGGCGCCGTCGACCACGGCACCGCGCAGGGTCGCTCCGCGACGCAGCGGAAGCCGGAGCGCGCGATCGGGCGTCTCGCGCCCCGTGCCGACCGAGAAGTGCAGCGGCCCGTAGCCCTCGGCGTGCGCGGTGCCGCCGACGTCCCTCCAGGTCGGATAGGCGAGCACGGCGCGTCCGTCCGGACCCGTCCACGTCACCTCGGGCAGCTTGCCCCCCACCTCCGGCACTCCAACCAGCCGCAGCTCGACGTCCGCGAGACCGTGCCCGGTCTCGGAGTCGACGGCGAGCACGTGGAAGCTGCCGTCCACCTCGGTCACCAGCTCGAACACGACCTCGCGCACCTCGCCGGCGGCCAGGTCGTGGACCTCCAGGGTCTCCTGGAAGTCGCCGGTCCGGGTCACGAAATAGGACCCGGGGGGCACGGTCAGCCGCACCTCGCCCTCGGCCTCCGAGCGCGGCGCATCTCCGAGCGCACCCTCGGCGCGGTCGACGGTTCGCACCTGGACGGTGAGCTCGTCGATCGGCCGCGCGAAGCAGCGCTGGTTGGCGATGGCCTCGCCGGTGGCGACGTCGACGAAGCGGACGACCAGCGTGGCGGTCGCGGGCGTGTCCTCGACCTCGACCTCGGTCTCGGTCGGCGCCGACTCCCGCCGCGCGGGGGGGGCTTCGGCGGGCTTGCCGTCTTCTCCCGAGCGCCGCACCTCGGCCAGGTCGGCCTCCGGGCGCGACTCGGGGGCGGCGGCGGGCGACTCGGCGTGGGCGACTTCGCCCGAGGCACGCTCCTGGGAGAGGAGCCACAGGCTCCCGCAGGCAGCAGCGAGGAGGAGGGCTGCAAGGAGAGCGCGGGTGGCGTTCATCCCCCCACCATAACCCGAGCCCGACAACAGACGGCGCGACGCGCGCGCAGGCGCCCGCCGCCGGCCGGTTCCGCAGGCGCAGCGATCCCTTAGTCTGTTGCGATGGGTCCGGAGAGCTCGGGGCAAAAGGCCACAGGCCTGCGACGCCTTTGGCGCTGGCTGGCGCCCGGCTACCGCAACCGCTCCGGCAGCAAGTACGACCTCTTCCTCTCCTACGCGAGGTCGGACAGCGAGGACGCCAAGCGGCTCAAGCGCTCCTTCGAGAAGGCCTTCAAGAACCCCTTCGCCTATCGCGGGATGCGGGTCTTCCGCGACGAGACGAGCCTCGGAGCCGGGCCGCTTCCGAGCGCGATCCAGGCGGCCCTGGCGCAGTCGGACACGCTGGTCGTGGTCGCGAGCCCCGCTTCGGGCAGGTCGACCTGGGTCCGCCGCGAGGTGCGCGAGTTCTGTCGCTCGCGGCGCAAGCAGCAGCGCGAGCCGCGCATCTGCGTCGTCCTGGTCGCGGGAAGGACCCCCTGGACCGACGATCGCGACGCGATCGGAGGCGAGGAGCTCGCCGTCGACCGGCACTACGCGCGCGCCGTGCTCGGGGGCGTCGTCGAGGAACCCGCCGTTCAGGACCTACGCGCCTGTCGCGACGAACGGGGTCGGCTGCGCCGGCAGGACGCGACTTACAAGAACGCCATCGCCGCCGTCGCGAGCACCGTGTGGGGTGTGGAGAAGGACGAGCTCCACGGCGCCGAGGTCGCCCGAGCCAGCACCCTTCGCCGGATCGCGGGCGTCGTCGCGGTGCTCCTTCTGGCGCTCTTCGTCCGGCAACAGGTCAACGACAGACGCGAGGCTCGCAAGCTCGAGATCCAAGCCGCGTTCGACGCGATCGAGACCGAGGGCAGCGCCATCGCCACCGAGCGGCTCCGCGCGCTCGGCTTCGATCCGGTCCTCGCTCAACACAAGCGCTTCGAGGAAGGCCTCGACCACGACGTCGAGACGCGCGAGGTCATCGAGCTGCACGGGCTGGCCTCGTGGATCCTCATCGCCCGCGACGGAACCCACGCGGCGATCGGCTACGACGACCAGAACTACGGAGGACAGCCGGATCTGGAGGATCTCGAGGACGCGACCTGGGCCGAGGTGATCGAGCTCGCGACCGGGGAGCGCACGCACGTCGTACTCGCCGGCTCGGACCTGGGGCAGGAGTACTACTTCGAGACTCCGAGCGACTTTCTGCTCCCCGACACGCTGGTCTTCGACCGGGGCGACGGCGCGATCCACGTCTCCCTGGGCGAGGAGTCCGAGACGGTCGTCGAGCGGGCCACGGGGCGCGAACAACGCGTTTCGGAGGCCTCGCTGTCCGACCTGCCGGAGATCGTCGAGGAGCGGTTGGACCTCCTTCTGGATCCCGAGAATCTCTACCTCGTACACCCGGACGACGGCATCGACGTCGAGTACGGCCCACGCTTTGTCGACTCGCTGATCGTCGCGTCGCCGACCGGCAGATCGGTCGTTGTCGGCACCTACGAGGGAAGCCTCGAGCTCGTGGATCTCCGCACGGGAAGGTCGCGGCACGTCGGAGGCACGGGTTCAATCTACGCCTCCGCCTACGGCCCCGGCGGCCGGCTCTGCTTCGTCTGCGATGCGGACGTGCTTTGGGAAGTCACGGCGGAGACCGCCACGCCGGGCCTGCGCGAGCTCGCGCTCCCGCTGCACAGGACCGCCTCGTCCATGCCGGGGCGGGAACTCGTGCTCGCGGTCGCCGCGGACGCGACCGCCGAGGTCCTGGCGCTTGTGACGCGCGAGCGACTCTTCGTGTTGCGGCCGGAGGGAATGAGCACGCACGCGTGGAGCCTCCCCGAACGGATCGAAGCCGTCGCTGCGCTCGGCATCGACACGGCGAGCCAGCGCGTCGACGTCGTGGTCGCGGACGACGGCCGGCTGCTCTCGGTGGAGTACGTCGCGGCGGCGAGCGAGCTCGTCGACCGCGGCAGCCCGATGAACGGAGCGCCGGTCGTGGCCTGGCTCGAGCCCGCGCAAAGGAGGGCTTGGATCGCCGCCGCGGTGCGCCCGCTCGACTCGGCGCGGGTGCGCGAGGTCTCGCTGGACACCGGCCGCGTGGAGCGCGAAGCGACCGTCCCGCTCCAGGAGCTCGAGGCCTGGCGAGAGGCCAAGCTCCACGCGCTCTTCCACGGCGACGACACCCTGGTGTTGTTCCGCGGCGAGGGGGTGTTCAGCGACACCGAGCTGATGAGCGAGGAGATGTGGCGGGTCCCGTGGAGCGATCCGGAGAGCCCGGCGCGCCACGAGCTCTTCGAGGTGAGCTCGATCGTGGACAACCTCGGCGAGGAGCACTGGGACTGCGACCGGGTCGCCGAGATCCTGCCCGGCTCGCGCGCGGACCGCCTCAGGATCCGCACCAAGCTAGGCCGGCGATACGCGGTGGCCGCCGACGGCACGCGCAAGCCGCTCGCGGGCTCGCTCGCGTACCAGGAGGTCGTCGACGGCGCCGAGCGCTACGGGATTCGAGTCGAGGCCGACGGGCACGACGCGGTGGTCCACGCCACGAGCGCGGCCCGGGAAGTGGACGTCCGCTACACGCTTCCCTGGATCTTCAACCGGCGCCCCGGCAGCGCCGCCTCCAGCCGAGGCGCCTTCGCCGCGATCGGCAAGGACGGGCAGCGCGTGGTCCTGGTGGAGAGGGACGGCAGGGTCGCGATCGTCGACCTCTAGGGGGCCTCTCCCTACCACCGATGGAACGCCGGATGCCCCTCGCGCACCGCCACGAACACCCCGCGGCACGTCGCCGTCACGTTCCCCCCCGCGCTCAGCGTCGCCTCGACGACGGCGCGGTCGCCTTCGGACTCGGCGATACGCGCCTCCAGATGCACCGGCCCGTCCATCGGCGTCGGGCGGCGTAGCTTGACGTGGAACTCCGCCGTCACCGTGCACGGCGGCGTGTCCGTGCCCTTGGCGTTCATCAGGTGCCACGCCGCGGTCCAGTTCGAGTGACAGTCGAGCAGCGCGCCGCAGATGCCGCCGTTCAGCATGTTCTCGAAGGCCTGATGGTGCGGCTCGGGGCTCCAGTCGCAGACGACGACGTCGCCCTGGACGACGCTCTTGAGGCGCAGGCCCTTCTCGTTGGAGGGGCCGCAGCCGAAGCAGGCGTTGTGGGGCGCGTAGCGGTCTTGGAGGCTGGTCTCGCTCATCGCTCGCTGGTCGGGGGATCGCGGCGTTGGTGGAGCGCGCAGGGTAGAGGCTCGCGGCGAGCCTGTCACCGCTTCGCCGCCTACCAGGCGACGCCGAGCGAAGAGAGCTCGGCGCGCAGGCGCGCGAGGTCCCACAGGTGGTGCGGGCCGATGCCGTCCCAGGTCGCGAGCGCGCCACCGGCGACGAACTGCACCGCGACGAGCGGGTAGGGCGAGGCGGTCCAGCGCAGGATCGGCTCGCGCGCGTCGTCGAGATCCCACAGCACGGCGTCGCCGCCCGGGCCGGCGACGACGAGCCAGCGGCCGTCGCCCGAGATCGACCAGTGCTGGCTGGTGCGCGTGGATTCGAGCGGGACGTCGGCGCGCAGCGCGCCGGTCTGCGCGTCCCAGACCAGCACGCGCCACGCGTCGCGCAGCACGAGCATGCTGAGCGTGGCTCCATCCGGCTCGAAGCGGCCGAAGATCGTGCTGTAGATCGCCCCCTCTCCGACGTCGAGCGGCAGCTCGCGGCCGTCGCGGGGGTCGAAGAGCACGAGCTCGGGCCCGTCGTCGGTGGCGAAGCGCACGAGCGCGCGGTGGACCTGCGGCGAGACGTCGACCCACCAGCAGTCGGGTAGGTGCTCCAGCTCCACCCGCGTCGGCTCCGCGCCGCCCGGCCCGAAGCCGACGACGGCGTGCCGGTCGTCGCGCGCCTCGACGACCTGGTAGGCCCCTTCCGCGGTGAAGGCGCCGCCGCGATACTCGGCGCCTTCGGGGACGAGGTGATCGCGCGCCGCGGCATCGCCTTCCCACAGCGTCACGCCCTCTTCGCACGTGCGCGCGATGCACCAGCCGCCCGCACCGCCGGGAGCCGCCGCGATGTGGGTGACCATGCGGTGGGCGTCCCTCTGCCACTCGTGCCGCCGCCAGGTGGCGCCGAGGTTGTTCGGGTCCCAGGACCAGACGTTCACGTTGTCGAGCGCGCCGACCATCGCCGCGCGCTCGCCGTCGGCCGAGAGGAAGAAGAGATCGCCGCGGGCCTCGGGCACCTCGCCCGGCTTCGGCGCCACGACCGGCATCGAACGCGCGAGCGCCAGCCCGCGCTCGGGCGAAGGCTCCCAGACCGCGGTCTTGGCCGGCCGGCCGTGGGACGCGACGCGCGCGCCGCCGTCCGCGAAGGCCACGGCTCCGATCGACACGGCGTGTGCGTTCGGAACGTGGAGCAGCTCTGTGCCGTCGGTAGCGCGCACGACGCGCAGGCCGCGCGCACGGTCGGCGAAGAGCAGCCGCTCGCCCGCCGCGTCGACGGCCAGGTCGGCCTCGGTGAAGTCCGCGACCCGGCAGCCGAGCCCGCCGGTGTACTCGGTCGCGACGTCGGTCCCCTCCTCGCGCAGCACGAGCAGCTGGTCCTGCGACTCGCCGTCGACGAGCGCGAACAGCCGCGGGCGATCTCCGCCCCCCATCGCGACGCGCCGAACGAGCTGCTCGAAGTTCATGTGCCGGCGCACGCGCGCGTCGCCCTGCAGCTGCACGATGCCGGCGCTGCGCTCGCCGAGCGGCACGACCAGGTGCTGCGAGTCGGAGTCGAACGAGAGCCACGCGGTGCCGTGCTCGCCGCCCTCGCCCGAGACGAGCGGCTCGCGCGCGTCGGCGCCGGCGAGCTCCCATACGGAAAAGCCGCGCGGCGAAGGCGTCGTCAGGTCGTCCTCATGCGGCACCACGGCCGCCGCGAGGTAGCGCCCGTCGGGGCTGAAGCGCAGCTTCCACATCCGGCGCACGATGGCGTCACCGCGCTCGACGAACAGCTCGTCGGGCAGCATCAGCTCGTGCCGGCGCTCGACCGCGCGCAGGTCCCAGACCTCGAGCGCGCGTTCGCCGACTCCGGGGAGCGCGACCAAGCCGGCCCCGGAGACCGCGATCCCCTCCTCGGCGTCGAGCAGCCGCGGGTCGTCCGACGCCGCGACCACGTCTCCGGTCGCGACGTCGATCAGCGCGATCTCGATCGCGTGGATGCGCGCCTGCCCCGGACGCACGCGGCGCGCCACCATCCAGGCCCCGTCGTCCGACAAGGCTCCGGTGCTCGGAATCGCATGGGCGTACCTCGCCACCGCCCGCACGTCGCGCAGCAGCAGCGCCTCGGTGGCGAGGTTCCGCAGGGCCGTCAGCGCGGGCGCGTTCTCGGGCAGCGCGCCGGCGTCGTCGGAGGCCGACGCGCGCGCGGCGGCGGCGGCGGAGACGAGCTCCAGCACGCGCCAGCTCCGCCCGCTGTCGCCCGAGCGCACGGCGAGCCGGCCCTCCTCAAAGCGGCTGCGCGCGAGGTGGGCCTGTGAGGTGCGCAGCGCGTCCGCGTTCTCGTCGGCGAGCCGGCGCAGCTCTCCCACCACGCCGAGCGCGGCGACGAGCCCCACGGCCAGCGCGGCCAGGGCGACCGAGGCGGCCGGGTTGCGCCGCGTCCAGCGCAGCGCGCGCTCCGGCGCCGACAGCGCGCGGGCGCGGATCGGCTCGCCGGCGCGGACCGCGGCCAGGTCGTCGGCCAGCTCGCGCGCGCTCGCGTAGCGCCGGGCGGGCGACTTCTCGAGCGCCTTGGAGACCACGACCGCCAGGTCGCGCGGCACGGCGCGGTCGAGCCGGCGCGGGTCCTCGGGCTCGTCGTGCTCGACGCGCCGGGTGACCGCCTCGACGGTCGGCGCCTCGAAGGGCCGCGCTCCGGTGAGGAGCTCGTAGAGCGTCACGCCCAGCGCCCAGACGTCCGCGCGCGGGTCGGTCGCGCCCTCGCCGCGGAGGCGCTCGGGCGCCATGTAGTGCGGGGTCCCGAGCAGCTCGCCGGTGCGGGTCAACGCGGGCAGGTCGCTCGACTCGCTCCGCGCCAACCCGAAGTCCAGAATCACCGGCACACCGGAGTCGTGCACGATCACGTTGGCCGGCTTCACGTCGCGGTGCACCACGCCCGCCTCGTGGGCGGCGTGCAGCGTGCGCGCCAGCTGTTCGACGAGCTGCGCGGCGTCGAACACGCGCCGCCGCGCCTCGCCCGACCCGGAGCCCTCGCCCGCTCCGCGCCCGGCGCGCAGCTCGGCGACGTGCTCGGCCAGCGAGCGGCCGGGCACGTAGCGCATGGCGAGGAAGGCGCGGCCCTCGAGCTCGCCGGCCTCGTAGACGACGCAGATGCCGGGGTGGTCGAGCCGCGAGAGCACCTCCATCTCGCGCGCGACGCGCGCCGGCAGCTCGGAGCCCAGCTCGCCGAGCGCGCGCGGGAGGAGCTTCAGCGCGACGGTGCGGCCAAAGCGCTCGTCCTGCGCCAGGTAGACGACCCCCTGGCCGCCGCGCCCGAGCTCGCGCAACAGGCGATAGGGGCCGAGCTTCGCGGGCTCCGTGGAGCGCCGGCGCAGGTCCTCGAACTCGCGCCGCAGCCGCTCTTCGTGGCCCGGAAAGGCCTCCAGATACTCCCCGAGCGGCCGCACCTCGCCCGCCTCGCGGTCGGCGACGACGCGCTCCACGAAGCGCAGCGCGACGCGCTCTTCCACGGATTCGGAGGCCGGCATGGAAAGAGCGAGTGTAGCCCGCCGCGAGAAAAACAGGGCTTTCGCGTCCCCACGCCCCGGCGACCGGAAGAGGGGTCCTGCGTGCCAAGCCAGCAAGCAAGCCCCCCTCACAAGGACTCCCCCATGAAAGCACGAACGATCTTCCTACTCGCCGCGCACGCCGCCCTCGCCGGAGCGGCGTCCGCGCAGGTCACGATCTCCGGCAACGTCTTCGACGGCAACGGCGGCCCGCTCCTGTCCGGCGTGGTGTACCACGCGCAGAGCAAGCTCGTCGTCCCGGCGGGTGAGACGCTCACGGTCCATCCGGGCGCCATCCTCAAGTTCAAGACCAACCTCGACTGGTACCTGCGCGCCGACGGCGTGCTGGACGTCGACGGGACCGCGCTCGAGCCGGTGATCTTCACCTCGATCCTCGACGACACCGCGGGCGGCGATACCGCGCTCGACGGGCCGACGGTCGGCGCCCTGGGCGACTGGGGCGGCCTGACCTCCGGCATCGGCGGGCTGATCGACGCCGAGCACGCCGAGGTCCGCTTCGCGGGCTTCGGCGGGCTGAACGCGGTGCGGGGCCTGGGCGGCTCGGTCGACCTGCGCAACTGCACGATCCGCGACAGCGCCAACGAGGGCATCAGCTTCAGCGGCGCAGAGCCGCCCTTCGTGCGCATCGAGGACTGCGCGATCCTCGACTGCGAGGACTATGCGCTCGACGACGTGCCGATCGACGCGGTGCCCGGCATCAAGAACAACACCGCGTCGGGCAACGGCGTCGACGCGATCCGCGTGCCGAACGCCAACACGGTGGGCAGCACGATCGCGATCGGCCCCGAGAACTGCCTGAACGGCGCGCTGGTGATCGACGGCGTGCTGGCGGTCGAACCGGGCACCGAGCTGATCCTCGCCGCGGGCACGGTGATGAAGGTTGACCAGGCCTCGTCGACGCGCTGGGTCGTCGAGGGCACGCTGCGGCTCCAAGGGACCGCGGCGGACCCGGTCGTCGTCACGTCGATCGGCGACGACGACCACGGCGGCGACACGCTCGGCGACGGGCCGACCGACGGGGCGCCGGGCGACTGGACCGGCATCCGTTCGCTCGCCGGCGGTACGCTAGTTGCGGATCATGCCCTGATCCGCTACGGCGGCAAGACCGGCGAGAGCACGTCGTCGATGGCAATCCGTGCGTCGGGCGGCGCGATCACGCTGCGCGACTGCGAGCTGCGCGACAACGAGCGCTCGGCGGTCGACGCGGCCAACAGCACGGCTCCGCTCGTGATCGAGCGCTGCAGCTTCGCGGACAACGAGCAGTACCCGATCACCGGCCTGCCCTGGGGCTCGCTACCCGGGCTGTGGGACAACTCGGCCAGCGGAAACGGACTTGGCAACTACCCGTCGATGGTCGCGGGCGTGACCAGCGACGTGGAGGTGCGGGCGCGCAACCAGTTCGGCGGAGCCATCGTGTGGCGCAACCAGCTCAACGTGTCGGCGGGAGCCACGCTCACGCTCCACAAGGGCGTCGTGCTCAAGACCGACGACAACGACGCGATCGACGTCGCTGGCACGCTCGTGGTGCTGGGCACGCCCCACGAGCCCGTCGTGATGACGACGATCGAGGACGACGAGTACGCCGGCGACACGAACGGCGGCGGGCCGTCGGCGGGCCTCACCAACTCATGGGAGGGCGTCGTGCTCGACCCGGGCTCAGGCGCGTCGTTCCTGCGCAACCTGCGCGTGCGCTACGCCGGCCTGGGGCAGGGCGCGCTGTGGGTACGCTCGCCGCTGGCCGAGCTGCGCTCGGTGCGCGCCGAGCACGCCGACGGCGACGGCTTCCACGTCGACGACGCCGCGATCCTGGTGAACTGCGTAGCGTTCGCGAACACGCAGGAGGGCTTCGAGCTCGACGGCGGCAGCTTCGACGTGGTGCACGCCACGGCCGCGGGCAACGGCGGCGACGGCATCAAGGGGGCGAGCTTCCACACCGGCACCGTGCGCAGCAGCGTGTCCTGGGGCAACGGCGGCGACAACTTCGCCGACCTGGCGCCGGGCGAGCTGGTCTCGAGCTGCGGCGACCCGGCCTCCGACGGCATCGACGGCAACCTGTTCGCCGACCCGCTCTTCGCGAACGAGGCCGGCGGCGACCTGCGGCTGAGCGCGGGCTCGCCGTGCGTCGACGCGGCCGACCTCGCGGTGGCGCTGCCCCTGGTCTTCGACGCCCAGGACCACTCGCGCGTGCTGCCCGGCGCGCCCTTCGGCGCCGCGCTGCCGGACATGGGAGCGTTCGAGCTCGCCTACTGGGTCCTGTGGGTGACCGGCTCGGCCGCCGTCGGCGAGTCGCTGACGCTCGAGACGATCGGCGAGGCGGGCACGGCGCTCTACGCCTTCGGCTTCCTCGACGACACGCTCTTCATCCCGCCCTACGGCTTCCTTACCGCGGGCGTCGCGACGCTGACCGTGCTGCCGGGGAGCACGCCGGTCAACACGCAGCTCGTCGCGCCGATCTCGCCCTCGGCGGCCCTGGTCGGCGTCGACTTCGGGCTGCAGGCGGTGGGGCTGAGCTCGGTCTCGCCGGGCTTCCTCCACTTCACCAACCTCTACCGGGGCCGCTTCGAAGCCGAGCTCTAGGCGACGACGAAGCGCGGGCCCGATGCCGAGCGGCGCGGGCCCGCGCGCAGCTGTTAGTCTCCTCTCCCGCCGATGCCGCCCGCCTCTCCCCCTCCCCCGAGCTTCGTCGAGCTCTACGCGGACTGCGCCGCCGCGGTGCGCGCCTGGGCGGGCCTCAAGGCGCGCGGCGCGCTCGGCACCTGGTTCGACGCCGACGACCTCGCACAGGAGATCGCGTACCACGCCTGGCGCGCGCACGGGACGTTCGACCCGGCGCGCGGGAGCTTCCGCGGCTGGCTGTTCGGCGTGGCGAACAAGGTCGCCCTCGGGCTGCTGCGGAGCGCCGCACGCGAGCGCGCGAACGCGGGCCCGTTCGCGCTGCTCGAGAGCCGCGCGGGCGAGGTGCCCGACGAGCTCACCACGATCAGCCGCCGCGCCGCGCGCGACGAGGCGGTCGAGCGCTTCCTCGCCGCGCTCGATCAGCTGACGCCCAAGGACCGCGACCTGTTCCTCTATCGCGGATTGGAGGGGCTCTCGCTGCGCCAGGCCGCCGAGGTGCTGGGGCTCTCGCACGAGGCCACGAAGAAGCGCTGGCAGCGGCTGCGCGAGGAGCTTCGCGCGGTGCCGGCGGCACGCGCGCTCATGGCGAGCGACGCGGACGAGGCCCCCCCGGAGGGCTAGCGACCACAGCCGTCCAGAGCGCTAAGCGCCTGCTGGATCGAGCTTTACAGCCCGGCGAGAGCATCCAGACGGGCCGCGCTACAGGTTTCCGAGCCTCGAGACGACAAATTGTCGTAGCCTGACGACACAGCGTCGTTAGAGGACGACGCAACGTCGTCACGCCGCCTTCGGAGACCCGCCTTGAGCCACGCACCTCTCGCCAACGCCGAGCTCGCCGTCATGGAGCTGCTCTGGATCCAGGACCGCCTGACCAGCCGCGCCATCCGCGAGCGCCTCTACCCCGAGGCCACCAAGGCCCAGCACGGCACCGTCCAGAAGCTGCTCCAGCGGCTGGAGGAGAAGGGCTACATCCACCGCGACCGGACGCTCGCGGTCCACCTCTTCTCCGCCGCGGTCAGCCGCGAGGCCTACGCCGGCGGCCAGCTCGAGTCCCTCGCCGACAAGCTGACCGGCGGCTCGCTCGCGCCGCTCCTGACGCACCTGATCGAGGAGCGACGCCTCCCCGCGGACGAGCTGCGGCGGCTGCGGGAGATCCTCGAGGACGCCGGCGACGACGACGCGGAAGGAGGGCGGCGATGATCGATCAGCTCTGGTCCGCGGGCGCGAGCAACCTCTTTCTCTCCTCGGCGCTGGCGCTCATCGCCGCCGCCACGCACCGCTGGGGCGGGCGGCCCGCGGTGGCGCACCTCCTGTGGCTGCTCGTGCTCGCGAAGCTCGTGACGCCGCCGCTGGTCGCGCTGCCGGTGCTGCCGCTCCCCGACTTCCTCGCCGCGGCGGAGGCCGTCCCGGCCCCGGCCGAAGGCGAGCTCTTGGCCGCGCCGCTCATGCTCACGGCGGACATGGCCCCGCTCGAGGAGCTCGGCCCGTCGCCGCTCGCCCTCGCCGGACGCGTGGCCGCGCTGCTCTGGCTGCTGGGCAGCGTCGCGCTGCTCGTCGTCTCCGGCGCGCGCATCGTGCGCTTCGGGCAGCTGCTGCGCGAGGCCGCGCAGCCGGCGCCGCCCGCGGCGCAGAACACCGCCGAAGCGCTTGCGCGACGGCTGGGCCTGGCGCGCACGCCGCGCGTCGTCGTCACGCCGGCGCGGCTGTCGCCGCTGGTGTGGTGGGCCGGAGGGCGCCCGTGCGTCGTCCTTCCGGCCGAGCTGGTGCGCGCGCTCCCGAGCCGCGACCTGCGCCTGATCCTGGCGCACGAGCTGGCCCACATCCGCCGGCGCGACCATATGGTCCGCTGGCTCGAGTGGCTGGCGTGCGTCGTCTTTTGGTGGAACCCGATTTCCTGGTGGGCGCGGCGCAACCTGCGCGCCGCGGAGGAGGTGTGCTGCGACGCGCTGGTGCTCGCGAGCCTCCGCCCCGATCCCCGCGCATACGCGAGCTCGCTCCTCAACGCGGTCGAGCTCCTCGCCCCGCCGGCGCCCCGCCCGCCGGCCGTGGTCAGCGCTCTACACGACGGCGGATTCCTTGAAAGGAGACTGCGGATGATCGTTTCCGACAAGCCCTTCTTCACGGCCCCGCGCTGGATGCGCGCGCTGGCGATCGCCGGCGCGGCGGGCCTGCTGCCGCTCGGCGTCGCGGGAGCGCAGCACGAGCACGAGCACAGAGAGAAGACCAAAGAGCAGCAGACGGCGCGCATCGACGAGTACAAGCAAGAAGCCGTCGAGAAGCTGCGCCGCGCCATGGCCGAGGTCGAGCACGCGCACGCCGCCGGCAAGCTGAGCGCCGAGGAGGCCAAGAAGCGACTGGCGAAGCTCCACGCCATGCTCGACGAGGTGCGCGTGCTCGCGAGCAAGAAGGCTCCCAGAGAGGCGAAGCTCGAGCGCGCCGCGGCCGAGCTCAAGGCCGCCGTCGCCGCGGGCAAGATGTCCGCTGATGCCGCCGAGGCGAAGCTCAGCGCGATGCGCAAGGCGCTCGCCGAGCAGCAGGCGGCGCTCGAGCTGGAGGCCGCGGTACAGCAGATCCGCGAGGCGATCGCCGCCGGCCAGCTGTCGTCCGCGGACGGCGACAAGAAGCTCGCCGAGATCAAGAGCAAGCTCGCCCACCGGGAGGCCAAGCGGGGCGAGCTCGCGCGGGTCGAGACCGAGCTCCACAAGCTCGTCGCCGCCGGGCAGATCTCAAAGGAGGACGCCGAGCGGCGTCTGAAGCAGGCGCACGAGGCCGCGGGTGCGATCGCGCGCGTGCACAAGATGAGCCTGGAGGACTACCTCGCCGGCGAAGCGCAGATCCGCGACGCGCTCGCGGCCGGCAAGGTGCAGAGCGCCGACGCCGAGGCTCGCCTGGCCGAGATGCGCAGCATGGTCGTCGCAGGCCACCAGGGCTCGCCGGTCGACGACGCGCGGATCCGGAGCATCCTCGCGGCCGTGCAGCACGGCAAGCTGTCGAATGCCGAGGGCAAGTCGCACATCGAGGAGTACCTCAAGGGCCTGGCCACCAAACCGCGGGCGGACGCCTCCAAGGAGCGCACCGCCAAGCTGCGGAGCGCGCTCGCCGACCTTGAGAAGCAGCTCGCCGAGGGCAAGACCGACGCCGCCCAGGCGAAGGCGCACATCGCGGCGATCCAGAAGGAGCTCGCGAAACAGCAGGCCGAGGAGGCGCGCAAGCACGCCGAGCACTTCGATCGGATCCGGCTCGAGCACGAGCATCAAAAGCAGCGCGAGCACGAGCACCGCAAGCGCGTCGAGCACGAGCACCGCGAGCGCGTGGAGCGCGAGCGCCGCGAGCGTGAGGCCGGGGGCGAGCAGGCCAAGCGCAAGCGCATCGAGAGCGAGCACCGCGACGGCGAGCACGAGCAGCGCACGGGCAGGCGCTAGTCGCGCCGCGCGCCGAGCGCGGGGGGCCGGCCTCCCGCGCTCGGTGGCCCGATCGCCCAGACGCACCCGCACGGCGGTCGGCGAATCGACGTCGGGCTGCCCGCCTCCCGCGGAGTCCACGTGCTCCGCGGTTGCGCGCATCGGGCGCAGCCGGCACGCCCCCCGCGCTCACACGTCGGATCGGCCGCGACCACCTCAGCAGCGCGCGACCTGCGTCCGCGGGAACCTCGCCCCCGGGGAAGAACGCGCGGGGGTAGCAGCGGTTGCAGGGCGTTAGCGGAGCGCCCCGCCGCGACGCAAGAGGAACCGCACGAGCAGGGGAATACCCCCAGCCAGGATTCCCCGTGTTGGGACGGTGTCTTCAGGACGGCTCTTCGCCTCTTTGAAGAATCCTGTAGAAACCGGTTCCCGCACGAGCACCGAGCGGCGCGTCTCCTTTGACGCACGACGGAACGTGCATGACACGCCCGAGAACGGTGACGCCGCCCCCCCTTGCCTCCCGCCCATTGGGTTTTGGACTCGGGACCCGTGACGCTCGCCGGCTCGCAAAACCACGGGTGACGCACCCGCCCTTAGGCCGGGACATGGCCAGAAGGACAAAAGCAACGAATGGAACCTTTCATCGGTGAGATCATCATGTTCGGCGGCAACTTCGCGCCGAAAGGCTGGGCTCTCTGCGACGGCACGCTGCTGAGCATCAGCGAGAACCAGGCCCTCTTCTCGATCCTCGGCACGACCTACGGCGGCGACGGTCGCTCGACCTTCGCGCTGCCGGATCTCCGCGGCCGGATCCCGATGCACCCGGGCAGCGGTCCGGGCCTTACGCCGCGACAGCTCGGCGAGAAGCTCGGCAGCGAGACGCACACGATGTCCGTCAACGAGATGCCGTCCCACAACCACGGCGTTACCGTGGTCGACGAGCTGGTCGACGCCCACATCCCCGACGACATCCTGATCGGCGACTTCGGCCCCTCGAGCGCGTACAAGCAGCCCCCGTTCGACACGTCGAAGTTCAACACCGCGAACAGCGCCTTCATCCAGCACTCCGGCAGCGGCAAGAGCTTCAACATCGAGCAGCCGTCGCTCTGCGTGAACTTCATCATCGCCCTGGTGGGCACCTACCCGTCCCGCAACTAGCGGACGAGCAAGGCGGAGCGCCCCGCTTGAGTCGGGGGGCGCTCCGCCGATCGAGTCCTGGGCCCGCGCCGGCTCGCTAGAACGCGCCGATCGTGATGTCGATCGCGTTCGTCAGGTGGATGAGCCCCGGCGTAGTGCCGTCGGCATAGCCACCCTGCGTGCAGAGCGTGATCCCGAGCAGCGACGTCTCGTCCGGGAACGGGATCGCGAAGGGCTGCTGCACGCCGCCGACCGGGGTGCTGAAGTTCGTGTCGACGATGCCGGGTCCGGTGAGGATGTTGCAGAGCACGACGCCGTTCGGGCCCGGCAGGAGCGGCAGGTCGGCCGGGCCGAAGGCCGTGATCATCACGTCGATCAGCGACGTCGTGCCGGGGCTCGCGACGATCCGCGGATCCCACACCGAGCCGATCACCGGCCCCGAGCTCGCTCCCGGAAGCAGCTGCGCCTGGTTCGGCGCGCCGAGCGCGCTGTTGCGGACCTCCTCCTTGGCGGAGGTGAGCCGGAACGTGATCCCGCTCATGACGCGGTTCAGGTCGCCGGCCAGCGTGCTGGCGCCGGTCGTCGGATCGATCGAGAAGAGCTTGCCGCCGGGGTTGGATCCGAACAGCTCGTCGGTCAGCGGGTCAAAGGCCAGCCCGTGGATGCCGGTGAGGGCGCCGATGGTCACGGTGCTCAGGATCTCCGCCGTCGCGGGGTTCAGGGTGTGCAGCGGCGCGCTGAACGACACCGCGCTCATGTAGAGCGTGCCGTCCGCGGCGAACGCCAGGCCGCCCTGCCGGGATTCGCCGGTCTCGCCGATCTCGGTCATGATCCCGGTCGCCGGATCGACGGTGTAGAGCACCGCGATCTTCTCGAAGTTCACCCGGCCGAGGGCGAAGATCGTCCCGGTGCCGGGCTGGACGGCGAGGTCCGAGACCCACGGACTGTCCCCATCGATCTCGAGCTTCACCGTGCTGAGCACGTTGCCGGTCTCGGGGTCGAGCTCCAGAAGGTCGTTGCTCGGGAGGTGCGTGCTGCCCCACATCCGCCCGTCCGGCGTGACGGCGAGGCCGCTCAGGCGGGTGTAGCCGGTGTCGGCCAGCTCGGTCAGCGAGTAGTCGGCCTGATCGAGCACGTGGAGGTTGCCCTCCCCCGTGCCCGCCACGCCGCCGCCGAAGAGCGTGGAGACCTGGGCGTTCACCGAGACGGCGAGGCCCAGGGTGAAGGTCGAGGCGAGGGCGATGCGTGAGATGGCTGCGTGCTTCATGGCTTCGGGTTTCGTTTGAGGGCGGAGAGAGGTGCAAGGTCCCGCGTCGGGGGCTGTAGATGCAGACGCCGCTTCGCCGCCGGGCATGAAAAGGAAAACCGGGCGGGCCCCGAGAGCCGCGGCGCGGGGGCGGACCGCGGGGGCAGCCGCAAACGAAAAGAGGCGGAGCGCCCTCGCATCGGGACGCTCCGCCGGCGGATCCGCTCGGCTCCCTAGAAGGCGCCGATCGTGATGTCGAGCGCGTTCGTCAGGTGAATCAGCCCCGGCGTCGTCCCGTCGGCGTACCCGCCCTGGGTGCACAGCGTGATCCCGACCAGCGACGCCTGGTCCGGGAACGGGATCGCGAAGGGCTGCTGCACGCCGCCGACCGGCGTGCTGAAGTTCGTGTCGGCGATGCCCGGGCCCGAGAAGATGTTGCACAGCAGCACGCCGTTCGGACCGGGCAGGAACGGCAGATCCGCCGGCCCGAGAGCCGTGATCAGCACGTCGATCAGCGAGGTCGTGCCGGGGCTCGCGACAAGCACCGGATCCCACACCTCGCCGATCACGGGACCGGAGGTCACGCCGGGCAGAAGCTGCGCCAGGTTCGGCTCACCGAGCTCGCTGTTGCGGACCTTCTCCTTGGCGCCGACCGGCCCGAAGGCAAGCGCGCTCACGTTCGGGCCGAGGTCGGAGAGCACCGTCGTGGCCCCGGTCGCGGGCTCGATCTCGAGGATCTGGCCCATCCGGGTGCAGCCGAGCAGCGCACCGCTCGTCGGGTCCACGGCAAGCCCGTCGACGGCGACCTGCGCGGCGAGCAAGACCGAGCTGAGGACCGCTCCCGTCGCGGGATCCAAGGTGTGGAGCGAAAAGGGCGACGTGGTCGGCGTCATGTAGAGCGTTCCATCGGCCGCGAAGGCCAGACCGCCCTGCGAGCCGGTACCGGTCGAGCCGATCTCGGTCAGGAACCCGCTGGCGGTGTCCACGGTGTGGAGCGTACCTCTCTCGGTGAAGTCAGACGCCCCGATGCCGAACATGGTCCCGGTCCCGGGCTGGATCGCGAGGTCGGAGACCCACGGGTTCGTCCCCACGAACTTGAGCGGCACCGTGCCGACCACCTGGCCGGTCGCCAGATCGAGCTCCAGGAGGTTGTTGAAGGGAAAGCGAACGCTCGCCCAGACACGCCCGTCCGCGGCGAAAGCCAGCCCGGTCATCCGGCCGTAGGTGGTCTCGATGAGCTCGTTCGGGGCGAAGTCGGTCGAGTCGAGCTCCAGGAAGTCGCCCGCGCTCGAACCTCCGCCGCCGGTGCCGTAGAGCGCAAAGGCCTCGCCCTGTGCGCTGGCGGAGGCGGCTAGGCCGAGGGTCAGGAGCGAGGTCTGGGAGAGGCGGAGGAGGGCTGCGTTCTTCATGGGATGCGGCTGTTTCTGAATCCGGAGGGATCGTGCAAGGCCCCGCGCCGGGGCTGTGGAGGGAGACGCGACTCGCCCCCAGCCCCTGAAGAAATAGTCGCCCCACCGCGTCGGCCAAGGGCCGGGTGGAGGGCGGCGCCCCCCCCTCGGCACGCGCTCTAGGCGGCGTCGAGATCGTCGAAGACCGAGCCCGGCAGCCGCTCGCGCAGCCGCTGCAGAGCCCTGCGATACCGCTGCGCGGCGGTGTTGGGCTCGAGGCCAAGCTGCTCGGCGGCGCGTGCGTTCTCGACCTGCTCGATGCCGCGCAGAATCAGGATCTCGCGGTCGCTCTCCTCGAGCGCCTCGATCGCCGCCAGGACCTGCCCGCGGGTCTCCGCATCGACCACGCGCGAGACGGGGCCGGGCGCACGGTCCGGCGTTGCGACCACCGGATCGGGCAGCCGCGTGTCCTCGCCGTGCACCGTCGCCGCCACCTGCTTGCGCAGCAGGTTGTTCACCTCGTAGAGCAGCGCGGTCGACAGGTAGCGCACGAAGACCGGCGTCGCGCGGTCGCCGGGCAGCGGCACCTCGGACAGCTTGGGCAGCACTGCCGTCCACACGTCCGCGACGACATCGTCCGGCTCGTAGAGCCCCTTCAACTGGCCCATTCGATACCGCGCCTGCGCCAGGAGCAGCGGCGTGAACCGAGCCACGACCCAATCGGTTCCGGCCACGTCGC
This sequence comes from Planctomycetota bacterium, assembly GCA_039029355.1. Classification (GTDB taxonomy): domain Bacteria; phylum Planctomycetota; class UBA1135; order UBA1135; genus JBCCGI01. Next base: position 73,109 of record JBCCGI010000037.1, read on the forward strand.
CCGCGATGGCGCGTCGCACGTGGATCGTGGTCAGGTCGGTTCGGGATGCCATACGATTAAGAGTAACCATGCACCCCGAGGACGGCACGGAGGCCGCGGCGCTCAACCGCTTCCTGCAGGAATACCTTTCCGACGCACAGCGCGACCAGCTGCGCAGCCCCTCGGAGTACGAGCGTCGGCATCCGGAGATCGCGGAGCGCGTTCGGAACGAGGTCGAGCGGATGAGCCGCAAGGGCGCGGCGGCCCCGCCCCGGCGGCTCGACGCCGTGGGCGCGTCGATCGGGCGCTACGTGCTGGAGCGCGAGCTCGGCCGCGGCGGGCAGGGAGCGGTCTTCCTAGCGCGCGACACGCGCCTCGCGCGGCCGGTCGCGCTCAAGCTCCTGGTCGCCCACGCGACCTGGTCGCCCGCCGGGCGCGAGCGCTTCCACCGCGAGGCGGCGATCGCCGCGCGGCTCGACCACCCCGGCCTGTGCACGGTCTATGAGTCGGACGAGGAGCACGGGATCCCGTACGTCGCGCTCCGTTACGTCGAGGGCGAGACGCTCGCCGAGCGAATCGCGAAGGGCGCTCTCGCCCCACGCGAGGCCGCGGAGCTGATCGAGCAGGCCGCGCGCGCGCTGCACGTGGCGCACGAGGAGCGCATCGTCCACCGCGACGTCAAGCCGGCCAACCTCATGCTGAGCAGCGCCGGAGGCGTGGTCGTCCTCGACTTCGGTCTCGCACGCGAGCTCGAGGGCGACGCGGCGACGCTGACCCGCACCGGAGACGTGTTCGGCACGCCGGCCTACATGGCGCCCGAGCAGGTCGAGCCCGAGCTCGGCGCCGCCGACCCGCGGACCGACGTCTGGGGGCTGGGCGTCACGCTGGGCGAGGCCGTAGGCGGGAGCCCGGTCTTCGACGCGCCGACGCGCGCCGGGCTCTACCGCAACATCGTCGCGGGGCGCGCGGCCCTCGCGGACGGCCTCCCGCGCGACCTCGAGCTCATCCTGCGCACGGCGATCGCCCCCGAGCGCGAGCGGCGCTACGCCTCCGCGCTGGCGCTCGCCGACGACCTCGCGGCCTTCCGGAGCGGCCGCCCGATCGCGGCGCGGCCCGAGCGCGTCTCCGAGCGGCTCGCGCGCTGGGCGCGCAGAAACCGTCGCCTGGCGGCCGCGTTGACGCTCGCGGTATTCGCGCTGATCGCGGGCACCGCCGGCACGACCATCGGCTGGCTGCGCGCGACCGACCGCGAGGAGAAGCTCGCCGTCTCCAAGGCCCTGGCCGAGGACACCGCCGACCGCGCGCTGGCGCTCAACGCCTACCTGGCACGGATGATCGAGTCGCCGAGCCCGCTGCGCGGGTTCGGCCGCGCCAAGCGCGACGTCACCGTCGGGGAGATGCTCGACAACGCCGGCGAGACCATCGCCAGCGCGTTCCCCGGCCGGCCCGGCCTCGAGGCCGAAACGCGCATCTCCATCGGCTCGACGTACAGCGCCCTCGGGCGCTACGGGGACGCGCTCGTTCACTACGAGGAGGCACTCGCCCTCCTCCGCGAGCTCCACGGCGAAGAGCACGCCGACGTGGCGCGCGCCCGCAGGCTGCGCGCCACCATGCTCGGCTGGCTCGATCGCCTCGACGAGGCCGTGCCCGAAATGGAGGCGACCCTCGCGCTCATGCTCGACCTGCACGGCGAAGACCACATCGAGGTCGCGCGGCTCCGCACCGACCTCGGCTGGGCGCTCTTGGAGTCCGAGCGCTTCGACGAGGCGCGCCGGAAGAGCGCCGCGGCCGTCGACTGGTTCGCGCGCATGCCGGACGGCGCCTATGAGCTGGCGGTCGCCACCAACAACCTGGCGGTGAGCCTGCGGGCCATGGACGACGTCGACGGCGCCGAGGCGGCGTACCGGCGCGCGATCGGGCTCTTCCGGTCCCAGTACGGCGAGGAGTCCGCGCTGGCGGGAGCCGCGACCGGCAACCTCGCGTTCCTGCTCTGGCGCGCGGGCCGGCAGGACGAGGCACTCGAGCTGTACGAAGACTCGGTCCGCGCCCTGCGCGCCACCGTCGGCGAGCACTCGGTGCTCGGCAGCATCCTGCTGGGGTTCGCCACCGCGCTGTACGAGCTGGGCGACTACACACGCGCTGAGCCGCTCTGCGCGGAGGCGCGCGACATGCTCCTCGGCGCGATGGGAGAGTCGGACGAAGAGTACGGGATCGCCGTCGAGCTCGGCGGCTTCCTCTGCTCGTACCTGGGGCGCTTTCGGGAGTCCGAGGAGGCCTACCGGCTGTCCGCACGCCTGCTGCGTGAGTTCCACGGCGATCCGGGCCGCGCCCTGATCGGCGAGGCCTGGGCGGCGGAGGCGGTGTGCTCCGCCGGCGAGACCGAGCGCGGCCTGGCCGAGCTGGAGGCCCTGTGGCCGCGCGCGCTCGACGGGCGCGAGCCGGTCGCGGAGGTGCCCCAGGCCGTGGCGCGCGCAGGGGTCCGGGCAGCGACCGGGGTCGGCGACGACGCCGCGCTGGCGCGTTGGGAGGCGCGGCTCACGCCCTAGCCGGCCCCCGGGTCAGAAAATCGGATTGCGCGGTCATCGGAGACTCGGCGGGCACGCGGGGAGGGCCGGCCGCGCGTGCGGCCCACGCTCTCCCCCTCCGCAACCCTCCCGAATCCCATGCACCGCTCCCTCACGCTCCTCGCGGCCCCCCTCCTGGCCGCCTCCAGCTACGCACAGACCATCCCGATGGGCTTCTTCCAGGGGTCCGACTCCGGCGACGACGACCAGTTCGGCCTGGTGGTCGACTGCAGCGGCACCCAGGCGATCGTCGGCGCCGAGATCCACGGCGGAGCCGGCGTCCTCGCCGGCGCCGCCTACGTCTACGAGTGGGGCGGCGCGTGGGCCCAGGTCGCGAAGCTCCAGTCGTCCGACATCGCCGTGCAGGACTTCCTCGGCAGCGACGTCGGGATCACCGCCGGCCGCGCGATCGTCGGCGCCCGCGGCGACGACGACGGGGGATCCAACTCGGGCTCCGCCTACATCTTCGAGCAGCAGCCCGACGGCACGTGGCAAGAGGCGGCCAAGCTGACCGCGAGCGCCCCCAATCCCGGCGCGGACTTCGGGCACGCGGTCGACATCGACGGCGACGTGGCGGTCGTGGGCGCGCCCGACGCCGGCTTCGGGCTGACCTTCACCGGCCACGCCTACGTCTTCGAGCGCCAGGGCGACGGGTCCTGGAGCGAGGTCGCCCTGCTCATCCCGTCGGACGCGAGCAGCAACGACGACTTCGGCTGGTCGGTCGCGGTCGACGGCGGCCGCGTGGTCGTCGGCGCGACGCTGGACGACGACGGGGGCGGGGCCTCCGGATCGGGCTACGTGTTCGAGCGCCAGCCCGGCGGCGCCTGGATCGAGGCCGACAAGCTCGTCGCCAGCGACGCCGACGCCGGCGACCAGCTCGGCTGGTCGGTCGACATCGACGGAGACACGGCCGTCCTCGGGTCGTGGCTCAACCCGGTCACCGCCCTCACCGGCGCGGTCTACGCGTTCGTGCGCCAGCCCGACGGCTCGTGGGTCGAGCAGGACGTGATGGTGCCCCCCGGCGGCTCGATCGGCGGCAAGTTCGGCCAGACCGTCGCGGTGAGCGGCGACCTGATCGCCGTCGGCGCGCACGAGCGCATCGTCGACTTCCAGATCGAGGCGGGCGAGGTCTTCCTCTTCGTCCGCGACCTCGGCGGCGCGTGGAACCACGCGCAGACGATCGACAAGGACCCCGAGGAATCCGACGAGCACTTCGGCGTCTCGGTCGCCCTCGACGGCGGGCTGATGGTGGTCGGCGCCTTCGGCGTCGACGCGACCGAGGACGACGACGACCAGGGCGCC